>NZ_JBITFV010000002.1:307143-616199 GCF_044456525.1 Promicromonospora sp. NPDC050880
TCCCCGCCCCCCGGGGGGGGCTCGCCGCCCCCCCCCGGGGGGGGCGCGGGGGGGGGCCGCCCCCGGGGGGGGGGCCCCCCCCGCCGGGGCCCCCCCCCCCCCCCCCCCCCCCCCCACCACGTCACTCCGAGTCGCGCTCCGGCGCCAAGCCACCGGCATCACCCCGGGGACGAGCGCCCGTGCCGCCAGTAGCCCACGAAGTCCACGTGCGTCTTCGGCACCCCGCACTCCCCCACCAGGTACCGGCGCGCGCCCGTGGCCAGCGACGACTCGCCGACGGCGAAGGCGTGCACCGCTCCGCCGGCCCCGGCGAGGTCGAGCTCGCACAGCGCTGCGAGCGCCGCCTGGCCCGGCACCGCGTCGGCGGCGTCCCGCACCACCCAGCGCAGCTCCACGCCGGCCGGAGCCCGGACCTCCTGCCGGTCCTCGGCGGTGGGTACCTCGACGACGGCGATCCCGCGGGCGTCACGCGGGAGCGACTCGCAGATGCCCGCCACGGCGGGCAGGCCGGACTCGTCGGCGACGAGGAGGGTCCAGTCGTGCGCGTGCCGTGGGTCGTAGCCGATTCCCTGGTCGAGCAGGCCCACGCGCGCGCCCCGCTCGGCCGCCTCCGCGAACCCGGCGCCCGGCCCGGACGGGTGGGCGTCGCCGGGGTGCTGGTCGCCGTCGCCGTGGAGCACGAAGTCGACGTCGATCTCGTTCAGGTCGGGCCGCGCGGCGCGGACGGTGTAGTTGCGGACCCAGGGGCGCCGCGCCTTCGGCGTCGTCAGGTACTCGGCGTACCAGAGGGCGGAGGAGCGGGTGGGCAGACGCAGCATGTCCTGGCCGGCGCGGGGCAGGAAGAGGCGGAACCACTGGTCGTACCCGGCCGGGGTGAACTGGGCCAGCCCGTCACCGCCGAGCGTCACGCGCATCATGCTGGGCGTGACGCGCTTGGTGTTGACGACCTCAGCCATGACGACATGCGGATCGACCGCTTTGCGTCCCTTGTATCCCATGCACTGAGGTTAGGCATACCTAAGTAGGTTTGACCAGGGTCTGGTCCGCATCGATCTCGCGCGGGTTCCGGATGCCGATCAGGGAGAGCAGACCGCCGGCCACCAGCAGCGCCGCGGTCACGAGCAGGGCACGGTGGAACGAGGCGACGTCGAGCACGCCGCCGGTGATGATGCCCGCGAACGCGACCGTCACCAGCCCGGCCACCCGGGCGACCGCGTTGTTGACCGCCGACCCGATCCCGGCGTCGTGGGGCGGGACGGCACCGAGGATGGCCGCGGTCAGCGGCGCCACCGTGATCGAGAGACCGAGCCCGAACACGAGCTGGCCCGGCAGCACCTGCGTCGGGTAGAACGCGGTCTCGTCCATCGCGAGCATGAGGAGGAACCCGCCCGCGGCCACGATCGGCCCGACCGTCATGAACAGCCGCGGCCCGTACCGGCCGGACAGGGTGCCGAACCACGCGGACAGCGCGATCATCGCGAGCGTGGTCGGCAGCTGCGCCACCCCGGACCAGGTGGCCGAGTACCCGGCGACCTGCTGCAGGAACAGCGTCAGCACGAACCCGCCGAGCGAGAGGGCGCCGTAGATGGCCGTGGTGGCCAGGTTGCCCCACGCGAAGTTGCGCGCCCGGAACAGCCGCAGCGGCAGCATCGGGTCGACCGCCCGCCGCTGGTGGATGACGAACGCCACCAGCAGCAGGGCACCACCCAGCGCCGACACGAGGACGCCGGGCGAGGTCCACCCGAGCCGGTCGCCCTCGATGAGCCCGAACACCACGCCCGCGAGCCCGAGCGCGGCGAGCACGGCGCCCGGGACGTCCACCCGGCGGCCCGGTTCGCCCTCCCCGGCAGGGACACCGCGCAGCAGCCAGAGCGTGAGCGCGACGACGGGCACGTTGATCCAGAACACCCAGCGCCACGACACGAAGTCGACCAGCATGCCGCCGACGAACGGGCCGACGATCATCGCCGCCGTCGTCCAGGACGTCCACCGCCCGATCGCGCGGGACTGCGCCTCGCCGGAGAACGTCGCGACGATCAGCGCCAGGGAGCTGGGCACCAGCAGGGCGCCCGCCACGCCCTGGAGCGCACGGGCGACCACGAGGACGGGCCCCGTCACCGCCACCGCGCACAGCACGGAGGCCACGGCGAAGCCCACCAGCCCGACCGCGAGCACCCGCCGGCGCCCGTAGACGTCCGACACCGAGCCCGCCACGAGCATCAGCGCACCCAGGGTCACCAGGTACGCGTCCACCACCCACTGCTGCAGCGCCAGGCCCTCGGCGCCCGGGCCGCCGAGCTCCCGCGCGATGGCGGGCAGCGCGACGCTCACGACCGTGCCGTCGAGGAAGGACACGAACGAGCCGAGGATCGCGACGAGGAGCACTCGCCGCTGGAGCGTGGTCACGAGACACACGCTATGCCCCGCCACCGACACCCGCGCCGCCTCGGGGCCGGCACCGCCCGGACCCGGCGATGCGGCACCATCGGACCATGGACCTGACGATCCGCCCCGCGACCGCCGACGACGCGGCCGCCTGCGCCGACATCTACGGCTTCTACGTGCGCCACACCCACGTCAGCTTCGAGACCGAGCCGCCCGGCACCGCCGAGATGGCCCGACGCATTGCCGGCTACGCGGCCGGCCACGCCTGGCTCGTCGCCGAGGACCGGGCCACGGGCGACGTCGTCGGCTTCGCCTACGGCAGCCCGTACTCCGCGCGCGAGGCCTACCGCTGGGCCGTCGAGACCAGCGTGTACCTGGAGGTGGGCCGACGCCGGACCGGCGCCGGCCGGGCGCTCTACGAGGCGCTCTTCGAGCGGCTGGCCGAACGCGGCTACCGGCGCCTCGTGGCGGGCCTGGCCCTGCCGAACGACGCCAGCCTGGGCCTGCACATGGCGCTCGGCTTCGAGGTGGTCGGCACGCTGCGCCGCATCGGGTGGAAGCACGGCCGGTGGCGCGACGTCATGCGCCTCCAGAAGGACCTCGTGCCCGAGCTCGGCGGGGCGCCGCCCGCCGGCGAGCCCGGCTGACCCGCCCGCCCGGCACCTACCCGCTGCACCCACCGCCGTCAATTCGGCGCTGCGATCATCGCCCTGCACCGCTGCGGTGCAGGATCCGTGCATGGACCGCATCGTCCGCGTCGCGACACCAGACGACGCCGCAGCCTGCGCCGGGATCTACGCCCCCTTCGTCGCCGACTCGGCGGCGACCTTCGAGACCACCCCGCCGGACGCTCGCGAGATGACGCGCCGCATCGAGCGGTTCTTCGGCCGGGAGACCTGGCTGGTGCTGGAGACCGAGGGGGTCGTGGCGGGCTTCGCCTACGCCAAGCCGTTCGCCGACCGGCCCACGTTCCGCTGGACGCTGGAGACCAACGTCTACGTGGCCACGGACCACCAGCGCCGCGGCGCCGGCCGCGCGCTGTACGACGCGCTGCTGGAGCGGCTCGCCCGGCGCGGCTACCACCGCGTGGTGGCCAGCATCGTGCTGCCGAACGACCCCGCCGTCGCCCTGCACGAGGCCGCCGGGTTCCAGCGGGCCGGCTCGTTCGAGCGCATCGGCTGGAAGCACGGCCAGTGGCACGACGCCGTCATGTTCCAGCGCGACCTCGTACGCGACGACGGCATCACGCCGGGCAACCGCACCGCCGACGCCGAGCTGCCGAGCCTGCTCACGCCCGAGCCGCTGGAGGTCACGCGCACGCCGCTGGTGCGCCCGCACCCCGCCGAGGACCTGGTTGCGTACTTCGGCGACTGAGCTTTTTGGGCTCGCAGGCGGCCCCGCCCGTTCCCTAGGGTCGCTCCCATGAGCATCACCGTGCGCCCCGTCGGCTACGACGACCAGCCCGCCTACACCCGCCTCGGCGGCGAGGCGTTCGGCGCGCCCGACGGCGGACGCGCCGTCCCCACGCGCGAGGAGTGGACGGCCGCCGGCTTCCGGGAGTGGGGCGCCTTCGACGGCGACGACCTGGCCGCCCGCCTGCGCGTGTACGGGTTCACGTCGTGGTTCCACGGCGCGCAGGTGCCGACGGCGGGCGTCGCCGGGGTCGCCGTCGAGCCCGAGCGACGCGGCTCGGGGCATCTCGCGCGGCTCTTCGCGGCCGCCCTGGCCGAGGCCCGCGAGGGCGGCGAGACCATCTCGACGCTCTACCCGACCGCACCCGGCATCTACCGGGGGCTCGGGTACGAGGTGGTCGGCTCGTTCGACGACGTCGACGTGCCGCTGCCGAACCTGGGCCGGGTGGCCGTGCCCGACGGCGTGGTCACCCGCAGGGCCGGCGTGGCCGACTTCGATGCCGTCGTCGCCGTCCACCGCGCCTGGGCCGCCCGGCAGAACGGGCCCGTCTCGCGAGCCGAGAAGCCGTTCTGGACCCCGCCCGAGAAGTTCTTCGCCGACTACACGGGCGTCACGCTCGCGATCGACGAGCGGGGCGCCGCAGGTCCGGCGGGCGAGGTGGTCGGCTTCGCGAGCTGGATCCGCGGCGAGGGGTACACGCCCGCCACGGCGGTCATGGAGGTCGACGACCTCATCGCCCTCACGCCGGACGCCGCCCGCGCCCTGTGGCGCACGGTCGGCAGCTTCTCGACGGTGGTCGGCACGGCCCGCGTGTCGACGTCGGGGCTGGACCCCGCCTGGCTCGTGCTCCCCGACCTGACCACCACCGTGCACTCCGCGCACCCGTACATGCTGCGGGTCCTGGACGTCGCCGGAGCGCTGCGCGGCATCGAGTCCCCGCTGGAGGGCGTGCGCGTCCCGTTCGCCGTCCGGGGCCCGGCCGACCTCACGGGCACCTGGACGCTCACCGTGTCCGACGGCGTCACGCACGTCGAGCAGGACGACGTCGCCGTCGAGGACGCGCACCACGAGCGGCCCGTGCTCACCGCGAACGGGCTGGCGCTGCTGTACGCGGGCGTGCAGTCGGCGGCGAACCTGCGGTTCGGGGGCCACCTGACCGGCCCGGACACCCACGACGCGCCCCTGACGACCCTCTTCGCGGGCCGTCAGCTCCACGTCCGCGACTACTTCTGATCCTCCCCCGTCCCCGGCGGCGGATAATCGGCGGGTGGAGATTCCTGCCGGCTGGTCCGTCGTCCTCGTCGTCACCGCGCTCTGGAACCTGGTCATCTGGCCGCGGTTCTGGCAGCGCATCGCCGCCGACCCGCGGTCGCGCGACGCCGAGGGCCGGGCCACGCGGTTCCGTACCGTGCACGCCGTCCTGATCACGGTCTCGCTCGCCCTCGCCCTGGCGGTCGGCGTCCTGGGCGTCCTCACCCTGTTCTGACGACGGCGCCCGCCGACGTCCGGGCACTGCCCGCTTGTCACCATACCTGGAGGTAGGTATGGTGCCGCCATGACCACGGCCACAGCCCGCGACCGGCTCGTCGACGCCGCGCAGGACCTCTTCGCCACCCAGGGTGTGGGCGCCACGAGCCCGCGCGCCGTGCTGGTCGCGGCGGGCGTCGGCCAGGGCAGCCTCTACCACCACTTCCCCACCAAGCACGACCTCGCGGTGGCCGCCGTCGGCGCCACGGTGGACGACGCGCTCGCCCGCGCGATGCGGACCCTGCGCAGCGACTCCCCCGCCGTCCAGCGCGTGATCGCCTACCTCGAACGGCCACGGGACGCCCTGGCGGGCTGCAGGATCGGCCGCCACACGTCCGACCAGGCCGTGATGGACGACGAGGGCCTGCGCGACGTGCTCACCGCCTACTTCGTGCGGCTGCTCCGCGAGCTGACCGCGATCTTCCGCGAGACGGGCCTGCCCGACGAGGTCGCGCGCGACCGCGCGCACGCCGCCCTCGCGATCATCCAGGGCGGTTACGTCCTGGCCCGCGCCACGCAGGATCCCGACGCGCTCACCGCAGCGGTGCGCGGCTTCGTCGGCCTGCTGACCGAGAAGGAGAGCATGTGACCCTCCGCGAGCGCCTCCGCGCGCTGCCCGCGTTCGCCCGGCCGGGCCTGCCGGTGTTCGACCCGGGCGCGGCGCCCGGCACGCCCCACGAGCTGTTCGAAGCCTGGCTGAACGAGGCGATCGACGCGGGCCTGCTGGCCCCGCACGCCGCCACCCTCTCGACCGCCGACGCCGCGGGGCGAGTCCACGCCCGCACGCTGGTGCTCAAGGACGTGACGGCGCAGGGGTGGTGGTTCGCGTCCCAGTCCTCGGGGCCCAAGGGGCAGGACCTGGCGGCCAACCCGCACGCCGCGCTGACGTTCTTCTGGCCCGAGCTGGGCCGGCAGGTCAAGGTGACGGGCAGTGCGGCGTCGGCCGGGGCCGAGGTGAGCCGTGCCGACTTCCTGGCACGTCCGGACGCCTCGCGCGCCGCGGGCCTGGTGAACCGGCAGAGCGAGCCGCTGGGGTCACGGGACGAGTACGTGGCGGCCTTCACGGAGGCCCTGCGCGCCGTCACCGCGGACCCGGGGCTGGCCGCGCCGGACTGGACGGCCTACGTGCTGACGCCGGTGAGCGTCGAGTTCTGGCAGGCGCCCGACGACGGGCCGCACACCCGCCTGCTCTACCGGGCCGACGCCGGCGGCTGGTCCGCCGGTCTGCTGTGGCCGTGATCCCGACCCACCCCGCCCCCGACGAAGGGACATCCCCCGTGAGCACCGCCGCCGACCTCGTCCCGCACGCCCTGACCGACTCGGCTGCCGGCCTGGACGCGCTCGTGTCCGCCGTCGGGCACCTGACCGCCGAGGACCTGGCGGGGCCATCGACCCTGGAGGGCTGGACCCGCGGGCACGTGCTGTCCCATGTCGCGGGCGTGGGTGCCGCGCTGCTGGGGCAGGCCCGGGCCGCCGAGCGCGGCGAGGTGGTCCCGGTCTACGCGAGCCGCGCGGCGCGGGACGCGGCGATCGAGGCCGGGTCCGGCCGCGCGCTCGACGAGCACCTGGAGGTGCTGTCGCGCCTGCGCGACGACCTGTCGCGCACCTGGCCGGCCCCTGCGTCGCCGTTGTGGGACGCCCCGAGCGGCTACCGCGACGGACCCCTGTCGGGCTGCGTCCTGGCCTGGTGGCGGGAGGTGCGCATCCACGCCGTCGACGCGACGTCCGGCACGGCGGCGCCGATCGGGTACGGCACGTGGGACGACACGCTGTGCGGCCACCTGCGCGCGTTCCTGGCCGTGCGCCTGCCGGACGGTGTCGCGGTGGACGACATCGCGGGCGACCCGCGGGACGTCACGGTGTGGCTGGCCGGGCGCGTGCCCGCGACCCCGCTGCCGGGCGAGCTGCCCGAGCTGGGGCCGTGGCCCACGTCGAGCCGCTGACCCCGTACGGTCCGCAGGCCTCTGGACACGGACCGCCGTGTCCAGGGCCTGCCGGTCCGAGGCTGTGCAGGGCCGGGCCGGTTAGGTTCCTCGCATGAGAGGCACAGCACCACACGCCCCCGGCCCGGCGGGCCCGCCCGACGTCGTCGGGATCGTGCTCGCGGCCGGGGCCGGCACCCGGTTCGGGATACCCAAGGCCCTGGTCCGCGACGACGACGGCACCCCGTGGCTGGAGCTCGCCTGCCGGGCGCTGCGCGAGGGCGGCTGCTCGGACGTCGTCGTGGTGCTCGGGGCACGGGCCGACGAGGCCCGGGTGCTGGTGCCGGCCGACGCGCGCCCGGTGGTCGCGGCCGGCTGGTCGGACGGTGTCGCGGCGTCCCTGCGCGCCGGCCTGGCGGAGGCCGGGCGCACCGGCGCGGTGGCCGCCGCCGTCACGCTCGTGGACCTGCCGGGCCTGCGGCCCGACGCGGTGCGCCGGGTGCTGGGGACGCTCACCGAGCAGGCCGCCCTCGGCACGCTGGCGCGCGCCACGTATGCCGGCGATCCCGGGCACCCCGTACTCGTCGGCCGTGCCCACTGGGGGCCGCTGGCCGACGCGGTGCACGGGGACACCGGCGCCGGACCGTACCTGCGCGAGCACGGGGTGCGGGCCGTCGACTGCACGGACCTGGGCGGCGGGACCGACGTCGACCACCGGCCGTGACCGGCCCCGGCCGGGGGGTCAGGACGCCTGCCGCACCCCCGGCACGACCCGCTCGCCCTCTCCCCCGGCGAGGTCGCTGAGCACCTCGGCCGCCGCCAGCTCGTCGCGGGCCGCGAGGCGGTCGAAGCCGCGCACCGCGGGGTAGACGTACGGGCCCAGGGTGCCGATGAGCACGGCGCCGGTCACCAGGACGCCCATCAGCACCGGGATGACCGGGTCGTAGGAGCCGAGCTCGTCGTACCCGAGCCCGAGGAGCAGCGGGCCGAAGGCGCTGCCCAGGATGAACACGGCCTGGACCGGGCCCACGATCTGGCCGAAGCTGCGCATGCCGAGGTACCGCGTGATGAGCAGGGCGAGCAGGTCGCCCTCGATGCCGAACGCGATGCCGATGAACGCGACCGCCACGGCCGCCGTGGGGAACGGCGGGTACAGGAAGAGCATGCCGACGATGGGGGCGAGCATCACGACCGGGCCGACGATCGCGCCGTGCACGCGGTCGATGACGATGCCGCCCAGGACGCGCCCCACGAGCGAGGCCAGGCCGAAGACGACCAGGAGCTGGGCCGCCTGGTCGGCGCTCAGGCCGCGGTCGGTCATCATCGGCACGAGGTGCACCTGCAGCCCGACCACGACCACGCCGACCATGCCCAGACCGAGCGCGATGCCCCAGAACTGCCGGGTGCGCAGCGCCTCGGCGAACGTGAGGCCGGGCAGCTCGAGGCGCACGTCGCGGTCGCCGGCCTGGGTCTCGGCGACCAGGCGTCCGCGGACGTGCCGTTCGGCACGGCCCCGCACGAACAGGGTGATCATCGTGACGGACACCAGGGCCGCGACGACCCCCATGGCGGCGTAGGCCTGCCGCCAGCCGACGCTGTCGATGAGCGCCCCGGCGAGCACGGGACCGAGCGCGGCCCCCAGGCCGATGATGCCGGTCACGACGCCGACGGCGAGCGCCCGGTTGTTGTCGAACCAGCCCACGACCACGCGCGTGGCCGGGACCGCCGTGCCGGCGCCGAAGAACCCGACGAGGAAGCACGGCACGAAGTAGACGGCCTCGACGGGCGGCGTCAGGCCGATCGTGGCCATCGAGGCCGCGAAGAGCACGAACGACGGCACCAGGATGTACCGCGCGGCGTACCGGTCCACGAGCCGGCTGACCACGATCAGCCCGATCACCATGCCGACCGCGGCCACGGAGTACGCGCCGGTCACCGTCGTGCGGCTGAATCCGGTGTCCTCGACGATCGGCAGCACGAACACGCCGGTGGTGGCCAGGTAGAGCTGCGGGCCGACGGCGTTCGCGGTGCCCGCGCCGACCACCACCCACCACGGGCTCCGGGGGCGGGCGGCCGGACGGGGGACGGAACTCATGGGCTGCTCCTGGGGGCTCGACGTGCTCGGGTCGGGTACTCGGGGGCGGGATGGGCGCTGCTCGGGTGGGTGCTGCTCGGGTGGTGCTGCTCGGCGCGAGCCGGTCAGGCGGCCGGGAGGGCCACCTTGGTCAGCTCCTCGGAGACGCGCCACACCCGGGCCGCCTCGGTGAGGCTGCGCAGCGGGCGGTGCATCCGCTGCTCGGCGGGCGGGCCGCCGAGGGTGCCGGGGCCGCTGGGGCCGTACAGGGCGCCGGGCCGGGCGGCCGGGTCGGTGGCGGCCATGAGCGCGGGCAGGCCCGCGGTCTCCGCGGTGCCCAGGAGGATCCCGTGCTCGGAGAGCCAGCGGATCCGGCGGATGTGGGGCGTGTCCTGGCCGCGGCCGAGCTCCGGCCGCGCGGCCAGCAGGCTGGTGGGCGCCACGCCGGGGTGCGACAGGTTGCTGGTGATGCCCCAGCCGTGGGCCTCGCTGCGTCGCTGGAGCTCCAGGCCGAACAGGCCGAGGGCGATCTTGGACTGCCGGTAGGCCCGCATGACGTCGTACGACCGCTCCCAGTTCAGGTCGTCCCAGTGCATGGAGCCGCTGGCCGAAGCGACGCTGACCTGCGACGTCACCCGGGCGCCGCCGTCCCGCAGCAGGGGCATGAGCTGGGCGACGAGCGCGACGTGCCCCAGGTGGTTGGTGCCGAGCTGCAGCTCGAACCCGTCGGCGGTCGTCAGGCGCCGGGGCGGCCGCATCACGCCGGCGTTGTTGACGAGGAGATGGATCGGGTCGCCCTCCCCGCGGAGAGTCTGGCCCAGGGCCGCGACGCTCTCCAGCGAGGACAGGTCGAGGCTGCGCAGCGAGACCCGCGCGCCCGGCGCGACCCGCCGGATCCGCGTCATGGCGGCCTCGCCCTTGGCGGGGTTGCGGACGGGCATGACCACCTCGGCGCCCGCGGCGGCGAGCCGTGCGGCGATGCCCAGGCCCATGCCGTCGCTGGCGCCGGTGACCACGGCGCGCCTGCCGGTCAGGTCCGGGACGGTGATGTCGATCGATGTGCGTGGCATTGTTCTGCTCCCTGCCGTGACGGCTGTCGTGGTGCTCGCGGCCCGCTCGGGCCACGGCACCGATCCTCGGCGGGGCGTCAGGACCTATCCAGGACCTGGCGATCACAGGCTCGCCGGGCCACCGCTCACGCCGTACGGCCACCGCTCACGCCGTATGGGGGGATCGGCGGGCCGTGGCTGGACCGCCGGGCACGGGGTAGAAACGAGGCAGGACTCGACGAGAGGGACACCGTGATCGATCGCACCGGGCTGGCGGAGTTCCTCCGCCGACGCCGTGAGCAGCTCCAGCCCGAGGACGTGGGCATGCCGCGAGGCCGGCGTCGGCGGACGAACGGGCTGCGCCGCGAGGAGGTCGCCGTGCTGTGCAACATGTCGACCGACTACTACTCCCGGCTCGAGCGGGAGCGCGGCCCGCAGCCGTCCGAGCAGATGATCGCGTCCATCGCGCAGGGACTGCACCTGTCGCTCGACGAGCGTGACCACCTGTTCCGGCTGGCCGGCCACAACCCGCCGCCGCGCGGCAGCACCAGCGCGCACATCAGCCCGGGCCTGCTGCGCATCCTGGACCGGCTCGACGACACGCCCGCCGAGATCGTCACCGAGCTGGGCGAGACGTTGCGCCAGACACCGATGGGCGTGGCGCTGACCGGGTGCACCACCGAGTTCACCGGTCCGGCCCGCAGTGCCGGGTACCGCTGGTTCACCGACCCCGGGGCGCGCGACCTCTACGCACCGGACGAGCACGCCTTCCTGACGCGGATGTACGCCTCGGGGCTGCGCGAGCTGGTGACCATGCGGGGTCCGCAGTCGCGCGCCGCGGAGCTCGCCGCCCTGCTGCTGAAGCAGAGCGAGGAGTTCCGCGAGGTGTGGGAGGCGCACGAGATCGGGGTGCGCCCGCACGAGGTCAAGCACTTCGTGCACCCCGAGGTGGGGGCGCTCGAGCTGAACTGCCAGCGGCTGGTCGACCCGGGCCAGGTGCACTCCCTGATGGTGTACACCGCCGTACCGGGCAGCGAGAGCCACGAGAAGCTCCAGCTCCTGTCGGTCCTGGCCCCGCAGCCGGTGCGCTGAGACCGCCGGGCGGTCGCGCCGGACGGCCGCCGAGTGAGAGACGTCACGGCGCGTATCACGTGATTCATGCCACAGCGCTCGTTCCGCTTTTCACAAGCCCGCTATCGTTCTTGCCGTGACTTCATACCTCCAGACAGCCCCGCGTCCTTCCGAAGAGGTCGACGTCGCGCTGATCGGCGGAGGGATCATGAGCGCCACCCTCGGCGCGCTGCTCACGATCCTGGAGCCGACCTGGCGTATCGGGATCTACGAGCGCCTCGACGAGGTCGCGCTCGAGTCGTCGAACCCGTGGAACAACGCGGGCACCGGCCACTCCGCGCTCTGCGAGCTGAACTACACGCCGGAGCGCAAGGACGGCTCCGTGGACATCTCCAAGGCGGTGAAGATCAACGAGCAGTTCCACACCTCCCGCGAGTTCTGGAACCACCTGCTCACCGCCGGCCTGATGGAGGGCACCGACTTCATCAACGTCACCCCGCACATGACGTTCGTGCGCGGCGCCGAGAACGTCGACTTCCTGCGCCGCCGCTACGACGCGCTCAGCGCCCACCCGCTGTTCAGCGACATGGAGTTCAGCACGGACCCCGCCGTCATCGGCACGTGGGCCCCGCTGATGACCCTGGACCGCGACGCCGACGAGCCCATCGCCGCCACGCGCGCCGCTGCGGGCACCGACGTCGACTTCGGCTCCCTGACCCGCAAGCTGGTCGGCTTCGCCACCGCCCACAACACCGAGCTGCACCTGAACCACGAGGTGCGCGGCCTCAAGAAGCTCCGGGACGGCCGCTGGCGCCTGGCCCTGAACGACCGCACCTGGAACGCCGGCACCCGGCGCCGCACCGTCACCGCGAAGTTCGTCTTCGTCGGTGCCGGCGGCGGCGCGCTGCCGCTGCTGCAGGCCTCGGGCATCAAGGAGGCCCGCGGGTACGGCGGCTTCCCGATCTCCGGCGAGTTCCTGCGCACCGCGAACCCCGAGCTCGTGGCCCAGCACAACGCGAAGGTCTACGGCAAGGCCGACGTCGGCGCCCCGCCGATGTCCGTGCCCCACCTGGACACCCGCATCGTGGACGGCAAGGGCTACCTCATGTTCGGCCCGTACGCCGGGTTCAGCCCCAAGTACCTCAAGAAGGGCAAGTACCTGGGCCTGATCACGTCGCTGCGCCTGCACAACGTGTTCTCGATGCTGGGCGCCGGCGTGAAGAACCTCGACCTCACCGGCTACCTCATCGGCCAGGTCGCGGCCGCGCCGGAGACCAAGTTCCACGAGCTGCAGCGGTTCATGCCGACGGCGCAGCCGGCCGACTGGGAGAAGATCACCGCCGGCCAGCGCGTCCAGGTCATCAAGTGGGTCAAGGGCAAGGGCGGCGTGCTGGAGTTCGGCACCGAGGTCGTGGCCTCCGCCGACGGCACCATCGCCGGCCTGCTCGGCGCCTCGCCGGGCGCCTCGACCGCCGTCTCCGCGATGACCGGCCTGCTGGAGCGCTGCTTCCCCGAGAACTACGCGACGTGGAAGCCGCAGCTCACCTCGATGATGCCGAGCCTCGGCGGCGGCGCGGACTACGACACCGCGCAGCTCACCGCGGCGGAGAAGGTCACCGCGGGCGCCTGACGACGTCCCGACCCGCACGAACGCGGGGGTAGTTGCGCTCTCCGGACCGTGAGCGCAACTACCCCCGCGTTCGTCGTCGGACACCGTGGGGGCGTCAGCCGCCCAGGGTGCCTTCCGGGAGGGCGCGCAGCCTGGCCAGCGGCGAGACCAGCACGCTCCACGTGGCGAGGCAGTGCACCGCCGCCATGAGCAGGATGGTCTCGCGGACGCCGAGCACCCCGCCGAGCCACCCCGCGACCACGCCCGCCACCGGCATGGTGCCGAAGTTCACCACCTGCATCACCGTCATCACGCGCCCCCGCAGGCCGGCGGGCACGTAGCGCAGGCGCCACGCGTTGCGGATCACGTTGCCCGACACCACGCACAGGCCGACCAGGAACCCGCCGGCCCCGCTGATCGCCGCGCCCCAGCCCGGCAGGCCGGCACCCACCAGCAGGGCCGCCGGGCCGGAGAGCACGAGCAGGACGGTGGAGGCCCGCCCGCTGCCGAGGCGCGTGCTCAGGAACGGCGCGACGACGGCGCCGAGCACGCCACCGGCCCCGGCCGCCGCGAGCACCGCGCCGACGCCGGCCTCCGTGAGCCCGAGGTCGCGCACCAGGAACAGGACCAGGAGGGCCCCGTACCCGGTCAGCCCGAAGTTCGACGCCCCGCCCATGCCCACGAGCCACGGGATGTAGCGGTCGCGGCGGACCAGGTCCACGCCCTCCCGGATCCGCGCCGCGAGCGACCCGGCCGGGCCCGGCTCCGCGGCGGCCGGGCGCGCCACCTGGATGCGCCACAGGCACACCGCCGACCAGAGGAACGTGGCGGCGTCGAGCGCGAGCCCGACCGCCGCCGTCAGCCACTGGGCCAGCAGACCACCGAGGCCGGGGCCGGCCACGTTCGCCGCGGACTCGGTGCCGAAGAGCCGTGCGTTCGCCGCCTCGAGCTGGCCGGCGGGCACCACCTCGGGCAGGAACACCTGGTAGGCGGTGCGGAAGAACACGGTGCAGACGCCGCCCACCAGGGCCACCACGGCGACCTGGACCAGGGTGAGGGCACCGAGCGCGAACGCCACCGGCACGCTCCCGAGCGAGACCGCGGCGGCCAGGTTGGCGGCGATCATCACCGCCCGGGCGGGGAGCCGGTCGACCCACGCGCCGACCGGCAGCCCGATGACGAGCCAGGGCAGCCAGGCCGCGGCGGTGATCAGGCCCATCCAGGCGGGTCCGGCGTCGAGCTGCGTCACCGCGAGCAGCGGCAGGAGCGCCGAGGTCGTCGCGTTGCCGACCACGCTGACGCCCTCGCCCAGCCACAGGAGGCCGAAGGCCCGGTTGCGCGCGAGGGGCAGGACCGCCCGCGAGGGCGCGATCGTCGTCATGCGGCCAGACTATATCTACAAGACTTCTTGTACAACAGTCCTTGTCGAACTAGGGACGGGACGGGAACGCCCGCGCGAAGAGGAACACGTGCTCAGCCCTCCCCTCGGCCTGCCCCGTGCTTCCCCGCTCCTTCCACCGCCGCACGAGGTCGTTGACCTCGTCGGTCAGCTCCTGCAGCTCGTCCGGGGTGAGGCGCAGCCAGCTGTCCGTGGAGAGCTCGGCCCTGGTCCACTCGTCGTCCTGCTCGGGGCGTTCCAGCCAGGCGCGCGCCCGCTCGACCTGCCGCGCCAGCATGAACTCCTCGGCGGCCACGGCCTGCCGCTGGCTCTCCGCGTCGGGCGGCAGCGTGGACCGGCCCCAGGTGATGGACCGCGCCGCCCGGCGCCACCAGCGTTCACGCCGGTCGCGGGCCAGGTCCGGGGCCTCCTCGACGAGCCCGGCGGACGCCAGCACCTTCATGTGGTGGCTGATGCTCCCGACGGCGAGCCCCGTCCGCTCGGCCAGCACCGACGCGGTGGCCGGCCCCTCGGCCGTCAGCGAGTCGAGGAGGCGGGAGCGCGCCGGGTTGGCCAGGGCCGCGACAGCCCTGCCCTCGGTGAGCGTGCGGACGTCGTGGGTAGGCATGGAGGCAGGGTAGGACGGCGGTCCGGGCGCCGTCGCCTCCGACGGCGCCCGGCCCGTGCACCCGGCGGTCAGCCCAGCTCGGCCAGGATCGTGGCCCAGCGGTCCAGCAGCGCGTCGACCACCTGTGTCGCCGTGGCGGTGCGGGGCATGCGGGCGCGGACGGCGAGGCCGTCGTCCGTGCGGGAGACCCAGACCTGGAGGTCGTCGGCCCGGGTCGCGGCCGACACGTGGTGCGCGCGGCTCCCGGCGGCCGCCGCGTGGCCGGGCAGCCGCCGGTAGTCCAGGTAGGACACCTGGAAGATGTCCCTGCGCGGGAACCGCAGCGGCTGCGGCAGCGTCCCGACGACCTGTTCCAGCGGTACCGCGGCCAGCTCGCGCGCCGCCCGCAGCGCCTTGCCGGTCTCGGCCAGCGCGGTGTCCGGCACGGTGCGTTGCGCGTCCCCCGCGGGTGCGGCCCAGGCCCGCGCGGACGGGTGCCCGGTGCCGGAGTCGATCCGCAGCGGCACCGTCGTGGTGTGCCACCCGACCGAGCGCCGCGCGGCGTCGTCCGCACGGGTGTGCACGGGCAGCAGGGTCTCCAGCGTCGCCGGCCCGCCCAGGTCCGCCACCGCGCGGGCGAGCGTGACCAGCACGGCCGCCGACGTCGACGCGCCCGCCGAGCGGGCCCGGGCGGCGACGGCGCCGGCGGTCGCGGCGTCGGCCAGCGTGCGCACGACCGTGCGCTGCGGCGCCCGTTCGCCGTGGGGCACGCCGAGCGGCAGCGGGAACGTGGGCAGCGCCCAGTCCCGCTCGCGCAGGAAGCCCTGCCAGGTCGCCAGGCGCGGGTCGTCGGCGCCGACGAACGGGAGGCCGGCCGGATCGGCGGGAAGGAGACGGGCGGGGCGGACGGCCATGCGGGCGCCGTCGGCGCGCTCGGCGTACCGGGCGGCCAGCTCGTCCACGATCACCGTGGTCGACCAGGCGTCCGTGTGCAGGTGGTCCAGGCCGAGCACGACCGTGGACCGGTCCGCCCGGCTGATCGCGGCGGGCAGGAACGCGGGGTAGCCGAACGGCGCGCACCGCCGGGACAGCTCGGCCACCAGGTGGGCCCGGGTCTCGTCGGCCGTCCGGGTGACCGGGCCCTCGTACGCACGCCAGGCCAGCGCGTCGGCGTCGTGCCGCACCAGCCCCACGGCCTCCGGGTCGGGGCGCCGCACCGCCTCGACCCGCAGGCCCGGGTGGGCCGCCACCAGGTCGCGGAAGGCCCCCTCCAGCGCGGCACGGTCCACGGGGCCCGCGACGTCGAACGCGGCGGCGATCCACACGCTCGGCTCGCCCCCGCGGGCGCCGAGCAGGTGGTTGCGCTGGTTGTAGGTGGGCACCGCCGGTCCCGGCACGTGCCCCGCCCCCGGCGTGACGTCCCAGGTGACCACCTGGCCCGGCGCCGGCTCCCAGAGGTCAGCCGAGAGAACCCGCACCGGTCGCCTCCAGGCGCTCGACCCCCGCGCCGCCGGCAGCCGCGCCACCCACGGCCGCCCCGGCGGCACCGCCCACCGCGGCCTCGAACGTCGCGGTCAGCTCGGCCACGTACCGGTCGGCCGCCGCCTGCGCCGAGGGGACGTCCGGGGTCTGCATCACGACGTAGAGCCGCTCGTGGTCCCGGTTGACCCACAGGGAGGCGTTCGCGGTGCGGCCCTCCCCCGTGAAGTGCAGGCCGTTGTCGTAGGCGGGCCGCCCCGCGCCGGGAAAGCGCCGCAGGTCGAGGTAGCTGATGAGCTGCGGGCTGCCGAGCGAGGCCGGGTCGAGCACGCCGCCCGCGAGCATGACGCCGAGCGCGGCGTGCACCGGCACCGCCGCGACCTTGCGCGCGCTGCGGAACGCGGCGTCCGCCGCCGGCAGCACGTCGGTGAACGACGCCGGGACGCCCCCGCCGGCCACCGGGAAGGCGACCGGGGCGAAGTTGCACAGCCAGCCCTGCGCGGTCTCGAAGCCCGGACCCCGCGAACCCACCACGGTGACCCCGAACCAGTCGGTGGCGCCGGTCAGCCGCGCGTCGGTGAGGGCGATCCCCGCGAACACCGCGCCGGTGAACCGCGCGCCGTGCGCGGCGGCCAGCTCGTCCAGCCGCGCGAGCCCGCCGGCATCAAGGAGCGTCGTGGAGCGGATCCGGACGGGCGCCGTCTCCCCCGGCGCGAGGCCGAGGTCGAGCGCGAACCGGGGCAGGCGCCCGCCGTGCGCGGTCACCGCGTCGGCCCAGGCCCGGATCTCCGGGGCGTCGGGCGGCGTCGCCGCGGCGAGCGCGTGCTCCGCGCGCGCGTGGTCGAGGAACGAGCGGGCGGTCGCGGGCTCCGGAGCAGCGGGTTCCCCAGCGGCGAGTTCCGGAGCAGCGGCGTCGAGCACACCGAGCTCCTGCCCGTACAGCTCCTCGAGCTCGCTGAGCACCATGAGCTGGGACGCGCCGTCGGTGAAGGCGTGGTCGCACCCCCAGAACAGGCCGAAGCCGTCGTCCGTGACGACGGCGCCGAGCGCGAAGGGCGACCACCCGTCGGGCCGGCAGGCGGCGTCGAACGTCGCGGTGAGGTGGCCGGTCAGCCACTCGTCCCACGACCGGCCGGGGGCCGGCGAGAACGCGGGGACGTCCACGACCTCGAAGCCCACGGCGTCCGCCGGGACCAGGTGCCGCACCGGGTCCCCGCCGGTGGCGCAGGCATCGACGTCGAACCAGGTGCGCAGGCCCTCGTGCCGCCGCACGAACCGGGTCAGCGCCCGCGCGAGGGCGGCGCCGTCGAACGGCCCGTCGAGACGGGTGGCGGTGCCGGTCCAGGCCCGGTGCCGCCCGCCGGAGGACCGGCGCGCCGCGTAGGCGCGCAGGTGGTCGCCCTGCAGGAACGACGGCGGGCCGGGGTCCACCGGGGCGGACGCCGCGGCGGCGAGCGCGGCCGCCGTCGGCCGGACGTGCAGCACCTGGCCGGGTGCCGTCGTCCACGTGCCCATGGCGCCGAGGATCATGCGACCGCCTCCCGCAGACCGGCGGTGCCGAAGGCCCGCAGCACGGTGCGCAGCTCCGCGACCAGGGCGTCCATCGCGGCGTGCGCCTGGGGGGTGTCGGGGTACCGGGTGGACACGTTGAGCCCGTCGTGGGTGCGCAGGAACCAGAGGTAGAGCTCGTCGGTGCCGTAGGCGGGGCTGCGCAGGGTGCGGGCGGCCCACGAGCTCCAGCGCTCGGCCCCGGGCACGAACCGGGTGTCGACGTAGGACACCGCGAAGTGCGGGCTGTCGGCGATGCCGCCCAGCTCCGCGACCCGCGCGAACGAGTAGCGCACCAGGGGCTTGCCCGCCGAGACGGCGGCGTGCACGCGCTCGACGGCGGTGGTCAGGGCGTCGCCGTCGAGCACCCGGGCGGGTCCGGGCCGGCCGTCGACGTCGCGCAGCAGCGGGCCGGTGCCGCTCAGGTCGAGGTCCACGGGGCACAGGCCCACGTACCAGCCGACGGCGGACGCGTGCTGGGGCGCGTACCGGGTGTGCATCGGCAGCACGAACCGGAGCCGGTCCAGGCCGTGCACCCGGCGTGCGGCGTGCGCGAACGCCGCCAGCACACCCGACTGGGCGGACGCCCCGCGGGCGCGGCTGCGGGCGCTGAGGTCGTCGGTCTGGTCCGCGCTCGCGAGCCATTCCGACCGGGACGCCTGCGGGCGGGCCGCCTCGGCGGCGTCGGCGGCGGGGCGCGTGATGCCGGCGTAGCGCGGGAAGGCCGCGTCCGGGCCGAGGAAGTCGAGCCAGCGGCGCACGGGTTCGCCCTCGCGGGCGAGCGTCATGGCGAGCTTGCGGTCCTCGGCGGAGAAGTCGACGTGGGAGCCCACCTCCAGCGCGCGCAGCTCGGCGTCGGGCACGCCGCGGCGGGCGGCGTCGTAGAGCGAGACGATCTCCTCGAACCACAGGAGCTGGGAGTAGGCGTCCATGACCGAGTGGTCGGCGCCGAAGGCGAGCACGAAGCCGGCACCGTCCGAGGCGCCGGGTTCCGGCACGACGCTCGCCAGCACGCAGTGCGGCCAGGCCGTGGGCGAGACGTCGGCGAGCAGGCTGGGCAGCAGCGCGGCCACCTGGCCGGCGCTCAGGTCGCCCACCACCAGGTCCCGGACGGTGACCGCCTCGGCCGGCGCGGTGACCCGGCGCCAGCCGGTCCCGTCCCGCGTGACGGTGGTGCGCAGCACCTCGTGACGGCTCATCCAGGCGTGGATCGCCCGCCGCAGGGACTCCGGCTCGTACGGGCCGGGGACCCGCAGCACGGAGCCGATCCACGAGCCCGGCTCGGAGTCGCGCAGGTGGGCCTCGTGGCCCGGGGACAAGTCGCGCGGGTCCTGCTGCCAGCGCCCCGCGTCGGCCCGCGGTGTCCACGACGTCACGGTCCCGGCCGGCAGGTCGTAGGCCGACAGCTCGGTGTATTCCATACGTGCGTGCCCCTCGAATCGTTGTGTGGGCACGGCCAGCACGACGTCGGACGAGTTCCGCGGTCCCCTTGCGGCGACCTTTATACCGGATATGCCGGGTGAAAGTTAGTCCCCCCGGATATGCCGGGTATGGTCTGCCACTTGAAGACGACCGTGCCCGAGCCCGGACGGAGCCGAGCGTGACCCACCCGCCATCCGCGCTGCGCCTGCAGTTCGCCGACGACATGTTCCTGCGCCGGCACGACGGCGCCGCGAGCCCCGCGGTGAACCAGGTGCTGTGGCGCCTGGACGGCCCCTACGACGCCGATCGCCTGCGTGACCTGGCCGAGGGCATCGCCGCCGGGGCGCTGCACCGCCGCGTGGTCCGCGCCCGGGTGCCCGGCGCCCGGCACCGGTGGGCGCCCGCGGGCACCCTGCCCGTGCTCGACCTCCAGACCGCCGCCGTGCCCGACGACGGCATCGGCTCGTGGGCCCAGGCCCAGGCCGACGTGCCCCTGGACCCCGCCCGCGGCCGGTCGTGGCGGCTGGCCGCCGCGGACGTCGTGGCGGCCGGGGACGACGACGGTGCCGTGGTCGGCGGGATCGTCTCCCTGACCTGCGCGCACGCGGTCGCGGACGGGGCCGCCCTGATCGACGCCCTGGTGCGCGCCTCGACCCGCGCCGACCCGATCGTCGTCCCCGCGCCCGAGCGCGGGGGGCGCGCGCTGCTCGCCGACGCCGCCGACGCCGCCGGGCAGGCCGCGGCCGTCGCCCGCTGGGCCCAGGCGCGGGCCCGGCAGGCGGCCCGTGCGCGCCGGGCCGCGGAGGCGGACGCGGGCACGGCGGCCGGCGCCGACACGGGGGCCGGCGCCGACACGGGGGCCGCAGCGGAGCCGGCCGCCGCGGCCGCGCCCGCCGGTCAGCCCGCGCCGGAGCCCTCGGGCAGCCCCGTGCCGGACCCCGCCTGGCGCGTGCCGGTGCTCCACGTCGAGCTCCCCTCCGACCGGGTGGCCGAGGCGGCCGCCGAGCGCGGCGGCACGCCCAACACGTGGTTCGTCGCGTTCCTCGCGCGGCTGGTGCACGCCACCGGGCGTTTCCCGGGCGAGCCTGTCCCGGTGGCGCTGCCGGTGGCCACCCGCGAGCCCGACGACCCGCGGGCCAACTCCACCAAGATCGCCCGGGTCACCTTGCCGGCCGAGGTGCTCGCCGCGCGCGACCTCGGCTGGGTGCGGGCCGCGGCCAAGGAGGCGTACGCCGCCGTCGGGCAGGCGGAGCCCGGGGCGGCCCCGGTGCCGCTGGAGCTGGTGCAGATGCTGCCCGACACGGTCGTCAACCGCCTGCCGCAGCCGCCCGTCGCGGCGGCGCTGGCCTCCAACCTGGGCAAGCCGCCCGCCGGCTACACCCAGGCGCCGGGTGGTCCGGTGCGCGCGGTCGCGACGCTCTCGCACTACCAGGGCGCCACGGCCGCCGAGCTGCGCGCGGCCGGCGGCGGGCTGGTCGCCTTCTGCACCACGGTGGGCCCGACGACGACGCTCAGCGTCGCGGCCCTCGACCCGGACCGCGTGACCGACGACGCCGCGCTGCGCGACCTCGTGCTCACGGAGGCCGGTGCCTGGCGGCTGCCCGCGGTGCCGTGGTGAGCGCGGCCGGGCGGCGGTCAGTCCCGCGTGCCGCCGTCGATCGCGTCCGCGGCCGCCGCGACGGCCCGGGCGGCGGGCACGAGCTGCGCCCCGAGGGCGGCGGCGCGGGCGGCGGTGGCGTCGTCGAGCACCTCGGCCAGCGCACCGGTCAGGACGCCCGGCCTGGTCAGCGTGCTCGCACGACGCGCGACCCCGACGCCCGCCCCGCGCAGCAGGTCGCCCCACAGGGGCTGGTCGGCCGAGTACCAGCCGACCACGGCGGGCAGCCCCGCCCGCAGCACCGCCCCGGTGGTGCCCGCCCCGCCGTGGTGCACGGCGGCCCGGCAGCGGGGCAGCACGGCGGCGTGGTCCACGGCACCGACCAGGCGGACCCGTCGCCCGTCCGTACCGTGCGCCCCCGAGAAGTCGTTCCACCCGGCGCTGACCAGCGCCCGCACCCCGAGCTCCGCGCACGCTGCCTCGACGGCGGCCACCAGCGCGGGCGGGTCGGCCACGGGCATGGAGCCGAAGCCGACGTAGACGGGCGGGTCCCCGGCGTCGAGCCAGGCGTCGAGGCCGGCGTCGGGCCCGGAGCCGGACTCCCCGAGGCGGGCGCGGGCGGCGTGGTCGAGGGCCAGGAAGCCCGTGAACGGGCGGCGCGGCCCCCACTCGGCGGCCAGCCCGGGCACCAGTGCCGGGTCGTACGCCTGGATCTCGACGCCGCCGGCCTCCCGGAGCCGGGTGGGCAGGTGCACGCGGGTGCCCGGCAGGCCGAGGGCGGCGCGCTGCGCGTTCTCCGCGCGGCGGGTCAGGCTCCACCGCACTCGTTCCCCCAGCGCCCAGGCCGTCCGCGTGGCCCGCGGCCCGCGCACGCCGCTGACGGGCGACACCACGCCGTTGGCCCGCACCGGGCAGTAGTGCAGCGCGGCGGTGCGCAGCCCGCGCCGTTCGGCCACCGCGGCGGCCACCTCCTGCCCCAGCAGGCCGGTCACGACCGTGTCGGCGCCGCCGGCATCGTCGAGCAGGGCCGTCAGGCCGGTCCGCAGCTCGTCCCAGCCGGCCGCCGCCACCGCGCGCAGGGCGCGCACCCGGCGCACCGGACGGGCGGAGCGCATGTCGCGGCGCACCAGGTCGGAGCCCAGCAGCGCCGCCGAGTCGATGCCCAGCGGCACCGGGTCGAGCCCCAGCCGCTGCGCGAGCGGCAGGAGGTTGGGCGCGACACCGGTCACCACCTCGTGCCCGCGCCGACGCAGCTCCAGCGCGACCGCGAGCGCCGGCTGGACATCTCCTCGACTGCCCACCAGGGCCATGACATGACGCACGCGCGCACCCTACCCACCCGCCACGACCTCGTGTCGCTCTCACCCGCCACCGCACCCGCGCCCGCCCGACCGTTCCTCGCCCGCCCCGCACCGGAGGCCCCGTGACCAGCCCAGCGACCATCACCGACCCGGCGGTGACCAACCGCCTCACCTACGACGACGACCTCTTCCTGCGCACCCGTCGGGTGCTCGGCGTCGCCGTCGTGAACCAGACCGTGTGGCGCCTGCCGGTGCCGCTGGAGCCGCGCGCCGTGCAGGCCCTGCACCGCGGGCTGGCCGACGGCCCGCTCCAGCGCGTGGTCCGGCCCGGCCGGCTGCCCGGGGCGCGCGCCCGGTGGTCGGCGTCCGCCGTGTCGCTGGACCCGACGATCGAGGCCACCCCCGTGCGCGACGACGCCGTGCTCACCTGGGCGGACCGGCAGGCCCAGGCCAACCTCGACCCCGAGACCGGCCCCACCTGGGCCCTCGCGGCGGCTCCGACGGTGAGCGGCGGCAGCGTGCTCAGCTTCGTCACGTCGCACGTGGTGGCCGACGGCGGGATGCACGTCGGCGCGCTCCAGGCCGCCGTCGCCGCGGCCGGGTTCCGGGCGGACGGCGGGTCGTTCACGGCGTCCGGCACGCGGCGCCTGCCCCGGGACGGCGAGCGGATCCGGACGGGACTCGTGGCGGACCTGCGCGACGCGACCGGCCAGGCGCGCGCCGCCGCCGCCGGCCTGCGGCAGGCCGCCCGGCAGGGGCCCGTGCCGCCGGTCCTGGCCCAGCAGTCCTCGGACCGGCCGCGCCCCGGACCGCGGTCGGACGACGCCCAGCCGGCCCACCCGCCCGTCGTCGTGGTGGACACCGACGCCGCGACCTGGCACCGCACGGCCCACGCCGCCGGCGGGACGGCGAACTCGCTGCTCATCGCGGTGTGCACGGAGATCCTGCTCGCGGCGGGCGCGGCGACGGCCGGCATGCCGGTGCGCGTGTCGATCCCCGTGAGCCTGCGCGGCAAGGACGACCTGCGCTCGAACGCCACCTCGGGCGTCTCCATCGCCGTCGACACGACGGTGACTCCCGCGCCCGAGCGGGCGGGGGTCGTGGCGGACATGGGTCAGATCCGGTCGAGCGCCGCCGCGGAGTTCCGGGCCCTGACGACCGGGACGCGGGTGGACACGCTCGGTCCGCTGAAGCCGCTCATGCAGATGGTGCCGGACGCCGTCGCCCGGCGTGCCGCGCGCGACGCCACCGCGCCGCTGTGCCTGGCCTCGAACCTCGGCCGGCTGCCCGCGGGGTTCGCGGCCCCGCTCGGCACGCCGGCGACCAGCGTGCTCATGCGCGGGGTGACCCAGGGGCTGACGCGTGGGCGGCTGCGCCAGATGCGCGGCGGGCTGGACTCCTGGTGGTCCGAGCACGACGGCGTGGCGACACTCGTGGTGCTCGGCCTGGACATGGACCGCCTGGGCGAGCCCGCGCAGGTGCGTGCGGCGGTCGAGACGGTCTACGCCCGGCACGGCCTGCCGGTCCGCTTCTGGTGATGGCCGGCCGAGTCCCGCTCGGCCGGGCGGCGCCCGGCGGCTGAGCGGCGGGGGCCCGTGGGCCGTCAGGCCGCCATGCGGACCGGTGGGTGGCCCTTCGGTTCCCGGAGCGGGTCCGGGGCGGACGCGCTCCGGCGCCGTCGGCGCCGCGTGCCCAGCACCCCGGCCGACGCCGCCGCGAACGACAGCACGCCGAACCCGGTCGACCAGGCGTCCAGGTGGATCGTCACGGCGAAGGCGACGATCGCGGCGACGGGCACGGCCATGCCGATCGGCACCGAGTAGCGGGCCAGCCGCAGGGCGCGCGCCGTCCGCGCGACGCCCCAGCCGACCACGGACCAGGTCAGGAACGTCAGGACCGCGCCGCCGAACGACGCGAAGAGCTCACCGGCGTTGTGCGCGCCGGCCGGGGGCCCGAACCAGAAGAGCTCCGTGGTCGCGACGAGCACCAGGAACCCGACGATCGCGACCGCACCGGTCGCGAGAGAGCGTGTCAACACTCGGCCTCCGCACTGAGGGACTGCCCCGGCGTTCCCGGTGCGGCCCCTTTATACCAAGTCGTTACCGCACACTGTCAGCACGGCACCGTCAATTCACCCACACATGACCACGCGAAGGCAAAGCACGCCGCCCCCTGACGCGCCCCGCAGACCGTCCCGCGCCCCGTCAGAGCGCCTGCACGATCAGCTCCACCTGCTCCTTCGCGTCCCCGAACAGCATGGCCGTGTTCTCACGGAAGAACAACGGGTTCTGCACCCCCGCGTAGCCCGTGGCCATGGACCGCTTGAAGACGACCACCTCGCCAGCCTGCCACACCTGGAGCACCGGCATGCCCGCGATGGGGGACGCCGGGTCGTCCTGCGCGGCCGGGTTCACCGTGTCGTTGGCGCCGATCACGAGCACCACGTCGGTGGCGGGGAGGTCGGCGTTGATCTCGTCCATGCCGAACACCTGGTCGTAGGGCACCTTGGCCTCGGCGAGGAGCACGTTCATGTGCCCCGGCAGCCGCCCGGCCACCGGGTGGATGCCGAACCGCACGGTGGTGCCGCGGGCCGTGAGCCGGGCCACCAGGTCGGCCACCGGGTACTGCGCCTTGGCCACCGCCATGCCGTACCCGGGCACCACGATCACCGAGCGGGCGGCGGTGAGCAGGGCGGCCACCTCCAGCGCGGTCGTCTCGCGGTAGGAGCCCGGCTCGACCGGGCCGCCCGGAGCGGCGGCACCGGCCTCGGCGCCGAACCCGCCCAGGATCACGCTCACGAACGACCGGTTCATCGCGCGGCACATGAGGTAGCTGAGGATCGCACCGGACGAACCCACGAGCGCGCCGGTGATGATCAGCAGGTCGTTGCCCAGCATGAACCCCGCCGCGGCGGCCGCCCACCCCGAGTAGGAGTTCAGCATCGAGACGACGACGGGCATGTCGCCGCCGCCGATCGCCGCCACCAGGTGCCAGCCCAGCGCGAGCGCGACGAGCGTCATGAGCAGCAGCGGCAGCAGCCCCGGCTCCGGCGCCGTCAGGAACCACCAGAGCAGCCCGCCGGACGCGACGAGCGCCGCGAGGTTCAGCCCGTTGCGGCCGGGCAGCAGCAGGGGCGAGGAGCGCAGGCGGCCCGACAGCTTGCCGAACGCCACCACGGAGCCGGTGAAGGTCACGGCGCCGATGAGCACGCCCAGGAAGACCTCGACGAGGTGCACCGTCGCGCCGGCCCCTGCCGTCGCGGGCTCGGAGAGGTAGGAACCGAACCCGACGAGCACCGCGGCCGCGCCGACGAACGAGTGCAGCAGCGCGATCAGCTCGGGCATCTGGGTCATCTCGACGGTACGGGCCCGCCACGTGCCCACCGCCGCCCCGACGAGGAGCACCAGCAGGATCAGCCCCGCCGTCACACCGACGGGCCGCTCGGACCGCACCAGCGAGAGAGCCACCGTCGCCGCGAGCGCCAGCCCCATGCCGGCCATCCCGAGCAGCACGCCGCGCCGCGCCGTCTCCTGCCGCGACAGCCCGGCCAGCGACAGCACGAACAGCACGGCCGCGACGAGGTACAGCGCCTGGACCACGGACTCGGTGCTCATGGCTCCTCCGGGGTGCGGTGGAACATGCCGAGCATGCGGTGGGTGACCAGGAATCCCCCGAAGACGTTGATGCTCGCCACCGCCGAGGCGAGCACCGCGAGCACCGTCACCACCGGGTCCGACGAGCCGATCTGGAGCATGCTGCCGACCAGGATGATCCCGGAGATCGCGTTGGTCTGGGACATCAGCGGCGTGTGCAGGGCGTGGGTGACGTGCGAGATCACGTAGAAGCCGACCACCACGGCCAGCGCCAGCACGGTGAAGTGGGTGGCCTGCTCGGCCGGCGAGGCCGCCACGGCGAGCGCCCCGAGCACGGCGGCGAGCGCGACCAGGGCGGTGCGGGCGACCGGACGGCGTCCCGTGGTGCCCGGCCCGGCAGCGGCGGCTCCGGCCCCGCCGGCACCGCGCTCCGCCGGGACCTCCTGTGCCGGAACCTCCTGTACCGACACCGCGACCGGCGGGGGCGGCCACAGCACCTCGCCGTCGCGGGCCACCGTCATGCCGCGCACCACGACGTCGTCGAGGTCGAGCACCAGGCGGCCGTCCCGGCCCGGTGTGCCGAGCTGGACCAGGTTGGCCACGGCGGTGCCGAGCAGCTCGGAGGTGTGCCGCGGCATGCGGTCGGGCAGGTCCGTGTAGCCGAGCACGACCACGCCGTTGTCGCTGACGACGCGCTCGCCGGGCACCGTGAGCTCGCAGTTGCCACCGCCGGGCGCGGCCAGGTCGACGATCACGCTGCCGGGCCGCATCGCCGCGACCATCTGGGCGGTGACGGTGGTCGGGGCGGTTCCCCGCACGAGCGCCGTCGTCACGACCACGTCGGCGGCCGCCGTCTCGACGGCGTACGCACGCAGCGCCGCCGCCTCCTGGTCGGCGGTGAGCGCGGAGGCGTAGCCGTCGGCGCTGACCTGCTGGGCGGCGGCGTCGGCCCGCACCACGGTGGCGCCCAGGGACTCGATCTGCTCGGCGGCCTCGGGCCGCACGTCGAACGCGCGCACCCGGGCGCCGAGGCTGCCGGCGGCGCCGACGGCCGCGAGCCCGGCCACGCCCGCGCCGATGACGAAGACGGTGGCGGGTGGCGTGGTGCCCGCCGCGGTGACCTGGCCGGAGAACATGCCGCCGTACTCGGCGGCGGCCTCGACCACCGCGCGGTACCCCGCCACGTTGGACAGCGCGCTCAGCACGTCCAGCGACTGCGCCCGGGAGATGCGGGGCACGGCGTCCAGGGCGAGGGCGGTGACGCCGCGGTCGGCGAGCTCGCGCAGCAGCCCGGGTCGCGTGGCGGGCGCGATCTGCGCGATCAGGACGGCGCCGGGCCGCAGGGCCGAGAGTCCCGGACCGGCGAGCGACGCGGGCGCCCGGGTCACGACCACGACGTCGGCGGCCCACGCCTCGGGTCCCGGCACGACGACGGCACCTGCCGCCGCGTACGCCGCGTCGGGATAGCCCGCCCCCGCACCCGCTCCCGCCGCGACCGCGACCTCGTAGCCGAGGCCCACCAGCCGGGCGGCCGTCGTCGGGGTGGCGGGCACGAGCAGCCCGCCGTCGTCCGGTATGCCGATGCGCATGTGACCCTCCTCGCTCACGTCCGCAACCTACCGCGCCCCGCCCGCACGCCGTCCCGTCAGGCGGACACCACCGGCCGCGGGAACGTGACCGGCAGGCTCACCGGCTGCCTGAGCCACAGGACGCGGTCCCAGGCGACGTCGGCGGGCGGGACCCGGAGCGTGAGGTCGAGGCGTCGCAGGACGGTCTCCACCGCGATGCGCGCCACCAGGCGCGCCGTCCGGGGCGCGGGGCACGCGTGCGGCCCGGTGCCGAAGGAGACGTGGGCGCGGCTGCCGACGTGGTCCCACGGGTCGCCCGTGTCCATGCGCGGGTCGGTGTTCGCGGCGTGGATCGCGAGCACGAGCGGGTCCCCGGCGGCGACGTGCGTGCCGCCCAGCACGATGTCCCGGCGAGCGAACCGCGGCAGGGTGTGGATCGTCGGGGTGGAACGCCACAGCACCTCGTCCATGGCGTTGTCCAGGTCGATGCGGCCCCCGTGCAGGCGACCGGAGAACCGCGCGTCGGTGAGCGCGAGCAGCAGCGTCTGCCCTACCCATGCCGTCAGCGTCAGGTTGCCGGACCAGGCGACGACCAGCAGCGAGTGCACCACCTCGACGTCGTCGTGCAGGTTCGGGTGCGCGACCAGCGTGCTCGCGAGGTCCCGCCGCGGGCTCGCACGCCGGGCCGCCACGAGCGCGCCCGTCATCCGGTCCACCTCGGCCACGGCGTCCGCCGCGTCGGCGCCGCCGCCCGCGACGCGCCGGGTCAGGTCGAACAGACGCTGCCCGTCCTCCGGGTCGAACCCGATCATGTCGGCGACCACCAGGAACGGGATCACCGACGCGTACTCGAGCATGAGGTCGGCGCGGCCGCGCTCCTCGAAGCGGTCGATGAGCAGGCTGCAGAAGGAGCGGGCCTTGGCGGCCGTGATGCTCTCGGAGACCTGCTCGAACGCGTCGTCCAGCGGCACGCGCAGCCGCCGGCGCAGCGCCCCGTCGCTGTGGTTGGCGGCGAACCGCTGGTGCGAGGTGAGCACGGGGTGCAGCCCGGACCCCGGGGGCAGGCCGCCGCGCGCGTGCCCGTTCCACGTGCGCGGGTCGGTCGCGAAGGCGTGCTCGTTGCGCATGACGTCGTAGACGAGCCGCTGACCCATGACGAGCCACGCGGGCACGCCCGGTTCCAGCTCGACCGGGGCCACCTCGCCCCACTCGCGCTCGAGCTCGTCGTAGAACACGCGCGGGTCCGGCATGGCCGAGGCGTCGACCAGCGACCGCAGGGGCACCACGCCCGCCACGGCGTCGAGCCCGAGCGCTTGCCCGATATGACCTAGTTCAGGTATTTTCATGGATCCACCGCTCTGTGCAGTCACCTGTGATCGCCCAGGGTGAATCCACCCGTGTCGCCGTCGCGCGCCGTGACCACGGCCCTGGCCGTGGCTACGATGTCTGCGAGGGCATACACTGTCGCACCCTCGAACCACCCTGTCGAGACCCATCCGGCCAGCACCTCGGTCGACCTGATCGAGGGCACCACCCGACGAGCAAGGGGGGCACGTGACTCTGTACGCCGAGCGGGAACGCCCGGACGACCTGGTGCAGAGCGTCGCGCGCGCCCTCCGGGTCCTCGAGGTCGTGACGCGGTCCCCGGGCCTGCCGGTCAAGGCCATCGCCCGCCGCAGCGGCCTCAACCTCTCCACCACGTACCACCTGGTGCGCACGCTCGCCTACGCGGGCTACGTGGCCCGCCTCAAGGACGGCACGTACGACGTGGGCGAGCAGATCAGCAACCGGTTCTACGAGCAGCTCGGCTCGCTCGGCCGCGGCCCCGACACCCGCGAGGTGCTGCGCCACCTCGCCCAGAGCACCGGCTACAGCGCCTACCTGGGCCGGATCAGCGCCGGCCGGGTGGTCGTGGTCGACTACGCCGAGGCCCCGGGCTCTCCCTACCTGGAGGACCTGGAGCGCGGGCTCGACGTCTCGGCCCACGCCACCGCCCTCGGCAAGGCCCTGCTGCTCGGCATGTCCCGGCGCGACCGTCACGAGCTGGTGGTCGACGCCGGCCTGCGCAAGTTCACCGCCCGGACGGCCACCGACATCACGGCCCTCGACGGACAGCTCGCCCGCCTGCGGGCCGACGCCGTGGTCGAGGAGCACGGCGAGTTCCGCGACGGCATCACGTGCGCCGCGCACCTGGTCCCCCGCCGGCACGGCGAGGCCGCCTGGGCGGTCGGCCTGACGGTGCCGGACGAGGTGGTGCCGCAGCACGCGCGCCGCGAGCTCCGGCTCGTCGCGGGCGATCTCGCGACCGTCTGACGTCTCAGGGCGACCTCAGGGCGCGATCCGGCGCAGCCCGGCCAGCCGGTCGGTGTTGCGGAACACCAGCACGCGCGCGAGCCGGTCGCCGTCGAGCTCGGTCACGGCGGCCATGGCGGGCGCGCCGTCCAGCAGCGCGAGCATGCCGAGCGACCCGTTGATCTCGGCGGGCACCCACTCCATCCGGCCCACCGTCTCGTCCTGCGCGAACGCCACCAGCGCCCGGGACACCTTGTCGGCGCCCCGGATGACCCGGCGCGCCGCGCGGACCACGCCGCCGCCGTCGGTCACGAGCTCCACCTCGGGTGCGAGCGCCGCCAGCACGCCCGCGACGTCACCCGTGAGGCACGCCGCCAGGAACCGCTGCGTGACCTCGGTGTGCTGCGGACCCGCGGGCGTGTAGCGGGGACGCCGCGACCGCACGTGCTCACGCGCCCGGTGCGCCACCTGCCGCACGGCGACGACGTCCCGGTCGAGCGCGTGCGCGACCTCCTGGTAGGGCAGCTCGAACACCTCGCGCAGCACGAACACGGCGCGCTCCAGCGGCGAGAGCGTCTCCAGCACCACCAGCAGCGCCAGCGACACCTCCTCGGCGCGCTCGACGGGATGGGCGGCGTCAGGCGTGGTCAGGAGCGGGTCGGGCAGCCAGGGCCCCACGTAGGTCTCGCGGGCCCGCTGCAGCGCCCGCAGCCGGTTCAGCGCGAGCCGGGTGGTGATCCGGACCAGGTAGGCCCGCGGCTCCAGGACGTCGGAGCGGTCCGCCGCCGACCAGCGCAGCCACGCCTCCTGGACCACGTCCTCGGCGTCGGCGGCCGCGCCGAGCATCTCGTAGGCCACCGTGAACAGCAGCCGACGGTTCTCGGCGAACGGTTCCGTCAGCGCGTCCGGTGCCGGGCGCGGGTCGGCGCCGCCCGCCACTACGCCTCCCCCACCTCGGCGAGCGGCCCGCCGAGCGGCACCTCGCACCGGTCGCCGAAGCCCTGCGCGCTCAGCCCCATGGCGGAGTTGATCCGGCTGCGCAGGTTCTCCACGGCGACGATCGCGACCAGCTCGGTGAAGGCCTCCGCCCCCAGGGCGTCGGTCAGCCGTGCGGCGAGCGCGTCGTCCACCGCCGGGGGCGTCGCCGTCTCCGCCTCGGCGAACGCGAGGACGTCCCGCTCCAGGCCGGTAAACCGGTCGCTGGTGCGCCAGACCGGCACGTCGTGCAGCTTCACCGGGTCCACGTGCCCATGCTGCGCCTCCCAGTACCCGAAGTCCACGCACCACGTGCAGCCGACGGACACCGAGGCGGCCATGATCGCGAGCGACTTCAGGCCCGGGTCCAGGGCCTTCCAGCCGGACACGCCGAGCTCGGTCAGCGCGTAGGTGCGGGTCACCTTCCCGTGGTGCCCCACGGCGACCAGCGGGTCCAGCACCTCGCCGTACCGCCACCGCGAGTACGCGGCCATGGCGCGGTTGGTCAGGGTCCTGGGCAGCACGGTGCTGATCCGGGTGCTGATGCTGCGGGCCGGTGTGCCGGTCATGACGGGCTCCGTTCTCGGACGGGGGCTGCGGACACCATCCAGACACCTCCTGGGCGCGGGACGTGACACGGCGCGCAGGTGACCCCGGTCACATCACGGTTGGCTCACCGGTAGATCTCGGGCAGCCCGACCAGCCCGCCGGTGCGGCGCACCTCAGCCCGGCACGCACAGCGTCAGCGCCTCCCGGTGCGCCTCGACCGTCAGCGGGACGGCGCCGACCAGCTCGCCGTCGGCGTACGCGACCAGGCCCGCCGGGCCCGCCAGGCGGACGGCGGAGGTGCGCAGCGTCGTGACGTCCGGCCGGCCGACGTGCCGGCCGGCCTTGATGCGCGCGTCGAACGCGAGCACCCGGAACCGGCCCACGGCCTGCACCAGGGTGAGGTCCAGCAGGCCGTCGGCGGGATCGGCGTCCGGGCAGATCGGCACCCCGCCGCCGTAGAACCGGGTCAGCCCGACGGCGAGCATGTACCCGTCCTGCTCCACCACCGGCTCCCCCACCGGGTGCAGGCGGTAGCCGAACCTCCGCAGCCGCAGCCACTCCAGGTAGACCGCGACCTTGTAGCGGGCCGGACCCGCGGGCCACCGCATGCGGTTGGTGCGCGCGTTGGTCAGGGAGTCCAGCCCGGCGCACAGCACCGTGACGAAGTGGTGCGCCGTGCCGTCTGCGGTCGTCACGGTCCCGGTGTCCACGCGGCGGCGCACGCCGTCCAGCGCGAGGTCGGCGGCAGCCGCGGCGTCGCCCAGGGGGATGCCGTGCTCGCGCGCCAGGTCGTTGCCGGTGCCCGCGGGGACCAGCGCGAGCGGGACGCCGGAGTCCAGCACCGGGCCCAGCACGGACGCGACCGTGCCGTCGCCGCCCACCACCACGAGCACGTCGGGGTGCTCGTCGACGGCGCGCCGTGCGAGCGCGACGGTCTCGCTCGCGCTGGACCCCTGGTGGACCCGGACGTCGGCGCCCCGGGCCCGCAGCCGCTCGACGGCCACGCGCCCGGAGGCGGCGCCCGCGCCGCGCCCGGAGACAGGGTTCACCAGCACGGCCACGTGCCCGCCCGACCGCTCTGTCATGCGCAGAACCTAGCGGAGACCGGCCGCTAGCCGGCGGGCAGGCGATCTCGTTCGCCGCGCGGGCCCGCCCGCAGCACCGACAGGGCCACCATGCAGGCGATGAAGCCCAGCAGCCAGCCACCGGGGATGTCGCTCAGCCAGTGGTAGTCGAGCCACGACATGAGCGCACCCGCGATGGCCACGATGACGCCGACCACGGGGATCATCGTGCGCAGGCGGCTCAGGCTCGGGTGCAGGCCGCTCTGGGAGAACAGCAGGCAGAGGATGAAGAAGCCCGTGAAGAACGTGTTCGCCGCGTGGCCCGAGGGGAACGCCTGGCCGCCGGCGTGCAGCACGTCCATGTTGTGGTGCGGTCCGGTGCGGCCGAGGCCGAACTTGGTGCCGTAGCCGATCGACGCGATGGTGGCCAGCCCGGCGAGCACGGCCATCACCGGCCGACGCGTGGCGATGCTCCAGAGCGAACCCGGCCCGCCCTGCTTCCACGCCACGTAGAGGGCCGTGCCCCCGACCATGGGGATGGTGAACAGCCGCTCGCCGGTCACGCTCGCGACGATGTCGAGGAAGACCTTCTCCCAGCCGACCGGGTGGTGCGCGTCCACGTAGTAGTGGAACTGCCAGTCCCAGGCGATGAACGGGCCGCGCACGACCACCTGCCAGATGCACACCGCGAAGACGAGCACCCCGATGACCGCCGCGACCAGGGAGCTGCGCCACGTCGGACGGGTCGGCGGGTCGAGCAGAGCCTCGGCTGACTGTGACTCCACGCGTGTAACACCCCTGCCCTCTGGTTGCGCCATCGAGCCGATCCTACGGGTTTCAGGGTGAATGTTCGGTACCAGATATGTGTCCGGCGGGGGCCGTGCGTAACGATTCGCCCCACGACCTCGGGCGTCACCGGGGCGGCGGGGCCGTGCTCGCCCGGACGCGGAGCTCCACCGGCACCACCTCGTGCAGGTCCGGCCCCGTGGCGTCAGCCACCTCGGCTGCCGTGGTCTCCGCCAGGCGCACCTCGTCGGCACCCGTGCGCCGGCCGTCGCGCACCTGCTGCAGCAGCCGCGCCACGAGCCGCCGACCGATCTCGTCGAAGTCCTGCGCGACCGTCGTCAGCGGCGGCCAGAGGTGCTCGGCCAGCAGGATGTCGTCGAACCCGACCACGGAGACCTCGGCCGGCACGGCGCGGCCGGCCTCGTGCAGCGCACGGAGCACGCCCGCGGCCATCTCGTCGTTCGCGCAGAACACGGCGGTGACGTCCGGGTCGGCCGCGAGCCGCCGGCCGGCCTCGTACCCCGAGCCCGCGGTCCAGTCCCCCGCCACGGCCTCGGGCACGACGGCGCCGGCCGCGCCGAGCGTCGCCCGCCAGGCCTCGGCGCGCACCTGCGCGGGCGCCGAGCCGGCGGGTCCCGCGACGTGGTGCACCGTGCGGTGCCCCAGGTCGAGGAGGTGCTGGGTGGCCCGGCGGGCGCCGTCGGCCTGGTCGGCGCCGACGGCGGGATGGTGACCCACGAACCGCGAGTCGGACACCACCACGGGCATCCGGGGCGGCAGGGCGAGCGTGTCGGGCGTCGCCGTCTCGGCACGCACGATCACCAGGCCGTCGATCGCCTGGTGCGACAGCCGGGTCACGGCGGCGGCCACGTCCTGCGACGACGGGCTCTCGACGTCGACCAGCGTGACCGTGTAACCCTGGGCCCGTGCCGCCTCGACCACCGCCTCGACCGTCCGGGACTCGCCCGTGCGGGCGAGCCGGTGGGCGATCATGCCGATGGTCCGAAAGCTGCCGTACCGCAGCGCCCGGGCCGCGGTGTTCGGGGCGTAGCCGAGCTGCGCCATCGCCGCCAGCACCCGGTCCCGGGTCGCGGGCCGCACGTTGTCCAGGCCCATCGACACGCGGGAGACGGTCTGGGTCGAGACCCCGGCGAGCTCCGCGACGTCGGCCAGGGACGGGCTCCTGCCCTCCACGGCACCCACCTCCTCGTGATGCGTCTGCCCGGTGCGCGCTTGACACTCCGGGAACTCACGAGCACCCTAGTCCGCGTCACCATGTTGACGTCAACACTACGCCGACGTGCTGACCCCACTCGTGAAGGAGCGACCTGCTGTGACCACGCTCGCATCGCCACCGGCCGTGCCCAAGCCCGCGAGGCGGATGCGACGCCGCACCCGCTGGACCGGATGGGGGTTCGTCGGCCCGTTCATGGCCGTCTTCGCCCTGGTCTTCCTCGCACCCATCGCCTACTCGCTCTGGCTGAGCCTGTTCCAGACGCAGCTCGTGGGCGGCACGTCGTTCGTCGGCCTCGACAACTACGCCCGGGCGCTGAGCGACCCGCAGTTCTGGGCCGGCGTGGGCCGGGTGACCGCGTTCCTGCTGGTCCAGGTGCCGGTCATGCTCGGCATCTCGCTGCTGGTCGCCCTCGCGATCGACAGCGGCCGGCTGTACGGGCGGGACTTCTTCCGCCTGACGATCTTCCTGCCCTACGCCGTGCCCGGCGTCGTGGCCGCCCTCATGTGGGGCTTCATGTACGGCGAGCGGTTCGGCCTGGTCGGCAACTTCAACGACCTGTTCGGCACGAACATCCCGGACCCGCTGGCCTCCGCGCTGGTGCTCCCGGCGATCGGCAACATCGTGACCTGGGAGTTCGTCGGCTACAACATGCTGATCTTCTACTCGGCACTGCGTGTGGTGCCCACCTCGCTGTACGAGGCCGCTGAGATCGACGGCGCAGGCCCCTGGCGGGTGATCTCGGCGATCAAGCTGCCCGCCATCCGCGGCGCCCTGGTGGTGGCGACCATCTTCTCGATCATCGGCTCCTTCCAGCTCTTCAACGAGCCGAGCATCCTGCAGCCGCTGTCGCCCAACTACATCTCGACGCACTACACGCCGAACCTGTACGCCTACTCGCTGTCGTTCTCCGGCCAGCAGTACAACTACTCGGCCACGGTGGCGATCATCATGGGCGTGCTCACGATGCTCGTGGCCTACGTGGTGCAGCTGCGCGGCATGCGCAAGGAGGCCTGAGCCATGACCAACGTCCTGCTGACCGCGCCCACCGTCCGGCCCCGCCGCTCGCGGCCCCGCCTGCGCACGCGCCGCACCTCGCACGCCCGGCCCACGCGCAGCGTGCTGCTCACGGTCCTGACCGCCCTGATCGGCATCTACGCGCTGATCCCGCTCGTCTGGCTGCTGATCAACGCGACCAAGACGCAGCCCGACCTGTTCAGCTCGTTCGGCCTGTGGTTCAGCGGCGACTTCGCCCTGTGGGACAACATCGTGGGCGTCCTGACCTACGACGGCGGCGTGTTCGGCCGCTGGTTCCTCAACACGCTGCTGTACGTGGTGCTGGGCGCGGGCGGTGCCACCCTGCTGGCCCTGCTCGGCGGCTACGGCCTGGCCAAGTTCAGCTTTCCCGGCAAGCGGGCAGTGTTCGCCGTCGTCATCGGCGCCGTGGCCGTGCCGGGCACCGCCTTGGCCGTGCCCACGTTCCTCATGTTCGCCAACCTGGGCCTGACCAACACGCCCTGGTCGGTGATCATCCCGTCGCTCATCTCGCCGTTCGGCCTCTACCTCATGTGGACCTTCGCGGCCGACGCCGTGCCCGACGAGATCATGGAGGCCGCCCGCATCGACGGCGCGAGCGAGGCCCGCACCTTCTTCCAGGTGTGCCTGCCGATGCTGGCCCCCGGCATCGTGACGGTGCTGCTGTTCACCGTGGTGGCCACGTGGAACAACTACTTCCTGCCGCTGATCATGCTGCGCGACCCCGACTGGTACCCGCTGACGCTGGGCCTGAACGCCTGGAACGCGCAGGCGACCACCGCGGGTGGCGAGGCCATCTTCAACCTCGTGATCGCCGGCTCGCTCCTGACCATCCTGCCGCTCGTGGTGGCCTTCCTGCTGCTGCAGCGCTACTGGCAGTCGGGACTGGCCGCCGGCAGCGTCAAGGAATGACCCGCACCCCCTTTCCCCAGATCTGACGATGAAGTGAGAGGAACCACCATGACCATCCGCCACCACCGCGCCGTCGGCGCGTTCGCCGCGGCGGGCGCCCTGGCGCTCGCCCTGACCGCGTGCGGGTCCGGGTCCGACGGCGGAGATGCCGCGGAGACCGTCTCCCCCGAGGACATCTCGGCGGCCCTCGAGGAGGGCGGCGACCTGCTGGTCTGGGCGTGGGAGCCCACGCTGGACAAGGTCGTCGAGGACTTCGAGGCCGAGTACCCGAACGTGGACGTCGAGCTGGCGAACGTCGGCACCGGCAACGACCACTACGTCGCGCTGCAGAACGCGATCAGCGCCGGCTCGGGCGTGCCCGACGTCGCGCAGATGGAGTACTACGCCCTGCCGCAGTTCTCGATCGGCGGCTCGCTCGCGGACCTCGCGCCGCTGGGCGCGAGCGAGCTCGACGGCACCTACTCCCCCGGCCCGTGGGGCGCGGTGACCGACGGCGACGCCGTGTACGGCCTGCCGATGGACTCCGGCCCGATGGCCCTGTTCTACAACGCGAAGACGTTCGAGAAGGCCGGCGTCGAGGTGCCGGCCACCTGGGACCAGTTCGTCGAGGCCGCCAAGAAGATCCACGAGTCCGACCCGAACACGTACATCACCGCGGACAACGGTGACGCCGGCTTCGCGACCTCGATGATCTGGCAGGCCGGCGGGCACCCGTTCGAGGTGGACGGCACCGACGTGACCGTGAACCTCGCCGACGAGGGCTCCGCCAAGTTCGCCGAGATGTGGCAGCAGCTCCTGGACGACGACCTGGTGGCGAACGTGCCGGCCTGGTCCGACGAGTGGTTCCAGGGCCTGGGCAGCGGTGAGATCGCCGCGCTCGTGACCGGCGCCTGGATGCCGGCGAACCTGGAGTCGGGCGCCGCCCCGGCGTCGGGCGACTGGCGTGTGGCCCCGATGCCGCAGTGGACCGAGGGTGCGAACGAGACCGCGGAGAACGGCGGCTCGGCGCTGTCGATCACCGAGGCCAGCGACAAGAAGGCCCTGGCCTACGGCTTCCTGCAGTACGCGAACGCCGGCGACGGCGTCGCCACGCGCCTGGAGGGCGGCAACTTCCCGGCGACGCTCGCCGACCTGAACGACGAGGCGTTCCTCGGCGAGGAGTCGGAGTACTTCGGCGGCCAGAAGATCAACGAGGTGCTCTCGGCGTCCGCCACCGGCGTGGTGGAGGGCTGGCAGTACCTGCCGTACCAGGTCTACGCCAACAGCGTCTTCCCCGACACCGTCGGCCAGGCGTACACCGGCTCGACCCCGCTGACCGACGGCCTGGCCGCCTGGCAGGAGTCGATCGTCAGCTACGGCAACGAGCAGGGCTTCACCGTCTCCGAGTGAGCCGGCCGCACCACCATCGATGACGGCGGCGGGGGCCTCCCCCGCCGCCGTCCGTGTCACGAAGAACCCCGAGGAACCACACATGCCCACGTTCGAGATCGGCCCCGAGGACTTCCTGCTGGACGGCGCGCCGACCCAGGTCGTCAGCGGCGCGCTGCACTACTTCCGCGTGCACCCCGACCAGTGGGCCGACCGCATCCACAAGGCGCGGCTCATGGGCCTGAACACCATCGAGACGTACGTGCCGTGGAACTTCCACGCGCCCGAGCCCGGCGTGTTCGACCTGGACGGACGCCGCGACCTGGGCCGGTTCCTGGACCTCGTGGCGGCCGAGGGCCTGCACGCCATCGTGCGTCCCGGCCCGTACATCTGCGCGGAGTGGGACGGCGGCGGCCTGCCGGCGTGGCTGCTGGCCGACCGTGCCGTGGGCGTGCGGCGGCACGAGCCCCGGTTCCTCGACGCGATCGGCAAGTACTACGCGAGCCTGCTGCCGCTGGTGGCCGAGCGTCAGGTGACCCGCGGCGGCCCGGTGCTCATGGTCCAGGTCGAGAACGAGTACGGCGCGTACGGCGACGACCCGGTGCCCGAGCGGCAGAAGTACCTGCGGGCACTCGTGGACATGGTGCGGGGGCAGGGCATCGACGTGCCGCTGTTCACCTGCGACCAGGCGAACGACGAGATGCTGGCCCGCGGTGGCCTCCCGGAGCTGCACAAGACCGCGACGTTCGGCTCGCGCAGCACGGAGCGGCTGGAGGTGCTGCGGCGGGCCCAGCCCACGGGCCCGCTGATGTGCATGGAGTTCTGGAACGGCTGGTTCGACTCGTGGGGCCTGGAGCACCACGTGGCGCCCGCGGAGGCCAACGCCGCCGACCTGGACGACCTGCTCGCGGCAGGGGGCTCCGTCAACCTGTACATGTTCCACGGCGGCACCAACTTCGGGCTCACCAGCGGCGCGAACGACAAGGGCATCTACCGGCCCATCGCGACGTCGTACGACTACGACGCGCCCCTGGCCGAGGACGGCACGCCGACCGCCAAGTTCTGGGCGATGCGCGAGGTGATCGCGCGGCACCGGGCCGTGCCGGACGCCGGAGAGCCGGCGGGCGACGCCGCCCGCGGTGCCGCGCCGGTGCTCGACGTCGACCTGACCGCACGGGTGCCGCTGGCCCACGCCCTGCCGAGCCTGCTGCGCGAGGACCTGCACTCCTTCACGTCGACGCCCACCACGGACGACCTGCGGTCGTGGTCGGGCTTCACCGTCTACCGCACCCGGATCCAGGCCGACGACCTCGTGCTGACCGCGGACGAGGTGCGCGACCGCGCCGTCGTCCTGGTCGACGACGAGCAGGTGGGCGTGCTGGACCGGGGCTCCCACACGTTCGCCGTGGCGCTGCCCGCCCGGGCGGGGGACCTCACCCTGCTGGTGGAGGACCAGGGCCGCGTGAACTACGGGCCGCGGATCGGTGAGCCCAAGGGCGTGATCGGGCCGGTGCGCACCGCGACACGCACGCTGGACTCCTGGGAGGCCGGTGCGCTGCGGATCGAGGACGCGCCCGAGCTGCTGCGCCCGGCGCTCGACGCGCCGAGCCGCGCGCTGCCCACCCCGGGGCCGGACGGCGCGGCGCGGCCGGTCGGTGCCGGCCTGTTCCGGGGCACCTTCGACTCGGCGGCCGGAGCCGACCACTTCCTGCGGCTCGACGGCTGGACCAAGGGCCTGGCCTGGGTGAACGGCTGGTTGCTCGGCCGCTACTGGAGCCTCGGCCCCACCCACACGCTGTACGTGCCGGGACCGCTCCTGCGCGCGACGGGCAACGAGCTGGTCCTCCTGGAGCTCCACGGCGCGGCCGACGCGCGCGCCCGGTTCGTGGCCGCCCCGGACCTGGGCGTCACGGAGCAGTAGCGGGCGGTGCGCGGCCGCGTCGGGCTCGACCGGACCGATCGGTTCGACCGGACCGATCGGCTCAGCAGGTGCGGCTGGCTCAGCAGGTGCGGCTGGCTCAGCAGGTGCGGCTGGCTCAGCAGGTGCGGCTGGCTCAGCAGGTGTGGCTGGCTCAGCAGGTGCGGCTCGACGGACATGCTCGGGAGAAGACCTTGCCCGCGGGGGTGTGTCACTGGCTGTAGACAACGTCTACGCAGGGTGACACACCCCCGCGGGCAAGGTTGTCTCCGCGCGGGGTGGCTCCCCACCCCGGTCCTCTCCCCCGGCTCGGTCCTCTCCCGCGGCCCGGACCTTTCCCCGACGGCCCGGACCTTGCCCGCCGCCCGGACCTTTCCCCGACGGCCCGGACCTTGCCCACCGCCCGGAACTTTCCCCACGGCCCGGGCCCACCGTCCGGCCCGGGGCGGGTGCCCGGCACGGGGCGGGTGCCCGGCACGGGGCGGGTGCCCGGCACGGGAGGTCAGACCCGCACGCCGTCCTTCCAGACCTCGGTCACCAGCGGCACGCCGGGGCGGTACGACAGGTACAGGTGACTCGGAGCGTCCAGGACCACGAGGTCGGCACGGGCGCCGACCCGCAGGTGGCCGACGTCGTCGCGCCGGAGCGCGAGCGCCCCACCGGCCGTCGCGGACCAGAGGGCCTCGGCGGGGCTCATCCGCATCTCGCGCACGGCGAGCGCCACCACGAACGGCACGGACGAGGAGTACCCGGAGCCGGGGTTGCAGTCCGTGGCCAGCGCGACCGGGACCCCCGCGGCGAGCAGACGGCGGGCGTCCGGGTAGGGCGAGCGCGTGGAGAACTCGACGGCGGGCAGCAGGGTGGCGACCGTGCCGCCCCCGGCGCCCCCGGCGCCCCCGGCGGCCCCGGCGGCCCCGGCGGCCCCGGCGGCCCCGGCAAGGCTCCCGGGCCCGGCGTCGCGGCCAGGCCCGGCGGCCGGCGGCATCCCGTCCTCGGCGAGGTCGGCGGTCCAGGAACCGGCCAGTGCGTCGACGTCGGCGTCGGTCAGGTGGGTGCAGTGGTCCACGCTGGCCGCACCGACCTCGACCGCGAGCCGTGCGCCCGGGCCGGCCGAGAGCTGGTTGCCGTGCACCCGGGCGAGCAGGCCCGCGCGCAGGCCGGCGTGCAGCACGGCGCGGGACTCGTCCTCGTCGAAGGCGGTGGGCGCTGCGGGCTCGCAGAAGACGTCGACCCAGCGGGCGTGCGGCGCGCACGCGGCGAGCATGGGGCCGGTCACGAGGTCGAGGTAGCCGGCCCGGTCCCCGGAGTACTCGGCCGGGACGGTGTGGGCGCCGAGGTAGGTCGTCTCGGGCGTGAGCTCGCGCGCGATCCGCAGCATCCGGGCCTCGGTCGCGACGTCCTGGCCGTAGCCGCTCTTGATCTCGACCGTGGTGGTGCCCTGGGTCAGCATCTCCCGCACCAGGGCGCGGCCCCGCGCCCGGAGCGTCCCCTCGCCGGCGGCGCGCGTGGCGGCGACCGTGGTCGCGATGCCCCCGCCCGTGTACGGCTCGCCGGTCATCCGGGCGGCGAACTCCGCGGCGCGGTCGCCCGCGAACACGGTGTGCGAGTGCGAGTCGACGAACCCCGGCAGCACGGCCCGGCCCGCCAGGTCGACGGCGTCGTCCGCCGCGGGGGCCGACGACGCCGGTCCCGTCCAGGCGATCCGGCCGTCCGCGACGACGACGGCGGCGTCCCGCACGATGCCGAGCCCGCCCGCCGCGTCGGCCCGATCCGGACCGGAGCGGCCGGTGCCTGCCGGGCCCGTGCCCGACCGACCCCCGTGCGCGGGGTCGTTCGTGACCAGCTCGCCGATGTTCGTCAGCAGCACGCTCATGCGCCGTCCTCCCTCGTCGTGGCCGCACGCAGCCCGTCGGCCGCCGCCCAGACCTCCCCGATCGCGTCGGCCAGCATCCGGGCGACGTCACCGGCCCGGTGCTCGCCGTCCCGCACCACGGGCTCGCCGCCCGCCACGACGTCGGACACGTCTGCCGCGCCCGCGACGAGCACGACCTGGGCGGGATCGGCCCCGGCCGTGCGGACGGTGTCCAGGCGCACGGAGACCAGGTCGGCGGGGGCACCCACGGCGATCCGCCCGGCGTCCGGCCGGCCGAGCGCGGCGTGCCCGGCCGACGTCGCCGCCTCGATCAGCGCCGCCAGGCCGAACCGGCCGCGCCGCCCGGAGGCGAGCCGCTCGTGCTCCTCGATGCCGCGCACCTCCCCCAGCACGTCGGCGCCCACGTGCTGGTCCGTGCCGACCGACAGCGGGCTGCCCGCTCGCAGCAGCCGAAGGCCGGGGGCGAGGCCGTCGGCGAGGTCGCGCTCCGTCGTCGGGCAGAGGCACACGCCCGTGCCGGAGGAGCCGAGCAGCGTCACGTCGTCGTCGGTCAGGTGGACCGCGTGCACGGCCGTGGTGCCGGGGCCGAGGGCTCCGGCGTCGTGCAGCAGGCGGGCCGGGGTGCGGGCGAAGGCCGCGAGCGCCGCCTCGTTCTCCGCGGGCTGCTCGGAGAGGTGCACGTGCAGCGGGGCGCCGGCCTCACGGGCCCAGCGGGCGACCTCCCGCAGCTCGTCGGGCGTCACGGCGCGCACCGAGTGGGCGGCGGCGCCCACGAGCACGCGGTCGTCGGCGGCCCAGGCGGCGCGCAGGGCGTCCACGCGGCGGGACCACGCGTCGACGGTGCCGTCGCCGAACCGGGCCTGCTCGGGGGCCGGCGGCTGGTGCCCGCCGGCGTCGAGGCCGCCGTGCAGGTAGCAGGTGTCGAGCAGCGTGAGGTGCACGCCGGCGCCGTGCGCGGCCCGGCGCAGGGCCTCGGCCATGGCGTTCGGTCCGCCGTCCGCGGGCGGGTACGGGGTCCCGTCGGGGCGGTGGTGCACGTAGTGGAACTCGCCCACGGCCGTGGTGCCGCCCAGGGCGAGCTCCGCGTACAGGGCGCGCGCCAGCCGCTCGTACAGCGGCGGCGTGAGCGCGGCGGCCAGGGCGTACATGTCCTCGCGCCAGGTCCAGAAGGAGCCGCCGCCGGGCCGGTCCACGGCACCGTGCGTGCGGCCGCGCAGCGCGCGGTGGAACGCGTGGGAGTGCGCGTCGGCGAACCCGGGCAGCACCAGCCCGGGCAGCCGGACATCAGTGGCCGACGGCGCGGCGCCGGTCTCGACGGCGACGAACCGCCCGCCCTCGACGTCCAGCCGCACGGACTCGGCGACGGCGCCGGACGCCCGGCCCGCCGCCGCGCCGTCCGGGACCCAGGCACGTTCGCACCAGAAGCCGCTCATCGCCCGGTTCCCGTGGTCCCCGGACGGTCACCGTCGGGTGCTCCTCGTCGAGGTTCGGTGCCCCTCGGCCTGCTCACGGCCTCGACGGCTTCGGGCGCGGTCAGCAGGTCCGCCAGTACGGCCGTCAGCGCGCGGACGCCGGCGTCGCAGTCGGCCTCCGGGGCGTGCTCGGCCGGGGAGTGCGAGACACCGGTCGGGTTGCGGACGAACAGCATCGCCGCGGGCACGCCGGACGCGGCGAGGATTCCGGCGTCGTGCCCGGCGCCCGTGCCGATCACGGGAGCGGGCAGCGTGGAGCCCGGCCGCCCCACGACGTCGGCGAGCCGTGCCGCGAGCGCCGGGTCGAACACGGTCGCGGGTGTCCACGACTCCTCGACGACCCCCCAGGCGCCGAGGCCACCACCATCTCGCACGACGCGCCCGGTGAACGCAGGCCCAGGTGCGGAATCCGGCTCTGGTACCGCAACCAGATCCGCGCTCACCTGGGGCGTGCCGATCACGCGGCGGACCGCCTCCTCCGTCTCGGCGCGGGCGTCGATCCACGCCCGGACCCGGGACGGGATCGCGTTGACGCCGTTCGGCTCGACCTCGACCTTGGCCAGCGTGGCGAGCGCCCCGGCGTGCTCGGCGGCGGCGCGGACGTCGGTGATGAGCCGCGCCAGGTCGAGCATCGGGTCGTGGCGGTGGGCCAGCGGCGTGGTGCCGGCGTGGTTGGCCTCGCCCGCGAGGTCGACGCGCCAGCGTCCGTGCGGCCAGATCGCGGCGCCGACGGCGACGGGCGCCGCCTCGTCCGCCGGCAGGTCGGCGAGGTAGCGCCCCTGCTCGACGTGCAGCTCGACGAAGACGCCGATCCGTGCCAGGGCCTCGGGGTCCCGGCCGTAGTGCTCCAGCCGGACGCCGCCGGAGGCGCGCCCGACCCTGGCGAGGACGTCCGCGAGACTGTCCCCGCCGCCGTCCCGCAGCGCCAGCAGCCGGTCGGCCGGGACCGTCCCGGTCAGCGCCCGCGACCCGAGGCACGCGAGCCCGAACCGGGCACCCTCCTCGTCGGAGAAGTTCACGATCCCCAGCGGACGCCGCGGCACCACCCCGGCGTCCCGCAGCGCGTCGAACGCCGCGAACGCGCTCGCCACGCCCAGCGGCCCGTCGAACGCGCCGCCGCCGGGTACGGAGTCGAGGTGGCTGCCGGTCACGACGCCGGGACCGTCGGCGTCGGGGTCGCCCCACCAGGCCCACTGGTTCCCGGCCCGGTCGAGCGCCACGTCCAGCCCGCGGGCGGCCGCCTCACCGGCGAACCACTCGCGGAGGGTCAGGTCGTGCGCGGTCCAGGCGAACCGCTCGTACCCGCCGGACGGTGCCCGGCCGACGTCGGCGATCGCGTCCAGGAGCCGGCTGACCGCCACCGTCACGCCCCCTCCCGCATCGGCACCCGCAGCCCGCCGCGCTCGGCGGCCGCGACGGCGTCGTCGTACCCGGCGTCCACGTGCCGCAGCACGCCCGTGGCCGGATCGTTGGCGAGCACGCGCGCGAGCTTCTGCGCGGCGAGCGCCGTCCCGTCCGCCACGGACACCTGCCCGGCGTGGATCGACCGCCCCATGCCGACGCCGCCCCCGTGGTGGATCGACACCCACGTCGCACCGGAGGCCGTGTTGACCAGGGCGTTCAGCAGCGGCCAGTCGGCGATGGCGTCGGAGCCGTCGGCCATGGCCTCCGTCTCCCGGTACGGCGAGGCCACCGACCCGGAGTCGAGGTGGTCGCGCCCGATCGCGACGGGCGCGGAGATCTCCCCGGACGCGACGAGCTCGTTGAACCGCAGCCCCGCGACGTCGCGCTCCCCGTGCCCGAGCCAGCAGATCCGGGCGGGCAGCCCCTGGAAGGCAACGCGCTCCTGGGCGGCCCGGATCCAGCGGCCGAGGTGGTCGTTCTCGGGGAACAGGTCGAGCACGGCCTGGTCGGTCACCGCGATGTCCCGCGGGTCGCCCGACAGCGCCGCCCAGCGGAACGGCCCCTTGCCCTCGGCGAACAGCGGCCGGATGTAGGCGGGCACGAACCCGGGGAAGTCGAACGCCCGCCCGTACCCGCCCTGGCGCGCCTCGTCGCGGATCGAGTTGCCGTAGTCGAACACCTCGGCGCCGGCGTCCTGGAAGCCGACCATGGCCTCGACGTGCCGGGCCATGGACTCCCGCGCCCGCTCGGTGAACCCCTCCGGATCCTTCTCCGCGAGCGAGGCCCAGTCCTCCAGCGCCACCCCTGAGGGCAGGTACGACAGCGGGTCGTGCGCCGAGGTCTGGTCCGTCACGACGTCCACCTCGACGCCCCGGCGCAGCAGCTCCGGCATGACGTCGGCACAGTTGCCGACCACGCCCACCGAGAGCGCCCGGCGCTCCTTCTTCGCCGCCAGCGCCAGCTCCACACCCTCGTCCAGGGAGGAGGCGATCACGTCGAGGTACCGCGTCTCGACGCGCCGGTGCAGGCGGGCCGGGTCGACGTCGACCACCAGGCACACGCCGCCGTTGAGCGTGACGGCCAGCGGCTGCGCCCCGCCCATGCCGCCGCAGCCCCCGGTCAGGGTGAGCGTGCCGGCCAGGGTGCCACCGAACCGCTTGGCGGCCACCGCGGCGAACGTCTCGTAGGTGCCCTGCAGGATGCCCTGCGTGCCGATGTAGATCCAGGACCCCGCCGTCATCTGCCCGTACATGGTCAGGCCGAGCTGCTCCAGGCGCCGGTGCTCGGGCCACGTGGCCCAGTCCCCGACCAGGTTCGAGTTGGCGATGAGCACGCGCGGCGCCCACTCGTGCGTGCGCAGCACGCCCACGGGCCGCCCGGACTGGACCAGGAGGGTCTCGTCGTCGCGCAGGTCCGTCAGCGAGCGGACGATCGCGTGGTAGCTCGGCCAGTCGCGGGCCGCCCGGCCGGTGCCGCCGTAGACCACCAGGTCGTCGGGGCGCTCGGCCACCTCCGGGTCGAGGTTGTTCATCAGCATGCGCAGCGGGGCCTCGGTCTGCCAGCTGCGTGCGGTCAGGGTGGTGCCGCGCGGGGCGCGGACGGCGACGGGGGTCCCCCGGTCGTACGGCTGGTTCACTGCGGTCTCCTTCGGTTCGGCTCGTGCGGCTCTGCTCGGGTCGTGCTCTGCTCGGTCGGGCTGCGGCGGGCTGTCCGGGTCGGGTTCCGGCTGGTTGCCCCGGCGGTCCGGCAGCCGCCTCGGGCATTCGCTCGATCTGGTTCGGTCCGGCAGTCCGGTCGGGCCTCAGTCCAGCGGTCCGACGGCGTCTGCCGCCGCCCCGGCGACCTGCCCACCGGCGACGAGCCCCACCACCTGCTCGATCTCGGGTGCGAGGTACCGGTCCGGTCCGGGACCGGGCACGACGGCGCGAACGGCGTCGTGCACCGCGCCCGTGCCCGCCGCGGAGGCGTGCTCGCGCAGGTCGAGCGCGCGTGCCGCCGTGAGCACCTCGATCGCGAGCACCCGCGTGAGCCCGTCGACGGACCGGCGCAGCTTGCGGGCGCCGGCCCAGCCCATGGACACGTGGTCCTCCTGCATGGCGGAGCTCGGGATGGAGTCCACGCTCGCGGGCGCGGCCAGACGCTTCATCTCGGAGACGATCCCGGCGGCCGTGTACTGGGCGATCATGTGCCCGGAGTCGACGCCGGGGTCGTGCGCCAGGAACGCGGACAGCCCCTCGGAGCGGGCCACGTCGAGGAACCGGTCGGTGCGCCGCTCGCTCATGCTCGCCACGTCGGCGGCGGCGACCGCGAGGAAGTCCAGCACGTAGGCGACGGGCGCACCGTGGAAGTTGCCGTTCGACTCCACACGGCCGTCGGCGGTGACCACCGGGTTGTCGATGGCAGACGCCAGCTCTCGGCCCGCCACCGTCGCGGCGTGCTCCAGGGTGTCGCGGGCCGCGCCGTGCACCTGCGGGGCACACCGCAGCGAGTAGGCGTCCTGGACGCGGGTGCAGGCGGGGTTCCCGGCGTCGTCCAGCTCGCGGTGGCTCGCCATGAGCGGCGAGCCCTCAAGGACGCGCCGCATGTTCGACGCCGACGCCGCCTGGCCGGGGTGCGGCCGCAGCGCGATCAGGTCCTGCGCGAACGGGGCGTCCGAGCCGAGCAGTGCCTCGACGGACAGAGACGCGGCGACGTCGGCGGTGGTGAGCAGGCGGCGCAGGTCGTGGATCGCGAGGCAGAGCATGCCGAGCATGCCGTCGGTGCCGTTGATGAGGGCGAGGCCCTCCTTCTCGGCGAGGGCGAGGGGTTCGATGCCGGCGTCGGTGAGCGCGCGGGCGGCGTCGGCCTCCTGACCTTCGATGCGTACCCGCCCCTCCCCCATGGCGGCGAGCGCGACGTGCGCGAGCGGCGCGAGGTCGCCGGAGCAACCGAGCGACCCGTACTCGTGCACGACGGGCGTGATCCCGGCGTTGAGCATCGCCGCGTAGGTCTGCGCCGTGACGGGCCGGGCGCCGGTGTGGCCCGTGACCAGGGTGGCGAGGCGCAGGAGCTGGAGCGCGCGCACCACCTCGGTCTCGACCTCGGGCCCGGACCCGGCGGCGTGCGACCGGACGAGGCTGAGCTGGAGCTGGGCGCGCTGCTCGGCGGGGATGTGCCGCCGGGCGAGCGCCCCGAAGCCGGTGGAGACGCCGTAGTGGGGCACGGTGTCGTCGGCGAGGTCGTCGATGACGGCGCGCGCCTGGGCCATCCGGGTGATTGCGTTGTCGTGGATTTCAACGGACGCGCCGTGACGGGCGACGGCGACCACCTGCTCGACGGTGAGCGGGGTGCCGTCGAGGACGACGTGGCGGGGCAGATCCGGGTCGGCCGGTCCGGAGCCGGGCGTCGGGATGCCGAGCGCGCCGGTACGGGGCGCGCCGGCCTCGGGTGTCGAGGCGGTCGTGGCCGGAGTGCCGCTGTCCGGCGTCGGCGCCGTGTCGTGCAGGGTGCTCATGCGCCCATGGAACCCCGCCGCGGGCTGCTTGGCGCGGGTTCGAACGCGGATAGGGTCTGGGATACGAGACGCATGGGTTGATCGGTAGTTCGTCAGGTGATCGGCAGCCCGGGTTGCCGATCACCTGACGAACTGCCGACCACCCGGCACGCCGACGCCAGGAGGCAGAGATGGGCGGGAGCAGCGCCGTACCCGCCGCGCGGAGCACCGCGCGGCTGCTCAGCTTCCTCGCCGCGCAGCCCGGACCGGTGCCGGCGGGCGCCATCGCGCACGGCATCGGCATGCCGCGCTCCAGCGTCTACCACCTGCTGTCCGTGCTGGGCGACGAGGGCTTCGTGCGCCACTTCCCCGACGAGCGCCGCTACGGGCTCGGCGTCGCCGCGCTCGGCCTGGGCAGCGCGTACACCCGCCAGGCGCCGCTGACCCGGCTGGCGGCGCCCGTCGTCGCCCGGCTGGTCGAGAGCGCCGGGGAGAACGGCCACCTCGCGGTGCTCAACGGCCGCGAGGTGCTGTACCTGGTGGAGCAGCGGGCGGCGGGGCGGCCTCCGCTGGTGACCGACGTCGACGTGCACCTCCCCAGCCACCTCACCGCCAGCGGGCGGGCCGTGCTCGCGCTGCTGCCCCCGGCCCAGGTGCGGGCGCTGTACCCGACGCCCGGGTCGTTCACGGACCTGACCGGGGCGGGGCCACGGACGCTGCGGGAGCTGCGGGACGTGCTGCGGCTCGCCCGGTCGCGGGGGTACGCCGAGGAGGACGGCGAGGTGACGGCGGGGTTCGCGTCGGTGGCCGCCGCAGTGGTGGACCACACGGGGCGGCCGGTGGCGGGACTGGCGGTGACCTTCCGGTCAGAGGCGTACGACGACGCGGGGCGGGCCGGGTTGGCGGAGCGGGCTGCCGTTGCGGCGCGCGAGGTGAGCCGGCGACTGGGAGCGCGGGAAATTCCTCACTGACCTGCAATGATGCATTTCTCTACACTGACACCGAAGCACCCAGGAAAAGGGACCATGAGTCAGGCCGAGAACGTTCACAAAAGGCGTCCATGCGAAATTGATTGACGCCCGCGGGAGTTCCCGCCCTCGACTCAGACCCTCGACAGGTCGGCCACCGGAACGGTGAACTCGCGCGTCCGGAGCACTCCCGCGGCCACCACGACGGCCTCCTTGCCGGTCCATCCTGGCCGGATCGTCTTGACGATGCCCTGGGCGCCACGCTCGATGCTCGACACCCCGGTGACCTTCACGGCGACACCCGCCGCAATTCCATCACCCATTGCCTTCTGCTTTCCGTCCACGTGCGGGCCAGGTGCCCGCATCGATGAGTGGCTGAGCCTGCCAGTGGAGCGAGGAATGCGTCAAGATCAATAGCGAATGAAGAAATAGAACGCGCGAACGCAATTCGTGTCCGACATTTCTCTACACGAAGGAACCCATCGCGTCAGTTAGCGACAGAGGTCGCCATGGGACGATCCAGACCGCGGCCGCAAAGCGCCCAACCGGTACAACTCACCCGGAGAGAACCGCCCGCCCAAACGCTTCGTGGAGGACTCCTGACCGAACCTCGCCCCGAGTCGGCACACCTACTCCGCTCCGACACTTCGTCCACCTCGGCGAACGCTCGTCATCCAGGACTGCAGCGCCGCCCGGGCGGCCTGTTGAGCGCCGAAGGGACTCCGGTGAACTGCCGCCCGCCGCCGCGACCAGTAGTCCATCGACGCGCCGGCGTGACGCTCTTTCGGAGATCACCGTCGCCGACTACACCGCCACGGTTTCAGCACACTCAACCCATTGGCCCGACCAACTCGACCGCCCCTGAATCGAACTCCTCGCGATGCGAGGATGCCGATCCAAACTCCGTCCAGTCCCAGCTCAAAACCGCGAATCCACCGATCTGCAGCCCTCGGTCCGTCGAGGCCACCTGCGTCCGACCGGCGAACTTCAAGATCAGTTGGCCGTCCAACTCGAGGAGCAACGAGTCCTCGCTCGCCTCTCCCCGAGTTAACTGCATCAGATTGTCGTATGGCCGGCCGAACCAGCCACTAGGCAGAATCAGTCCGGCACATTCCACGACGCTGAAGAACCGACGGATTGCGGCAAGCGCATCGAAGTTGGTCATCACGATGCCAACCATGATGCATCGAGCCCCACGATGTAAACCATTCCCCGCCGTGGAGCGTTCAACGGCCACCGACTCACTGTGATGGGGCGGGTAGATCTACTCGCAAGACCTACCGGAGATAGGCCGCACGAGCACAGATGGGAACGTTTCCAACACCGTCACACTACAAACGATGCGATCCTTCGTCGCCAGGTCGGGATCACCAGATGGTTCCGTCACATGCCACTGCAGGAACCTTTGCCACCAATGCACCAACGACCCAGCAACGCTATCCATCCATCTGAGTCAGTTGCCTCAGCCGCGGATTGCCACCTCCATGGCTACTACTTTCAGGATAGTCAAGAATCCAAATCATGCCGGTCCCCGGACACCGGTAAACCAGCGTCCACCTTTGAGGGTCGATCGACACTCTTACCAGATGCCGATCCCTGTACTCAAGGGCCACAGACCCGTCGAACTGGTCACGAGAACGGCAGACGCATTTCAATTGGCCCTCTGGCAAAATCATCCCGACATCCCGACATCCCGACATCCCGCAATTTTGACAAATAGCCCCCGAATGGACGCCCCGGAAACAATCACCCTAATCATCGCGGCACCGGTCTTGGCTGGGGCGCGAAGTTGTGACGCAAGCCTTCCGGCGCGAGAAAATGCGTACACACAGTATGCAACCAGCAATAGGAGTATGGTGACAGGGAGTAGTGTCATCAATATTTCGACAGTCTTCGACATACACACCTCATGCTAAATTACACCACCCCCTTGATTGCATTACGACCACTTATCGGAGCAATCGAGAAACTCGTTGCGGATACACCGACTCTAAGTGGGTTTTCTCGCCTCATTCGGTGACGGGGCGTTCAAGATGGAGCAGGACGAGCGCGGCGGCGGTGATCTCGATGATGCGCCAGGGATCCAGTGTGACTCGTCGCAGTACGGGCCAGGTCGCCTTGAGCAGGGCGTTGGCCCGCTCGGCCGGAGCGCGTAGCGCGTTGATCGTGGCGTTGAGGCTGACCGCGTCAGCGTTCAGATTGATCCCCTTGAACGGCGCGATGATGCCGATCCCGGCACCCTCGTCCCCTTGTCGGTCAGCGTGGGTAAACCTTGCCGCAGCGACTGCATACAGCAATAGCAGGGCATGAGCCCGGGCGGCGATGATGTCGCCGGTCGTTCCCAGCTCGACCGGGGAGATTCACTCGGGGTACCCGGCCGGCCCTGTCAGGACCTGCAGGTCCCGCCGTGCTGAGCGAAAACGCGCCAGATAACCAAACAGACGAACCGCTCAGGCCAGGCTACCCACCATGTGAATTATCGAGGCTAGAGACCTACATTCCGCCCCCCTCGCCCTCAGAATGTAGTTTCTCACGCCGTGCTCGACGGGCTGCGACCAGACCTCGCGTACCTTTGACCCCAGAGGGGATAAACACGCCCGGCCATGCGAACTCGCGCTCAAGAAGCCACAGTATCATCAATACCACGGCCGAGAGAAGAAAGTACGGGAGAAGCCAAGGGGTATTAGCAAACACGTCGCGACCGAAAGCGCCTACCAGAAGCGCCATGAACCCTAGATTCAGACTGAACACACCAACATATAGGAATGATCGAATAAAGGCCGCAGCCTCATCGCGATCTCCCCAAAACTTCTTTGCCTCTTCGTCAAGATCAACCCGCCGACCCTTTCCCACCGAACGCCATACCACTGCGCCAATCACAAATATTGCGACGCCGATTCCAATGACGCTAACCGCAATCGCGATTATACGAAATGGCCAGGTGAATGCCCACACAAAGGATCACTCCTTAGATCGCCAGTCTCTTGCCAAGAATCTGTCTTGCCAGATTCCTGTTCTGAATTCGGGCCGCCGCTACGCCAGCACCGGAGCCCGCCAGGCCGCCGATCGCACCACCAAGCGCTAGGCCCCCTGCCCCGCCAATCAGAGTACCTGGCCCGGGCATGCCCAGAGTTCCAAGGCCTGCTCCAAGGAGGCTGGCGGCGCCCGCACCTCCCGCAGCACCGGCCGCGCCGTAGATCAATGCCATACCGGTCTCGTTGCCTGCCTGAGCTGCCGCCAGCCAGAATCGATCAGACGACTCAAGACACCTAAAGCCATCCCCACAGTAGCCGCTCCACGTGACAAGGACGCCAATCAGACTGTAGGCCAAGACACCCCGCCCGACGTCGCGGGTGGAGGCATTCCAGGCATCCCAGAACGCCCAGCGCCAACCCTTCTCTTTACTTATGTCTTCTGGGATGTATTCGTCAATGAAGCCCTTGGCTCCCTCAATAACGTCTCCTGCGTCGGGTACCCCCGGAGCGTCCAGCTCGACCGACGGACCGTCACCGCTAGCGGTAACCGGTGGGTCAGTATTGTCACTTGAGTCGCTCGCGCCTGATCGACCTTCACGCACGCGTTCAGCATCGACGATCTCCCCACCGCTACCATAGTCGCAACTCCAACCAGATTCGCAGGTCTCCCGCAAACCCGTCGGATCGGAGAACGTGGTGGGGTTGCTGTGGGCGTAAGCGTAACCGTGCCATTGTTGCGGATCAGCCAGGTCCATCACCGGGTCCACCGAGACGAACACCCCGAGCCCCGGGTCATACATCCGCGCCCCGACCGCAGTCAGCCCGGTGGAGTCGGCAGGCTTGTCCAGGAACCCGTGGTCCCCAGCCCAGCCAGCCACGTCACCAGCACCCGGTACGGTCGGGCCCGCGGTCCCCCGTTCAGCCCCGAACGGGTCGGTGTACCGGCGCGTGACCGTGCCACTCTGGTACGTGATCTGCAGGCTGCCCGTCCCATGGTGGTCCGGGGTGATCGTGAACGTCTCATCCAGGAGCATCCCGGTACGCATCGCGATCGTCTTACCCGCGAAGGAGTAGTACCGCACCGCCGAGACCTGCCCTGAGGCTGAGGCCGTTACTTCCTGACCGCCGGGCAGGTACACCGTCACCGTCCGCCCGGTCCCTGAACCCTGGGCCCGGACCAGCCGCTCACCGTCAGCGGTGTAAACGTACTGCCCACCAGCGATCGCCTCACCGGCATCGGCCACGTCACCGTCGGCGTTGCCGTCCTGGCCCACCGAGGCCAGCTCGCCCTCCGCGTCCCAGGTCAGCGACTGCGTGACCAGACCGCCCTGACCGTCAGGCATGCTCCGGCCGGTCATGCTGCCCGACGCGTCCCAGTTGAACTCCGAAGTACCGGCCGTCTGACCAGTAGTCGTCACGGAGCTCACCGCGTGCGGCCGCACCGAATCCACACCCTGAGTCGGGTGGGCATACTGCGCCGTCGTCGTACCGCCAGGGGTGCGAGCGGTCACCGTCTCCCGGTTGCCCGTGACCTCGTACGTGTACGAGTTCCAGTACGGGTCCGCGCCGCCCAGGGCGGAGACCGACCGGGCCGCCGTACAGTCCCCGCCAGCCGGCGTCCACGCCTGAGCAAGACGCCCCGCCCAGTCGTAGGTAAAGCACTGCCTGTCCGGCGCCCGGCCACCACCCGTGTGCGGGTTGTCCTTCGCCGACACGAGGTTGCCTGCCTTGTCCCACGCATAGGTCGTGTTCAGTACCGCCGGCACTGTCCCGTCTGCCTTCTCGACGGACTGCCGAACGTCCAGCAGTCGACGGGTCCCGTACTCGTAGCCCAGGGCGTACTGGTACGAGAACGGCCCACCGAGGTCCATGTACTCCAGCTGGCCATACGTCGACCAGTTGGAGCCAACGACGTACAGGTCGAAGTCGCCCGCCCCCGACAGCCACGACGGCTGGTTCGCGGCGTCGTAGAACAGCCGCGTCTGCTCCGCCGGCAGGTTGCCTGCCGCAGGCAGGAACGTGTCCGACAACCGGCCGTCGGGGTTGTACGTGTACGTGGTCGTGTACGACTGGCCCTTCAGCGCACCCAGCGAGTCGTCGTTCGGCAGTGTCACCCGCTGCCCGAGCGGTTGGTACTCGGGCGAGTACCCCGTGACCGCCGTCGTGTACTCGCCGTTCTGCACGCGAGTGCTCGACGCCAGCTGCCCCACCGACACCGTGTCGTAGGCCCACCGGGACCGCACCGTGCCGTCCACCCCTCCGCTGCGAAGTGTGGTCTTGCGGTTCAGGTTGTCGTACGTGTACCCCAGCACCTGCCCACGGGCGTCGGTCGTGGTCAGCACGTTGCCGACCTCGTCGTAGGTCGTGATCACCCGGCCCTTGTCCGGGTCGTCCGCCAGGGTCTGCCGGCCGCGCAGGTCGTAGTCGTACGACCAGGTGTTGCCCGCCGGGTCGGACACGCCGATCAGGCGGTCGGCGTCGTCGTAGCTGTACCGGGTGGTGTGGGACGTGCCGGACGGGCCGTCACCCTCGTACTGGCGCAGCTGTGTCGTGTTGCCGTGCGCGTCGTTGATCGTGGTGGTCGGGGTTCCGCCCTGTGGCGGGTCGACGTGAACCCGGTCACCGGCATAGCTCGTGGTGGTGGTCCACGTCGGGTCGTAATAGCCGTGATCGTTCGGTGCGCCGTCCTCACCCACGTGGAACGTCTCGTCGACGACACGTCCCGCACCGTCGTACTCCCGGTAGGTACGGGCGGGCACCGCCTTCGTCGGGATCGCCAGAGCACTCCCGGACGGCGCCGACGAGTTGTACCAGCCGTCATCCGTGAACACCGCCAGACCGCGCGAGTCGTAGGCCGTGTCGTGCAGCACCCGTCCTGGGTTGCGCTCGTCCGCGGACGGCGTCTGCGTCTGGATCGACCGCAGCAGACCGTCCAGGATGTCCACCGATGTCAGGTAGCCAGAGGCATCGGAGTTGAGCGTCTGCGTCGTGACGGCGTTCAGGCCGCTGGCGCGGAGCACGTACGTGTACTTGGTGTGGGGCGTGTCGGTGCCCTTGACCCGTCCTGGCTTCCACACCTGCTTGAGCCGTCCGAAGACGTCGTAGCTGCCGGATGTGACCTTGCCGTCAGGATCGGTCACCTTGACCGGGACGCCCCAGGCGGGTTCCAGGTCGGTGACCGTCTCGTGCTCCGCCAGCGGTCCGGAACCGTCCGGGTCCGGCGTGGTCACGGTGGTACGGGTGTTGAGCCCGTCCGCCGAGTCCGTGTACGCGGTGACCGTGGCACGGTCCTTGGCGTCCAGGATCCGCACCGGCCGCGCGTACCCGACGCCGGGTTCCTCGTAGACGGTGCGCTCCACCGGCATGTACACCGGGCTGCCCGCACTGTAACGGTCCAGTTCCTCGGACCGCGTCAGCAGGCCGCGGGTCGGCGCATCGCCGACAGCGCCACCGTCGTAGGCGTACCGGACGTCGCTGATTGCTTCCGCCTCGACCGGGGTGTCGTCCTGGTCGCACTGATCGGCTGCCACCTTCACCTGCCGCCGTACCAGGGTCAGCATGTTGGCCCCGAGGTTCCGCGCATAGGTCGTCCACGTGCACGTCTCGTCGCCGCTCACGGCGACGTCTCCGTGGTCAACGACCTTCTGGGGCATGCCGTAGGTGTCGTCCAGGTCGATCTGAACGCGGGTGACTCGTGATGAACGTGCCGCCTCAGGTGTGGGGACCGTGGTCTCGGTCGCCTGCACACCTGTGTGATACGCGGAGGTGGTGATGCCCTCCGTGTCCGTCGCCGTGGCGTTCGACGTCCACGGGGTGCTCACGGTGGACTCGACCTGTGTGGACCCGTCGAAGGTGATCTGCTCACGCACCATGCCCGCGTACTGGTCTAGGTCGTAGATCTCGTCGACCGGGACGGACTTACGGACCGATGTGTCGGAGCGGGCGTCCTGGTCCCCGTGCATGCCCCGGAAGTACCTGGTCGCGGTGTGCAGGCGTGGAGCCCCGGGCGTCTCGGTGTCACCGACGTAGGTGTCCACCCTGGAGTAGCCACGCAGTTCGCCCCACGTGCGGTGCTTGGGCCGGACCAGGTCGTTGTCGTCGTGGTGCCACGCCGGACCACCGGTGTACTGGTAGGTGGTGACCTTCGGTGCTCCACCGATCGCGTCTCCCGCACCCTCGGTGACCGTCTGGACGCGGTAGTGGTGGAAGTACTCCTCGACCTGCTCCTCGGTCGCCGGACGTGTCCAGAAGACCGGGAAACAGCGCTTGGTGTTCTGCCAGGGGTTCAGCCCGGCGACGTTGGACGTGGTGCACTCCTTGCCGGAGTAGGCCACCGCGATCTGCCCTCCGGAGCTGGACCGAACGCGCGAGATCCGTAGCCGGGTCATCGCGGTCTCGTCGCCACCGGGCGTTGCCACGCGATTGGCCAGCTGCACGGCGTCGAACTCCGTACCAGCCACGAGGGTGACGTCGTCAGCCGTGTCCGCCGTGGCACCCATGCCGGTGTGCTCGATCCGGTCCAGCCACAACGTCGGCATCGTCGCGCCCACGCTCGGCAGGCTCTGCGTCAGCTCCCACGACTCGACCGGCACCAGGGCACCGCTCTTGCGGACCTGGGTGGTGATCGTGGTCAGACGCTCACGGTCGTAGAACACCGGGGCCTGCACGTCCGGGCAGGTGGTTGTGGAGGAACAGAACTGGTCCAGCGGCAGGTCGGGCCAGTACGCGCTGTTGGCCACCGTCCGCTTGCTCACCGCGCAGTCGAAGGTGCTGGTCGGGATGCACCGCTCCGCGTAGGTGAAAGCCACCCGCGCCGACGGCGTCGTCTCGCCGGTACGGGTGCCGTACTCGATCGCGACCAGGCGGCCACCGGCGGAGTAGGAGGCCACCCCGGAGTTGTTGTCGTACCCGTACTTGTTTCCGTAGCGCGTGTACTTGTACGTCATGGTGTTCCCGCGCACGTCCTCGACGTAGTCGAGATTCCACCGCCACGCCTGCCCGCACTGCGAGTCCGCGAACGCCGACGCGTAGCACGGCTCGCCAGGATGGTTTCCGTAGACCGGCACCTGGAACACCGAGTTCAGCGCCGCCCCGTCCGATGCGACCTTGCCCCGGCCGAAGTAGTACCGGGTGCCGTCGTCCGTGGTCACCACCCAGTACTCACCCTCGTGGGAATCGCCCCAGCCGCCCTCGACCCGCTCCACGAGCGTGTTGTCGTCGTTCTTCGGCCGCCAGACGCCCCCGGAAGCGCGAACCAGCTCGGTGGCCGAGCCATTGAACACCAGGGTCGCGTTGTTGGTCTTCCAGCAGAGGTCACCGGTGTCGTGCGAGATGTTGTTCGCACCGCTGGTCTGGTCCTCGGTACAGGGCACGTACTTGCGCTCGACGTACCCGGACAGGTTCGCCTCCCAGCCGTCGCCCACCATCGACGACTGGACGTTGCCCGACGCCACCTTCCCGTCCACCGCCTGCGACGAGTAGGAAAGCGAGATCTGCGGCGTCAGTCCGCCCGGGACGTCGGGAGTGCGGAGCGGCTCGGCCCAGGTGAACCCACCGGTGCTTCCACCCACCGCCCATGCCGCGGAGGAGTCCAGCGAGGTGGCGCCCCAGTCGCCGTTCGGGCCCGACTCCTCGGCCACGACCGCAAGCACCACGGCGGCGGACGCCTCCGACTCGACCTGTGCCGCACGTTCTGTGGCGCGCGGGCTCACCGTTCCGCTCGCGGTCGTGGCCTCCGTGTCGGGCGCGGCCGCCGCGGGCAGGTCGATCTGGCCCGACAGCGTCAGGTCGCCGCCCTTTCCTTCGAGACGGACTTCCGACACAGGAGTCCGTTCCTGACACGCCTTGACCTCCGGCGTGGTCAAAGCACAGACGGGGAGCCGGACCAGTGTGAGACGAGACGCCAGGTCAGCGCCGGCGTCGGCCAGGTGCGACACGTCGAGACCCACGCGCGCCGGCACGTCACCCGCAGCGGTCGCTCGACCGTTCGAGGCGTCAGCCGTCGTAGACGTCCCCTCACCCGTCGCCTCCACCCGGACGACGCCGCCCACCGCGCCCAGGCGCTCGGCTACGTCCCGAGGCTCGTGCGTGACCTGGACTCGCCGGGCGTCCTCCGCGACAGCTGCTCGGCTCTTGCCGCGGACCGCGCGCAGGTCCACCGACAGCCCACCCGCGTGTGCTGACGATGACGACTCACCCACCGTGGGCACGTCCATCACGGCGGCCCCGGCATCCGGCCATTCGATCGTGACCGGCTCCTCCTGGGCCGTTGCACCGGCCTCGTCTCCACCGGGCAGATGGCTGGGGGCGGTCGCGTCGATCTCACGGACCGGTATGTCTGACTCGGTGGCCTCGTCGGCAGTGTTCTCGTCAAGGAGCTCGCGTCCGTGCGCGCGGCGCTCCTCGACGGACCAGCTCTCACGGTCCGCCCCGTCGAGTGGGTCGGCCACCGCTGGAACAACGGTCGGCACGCCCATGACCAGGGCAAGAACGGCTGCCGTCAGACCTACTCGTGCCCGACGCAGCACACCCGCTGCCTGAGTGCGCATCCGCAAGATCGTCATCGTGTCCCTCAGTCCCCTCATCACCGCTCGCGCCCTGTCTGCCGGAGTTGCGATCGGGCTCACGGGGTCTCCTCGTACCTGCAGAGCCGCTTGAGCTTGTCGGGGATGTCCGAAGCATTCCCCGCGCCCAGCAGCTGATCCTTGTAGACGCGAACCTCATCGATCGCGCCCACGAACGGCGACCTGGACTCGCCGGTCGAACTGATTCCCGAGCCAAGCCGGAACAAGCCCTGCGCGTTCCACGTCGCTCGGTACGCCGGGTCCTGCCCGTCGTTCAGCTTCGATCGGGAGACCTCGCCGAACCCGCCGGCCTTGCACGCATACGCATGGATCGTGTCGGTACCCGCGTCATGCACACCGGCGACCATGTACCACTCGCCCAGAGTCACCTCGACCGGGACGCGCGCCATCGAGATCCCTCCGTCGTCCTCGGTCATCCAGAACGACCAGCAGCGTTTCAGACCGTCCGGAGCAGTCACGTCGTTCACTCCACAGGCGGCATTCTGCGTATAGCCCAGATGGAAGCTCCCGGACAGGTCACCGTTAGGCAGTCGTCCGGCCTGCGACACGGCCACAGAGCTGCCACCCAGCTCATCAGCACGCAGGAACGCCACGACGGAGAACGACTGATCGGTACCTACCACCGGCCCCGTGGTGCGTGCCAGATCCGTCGGGCTGTCGAAGACCAGTGCTCCGTCCGGAACGCCGCCGGTCTCAGGCGTGGACCGCAAGGGAGACAACTTCCCCACGCCCTGGTACCCCCAGCCCCAGCCCACACCCGCGGTCCGGCTCAGGTCGGAACCGGCGAGGCGGTTCTGCGCCGTCATGGGCGGGGAGGTCTGCCAGCCGACGTCGTTGAACTGCCAGTGCCCCGTCGCGTGCGGGAACCGCACATAGAACACGTACTTCGTCACCCCGGACGTTCGCCCCGAGGCATCCTCGGACTGGACCGCGAAGTAGTGGTATCCCGGCGACTCGATCGGCGTCGAGATGCGCAGGCACTCACCGGGCGTGACCGACCAGCCGTGCGCCTCGGGTTCGGAGGTGTCCAGGTCCCACCAGAACCGCGTGATGTCGGCCGACCCGTTCGGGCACACGTCGAACCAGGCGTTGGTCCCCACGCCGCCGGCAACCTGCTCGCGCGGGTAGTTGGAATCCGTGATCCTCGGGTCGGCCGGATCAGTGAAGTCCGTCCGGAACCGGCACGACGGCGACTCGTCCCATCCGGCGTACTCGTTGGACGACCTGACCGCTGCTTCCCAGCGGTACTCGGTATTCGTCGCCAGTCCCTGGACCACCTTCGCTGCCTCGGTGTTCGGCCCGACCGGCGGCGACCAGTCCGATGTCCAGATGGCCACTCCGGTGTTGAACTCGTAGACCCGGAACCGGATCACCACGTTCGTCCCATCAGGGTCCGAGGCCTTCGCCACCAGCGTCGGGTTCTTCCCCCGGATCACCGGCCGGTCGGCCAGCACGTTCGTGCAGTCGAAGGACTCGGTCACACCGCCCGGGCTGATGTTGATGTCCATCGACGAGGCCGACGGCGGGTTCGGAGCGCGGTCGTAGATCACCTCGAGGCTGGCCGTCGAACCCTCGTAGCGTCGCCACCACGACATCGAGCTCTCGTCACCCGTCCGCACCAGGAACGTCATCCACGACACGTCTGCGGCCGCCTGCTCCTTGGCTCGCTTCGTCACCTCGAACGCCGTCCGCGTCACCCGGTTGGCACAGCCGTCGCGGTGCGTGACCGACCTCGTCTCCTGCCACCCCCGCAGCGCGGGCTGGCTGTCCCACACCGTCGCGCTGTCGATCGGATCAGTGGCCAGGACGTCGACCTCCCGGTTGGTGCAGTCGAACTGGTGCACGCCGACCACCCGGAACGTGGCCCGGTAGACGTCCTTGGCCTCCAGCTGCCCGAGCCACACCCCGTTGCCGTCGCGCAACGACTGGAACTGGAAGTACTGCCGCTGCAGGTTCGTCACCGGGCACCGTGCCGGGTCACGTGCGGGCTCGCACAGGCCCACACCCTCGGCCCCGTCGAACTTCCAGTGCGGTGTGTCCTTCCACGCCGCGTAGTTCTGCACCATGGTGTAGCCCCAGGGGGTCGCGGCGCCCAGCTCCGGGTCGAGACTGACCGGCCAGGTCGTGCTCGCATCACTGAACATCTGCGCATCCGGGATCACGGTGACGACGCCGTCGGCACCGACCTCGACGTCCATGGTCGTCACGTTGTCGCCGGCCGAGGGCCCGTCCGACCCGCCCGTGGCCGCGGCACGCGCGGAGACCGCTGCGCCCGCGGAGTCACCGCCCGCAGAGTCCCACTGCAGCGCCGCACCCGACTCGAAGCGCACCTCGTCGTCATCGACGTCCACGACCTCGAACCCTGCATCGGCGGACCGCACCGCGAGGCCGGGCGACGTCTCTACGGGGAACGAGAGCGACAGCGGCGCAGCATTCGCTTCCGGCAGGAGGTCACCGGTGAGATGGTCGAGCGCAGCGGGGTCGGCCAGTTCCACCACCGGGGTCGCCCTGACGCCGTCCCGGTCGGTGGTCACCGACAGGGTGACACCCTGCCCGAAGTCGTACGACACACCCCGGCCGGCCACCACCGCCTGCCCGGCCTCCCCGATCGGCAGGGATGCCGAGTGCATGCTCACCCGCTCGTCAGGCTGCCCCAGCACCACCAGCGGGAGCCCGGCGCCGGTCGCGCCACCCGGGTTCAACCACATCGGGGTCACGCCACCGACGACAGGCAGCATGCCCGCGAGATCGCCCGTTGCCACCGGCTCCGCGACGACCTGGACGTCCACCGGGGCCCACTGCCCGTCCCCGTCGCTGTCCTGCCGCTGCGCCTGCGTCGACGTCGTCATCACCACGTCCCCGGAGCCAGGATCGAGCACCCCGGTCTCCCAGGGCGTCAGCGAGTCGGTGATCGTCACGGCCTCGCCCTCGCACACGGCGAGCAGGGCGGCGGCGTCGTCGACCGTGGCAGCCTCGCCGGTGCACTCCGGCGCCTCGTCCAGGGTCGCGCCTGACAGCGGTGTGCTCGACGGGGCCGCCAGTGCAGGGACGACCGCTCCCGGGAGGAACGTGCACACCGCCAGCGCTGCGACGACCAACCTCACCGTCGAGCTGGTCGGCGCCAGCGAGCCTGCAGATCGAACATGCATGGGGCGTGCCTTTCGGACCGAACACAGAGGTCAAGATCAGACCAATCGGTCCGCAAGAAACGATTCCCACGAGCCGCGGCGGTGAACGTCCCACGAGCCAGGCAAACGGCACAACGTGGACGCTTGTCCAGATCGGCTCAGCATCACCGGGCCAAGAATCGATTCGATGCTCAGGTTTCATCCAGAGCGAGCACAGTTGCCCGCCTCGAGAACGGCGATATTCCGGGGCCGAGGCTGGTCGACCACCGATTCACCCGGTTCAGATCGGCCGTTATCAAGTCGCAACCAACCCACGCAAAATCCAACAAACCGCATTACTTCGATCAAATTCGTCGGATTAGTTCAGAGACCTCCGCAACCTGCCCGCCCGGACCACGACCGCAAACCCTCCGACCCCCACAAATCGCCTACAGTTGGCATCGCGCCCCCACCCCTGCCGTCCCGGGAGATGTCTTCGTGAGTTCACACCCGCGCGAGTTCCGACTTCTCGTCACCGGTGGAGGGACCGGCGGCCACACGTACCCCGCCCTCACCACGCTCCGGACGCTCCAGGCCCGGCTGGCGCAGGAGGGCACCCCGGTGGGCGTCCTGTGGGCCGGCACCGAGAACGGGCTGGAGGCCACGGTCACCGCGAGCGAGGGCATCCGCTTCCTGCCCGTCGCCACCGGCAAGCTGCGCCGGTCGAGCAACCCGCTGGCCATGCTCTCGGCCACCAACATGAAGGACATGGCACGGGTACCCCTCGGCGTCGCGCAGGCCCGGTCGATCGTGGCGGAGTTCAAGCCCGACGTCGTCCTGTCGACCGGCGGCTACGTCGCCGTACCGGTCGGGCTGGCCGCGAGCATGCTGCGACGTCCGCTCGTGGTGCACGAGCAGACCGTGGGGCTCGGGCTGGCCAACCGCCTGCTGGCCAAGCGAGCCACGCGCGTGGCGGTGTCGTCGCCGTCCACGGTCGAGCTGCTGCCCGAGCGGATCCGTGAGCGGGCCGTCGTCACCGGCAACCCCGTGCGCGCCGAGGTGATGGCCGGGGAGCCCCTCAAGGCGGTCGACGCCCTGGGTCTCGACTCGTTCGACCCCGACCTCCCGGTGCTCTACGTCACGGGCGGCGCGCAGGGTTCGGTGCAGATCAACACCCTGGTCACCGAGGCCCTGCCGTGGCTGCTGCAGCGGACCAACGTGATCCACCAGTGCGGCCCGAACAACCTCCAGGACATGTTCGAGAGCACCGCCTCGCTGCCCGCCGAGCTGGCGGCGCGCTACCGCGTGATGGGCTTCGTCGGCCCCGAGCTGCCCGACGTGCTCGCCCTGGCCGACATCGTCGTCTCGCGCAGCGGCGCCGGGACCATCGCGGAGCTCACCGCCCTGGGCAAGCCCGCGGTGCTGATCCCGCTCCCCTCGGCCGCCGGGAACGAGCAGGCGCACAACGCGCGCCGGCTGCAGGACCTGGGCGCCGCCATCTCCCTGGAGGGCGACGTCACCTACCCGGACCTCCGCGGGGCGCTGGCCGGACTCCTGGAGAACGCCGGACGCCGCGAGCGGATGTCCCGCGCCTCGCGCGAGAACGGCCACCCGGACGCCGCGGAGCGCCTGGTCGACGTGCTGCTCGAGGCGGCGCAGACGGCAGCCGGCTGAACACGCCGGCCCCGGCACGGGACCCTGGTCACGAGACGGCGGACGACGCCGGCGCCAGTGCCTTCGCCAGCAGCCGCGCCAGCTCCCGCAGCTCTCCTGCGTCGAGCCCCGCGAACGGCGTGCGCTCCAGTGCCCCGGCGATGACCTCGGCCCGCACCCGCCGCCCCTCCTCGGTCAGCACGACGACGCGTGACCGCCGGTCGCGCGGGTCGGTGGCACGCTCGACCAGCCCCCGCTCGACGAGCTGGTTGGTGACGAAGCTGAGGTTCGGCGCGTTGCAGTAGAGCCGTTCGCTCATCACCTTCATCGACGGCGGAGCCTCCTCCGGGTCGATGACCCACAGCGCCTGCGCCGTCTGCAGCGTGAGCCGGTGCCGCGCCACGAGGTCGGCCACGCGGTCGCCCGTGATCATGGAGAGCTCGTGGTTCGCCTGGACGACGGCTTCGAGTTCGGTCTGGCTCATCCGCCGATCCTACGCGAGATTACTTCGAGACTCGAAGGTGTTAGGGTCCAAACTACTTCGAGACTCGAAGCATCTGACGCTTTCTGACGGAGAGGCACGCACATGCACACCTACCGGGGCACCACATCCCTCGTCACCGGGGCCAGCCGCGGGCTCGGCACGGCCTACGCGGACGAGCTCGCCCGCCGCGGCTCGGACCTCGTGCTGGTCGCACGGTCCGCGACCGCGCTCGACGAGGTGGCGACCCGCCTCCGCGCCACGCACGACGTCGCTGTCACCACCCTCGCGGCAGACCTGACGGACCGCGAGCAGGTCACCAGCCTCCTGCACGACCTCGACGCGGCAGCCCCCATCGACCTGCTCGTCAACAACGCGGGCATGGGCCCGGCCGGCCCGTTCCTGGACCGGCCGCTCGAACCCGCACAGCTCTCGGTCGACCTCAACGTCTCCGCGCTCATGACGCTGACGCACGCCTTCGGCGTCCGGATGGTGGCCCGAGGTCGCGGCGGAATCCTCAACGTCGCCTCGACGGCGGCCTTCCAGCCCATGCCGTACCAGGCCGGCTACGCCGCGACCAAGGCGTTCGTGCTGTCGTTCACGGAGGCCCTGGCCGAGGAGCTGCGCGGCACGGGCGTGCACGCCATGGCCGCGCACCCCGGTGCCACCGAGACCACATTCTTCGAGGGCACCTCGCACACCATGGACCCGCGGATCACGGACTCCCCCGCCGACGTCGCGCGCCGCACCCTCGACGACTTCGCCCGCGGCCGGAGCGCCTCCTACCCGGGCCGCCTGCTCAGCCAGGTCAGCTCGCGGGTCCACCGGTTCCTGCCCCGCTCCACCACGGTCCGGCTCGCCGGCAGGATCAACCGCATGCTGGGCCTCGACGCCGTCCGCGCCGCGTAGCCCGAAGGACGCCCCCGCGCGCGCCGTCCGGAACCCCAGCCGGCGGGCGCTCGCTCGGTCATGGACGCGCCGCTCCCGCGACACCTGCGACCATGGGCCCGTGACCACCGTTCTCCTCGTCATCGACCTCCAGGCCGACGTCGTGGCCCCCTGCTTCGACGCCGACGGCGTCGTCGCCCGCTGCGCCGCCCTCATCGAGCGGGCCCGCCGCACCGGCACCCCCGTCGTCTGGGTGCAGCACCACGAGCCCGGCCTCGACCGCGGCACCCCCGGCTGGGCCCTCGCGGACGGCCTCGCACGGCACCCGGACGAGCCCCTCGTGCACAAGGCGTACCGCGACTCGTTCGCCGAGACGGACCTGCGCGCGACGCTGGACGGATTCGGGGCCACACGCCTGGTCGTCGTCGGCGCGCAGTCCGACTTCTGCGTGCGGACCACCACCCAGCGCGCCGCCGCGCTCGGCTACGACGTGACGCTGGTGAGCGACGGCCACACCACCACCGACAGCGAGTGGGACGGCGTGCACGTCACGGGCGAGCAGATCGTCGCGCACACCAACATGTACTTCTCGGGGCTGCGCTACCCCGGGAGCACGTTCGGCGTCGCGCGCCACGACGAGGTCGCGCTCGCCGGCTGAGGCGCCCGCAAGGTCCGGCCGCGACCGTACGGTGATCCCATGAACGACGACCCCTACCTCCTGCTCCCCACCGCGCCGAGCGTGGACGAGTACGTGCACCTGCGTGCGGCGTCGGGCCTCTCCCCGAAGACGCCCGAGCAGGCCGCCCCGGTGCTCACGGCGAGCTGGGCGTTCTGCCACGTCCGCGAGGTCGCCACGGACACGGCGGTCGCCATGGGCCGCACCCTGGGCGACGGCGGCTGGTACTTCCACATCGCCGACATCGCGACGCTGCCGGAGCACCAGAGCCGCGGCCTGGGCCGCCGCGTCATGACGTGGCTCCTGGCGCAGATCGCCGAGCGTGCGCCGGCCGACCCGTACGTCACGCTCAACGCGGACGCGCCCGGGCGGCCCCTGTACCGCAGCCTGGGTTTCGTCGAGACGGCGCCCGCGAGCGTCGCGATGCGCCTGAGAACCACGGACTGAGAAGCCGGATTGAACCGATCCCCCCTTTCACCCGTCGTGAGGGGCAGAGGCCGGCACCGGGTCGGCCTGCGAACGAGAGGGGCGGACGTGCGCACAGGAGCAAAGGTGGGGATCGGCGTCGGGGCGGCAGTGGTCGTGGTCGGGGCGGCCGCGGCGATCTGGGGTCCGGGCCTGTACGCCGACTGGGTCGGTCCGGCGGACGCAGCACCCACGCTCGAACAGTCCGCGGCGCCACTGACCGACGCCGACGCGGCGGACGGCACATGGACCATCGGCGAGGGCTCGTTCGCCGGCTACCGCCTCGACGAGGTGCTGCAGGGCCAGGACGTCACGGTCACCGGCCGCACCGAGGACGTCACCGGTTCGGTCACGGTGGCGGACGGTGCCATCTCGGCGGCGACCGTGGAGGTCGACATGTCCACCGTGGCGACCGACGAGGCCAACCGTGACGCGTACTTCCGCGACCAGGCGCTGGAGGTGGGCACCTACCCGACGGCGACGTTCGAGCTCACCGAGCCGGCGCCGATCGAGGAGGGTGCCACCGCCGTGGAGCTGACGGGCGAGCTCACGGTGCACGGCGTGACGCATCCCGCCACGGTCGAGGCCGAGGTCGCGGGCGACGCCGCGAGCGGCGAGCCGGTCCAGGTGGTCGGCAGCGTGCCGGTCACGTTCGCGGACTTCGACGTCGAGGCGCCGGACCTGGGCTTCGTGACGGTGGAGGACGATGGCAGCATCGAGTTCTCGCTGCAGCTCCAGAAGTAGCCCCGGCGAGCGGCCCCAGGAGGTGACGGAGGCGTGAACACAGGCGCGGGCGCGGAGGACGAGCTCCTTGCGGCGGTCCACGACGCGCACGCCGACGCGCTGTACCGGTACGTGGTGCGGCGCACGGGCGACGAGGAGGAGGCGCGCGACGTGGTGCAGGAGACCCTGCTGCGCGCGTGGCGCCACCCCGAGGTGCTCGAACGTCCCGAGGACTCGGTGCGCGCCTGGCTGTTCACCGTCGCGCGCAACCTCACCGTCGACCACCTGCGCAGCGCCCGCCGCACCCGCGAGCGGGCCACGGGGCACGTCCCGGACCAGGAGGAGCGGGACACGACGCAGGCCGTGCTCGACTCGTGGCTGGTGGCCGACGCCCTGGTGTCGCTCTCGCCGGCGCACCGAGCGGTCGTCGTGGGCGCGTACTACGGCGGCCGCTCGGTGGCCGAGCTCGCCACCGAGATGGGCATCGCACCCGGGACCGTGAAGTCCCGCCTGCACTACGGGCTGCGCGCGCTGCGGCTGGCCCTGCAGGAGAAAGGAGTCACCTCATGATCCCGGTGGCAGACGAGGGGCACGGCGGCGACCGGTACGCCGAGTGGGACGCCGCGTACGTGCTCGGCGCCCTGAGCCCGAGCGACCGCCGGGCGTACGAGCGACACCTGGCCGAGTGCGACGCGTGCCGCGCCGCCGTGGCCGAGCTCGCGGGCATGCCCGGCCTGCTCAGCACGCTCACCGCGGCGCACGCGGAGGCGCTGGCCGCCGACCTCCCGGACGGCGAGCGGCCGGACGGCGGCGGACCCGCCCACCCGGGAACCGGCACGGCGGACGTGATCCCGCTCGCGGGCCTCGCCGGAGCGGCCCGCCGTTCCCGCCGCCGACGCCGCACCCTGGGTGCCGTCGCGGCCTCCGCCCTGCTGGCGGTGGGCGTCGCGGGCGGCACGCTGCTCGGGAACGACACCCCGGGCGACACCCCCGACGGCACGACGACGGTCGCCGCCGCGGGCGCCCGCACCGTCCAGCTCCGCCCGGTGGGCGACGCCGACATGCGCGCCGAGCTCGTCGTCACGCCCACCACCTGGGGCACGAGCCTGCGCTGGAGCTGCCACTACCCGCCCGCACCCGGGCAGCCGCCCGAGAAGAGCTACGTGCCGCCGGAGCCGATCACCTACGACCTCGTGCTGGTCGCGCGGGACGGCGCGCGCACGGTCGCGGGCACGTGGTCGTGGAAGGGCGGGGCGACGATCGGGCTGGACGCGTCGTCAGCGGTGCCGCTGACCGAGGTGGACCGGATCGAGATCACGCTCGACGGGCAGGAGGAGGCCCTGGCGTCCGCGACGCTCTGAGCGGCGCCACGTTCACTCCCGGTGCGTGGGCTCGTACCGGGGCTCCAGGACCACGAGCGCCGTCTCGGTCGACCGCAGCGCGGCGTAGGCGTCGAGGTGCGGCTCCACCTCGCGCCACCGGGCCCACAACCGGTCGCGCTCGTGACCGTGCGCCGCCCGGGCGCGCACCAGCCGGTCGCCGTCGACCAGGTCCGCCGTCGCGTCCGGGTGCGGCTGCAGGTTGAGCCACCACTCGGGGTCGCCGTCGGACCACCCGTTCATCGCCAGCGTGACGATGTTCGGGCCGTCCTCGACGTAGGCGAGGATCACGCTGTGCTCGCGGCACGTGCTGCGGCCCGAGGTGGTCAGCCGCAGCATCCCCCAGCTCCCCGCCCTCGGCCTGCGCAGGCCCAGGCGACCGCCGGTGAGACGGTAGAGGCGGCGGTGCAGCCCCCACGCCGTCCGGACGAACCAGCGCGGCGGGACCCGCACCTCAGACGTGCTCTCGCCAGCCATGCCGACCTCCGCGTCCGCGTCGTCGCCCGCCGGGCGCCCCGTCGCAGCGGCGCCGTACGGGCCTGCTCCCTCCAGCGTAAGGAACCCGGCGAGCCGGGGCCATCGTTCCCCGCGGACGATCTGGCGCCGCCGGAAGACGAGCGGCGGGCCCCGGACACCGGGACCCGCAGCGCGCACCGTAGGGAGGTCAGCCCCAGATGGCGTCCGCCCACTCCGGGTGGTCGACGAACGGGTTGCGGTTGTGCTGGAACTGCTCGTAGATCACGTCGTTGCGGTGCGCCTCGAAGTCCGACACGGGATCGGCGGCGTTCCAGGCCAGGAGCGTGGACAGCCGGCCGTGGTACGGGGCCGATCCGTTGTTCACGGAGTCGTTGGGCTCCAGGTCGGCAAAGCTGTCCTCACCCTCCCAGCGCACCGCCATGTACAGGATCATGCGGGCGACGTCGCCCTTCACCTCGTCGCGGGGCTCGAAGGAGTCGGCGTCCGTGAAGTTGCCCGGTGCGCCGCTCACCTCGCTGCCGCCCTCGTCGAAGTCCTTGTTGCCGCGGATGCTGTTGACCTGCACGTCCGTGGGGCGCAGGTGGTGCAGGTCGGTGCCCGGCCCGGTCGAGGTGCCGAAGTCGCCGTGGGACTTGGCCCAGACGTGCTCGCGGTTCCAGTCGCCCACGTCGCCGCCGTTCAGGTTCTTGGCCCGCGACTCGCCGCTGTACAGGAGGATCACGTTGTCCGGGTCGGCGGGGTCCTCGTCCGTGGCCATCAGGCCGTCCCAGACCTCGCTGTAGGACAGGGCGTCGGCGTCGCTGATGATGTCGTTGAGCTCGGCCTTGAGCGCGTCGCCCGTCAGGCCCTCGGCGCTGTCGTAGTAGCCGGCGGGGACGTCGGCCACGGCGGCGGGCCGCGCCGCCTCCGCCGTCGTCGCGCCCTGCCCGGCGACCTGGCCGGCGTCGTACCCGGCGACCTGCGCGACCGCACCCGGCGCCACCAGCACCCCGGCACCGACCGCCAGCGCGGACAGCCCGCCCCACAGCGCCGGCCCGATTCCCTGTGCCCGTCCGAGACGTGTGCGCATCGTCGACCTCCGTGTCCGTCGGCCCGCGACCCCCTGCGGGCCACGGCGCCTCGCCCACCCTGACACGCCCCGGCCCTGACCTGAGGTGACATCAGTAAACTTTGGGTGAAATCTCGTGACATCAGCCTCTTTCACCCGGATGACCATCAAGCGGTTGCTGCCAGAATCAGCCGGATCCTGGCAGCGACCGTATGGTCACGCCGCGACGACCGCGACGCCGCCGCGGCCGCCGTCGACGTCGAGCACCGTGCCGTGCACGAACCGGGCGTCGTCCGAGGCGAGGTACACCACCGCGGCGCCGATCGCGTCCGGGTGGCCCGGCGCGCCGGCCGGGGTGCCGACCGTGATCTCCTCCGAGAACGAGACGTCCGGATCGAGCTCGGGAGGGCGCACGACGCCCGGCGCGACGGCGTTGACCCGCACGCCCTGGGGGCCGAGCTCGGCGGCCCACGAGCGGGTCAGCGACTCCAGCGCGGCCTTGGTGGAGGCGTAGGCGCCACCGACGGGCAGCGCCAGCCGGGCCACCCACGAGCCGAGGTTGACGATCGCGCCGCCGCCGGCGGCGACCATGCGGGGCGCGACGGCCTGGGTGAGGAAGTACGGGGCCTTGACGTTCACGGCGTAGAGCCGGTCGAGGGCCTCCGCGTCGGTCTCGGCCAGGGTCGGCGCCGAGCGGTAGATGCCGGCGTTGTTCACCAGCACGTCGACGCGCCCGCCCAGCACCTCGGCGGCCGCCGCCGCGAGCGCGTGGCTTGCCTCCGGGCTGCCGTCGAGGTCGGCCCGGACGAAGTCGGCGACGCCGCCCGTGGCGCGGATGCCCGCCACGACCGCCGCGCCGCGTTCCTCGTCGCGGCCCGAGACGACGACGTGCGCCCCCTGGGCCGCGAGCGCCTCGGCGATCGCCCGTCCGATGTTGCTGGTGGACCCGGTCACGAGGGCGGTCCGGCCCGTGAGTCGCTGTGTCATGCCGGCGACGCTAGGAACTCTTTTTTGGACTAGCAAGTCCAGAAAATTGGCCGTAGCGTCGCCACCGTGAAGCTCACACCCAAGGGTCAGGCCACCCGGCAGCGCATCCTCGAGGGCGCCGCCGGGTACCTGCGCGGCACCGACCCCGGTGCGGCCACGCTCGACGACGTCCTGGCCGTCACGCGTACCAGCAAGGGTCAGCTCTTCCACTACTTCCCGGGCGGCAAGGAGGAGCTGCTGCTCGCCGTCGCACGCCACGAGGCCGACCGGGTGCTCACCGACCAGGAGCCGCACCTGAGCGCGCTCGACTCCTGGGAGTCGTGGTGGGCGTGGCGCGACGCCGTCCTGCAGCGGTACCGCGCCCAGGGCCGGCACTGCCCGCTGGGCGCGCTGATGGACCAGGTGTCGAGCACCGCGGGGGCGAGCGAGGTGGTGACCGAGCTGCTGGACCAGTGGCAGCGCCGCGTCCGGGACGGCGTCCTCACGATGCAGGCCAAGGGCCTGGTCAGCCCGGGCCTGGATCCCGCCGTGGTGGCCGGCGCGTTCGTCGCCGGCATCCAGGGCGGGGTCCAGGTGCTGCGCGCCACGGGCAGCACGGACCAGCTCCAGGCGGTCCTGGACCTGCTGCTGGACCACCTGCGCACGGGGCCCGCCCCGGCGGGGCCGGACCGTGCCCCGGACCGTCAGGCGACGCCGCGGTAGGTGGTCTCGTCCAGGCCCGACTGGGTCGGGTCGTGGTCGACCTCCCCGACGTCGTACATCGTGGTCATCCAGTGGTAGAAGTTGTCGCCCCGGTCCCGGAGCAGCCCGTAGAGGCGGCTCGTCATCCGCCGGCGCACGTCCGCCAGGTCCGGGTCCTCGTACGCGTTGGACAGCTCGTCCGGGTCCTCCTGGAGGTCGTAGAGCTCGTTCACCGAGTCGGGGTTGACCACCAGCTTGTACCGGTCCTCCCGCAGCATGCGCTGCGGGTAGGGGAAGTGGTGCCCGTGGAACTCGCACACGATGTCCTGCTGCCACTCGACGTCGAGCCCCCGCGCCAGCGGGAGCAGGCTGCGTGAGTCGACGGCGGGCGCCGGGTCGGCCCCGGCCAGCTCCAGGATGGTCGCCGTGCAGTCCAGCAGGCTGACGAACTCGGTGCGCACCTGGCCGGCCGGGCCGCCGGGGACCCGCAGCAGGCCGGGCGTGCGGTAGATGTCCTCGTACATGGCCGGGCCCTTGTCGTGCAGGCGGTGCGCGCCGGTGAACTCGCCGTGGTCGCACGTGAAGAACACCGCCGTGTCGTCCACGAGCCCGAGCCGCTCCAGCGCGTCCAGCACCCGCCCGATCTGCTGGTCGATGAGCGTCACGTAGCCCCAGTAGACCGCGATGAGCTTGCGCGTCACCTCGATCGGCATGGTGTCGAAGGTCCAGTGGGCGCTGTAGTTGGCCTGGACGGGCGGCTTGCCCTCGAACGTCTCCGCGACCGAGGCGGGCAGCTCCACGTCGGCCGGGTCGACCAGGTCGAAGTACTCGTCCGGCACGATGTACGGCAGGTGGGGCCCGAAGAAGCTCAGCTCCAGGAAGAACGGCCGCTGTCCCGACCGGTACTCGTCCGCGTACCGCTCCAGCAGCTCGATCGTCCGCGTCGCCAGGTAGTGCTCGAAGGTGGCCTCCACGGGCTGGTGCAGCCGGGCCGCCAGCAGGTTGCCCGGGCCGCCGTTGGGCAGCGTGCCGCGGATGCGGTCGCTGATCTCGTACGGCGGCAGGTCGTGCTCGGCGAGGTAGGCCAGGTAGTCCTCGTTCTCCACGGGGTTGTGCCACCCGGGCAGGTCCGGCCCGTCGAACCCGAACGACGCGGCGTTCTTCACGGTGCCGGCGTGCCACTTGCCCACCAGCCCCGTGTTGTACCCCCGCTCGCGCAGGGCCTCGACGAAGGTGAAGGTGCCGTCGGCCAGGTCCTCCTGGTAGCCCACGTTGCGCTCGTGGTTGGCCAGCACGCGGTGCCGGAACGGCGCCTGCCCGGTGAGCAGGCTCGCGCGCGACGGCGTGCAGATCGCCGTCGGCGTGTACCACCGGTCGAACCGGGTGCCGGACGCCGCGAGCCGGTCCAGCACCGGCGTGGCCGCCAGCGGGTTGCCGTAGGCCCCCAGCGTGTCGGCCCGGTGCTGGTCGGTCATGAGGAACAGGACGTTCGTACCTGCCACCGGGTCACTCACCCGCCTGGACGAACTGGTCGCCGAGGTAGAACTCCGCGGGGTCCACGGCCTCGGGCAGCTGCCCGGCGTCCACGAAGTACTCCTGCATGCCCGTCAGCCACGTGTCGGTGGTGCCGTCCTGCGTGAGCGCGTCGGCCTCCTGGGCGTCGAGCACGTCGACGTTCGCGGCGTCCGCCTCGACGTCGGCGGCCTCCAGGCCGTTGAAGTCGGCGGTGAGGGCGATCGTCTCGTCCAGGTGGTCGGCCCGGTAGTCCATGGCCTCGCGCAGCACCTTGAGCACGGCGTCGACCTTCTCCGCGTCGTCGGCCACGACGTCGTTCCCGGCGACGAACGCCGTCGGGAAGGCGATCGTCTCCTCGAAGTCCGTGTTCTGGGCGAGCTCGACCAGGTCGGGCACCTGCTCCTTGACCGTGGCGAGCGCCGGGTACCAGAAGCCCGCGGCGTCGACCTGCCCCGAGGACAGCGCCGACACGATGGCCGGCGGCTCCATGGGCACGAGCTCGACGTCGTCCTTGGTCATCCCTGCCTGCTGCAGGGTGAGGGTGAGGATCATGTCGCCCGAGGTGCCCTCCGGCACGGCGACGGTCTTGCCCGCGAGGTCCTCGACGGACTCGATGCCGGGCTGCGCCACGACGCGGTCGGCCCGGCCCAGGGTGTTCAGCGCGACGATCTTGGCCTGCCCGGAGGCGGGCAGCCAGAACGCGCCGGGCCCGATGTACCCGAAGTCGAGGTCGCCCGTGCCGAGCGCCTGGACCTGCAGCGGCCCGTTGGTGAACGACGACGTCGTGGCGTCGATGCCGTGCTTCTCCCACAGGCCCTGGTCCTGCGCGATCGCCAGGAGGCTGGTGCCGTTGAAGTCGGGGATGTAGCCGAAGTTCACCTCGATGGTGCCGCCGTCCGCGCCGGACGCGCCGCCGGAGCAGGCGCCCACGGAGAGCACGAGGGCGAGGCCGGCGAACGCGGCGCCGAAGGTCTTCCTGGTCAGTCGCATGATGTCCTCTGGTTCTGGGTCGGGCCCGGCCGCGGTCAGCGGGCGGCGGGCTGGTGGTAGACGGCGCGCCAGACGCGGTTGCGCAGCTCGGCGAACTCGGGGCTGAGCCGCACCTCCTCGGTGCGCGGGTAGGGCAGGTCCACGTCGATCACCTCGTGGATGCGGCCCGGCCGGGCGGCCATGACCACGACGCGGCCGGCGAGGAACACCGCCTCGTCCACGTCGTGGGTGATGAACAGGACGGTGCGCTTCTCGCTGCTCCACGTCTGCAGGAGCTGTTCCTGCAGCCGGACGCGGGTCAGGGCGTCCAGGGCCCCGAACGGCTCGTCCATGAGCAGGATCGAGGGGTCGACGGCGTAGGCGCGGGCGATCGCGCACCGCTGCTTCATGCCGCCCGACAGGGTCTTGGGCAGCGCGTCCGCGAACTGCTCCAGGCCCACGAGGCGCACGTAGTGCTCGGCACGCTCGCGCCGCTCTGCGGCAGGCAGGCCGGCGACCTTGAGCCCGAACTCGACGTTCTTGCGCACGGTCAGCCACGGGAACAGCGCGTACTGCTGGAAGATGACGCCGCGCTCGGGGCCGGGCCCCGTCACCGGGGCGCCGTCGACCAGCACCTCGCCCGACGTCGGCGCCTCCAGGCCCGCGACGATGTTCATCAGGGTGGACTTGCCGCAGCCCGACGGCCCGACGACGGTGACGAACTCGTTGTCCGCGACGTCGAGCCGGACGCCGTCGAGCGCGACGAACTCCTCGTCCTTCAGGGCGAACGTCTTGCGCGCGTCCCGGACGGAGATCTTGGCGGTACCCGCCAGGGTGCTGGTGGTCATCGGCGCTCCTGCCATCCGGTCAGCCTGGTCTCCGCGAGCAGCAGCAGCCGGTCCATCACGAGACCGAGCACCCCGATGGCGACGATGCTGACGAAGATCGTGGCGAGGTCGTAGTAGGTCTGGGCCTGCTGCATGCGGAACCCGAGGCCCGCCTGCGCCGCCAGCAGCTCGGCGGCCACGAGGGTGGCCCACGCCGAGCCGAGGCCCACGCGCATGCCCACGAGGATGAACGGCGACGACGCCGGCACCACCACGCGCAGGAAGATGGTGCCGTCCTTGGCGCCCAGCACCCGGGCCGCGTTGATCAGCGTCCGGTCCACGCTGACCACGCCCTGGTACGTCGAGATGACGCACGCCAGGAACGCGGCCAGGAAGATGACGAACACCTTGGGCAGCTCACCGATGCCCATGAGCACCAGCACGAGCGGCAGCAGCGCGAGCGGCGGGATGGTGCGGAAGAACTGGATCCACGGCTCGAACAGGCCCCGGGCCGGCACGTACCAGCCCATGAGGAACCCGACCGGGATCGCGGCCGCCGAACCGAGCAGGAACCCGGCCAGGACCCGGCCCAGGCTCGCCGGCAGGTCCTCGGCCAGGGTGCCGTCGGCGGCGAGCTGTACGCCCTTGGCCAGCACCTCGGGCGGTGTCGGGAGCTGGAGTCCGGTCAGGGCCAGCACCCACCAGATGCCGATGCCGCCCACGATCGAGACGGTGTTGAGCACCAGCAGGGTGGTTCTGCGCCCGGCGCGCCGCCGGGGTGGTGACCCGGTCCTCGCCGGGGTCGGGGTGGACACGGTCGCGGTCACTGGGCTCTCCTCAGGCGTGGGGGCAACGACTCGGGAAGGACCTCGCGCAGGGCTCCGCGGCGTCCGGCCTCGGGGTGGGGGTAGCCGGCCAGGAGGGGCGAGAGGTGGAAGGCGGCGGCGAGCGCGCCGAGCGCGCCGTCGGTGTCGCGCAGGCGGCCGGGGCGCACGAGCACGGGCTCGGCGGCGGGCAGCGGGTGCAGCTCGTAGCGCAGCGTGGCGGCCGCCTGCTCGACGATCACGGGCGCCACGTGCACGATCTCCCCGCCGATCACCACCTCGTCGGGGTCCAGCGTGAGCGCGGCCATCGCGAGCACCCGGCCGACGGCGGCGCCGACCTCGCGCAGCACGCCCTCGGCCGCCGGGTCGCTGGTGGCCACCACCGCCGCGAGGTCGTCGAGCGTGTGCACCTCGACCCCCTGCGCGCGGCAGGCGGCCAGCACGGCGGGCGCCGACGCGACGGTCTCCAGGCAGCCGCGCTTGCCGCAGCGGCACCGCGTACCGGCCGGGTCGACGGACACGTGGCCCAGCTCCCCCGCGAACCCGTGGGCGCCCGTGCCGATGCGGCCGCTGACCACGAGGCCGCCGCCCACGCCGTCGGACAGCCGCACGTACAGCAGGTCGGTGGCGCTCTCGGGCTGGGACACGGCCTCCGCGAGCGCCGCGAGCCGCGTGTTGTTGTCGACCACGACGGGGGCGCCGAACCGGTCGGCGAACGCGCCGCGCACGTCGTCGGGCGCGGAGCGGCGCGCCCACGGTACGGGTGCGCCGTCCGGCCGCCGTCCGCCGTAGGGCCCGACGACGCCGATGCCGACCGCCTGCAGCTCGCCGAAGTGGAGGCCGTGCTCGCTGGCGAGCCGGTCGATGAGCGCGAAGGCGAGGTCGAGCCGCTCGGACCACGGGGTGTCGTCCGCGTAGTGCTCGACACCGGACGCGACGGTCTCGCGCGTCGCGTCGGCGACGGCCGCCCGGACGCGCCGGTGCCCGAAGTCGACGCCGAGGTACTGGCCGGACCCGGGGTCCAGCGCCAGCCGTTCGGCGGGCCGGCCGCTGCCGCGGCGGGTGGCGGCGTCGGTGTCGAGCACGACGATGGCGCCGCGGCGCAGGAGCTCGGCGGTGGTCTCCGAGAGGGTGGTGCGGGACAGGCCCACGCGGCGGGCGAGCTCGGCGCGGCTCAGGGGACCGTCGCGCAGGGCACCGAGGACGCGGCCTTCGTGGGCGCGGCGCGCGGTGCTGCCGGGTGTCGTCGTCGACATGCGAGCGACCATAGGAACCTCCGTTTTTTCCGTCAACACCCCGGCAAAATACCCGCCCCTTTCGCCCGCCTCCCGAACAGAACCCCGGTTCGTCGAGTGCTGGATCTTCGCCCTCCTGGCACACGAAGAAGGGCGAAGATCCAGCACTCAACGGGTTCGGTCGAGGGTGTGGGTGCGGACGTAGGCGAAGCGGGCCTCCGCGCCCGGGGTGTTCATGGCGACCAGACCGATACGCAGGGACTTGTCCGACGGGAGCGTCCAGACCCCGCCCCAGCGCCAGGTCTCGCCGTCGGTGCTGGAGGCCATGCGCACCTCGTACTCGTCGTGCGCCGCGTCCTCGTGCACCGCCAGGCGCAGCCACGTCGCCTCCCCGGGGGCCGCACCCCACATCGGTGCGGCGTACACGGCCGCCGGAGGCGTGCTGGTCGGCCGGGCGGCCTCCTTGGTGAACTCCACCATCTGCGCGACGCTGCCCGGCTTGCGCTGCAGGCCGAGCTGGGAGTGCACCAGCTTCACGAACTGGTCGTCGTCGGCGTACAGGACCAGGCCGGCCTGCTTGTTCACGCCGACGCCGTCCAGCTCCAGGCGGGTCTCCACCAGGTAGTCGCCCTCGGGGGCGTCCCGTGTCAGCACCGAGGCGGTGTTGTTCCCGAGGTACAGCTCGGCGGCCTGGGTCGGCCACGCGAGGGCGCCGTCCTCCAGCCGGACGCCGTCCGCCGGGCCGCGGACCCAGGTCCAGCCCGATCCCGGCCCGCCCGGCACCACGTCGCCGTCGAACTCGTCCGAGGCGTCCGGCAGCAGCGCGCCGGGCTGCGGGTCCGGCACCCGCTCGGTCACCGGCTCGGCGGCCGCGACCAGGCTGACGTTGTCGGCGTCGGCCCGGCCGTGCGCAGTCACGCCCACCGGCGCGGGGTTCCCGGACGGATGCCCCCGGTCCCGCAGCATGACGGTGCCGAGCGGGTCCTTGAGATTGTCGGCCGAGACGGTCGCGGTGTACGTCCCGCCGGCGCGGTCGAGGGTCACGACGGACCAGTCCTCGTACCCGAACGTCTCCGGCAGGTCCGCGGCCGCCCGGACAGCGCGCGGCCCGTGACCGGACTCGACGCGCAGCTCCCCGGCCGCCCGGTCCACCCATGCGGTCACCCGGTGCGCGCCCGTGCCGAGCGTGAGCCCCGCGGCGCCGTCCGCACCGGGTACGCGCACGTCCGCCTGCGCGCGCACGTCGCCGCCGGTTCGAGCCCGGCTGACCAGGGACGATCCGTCGAGTCGCACGTACGGCCCGGCATCGGGCGCCTCGGCGACCGCGACGTCGCCGTCGGCGCGCCAGCCGTCGAGGGAACCGTCCGCGAACGTCGTTCCGACGGCGCCGGAGGTGACCGGCGCGGCCTGCGGACCCGACGACGGCCCGGCGCCCGCGTTGACCACCGGCCAGCCGTCGATCCAGTCGAGCCGGTCGATCATGAGCGGCCGCTTGGACAGGTTCAGCACGCCGTTGCGGGTCTCCACGGGCGGGAAGTCGGGGTCCTCGGCCGGGATCGCGTGGTAGGCCATCCAGTCCTGGCCCGCCAGGTCGGTGACCACCGAGTGGTGGCCCGGGCCCACGAAGCCGTTGCCGTTCGAGGTCAGCACGTAGCCGCCCTTGCTCGACTCGGCGATGAGGTCCACGCCGTCGTCGTCCAGGAACGGGCCCCGCGGGCTCTCGCTGCGCCCCACCTTGACGGTGTAGCCGCTGTAGGCGCCCTCGCAGCAGCCGGCGTCGGAGTACATCAGGTAGTAGAGGTCGTCGTGGCGCACCACGTAGGCCCCCTCCATGCGGCGGCCCTGCGCCACCTGGGTCACGGGACCGGTCAGCTCCCCCGCGCCGGGTGTCAGCTCCGAGACGCAGACGACGTCGTAGCTGCCCCAGTACAGGTAGAGCGTGCCGTCGTCGTCGGTGAACAGGGCTTGGTCGATGTTGCCCGTGGGGCAGCCGTCGATCGGTGCCGACGGGACGAGCAGCTCGTCGCGGTGGGTCCACGGGCCGGTCGGCGTCGGCGCGGTGGCCACGGCGAGCCCGCCCGTGGAGAGCCCGTAGGTGAGCAGGTACTCGCCGTCGACGTAGCGGATGTCGGGCGCCCAGGCGCGGGAGTTGTCCCGCCAGGTGGCCGGGACCTCGTCCGGCTGGATCACCTCCCCCGCGTACTCCCAGGTCACCAGGTCGGTGGACCGCAGGATCGGCAGGATCCGCTCCCCCGGCTCGCCCTGGCTGTTGAACACGGGGTTCTGCGTGCCGTACGCGTACCAGGCGCCGTCCTTGCCGCGGATGACGGCCGGGTCGGGGAAGGTGTCGGTGACACCGCCGGTGACGGGGTTGGCGTAGGTGCCGGCGGTGGTCGGGACGACGGCGTCCGGGACGACGGCGTCGGCGTCCGCGGCCAACGGGAGCGGGGCGACCCCCGCGGCGAGCACGGACGCGACGAACGCCGCGACCCAGCCGGTGCGGACAGGTCTCCGTTGATCTGATCCAAGGCGCATGCCCCCATCGAACGAGCGCCGATTTTCTCCGGCAAGTACCCGACAGAAAAAGTAGGGAATTCTGCCGGAGCCCGACGGTTCCGGTCCTCCGCCGCTACTGATCCCGGTTCACCAGGCCCCAGGAGACCGTCATCCACCAGCAGACGGTCGCCCACGGCCTGCTGAACAAGACTCAGCCCGGGCCGGGGCGGGGCCCCGGGCGGGTCGGGGCGGGTCGGGGCGCCACCGGCCGCAGACGCCCCTGCCCCGCACAAGTTGCCTTCTACCCAGCGATTGGGCCCGAAAACCGACGTGGTTCCGGGCCCAATCGCTGGGTAGAAGGCAACTTCCGCAGTCCGCTCCTACTTGATCGCACCCATCGACAGCCCGCGCACGAGCTGCTTCTGCGCCACCCAGCCGGCGATGATCACCGGGAGGGACGCCAGCAGCGCCGCCGCGCACAGCCGGGCCAGGAACAGTCCCTCGCTGGTCATCGTCGACACGATGAGCACCGGCACCGTCGCCGCCCGCGAGGCGGTGAGGTTGAGCGCGAAGAAGAACTCGTTCCACGCGAAGATCACGCAGATCAGCGCCGTGGCCGCGATGCCGGGGGCCACCATCGGGATGAGCACCGACCGCAGGGTGCGCATCAGCCCGGCGCCGTCCACGGACGCCGCCTCCAGCACCTCCCCCGGCACCTCCAGGAAGAACGACCGCATCATCCACACCGCGATCGGCAGGTTCATCGCGGTGTACAGGACCACCAGGGTCCAGATGTTGTCGAGCACCTTGAGCTGCCCGGCCACCACGTAGATGGGCACGATGACGGCCACGACGGGCAGCATCTTGGTGGAGATGAAGAAGAACAGCACGTCGCTCACCTTCTCCACCGGCCGGATGGACAGCGCGTACGCCGCCGGGATGCCCAGCAGCAGCACCAGCACGGTCGAGACGCCGGTCGCGATGGCGGAGTTGGCCACGTACGTGCCCGAGCCGCCCTCGATCACGGCCCGGAACTGGTCCAGCGTGGGCGTGAAGAACCACGTGGGCGGGTCGGACGCCGCCTGGTTCTCCTGCTTGAACGCCGTGGCCGCCATCCAGGCCACCGGGAAGAAGAAGGCGAGCGCCAGCAACCAGGTCAGCGTCGTCAGCACGCCACCCGTGGTTCGACGGCGGTACGCGCGCGTCACGTCGGACATGCTCACTCCTTGACCTCGAAGCTGCGGAAGATGAGGCGCAGCGCGGCGGAGGCCACGATGATCGTGGCGATCACGACGACGACGCCCATGGCGGCGGCCTGCCCGATGTCGAACCCGAGGAACGCGCGCTGGTAGATGTAGAACGGCAGGTTGGCGCTGGCCGTACCGGGCCCGCCCGCCGTCATGAGGTAGATCTGGTCGAACGTGTTGACCACGTAGATGACGCCGAGCAGCACGCCCAGCTCGATGTACCGGCGCAGGTGCGGCAGCGTGATCGAGGTGAACGTGCGCCACGGCCCCGCGCCGTCGACCGACGCCGCCTCCAGCACGTCCTTCGGCTGGGCCTGGAGGCCCGCGAGCACGAGCAGCATCATGAACGGCGTCCACTGCCAGACCAGTGCCATCAGGATGGCGATCACCGGGTACGTCGACGTCCAGTCCACGGCCTCGATGCCGACCAGCCCGAGCGTCCAGTTGAACAGCCCGTACGTCGGGTTGAGCATCGCGACGGACCACAGCACCGAGGACGCCACGGGCATCACGAGGAACGGCGTGATGAGCATGGTGCGCGCCACGCTGCGGCCGAAGAACGGCCGGTCCAGCAGCAGCGCGAGCACGATGCCGAGCACCATGGCCACCAGCACGCAGCCGAGGGTGATGACCACGGAGTTCAGCGCCGTCTGCCGGAAGGTCGAGTCCGCCACGATGTCCACGTAGTTGGACAGGCCCACGAAGATGTCCTCGCCCGGCCGCAGCAGGTTCTGCGAGCGCAGCGAGTACCAGATGGTCACGAGGAACGGGAGCTGCGTGACGATGATCGTGAAGATCAGGGCGGGCAGCAGCGGCCCGCGCCGGCGCCATCCCTCCGCGCGGCTCACGGCGCGCTCGGACGCCGCGGCCCGTGCCGCCCGCCGCGAGCCCTCGAGCCGGTCGATGGTCGAGGTGCTCATTGCTCCTCCTGGGCCCGGTAGGTCTCCGCCACGGTGTCGGCGTAGCGCTGGGACTGTGCGATGGCCTCGTCCACCGAGACCTGGCCGGCGATCGCCGCGGACATCTGCTGGCCCACGCGCGTGCCGAGGTCCTGGAACTCGGGGATGCCCACGAACTGGATGCCCGGGTAGGGCACCGCGTGGGTCATGGCCGACTCCTGGGTGGCCCCGTTCATCGACTCCAGGGTGGCGTCGGCGTACGCCTGCGAGACCTCGGCGTACTCGGGGATCTCGTAGGTGGACAGCCGGCTGCCCGGGGGCACCCGCTCCCAGCCGATCTCCTCGCCGACGGTCTTGATGTACTCCTTGTTCGTCATCCAGGACACGAAGTCCCAGGCGGCGTCCTTGTGCTGGCTCGTGGAGGGGATGGCCAGCGACCAGGAGTAGAGCCAGCCGGCCGACTCGGTGTCCGCCACGGGTGCGGGCGCGTAGCCGACCTTGCCCGCGACGGTCGAGGACGCCGGGTCCTCGATCGAGGAGACCATGGAGGTCGCGTCGTACCACATGGCCGACTGGCCCTGCGCGAACCGCGTGAGGCAGTCGCCGAAGCCCGACGTCGCGGCGCCCGGCTGCCCGAAGGACCGCACGGTGTCGACGTAGGTCTCGATGGCCTCGCGGCTCTCGGGCGAGTCGAGGGTGGCGTTCCAGTCCTCGTCGAACCAGCCGCCGCCGAACGTGTTGATCGCGGTGCTCATGGGAGCCATGACCTCGCCCCAGCCGGCCAGGCCGCGCAGGCAGATGCCCGAGAAGTCCTGTGCCGGGTCGTTCAGCTCGCCGGCGAGCTCGCGCACGTCGTCCCAGGTCGGGTTGGCGGGCATCTCCAGGCCCGCCTCCTCGAACAGGTCGGCGCGGTAGGCCAGGAAGGACGACTCGCCGTAGAACGGCACGGAGTACATGTCGCCGTCGCGCGAGAGGGCCTCACGGACGCTGGGCACGAAGTCCTCGGCGTCGTAGCCCTCGGTGTCGTCGATGTACGGCTGCAGGTTCTCGATCCAGCCGTTCTCGGCCCACATGGGCGTCTCGTAGTTGGAGATCATGACGACGTCGAACTCGCCGCCGCCGGTGGCCACGGACGCCGTGATCTTGGCGCGGGCCTCGTTCTCGGGCAGCGACACGAACCGCACGTCGACGCCCGGGTGGGCGGCCCGGAACTCGTCCTGCAGCGAGATCGCGTCCTGCATCTGCGGGTTCGAGACGATCGCGACCACGATCTGCTCGCCCTCGCCACCGCCCACGGCGCCCGCCCCGGCACAGCCGGACAGGGCCAGCGTGACGGCTGCCGCCCCGGCGGCCAGCGTCGCTCTCACCGGCACGCCCGGCGCCGGGTTACCCCTTGGAGGTCGGAACATCCTCGTCCTCTCCTTGGCACAGCCTCTCCGCCGCGCTCATTTGAGAAATCTTGCTTGCTCATCTGCATCCGCAGAGTAGTTGGGTATGCTCAGGTGAGCAAGACCCCCCGCTCAACAGTCGCTCAACCGTTCCCCGCCACCGCCTGCGGGGAGTGAGGATGCAGGTGACCCAGAACGACTCCAACCTCATGGTCGAGGTGAGTACCGACTACTACGTCGACGGCAAGTCGAAGGTGGAGATCGCCCGCCATCGCGGCATCTCCCGCTTCCAGGTCGCCCGCCTGCTCACGCAGGCCCGGGAGCAGGGCGTGGTCCGCATCGAGATCACCCCGCCGCGGGCCGACGGCGAGCGCGGCGCGCGCCTGGCCGCCCGGCTCGGCGTGCGCGAGGTGCTCGTCGCGGCCAGCGGCGAGGACACGCTGAGCACCCGGGAGAACGTCGCGGTCGAGCTCGCCCGCACCGCGCGCGAGCACATCACGGAGGGCTCGACCGTGGGCGTCTCGTGGTCCCGCACGGTCGAGGCCGCGGTGCGGCACATCGGCCGGCTGCCGCACTGCGACGTCGTGCAGCTCGTCGGCGCCTTGCCCGTGGAAGGCAGTGGCAACTCGCTGGCCCTGATCACGACGTTCGCCCAGATGCCAGGCGTGCGCACCTGGCCCGTGTGGTCACCGCTCCTGGTGGCCGACGCCGCGACCGCCGCCGGCATGCGCCGGCAGCCGGAGATCGCCGACGCACTGGCCCGCGCGGACCACCTGGACGTCGCCGTGGTGGCGATCGGGAACTGGTCCGAGCGCACATCCACGGTGTTTCCCCAGATCAGCACCGAGGAGCAGGAGGCCGCCACGGCCGCGGGCGCGGTGGCCGAGTGCTCGGGCCGCCTGTTCGACTCCACCGGGCAGCCCGTGCGCACCAGCCTGGACGAGCGGGTCGTGGGCGTGACGCTCGAACAGCTCGTCGCGACGCCCGAGGTGATCGCCATCGGCTACGGCGCCGCCGTCGCCCCGGGCCTGGTGGCCGCCGTGCACGGCGGCATCGCCACCACCCTCGTGGTGGACGACGCCGCCGCGACGGCCCTGGAGACCCTCACCCCCTGACTACGCGCTGACGCGCGCGACCAGGGCCTCCACGGTGGCGCGGGCACCCTTCTCGTGCAGGGATGCCAGCGCGGAGGCATACGCGGCGGTGAACCGGCCGTCGTCGACGAGGTCACCGAAGACCTCGCGGTCACGCAGGAAGGCGAGCGGATCGTCCTGCTGCGCCAGGGCTGCGGCGTGCAGCCGCTCGGCCAGCCGGTCCACGATCTCGATCGGCTCCCCCGCCTCGTCCACTCCCTCGTCGTACCGGGCCCAGGAGGCGACCACGAGCGCGGCGTGGTCGATCGGTCCGCCGTGCGCCAGGTGGTACCGGACCACGGGCAGCAACCACTTGGGGATACGGTCCGACGACTCGGCGCACAGCCGCGCCAGCGTGTCCGCCACGTGCGGGTTGGCGAACCGCTCGATGAGGGTCCGCTTGTACAGGTCCAGGTCGATGCCGGGCACGGGCTCGAGCGTGGGCGTTCCCTCGTCGTCCATGTAGCCGAGCAGGAACCGTGCGAACACGTCCTGCCCCGCGACCTCGTGCGCGTACCGGTGGCCCGACAGGTACCCCACGTAGCACAGGGCCTGGTGGCTCGCGTTGAGCAGCCGCAGCTTCATCAGCTCGTACGGCTCGACGTCGGCCACCACCTGCACCCCGGCGTCCTCGAACGGGGGCCGGCCGGTGGGGAACGTGTCCTCCAGAGCCCACTGCTCGAACGGTTCGGCCACCACGGGCCAGGCGTCGTCGATGCCGAACCGTTCGGCGACCAGCGCCCGGTCGGCGTCGGTGGTGACCGGGGTGATCCGGTCGACCATCGAGCTGGGGAACGCGACGTGCTGCTCGATCCAGTCCGCGAGCTGCGCGTCCTTGGCACGGGCGAACGTGGTGAACGCCCGCTTCGCGACCTCGCCGTTGCCCTGGATGTTGTCGCAGCTCATCACGGTGAACGGCGGCACGCCGCGGTCACGCCGGCGGCGGAGGGCCTCGGTGACCAGCCCGAACGTCGTCGCCGGGACGGCGCCGTCGGCCAGGTCCGCGGCGACTGCCCCGTCGGCCAGGTCGAACTCGCCGGTCACGTGGTGGATGTTGTACCCGCCCTCGGTCACCGTGAGCGAGACGATGCGGACCTCGGGCGAGGCCATCTTCTCCAGCACGGCCTCCGGGTCGTCGGGCGCCAGGAGGTACTCCGTGATCGACCCGATCACGCGCGCCTCCAGGCGCCCGTCCGGGTGCTTGAGCGCCAGGGTGTAGAGGCCGTCCTGGGCGGCCAGCGCGTCGCGCATCCGGGCGTCGCCCGGCAGCACGCCGACCCCGCAGACCGCCCAGTCCAGCGCCTTGCCCTGAGACATCAGCCGGTCCAGGTACATGGCCTGGTGCGCGCGGTGGAAGCCACCCACGCCCAGGTGCACGATCCCGGTGGTCAGCCGCGACCGGTCGTAGGTAGGGACCGTGAGGTCCGCGCCCTGGGGCGCGGACGCCACCAGGCCGTCCACGGTCTCTTCGCTGAGTGCCGTCATCGTGCTCCTCCGCCGCCCTTCTGACTCCTGCGTGAAACGCCGTCAGGCTAACAGATGAGCGTCGGAGGAAGCACAGATGAGCGCCTGGTCAGGCCGGGGGCTCGACCGGGAACGGCTCGCCGAAGTCCGCCGACCGGCTCACGGCGCTCCACCGCAGGTCCGACTCCAGCAGGCGGCGGTCCTGCGCCGCGGACATCTCGGCGGCGTTCACGCCGAGCGGCAGGTTGTCGGGCAGGTCGTCACGCCCGGCGAGCGTGACGAGGATCTGCGCCGCCCGGTCCGGGTCGCCCGCGGCGCCCGCGCCGGACTGTCGCATGCGCGCGTTCATGGCACCGACGGTGGACTCGTACTCCGGCGGCACGTCGGCCACGGTCATGGACGCGCCGGCCCAGTCCGTCCGGAACCCGCTGGGCTCCACGACGAGCACCCGCACGCCGAACGGCGCCGTCTCGACCCGGAGCACCCGGCTGAACCCGTCGATGGCGAACTTCGCCGCCTGGTAGGACGCGATGCCCGGCGAGCCGCCGACCCGCCCGCCCACGGAGGAGAACTGGATCACGAGGCCGCCGCCCTGCTCGCGGAGCAGGGGGATCGCCGCCTTGGACACGTTGTAGACGCCCCAGAAGTTGGTCTCGAACTGCGTGCGGAAGTCGGCGTCCGAGGTGGTCTCGATCGGGGAGACGTTGGCGTAGCCCGCGTTGTTGACGATCACGTCGAGCCGCCCGAACCGGGCCGACGCCTCGGCGAGCGCCGTCCGGGCCGCCGCCGGGTCGGTCACGTCGAGCCGGAGCGGGAGCACCCGGTCGCCGTACTCGGCCACGAGGTCGTCGAGCTGTTCGGGGCGGCGCGCCGTGGCGGCGACCCGGTGGCCGGCGGCGAGGGCCGCGCGGACGAGGGAACGGCCGAAGCCGCGGGAGGAACCGGTGATGAACCATGTCTGCTGCATGGCTTTAATAAAACACCGTTGCTCTAAGTTGTACAACCCCGTTGCGCTAAGATGTGACCATGACGACAGGCGACTTCCAGCGGGCCCGCTCCCCCGAGGCCAAGCGCGTCCGGGAGGTCGCCATCCTCGACGCCGCCCGCCGGCTCGGCAGCGAGCGGGGCATCCGGCAGGTCACGCTGACCGACATCGCGGACGCCGTGGGCATGCACAAGTCCGCGATGCTGCGGTACTTCGAGACGCGCGAGGAGATCTTCCTGCGCCTCACGGCCGAGGGCTGGCGGGACTGGGCGCCGGACCTCGCCGAGCGCCTGCGCGGCCTCGCGCGGCCCGACGCCGACGGCGTCGCCGCCGCGTTCGCCGCCTCGCTCGCCGCCCGCGGGATGTTCTGCGACCTGCTGGGCCAGACGCCGCTGAACCTGGAGCGCAACGTGTCGGTGGAGAAGGTCCGGGAGTTCAAGCTCACGACCGGCGAAGGGCTGGGCGTCATCGTCCCCGCCGTCCGCGCCGCGCTGCCGGGCCTGACCGAGCAGGACGGCGTCGACCTGGTCGCCGCCGCGACCTCGATGGCCGGCACCTTCCACCAGATCGCCACACCGGGGCCGGAGGTCGCGGAGCTCTACCGCTCCGACCCGCGCATGGCGCACGCCCTGGTCGAGGTGGAGCCGCGGCTGGCCCGGATCCTCGCCGCGATGCTCCGGGGCCTGGTCAGCGAGCGCACCGCCTGAACCGGCCGCGCCGACTGAGCCGTCACCCGCGGACGGCTGCCGCGTACCGCCGGGACAGCAGCGCCAGGTGGTCCACGAGGGCCGGCGGCCCGTCAGCCGTGAAGTCGAGCCCGAGCATGCCGATCCACACGGCCACCGTCTCGATGCTGTCCCCGCCGGTGACCAGCACGCACGTGGCGTCGTCCCGTGGCTCGACCGTGCCGACGGCGGGGTTGATGCGGTCCAGCACCTCGTGCGCCGGTGCGTGCACCAGGATCCGGGCGTGCACCGCCCAGCCCGTGCGCGCCACCTCGCGCACCACGAACTCGGTCAGGTCGAACGGCGGCTCCACGGGGGTGAACCGGCGTCCACCCGGTGTGCGCAGCTCCAGCCAGTCCACGCGGAACGGCTCCCACCCGCCCGAGGCCAGGTCCCGGCCCACGAGGTACCACCGGCGCTGCCACGCGACGAGGCGCACCGGCTCCACCTCCCGCGGCTGCTCGCGGTACCAGAACCGCAGCCCCTGGTGGTCGCGGATCGCGGCGGCAAGCGCCGTGAGCAGCGCGGGGTCGACCGCGGGGTCGGTGACGTTGCTGTCGGTGTTCACGGGGCCCGCGCTCGTGGCGTCCCGCAGGGCGGCGACCTGGCGGCGCAGCCGGTCGGGCAGCACCTGCTCCAGCTTGCCCAGCGCGCGGGCGCTGCTCTCCTCGATCCCCGCCACGGCGTTCGCGGCCCGCAGCCCCACCGCGATGGCGACCGCCTCCTCGTCGTCGAGCACCAGGGGTGGCAGCCTGCCGCCCACGCCGAGCCGGTACCGCCCGCCCGGTCCGCGGACGGCGTCCACCGGGTAGCCCAGGTCGCGCAGGCGGGCGACGTCGTTGCGCACCGTACGACCGGTGACGTCGAGGCGCGCGGCGAGCTCGGCGCCGGACCAGTCGGCGCGCGACTGCAGCAGGCCCAGGAGGGCCAGCAGCCGCCCCGCGGTGGCACTCATGGGACTCCTCTTCTCGCTTCTCGAACCCGATCTCGAATCAGCTCAGAATAGAGGAAAGAAACGTTCCTGAACCCTTCGTAGTGTCGGAGACATGGACACCACGACGAACACCTCAGCCCCCACCGACATCCGGCCGTTCCGCATCGCGATCCCCCAGGCGGACCTCGACGACCTGGCCGACCGCCTCGCCCGGACCCGCTTCGCCCCGGCCGCCCCTGGCGACTCCTGGGACTACGGGACTCCCGAGTCCTACCTGCGCGGCGCCGTCGACCGCTGGCGCACCGGCTTCGACTGGCGCGCCGTCGAGGAGCGGGCCAACAGCTTTCCGCAGTTCCTCACCGAGATCGACGGCCAGGCGGTGCACTTCCTGCACGTCCGCTCCGCCGAGCCGGGCGCCCGGGCGCTCGTCCTGACCCACACCTACCCGGGCTCGTTCCTCGACTTCGTCGACATGATCGGCCCGCTCACCGACCCGGTGGCCCACGGCGGCAGCGCCGAGGACGCGTTCCACGTGGTAGTCCCGTCGATCCCCGGGTTCGGCTTCAGCACCCCGCTGAGCGAGCCGGCCGACGGCGGCTCCTGGACCATGGCCCGCGTGGCCCGCACCGTCGACACCCTGATGCGCCGGCTCGGCTACGAGTCCTACGGCGCGCACGGCAGCGACGCCGGGGCCATGGTCGGCCGGGAGCTGGCGGTCCTCGACCCCGCGGGCTTCCTGGGCGCCCACGTGCTCCAGCTCTTCTCGTTCCCCACGGGAGCCGAGGGTGAGATGGACGGGTTCGGCCCCAAGGAGTTTGCCGCCCTGGGGCACCTGCAGTGGTTCCAGAGCGTGGGCGGGTACAACGCGATGAACGGCTCCCGGCCCCAGACGATCGCGGCCGGGCTCAGCGACTCTCCGGTGGCCCAGCTCGCCTACAGCGAGCTGTTCGAGAACTTCGGCAACGGCACCAGCAGGGTCTCCCTCGACCAGGTGCTCGCCCAGGCCAGCCTCTACTGGCTCACCAACACCTCGGCCACCTCGGTGCGGTACCACTACACCGAGCAGCGCTCGGGCGCGGAGCCGGTGGTGAGCACGGGCCGGATCGGCGTGGCCGTCTTCGCCGACGACTTCCAGACGATCCGCGCGTTCGCCGAGCGCGACAACGCCCGGATCGAGCACTGGGCCGAGTACCCGGAGGGCGGCCACTACGCGGCCCTGGAGGTCCCCGAGGTCGTGGTGGAGGACCTCCGCGCCTTCTTCCCCCACCCCTGACCACCCCGGCAACGCCGAGTGCTGGACGTTCGCCCTCTCCGACCCCCGGAAGGGCGAACGTCCGGCACTCGGCGTCGGCTCAGTGGGCCTCGTGCGTGTGGGGCTCGCCGCCCGAGACGCCGTTCAGCTCGTTCGGGGTGACGCCCAGCTCGGCGGACTTCCAGACCTCACCCGTCTCGATGTCGACCGCGTGGATCGAGTCCGTGGCCGGGTCGGTCACGTACACCGAACCGTCCAGCGTCAGGATCGCGGGCCGCGGCTCCTGCCACTCGACCGGCTCCTCCCACTCGTCGATCACCGGGACGGACTTCGTCAGCTCGCCCGACTCCGGGTCGATCACGTGCACCTGGCCGTCCGTGCCGAGCACGAGGGCCTCGCCGTCGTCGCCCCGCGCGAGCGACCGGAACGTGTACGACGACGGCAGGTCGACCAGCTCGAGCGACCCGTCCCGGGTGTCGATCAGGGAGACGCGGGTGGGACGCTCCAGCTCGGCGTCCTTGTCGGTCTTGTAGTCGCCCAGCACGATCGGCGATGCCTCGGAACCGGCCTGGTTGCCGATGCGGCCGTAGCTGTCGGGGGCCTCGACCTTGGTGATCTTGCCGTCCGCGTAGACGACGGCGCCGTCCTCGCAGCCGATCACCACGGCCTCGTCGGCCGCGACGGCCTCGCCGTGCACGCCGGGGCACTCGTCCGACGCCGCGATCTCCTCGCCGTCGCCGTCCAGCACCCGGATGCCCGTCCGCGCGTCCTCGGTGCCCTCAGAGACCACGAGCGTGTCATCGGTCAGCTCGACGGCCACGCCGTGGTGGGCCGACGGCGTCGTGTACTCCCGGGCGGCGGCGTCGGCGTCGGCCACGTGCTCGGAGTCGACGACCCGGACCAGGCCGGTGCCGTCGTCGAACAGGGCCGTGCGGCCCTCGTGCACCACGACGTGACCGGGTTCGGTGGCGTCGTACCGCACGTCCGTCAGGGTGGGCTCGGCCGTCCAGTAGTGCGAGTGGTCACCGTGCGCCTCGGCCCAGGTGCCCAGGTCGAGGGCCTGGAAGCCGCCGGTGGTCGAGACCATCAGGTGCCGCTCGTCGCCGGCCGGGTTGAGCCGCGTGAAGCCCTCCAGCTGGACCTCGCCGACGGGCTCGAGGCTCATCGCGTCGAGCACGAGCACACCGCCGTCGTAGGTGACGGCGACACGCGGCGTGCTCGCCTGGACCTCGGTCGCGTCCGGCGCCTCGTGCTCGTCGGCCCCGTGCTCGTCCGTACCGGCCGACGACGACGGCGAGCCCGCCGCCGCACCGTCGTCCGCCGCGCAGGCGCTCAGCAGGAGCAGGGACAGGGCGGCGCCGAGGCCGGCAGCCGTGCGGGTGGTGTGGTTTCTCATCGTGGTCGGGCGGCCCGGCCGGGGTCGCCCGCTCCTTTCTTCTAGAATGACAACCATTCTCATACCGGGCCAGAGTCAACCACGTATGAGAACGATTCTCAAACAGCTCGCAGGAACGCCCGTCACCGGCCGTGCGGCACCTCGTCGTGGCGCGCCAGGAACCCGACGACACGATCCACCACCCGCGCCGGCGCCTGGGCCCGCACACCGTGACCTGCGCCGGGCACGACCACGACCTCGGCACCCGGCAGGAGCACCGCGATCCGACGCTGGGCCGCCGGCGGGTCGGACACCACCGACGCGCCACCGTAGATCGCCAGCAGGGGCGGGGCGAACGATGCCAGCTCCGCGTCCTTGAGGGGCCGCGCCCACCGGACCGCCAGGCGGAAGCCCTGGCCGGCACGGACGTTCGCGAGCTCCACCTCTGTCATGGTGAGCCCGGGCGTGAGCCACTCGCTCATCGCCCGCCAGCCCTCCTCGGTGCGGTCGCCACCGAACCGGACCAGCCGCAGCAGCGCCCGCCACGGCGTACGCGCGACGACCCCGTTCGGCTCGATCAGGGACACGCTTGCCACCCGCTCGGCCGCGTACAACCCGACGAGGGTCGCGTGCCAGGCACCCCGCCGACTCCCCCAGAACGTGCACCCGCTCAAGGCCGAGCCCGTCCAGCACCTCGGCGAACCAGGTACCAAGGTCGGCCTCATGAGCCATCGGCGCAGTCTGCACGCTGCGCCCCGGGCCTCCGACGGTGTCAAGGGCGAGCACCGGACGCCCCCGGGCCAGCCCCTCGACCACGGAGTGCCAGTGCAGCCCGTTCCCGAGAACGCCATGGAGCAGGACCAACGGCAGGCCGTCACCGGCCCCGGACCGCCGCACGTGCGTCGTACCGAACGACGTGGTGACGTCCGCCGTCTCAGCAGGCAGCGGCCAGAGCCCTTCCATCGCCTCGTAGCTGCGGAGGTAGGCCTCTCGGGCCTCGTCGCTCGAGAACCGGCCGATCTTCGCCATGGCGCCCTCCCTCTCGGTGATGGTATGAACGTATCACTTATGATGGTTCAGGCATACCAATAAGGCGGCCCAGGTCGCCCGAGACGACGAGAGGCGGCCCACATGCCGCGACTGGCCGACCACGACCAGCGCCGAAAGCAGATCACCGACGCCGCGCGCCGTGTCGTCGCGCGCGACGGACTCGGCTCCGCCACGTTTCAGTCGGTGGCTGCCGAGGCAGGCATCTCGGTACGCCTGGTCCAGTACTACTTCGGCACCAAGCGCGCGTTCCTGCTGGCGACCCACCAGGCCGTGGTGGCCGACGCCGGCGCCCGGTTCGCCCGGGGCCTGGGCGCGCTCGGCCCCGACCCGACGCCGCGGGAGGTGATCCGAACCGTGCTGGCGGAGCTGCTGCCGATCGACGCCGCGCGCAGACAAGACACAGTGCTGCTCAACACGTTCCACACCGCGGCACTGACCGCACCTGCCGAGGAACCCGGAATCGTCGCCGACGACACCCTGGGCGCGCCGCGCTTCCTCGTCCGGACGATCGCGGAACAGCTCCGTCGGATCCGCCCCGGCGGGCCGGCGTCCCCGGAGGACACTGCCGACCTGGACGCCGAGCTGATCGTGGCCGCCACGGCCGGACTTGCCCAGACCCTCCTCGTCGATCCGAACGCCGCCGAGCGCGCCGACGCCCTGCTCGACCGGCTGCTGGACCGGATGGCCGCGGGATGAACGTGCCCTCCGTCCCGCTGGGTCAGACCCCGCCCAGACCCGAGTACGCGGCGACGAAGGCGACCCCGACCACCACCGTGCCCGCGACCGCGAGTGCCACCGGCACCGCACCCCGGATCCGCCGCACCAGCATCACGGCCAGCAGCGCGAGGCCGGCGACGCCGATGAGCGTCCAGTACACCGGGCTCGTCGTCTCCCGTACGACGGTCAGCCCGTACAGCGCCTCACCCGCACCGATCCCCGCGAGCAGTGCCGTGCCGAGCGCGGCTCGGACGCCGGCGGCCCGCAGCCACACGGCCGCCATGCCCACGAACGGGCCGGCCACGACCCCCACGACGGAGAAGAGGAGCGGGTCGTAGACGAGACCGCGCACCTGGGACGCGACCGTGTAGCCGAGCACGAGCAGCACGAAGCTCACGGCGCCGAGCACCGCCGCGGGACCGGTGCGCATCCGGGACCAGTACAGGAGCGACGCCGTCAGCACCGTCCAGCCGCTGGCCGAGTTCGCGAACGACGCGAAGGAGTCGGGCAGGAACCCCTGGGCGTAGGACGTGAGGCCGCCCAGGAGGAAGCTCAGGGCGACGACGGCCAGCGCCCGCACGAGCGGACGGGTCAGGACGGCGTCGGCGGACGACGCCCGGGTCACGGTGGTCATACCGGGAACCTAACGACGGTGGTCGTCCCCGCACATCGGACCCTGGTCGGACGGCGTCCGACCAGGGGTGGACACGGGCTAGCGTGAGCGGATGGCAACCCTTCACGACGTGGTGTTCGACTGCCGGCACCCCGCTTCCCTCGCACGGTTCTGGGCCCTGGCCCTCGACGGTTACGACGTGGCCCCCTACGACGACGAGGAGCTGACCCGGCTGCGCACCCTCGGCGTCCACGACTCCGAGGACGACCCGTCGGTGCTCGTGGGGGCACCCGGCCGCACCCCACGGCTGTTCTTCAACCGGGTGCCCGAACCCAAGACCGTGAAGAACCGCGTGCACCTTGATGTGCGCCACCCCGACCGGGACGCCGAGGTGGCGCGCCTGGTCGCTGCCGGCGCGACGGAGGTCGGCCGGCACGAGGACTGGGTGGTCATGACCGATCCCGAGGGGAACGAGTTCTGCGTGTTCCCGGCCTAGCCCGCTGGGCGGCCCAGGTCCGGCGCGGACGCAGGATCGCCCCCGGCGGTGCGGCACAGCTCAGCGAGCCGCCGTCCCGCCCCGCCCGGCCTGCCGGGCGGGGCGGTTCCGGTGCCACCGACAGATACGCGTGCCCGGTCGGGGTGACCGTCTCCACCGCGAACCGGCTGCTGGTGTCGCCGTCCGGTCGTCGCTGGGTCCAGCCCGGCGCCTGCTTCGCGTGGTTGCAGCGCACGCACAGGCCTTGACCGTTGCCCACGCTCGTGGAGCCGCCCTCGCCGAACGGTCGCACGTGGTCGGCGTGCCGCATCGGCGCGTCGCAGTACGGCGTGGCACAGATGCCGTGCTGCCTCGCCCGCAGCACCGTGGTGATGCCCCGGGTGAAGAAGCGGCTCGTGCTCGTCGTGGCCAGCAATCGGCCGGCCGGGTTGACGTAGATCGCGCGGAGCCAGGCCGCGTCTGCGTCGACGCCCGCGGCCACGAGCTCCCGCGCCACGGGAGCGGGTACGACCCCGACCCCTGCGGCGGATCCCTCCAGCAGCACCGCCGGGTCCTCACCACCGGCGAGCAACGCCTCGTCCGACACGAGCAGGTTCACCGTGACGGGCACGTCGTCGGCCCGCTCGCGGCCGGTCACCCGCTCGATCAGCGTGTCGGCCATGACCTGCCCGCCCGACCGCTCGTCACCGGCGGCCCTGGCGGCTGCGGCGTGCGCCGCGAGCTGCGCGTAGGCCTGGACGCCCTGTTTCATCGGCACCAGTGCGGTCAGGTACACCATCAGGTCGGGTGCCGGACGCACCGAGACCCGACGCTCACCCTCCGCCTTCGCCAGCCGCTTGACGCACGCGTGGACGTCCAGCCGCGCCGCCAGCTCCTTGATGCGGGCCGTGAGCCGCTTGCCGCCCAGGCCCGCCAGCGTCCGCAGGTCGCCGCAGATCTGCTCGTCGATGAGCGCGCGGTGCTCCGGGCTCAGGTGCGAGGTCTCGCGCACGAGCGTCCTGGCGCGCCATTCGCTCAGGGCTCCGCGCCGGAGGGCCTCGAGGGTGTAGGGCATCTGCCGCACCCACACGCCGGCGTCACCCACGAACGAGCCCGCCGCGTTCGGCGAGAGCCCCATGGCGAGACCGACCTGGGACGCGACGCCCCGGCCTCGGCGCTCGGCCCGGATACCCTGCGCGGCCTCCGCGGCCCGGGTGGCCTCGTCCAGCGCCACCACGACCCGAGCCTGGGCGGCGGACACCGTGTGCTTGATCTTCTCCAGCTCTTCGAGCAGGTCCACCCAGGCCGCCCGGGTCTCCCCCGGCACGCCCCCGCGGTCGCCACCGGGCAGGACACCGTGCGCGATCACTCCGCGCAGCAGCGCGGCGACGCCCGCGTCGAGGATCGCCGCGTCGTCACCGGCTGTCGCCGAGGCATCGGGCAGCGCAGAATCGAGCTCCTCACCTGCCTCAGCCGCACCGGTCATTCGCCTCGTCATGCCACGATTCTATCGAACACGTGATCGATTCGCTGGCCTCGCTCACCGGCCTGTGGACAACCCCGCCGCCGCCCCGGTCACGAGTCCCGCGCGGCCTCCACCGGCTGCCGCAGGATCGTCCGCCGCCTCTCGGGCGGCACCCGGCGGAAGTCGCTCAGATAGATCTCGTGGTGCCGCCCGGTCGGACGCAGCCCGTTGCCGGGCACGAACTCGTCGTGCATCCGCGCGAGCACCGCCGCCTCGTCGTCGAACGACCCGACGTGCAGCGTCTGCACGCAGCGCCCCTCCGACAGCGGGGCGAGGCGGACGTCGTCGAGCCGCGCCGGACCGCTCCGTGCCCGCACGTGCTCGACCGCGGCGCCGAAGGCGTCCGCCCTGATCCAGTCCGGCTGCAGGATCATCAGCGTCCAGTCCCACCGCGACTTGTCCCGGGCGACCGTGAAGGAGTTCATGTCCCGCGCCCACCACAGGCCCTCCAGCGGCATGACCACGAAGTCGCGGCCCAGGTCCCGCCTGCTCGCGAACTTCAGCGCGTAGGCGACCGGGTACAGCGCCTCGACGGCCTCGGCGAGCACCGGGGTGTTCGGGTCGCCGTGGCCGTCGACCATCAGGTACTGCTGGTCGGGCACGTCGAGCAGCCGGAACCGGCCCTGCTGCGCCCGATAGCCGTCGAGGCTCTTCTTCAGGTCGACCTTGTCTGCCATGACAACCCCGCATGTCGAGAATCCGGCGTCGGTCCCGTCCCAGGGACAGTAGCGGGCACCGAGAACCCGCCGCCACGAGAACCCCCGTCACCAGGGCCCACCACAGAACCCGTCACGTCCGCCCACCACGAGAGGAACGACCATGGAACCCCACGAGATCGCGGAGGTGCTGGACCGGCCGTTCAGCCAGGAGCTGCTGGCGCGCGACATCACCCGCCTCGCCTACGTCGCCCCGGACGGCACGCCCCGCACCGTCCCGATCGCTTTCGTCTGGAACGGCACGCACGTGGTCATGTGCACCACGAAGAACGCCCCGAAGCTGGCGAGCCTGCGTGCCAACCCCGCCGTCGCCCTGACGATCGACACGGAGGTGCACCCGCCGAAGATCCTGCTGATCCGCGGCCGCGCCGAGCTCGACGTCGTGGACGGCATCCCCGAGGAGTACGTGAGCGCCAACACGACCTACGAGATGACTCCCGAGCAGCGGGCCGAGTGGGAGGCGGAGGTGCGGTCGCTCTACGACGGCATGGTGCGGATCGTGGTGACCCCCACGTGGGCCAAGCTGATCGACTTCGAGACCACGCTGCCTACCGCAGTCGAGGAGCTCGTGCGGCAGCGGGCGGAGCGGGAACAGGCCGAGGACCGGCCCTGACCCGGCGTCCGGCCCTCCGCACGGTCGCGGCGGGCCGATCCCGATCCCGGGCCTACTGCTGCGGCAGCCAGGGCCCCCACCGGTCGCCGGGCGCCTGGTTCCGTGTCCACCAGCGCGCCACGTAGGCCGTGCCGTCGTGGACCGCGACGTCGCCGGCCTCGAAGATGCGCGACGGAGTCCACTGCGCCACACCGTCCCGCTCGGCGATCTCCTGCCACGGGCCGTAGGCCGCACCGGGCTCCTGCCCGCGCGTCCACCAGGCCGCCCGCCAGGTCGAGCCCGCGAACGACACCTCGTCGCCCGCCCCGTAGGCCGACGCCGCCGCCCAGGCCGGTGCCGACGGCGCGCACCCGTCGTCGCACACGCTGAAGGACGCGAGGACCGCCTTGTGGTCCGAGGGCCAGACGGCGTCCGGCGTGAGGATCTGGTCGGCGCTGTCGTCGTCGACCCGCTCGTTCCGCACGATCGTCGACTGCGGCCCGACCACGGACGCCGCGTCGATCGACACCCGCTCGTCGGGCGTGACGAAGACGTAGTCGATGCGGTCGCGCTCGTCGGCCTCGGGCGCCCAGGTGAGCTCGGAGGTCGGGAAGAGCGGGTTGTCCGAGGGCCAGGTGACGCCGGGGTTCGCGACCGGGTCGGGGTACACCTCGCGGTAGGCGTCGACCAGGCCGCCGTCGAGCAGCGCCTGCGTGCTCTGCCACGGGATCACGAGGCCGTTGTGGTCCTGGAGGTCGGCGGTGGCCGCGGTCCAGTCCTGCACCGACGGCTCGTTGAAGTCCCCGCCGACCACCGCGATGCGGCCCGCCGCCCGCTCGGCGGCGACGTCCTCGACGAGTGCCGCGACCGTCGCCGGGCGGCCGGACTGACGGTTGGCCTCCAGGATCGCGTCCACGTCCGTGACCGGGCCGCCCGGGAGCTTGTCCCACGTGTCCCAGCCGTCCGGCCAGTCGCCGAGCACCGCGCCGCCGTAGCCGCGCGGCAGGTAGGTGGCGTACCAGCGGTACTCGAGGTGGCCGCCGTAGGCCACCACGTCGGTGCCGTTGACGTCCAGCACCGCCTTGGTCCACCAGCGGTCCACGGTGCTGGTCTCCAGGATCGGGTAGCGCGAGACGATGCCGGTGTCGGTCGCGATGACGTGGTCGTAGCCGAGCAGCGCGGCGACCTGCGCGGGCGCGTCGCCCTGCTCGGGCATGAAGGTGACGTCGGCGTCGGTCTCCCGCAGCACGTCGGCGATCTCCCGGGCGCCGTCGTCGATCTGCGTGCCGCCGTGCCACACGTTGAACGTGAGCACGTTGAGCTCGCTCACGCCGTCTACCTCGGGCTTCGGCTCCGCCGGCGGCACGGCAGCGCCGTCCTCGACCGTGAGGTCGACGGGACCGGCGAGCACGTCGTAGCCGTCGTCCTGGAGCAGGTAGACGTCGTAGTCGCCCGCGCCGACCGATGCGGCGTTGTGGGTCCAGCCGTCCCGGTCGCCCGGGCCCCAGGTGACGGTGCCGGTCGCGTCCGGCACGTACCGCCAGTCGAGCGACGCCGGCCCGCCGGGCACGGCGCCGTCGCGGTAGATGCCGATCCAGTTGCGGTCGTGGACGGCGCCGGTGGCGTCGAAGGAGATCGAGACGGACTCGTCGGCGCCGATCACGGACCGGTCGAGGCCGAGGGACGGCTCGGCGGCGGAGGCGACCGGGGCGACCGCGAGAGCGGCGAGGACGCCGCCCGTCAGGAGGGTCGCGAGGAGTCCTCGGCGAAGGCGTGCGGATGACATCGGCTGGTTCTCCCGGGCTCGGAAACGCGCTGCGGCCGTGACAGTACGAGGCGAGCATGGCCGGTCCGTGGCCGGGAGGTGAACTGCCGCGGCGGTTCAGTCCCTGGTGTCGGCCTTCCGGCGGGACGAGCGCCGGGCCTGCACCGCGAGCCCCGCCAGGGCGAGCACGGTGCCCGCCACCACCAGCCCCTGGACCCACGGCCCGAGGGCCACCCCGGCGGTGACGCCGTCACGCAGCTCGACCTCGGTGACGATCAGGCCGGCCTGGTCGGCGGGCAGGGCGGGCCCGGCGGTCCCGTCGGGCGCGAACACCTGGCTGGTGCCCGTGGTGGAGAGGTTGACCACGGCACGGCCGGTCTCGACGGCGCGCATCCGGGCGAAGGCGGTCTGCTGCAGGTTCTCGTCGGTGCCCCGGAAGTCGGCGTTGTTCGTCTGGAACATGAACGCCTGCGCGCCGTTGCCGATGCCCTCGCGGACGACGTCGTCGAACACGACGTCGAAGCAGATCGCGAGGCCGACGACGGCGTCGCCCGTGTCCACCGCGGGCACGTCGGTGCCGGGCGTGTACTCGCGCCCCAGCAGGTTGACGAGGCTGGGCACGATGGCGCCGTAGAGCCACCGGTCCGGCACGTACTCCCCGAACGGGACGGGGTGCCGCTTGGCGTGCGAGGCGGTGGCGCCCTCCTCGGTCCACAGGAACGACGTGTTGTAGATCAGCTCGCCCTTCGACGACGCGGCGTTGACCAGCAACGGGGCGTCGTACTGCCGGGCCGCTGTGTCCAGGGCCCGTTCCGTGGCGGGGTCGGCGAGGGGATCGCTGCCGACGCCGCCCTCGGGCCAGACCACGAGGTCGACCCGCTCGTCCGCCAGGGGTGCGGAGGCGGCGAGCTGGGCGTCCAGCAGTGCGCCGGGTGCGCGCTCGTCGGAGTAGGCCGCGGGGCCGTTCCCCTGGACGGCGCCGATCCGCAGGGTGCCGGCGTGCGACGTCGGGAACTGGGGCGTGACCAGCAGCAGGACCGCGAGCGCCACGGCGGGCACGGCAGTCGGCAGAGTGGCGGGCAGGACGGCGGTCCACCGCCGCCACCGCCGGGCTGCCCCGGCGCCGTCCTCCGGGACCGGGACGTCGTCGGCCCGTGCCGGGGCCGTGGTGCGCGCGACCCGGACCACCTCGATGACGGCGGCGCACAGCAGCACCATGCAGAAGCTGAGCCCGGACACGCCGAGCCAGGACGCGACGGGTGCGATCGGGCTCGCGGACTGGCTCATGCCGAGGCGCCCCCAGGGGAACCCGCCGTACGGCCAGGAGCCCATGGCGAGCTCGCGCGTGGTCCAGGCGCCGGCGACCAGGAGCGGCAGCACGACCAGCCGCACCACCCCGGTCGAGCGCCACCGGGGCAGCCACCGGTAGGCGAGCGTGACCAGCGGGGACAGGGCTGCCGTGAAGAGGGTCTGCGCGGTGGCCAGCGCCACCCAGGGCACCCAGCCCAGGGGGTCGTCACCCAGGAACCGCGACGACCAGGACACGTGCGGGAACCAGAAGACCGCGCCGAACGCCGCACCGACCAGCACCGCGCCCCAGGCTCGCCGTCCGACGAGCGTGAGCAGCGCGAGGGTCACGGCGACGAACGCGAGCGGCCACCACCCGAGGGCGGGGAAGGCACCGTCGAGCGTGACACCGGCCAGCGCCGCGACGGGAACCGCTGCCGCGAGCGGCAGGAGCGGCGGGTCGAGGGGCTGGGTCCGCGCGGTGGTCCGTGCCTCGGGGGCGGGGCCGGTGCCGGGGGCCGGCTGCGAGAGGGCTGCCTGCGTCACGACCGGAGTCTCCCATCCCTGGCTGGGAACGGCGGCCCGCCCGGCGATGAGACACTTACCGGCCTGTAAGTTTTCGTGGTTACGATCGCCCGACGGACAGACCCGATCGATACGAAGGAGTGCCGTGGTGGACCAGCGCGAGCAGGAGGTGGGTCTCCGGATGGACACCCAGGAGCCCGACGGGACGCCCGTCTACCTCGACCCGGACCGCCCGGTCCCCGAGCGGGTGGCCGACCTGCTGTCCCGGATGACCGTGCCCGAGAAGGTGGGGCAGATGCTCCAGCTCGACGCGCGCGGCGACTACGAGGGCGACATCCTGCGCAAGCACGTGGGGTCGATCCTGCACACCTCTCCCAGCCGGCTGGAGCGCGCGCACGACCTCGTGGCGCAGACCCGGCTGCGCATCCCGCTCCTGGTGGGCGAGGACTGCATCCACGGCCACTCCTTCTTCGAGGGCGCGACCATCTTCCCGACGCAGCTCGGCATGGCCGCGACCTGGGACCCCGCGCTGGTGGAGCAGGCCGCCCGGATCACCGCGGTCGAGGCGTCCGCGACCGGCGTGCACTGGACCTTCAGCCCGGTGCTGTGCATCGCCCGCGACCTGCGCTGGGGCCGGGTGGACGAGACGTTCGGCGAGGACCCGTACCTGATCGGCGAGCTCGCCTCCGCGATGGTGCGCGGCTACCAGGGCACCGGCCTGGCCGACCCGACGGCGATCCTGGCCACCGCCAAGCACTTCGCCGGGTACTCGGAGACCCAGGGCGGCCGCGACGCGTCCGAGGCGGACATCTCCCGCCGCAAGCTGCGGTCCTGGTTCCTGCCCCCGTTCGAGCGGGTCGCCAAGGAGGGCTGTGCCACCTTCATGCTGGGCTACCAGTCCATGGACGGCGTGCCGATCACGATCAACGACTGGCTGCTGAACGACGTGCTGCGCGGCGAGTGGGGCTACACCGGCACCCTGATCACCGACTGGGACAACGTGGGCCGCATGGTCTGGGAGCAGAAGGTCCAGCCCGACCACGCCCACGCCGCCGCGGCGGCCGTCCGGGCGGGCAACGACATGGTGATGACCACGCCACAGTTCTTCGAGGGCGCCCAGGAGGCCATCGACGCCGGCCTGCTCGCCGAGTCCGACCTCGACCGCGCCGTGGCCCGCATCCTCACCCTGAAGTTCGAGCTCGGCCTCTTCGAGAACCCGCGCCGGCCCACCCTCGCCCGGGACGGCGCGCTCGTCGGCTGTGCCGACCACGCGGCCGTCAACCTCGACGTCGCGCGCCGCTCGCTCGTCCTGCTGCGCAACACCGGCGGCACGCTCCCCCTCGCGGGCGGCTTCACCACCCGGGACGACGCCGGTCGCGCCGCCGGGGCCGGTGCCGACCGGCCCCGGCGCGTCGCCGTCGTCGGGCCGCTGGCGGACGCCGCCCAGGAGCAGCTCGGCGACTGGGCGGGCAGCTCGGGGCAGGCCGACTGGCTGCCCGACGGGCACCCGCGCGACATGATCACCACGGTGCTCGACGGGCTGCGCGACCTGACGCCGCAGGACTGGACGGTGACCAGCGCGCTCGGGGCCGAGATCGTCTCGCTCGTCACGCCGCCCGAGGGCGACACCCTGCCCGACGGCCAGCCCCGGCCCAAGATCGCCGTGCCCCGCGACCCCGACCCGGAGCTCGTCGCCGAGGCCGTGGCCCGGGCGCAGGAGGCCGACTACGTCGTCGCCGTGGTGGGCGACCAGGTCGAGCTGGTCGGCGAGTACAAGTCGACCGCGACGCTGGAGCTGGTCGGCGGGCAGGTGGCACTCCTGGACGCGCTGGCCGCGACCGGGACGCCGCTGGTGGTCGTGGTGATGGCATCCAAGCCGCTCGTGCTGCCCCAGTCGGCCCTGAACGCGGACGCGCTGCTCTGGGTGGCCAACCCCGGCATGCGGGGCGGGCAGGCGATCGCCGAGCTGCTGCTCGGGCTGATCGAGCCGTCCGGGCGGCTGCCGATCTCGTTCGCGCGGCACGCGGGCCAGCAGCCGGTCTACTACAACCAGATCCGGGGGCAGCACGGCAGCCGGTACGCCGACCTGACGCAGGAGCCGGCCTTCGTGTTCGGCGAGGGCCTCTCGTACAGCACGGTGGAGTACTCGGACCTGCGGGTGGCCGACGCCGAGGTGGGCCCCGACGACACCGTGCGGGCGACCGTGACGCTGACCAACACGGGCACCCGCCCGGCGCGCGAGACCGTCCAGGTCTACGTCAGCGACTCGGTGACGTCGGTGAGCTGGGCGGACAAGGAGCTCAAGGCGTACCGGCAGGTCGACGTCGCCCCCGGGCAGCGCGTGGTGGTGGAACTCGCCCTGCCGGTGGCGGACTGCACGATCGTGGACCGGGAGGGCCGCCGCGTGGTCGAACCCGGCGGCTTCGAGCTCCTGGTGGGCCGCTCGTCCCGCGACGCGGACCTGCTGCGCGCCCCCTTCACGGTGCTCCCCCGGTGAGGTCGTGACGTTGCGTCGAGGTCGGTACAGCCCTCTGCCGACCTCGACGCGACGTCACGACCTCGGCCGTCAGCGGGTGGCCAGGAGGAACTGGTCCGGGCGCAGGGCGCGGGAGACGATCCGGGTGTCGCCGATCCAGCCGTAGAAGCCCTGGCCGAACGTCCCGGCGCCCTGCGTGCCCCCGAGGGCGAACGGCTTGCCGACCGTGCTGATCCCGCGCGACACCGTCGCGGCGTTGCGGGCGATCTTCGAGCCGTCCACGTACAGCGTCGTGTACCGGCCGTCGTTGACGATCGCGATGTGCGTCCAGCGACCCACGGGCAGCGCGTGGCTCCAGGAGGTGGGGTCGTCGTCGATCGGCACCGGGTAGACCACGAACTGCAGGAACCGCTCGCCCGTCACGTTCAGGCTGCACGGTGCGTCGTCCTCGGACCACCCGCCGCTCTTGCCGGCGTCGCCCGCGCGACCCTCCCAGCTCAGGATGCCCATCCAGGAGTGGTCGCCCTGGAAGGGCTCCGGGAGCTTGACGAAGGTCTCGATCGTGTAGCCCGACTCGAACGTCATGCCGTTGACCGGCGCGTGCGGGCCGGTGTGCAGCACGGCGCCGCGGTCGGGCCCCTTGCCGCCGTCGAACCGGAGGCTCGCGTGGGCCGGCTGGTCGTCGTGGTGCTCGGCGGACCAGGTGAGCGCGGCGGGCGCGCTGTCGTGCAGCAGCACCGAGGTGAGGTGGTTGCCGTTCCCGCTCAGGTCACGGACGACCGTGCCCGGTGCCACGGGGGCGCCGTCGGTCGCGGCCCCCGCCAGGCCCGCCTCGTCGAACCGCCAGTAGGCGACGGTCCCGCGCGGCATCACGGCCGACGGCGGCCGCGGCGCGGGCACCACCGGCGGCGCGAACGCGGCGAAGCGCTCGTCGAAGTCGATCTCGACGGTGAACCGGTCGACGTCGCCGCTGAGCTCGACGTGCTCGTTCTCCAGGGGCGTGGGGTCTGGCTTCGCCCCGAGCCACGGCGAGAACGTCTCCACGTCGATCACGCCGCGGGACAGGTCGAACGAGTAGTAGCGGAGCATGCCCGCGCCGCCGTAGTAGCGGTCCTGGTAGTTGGTGATGTGCAGGTGCACGGCGTGGCCGGCGTCGTTGGTCAGCATGGTGCGGCCGGACGGCCAGTAGTGCCCGCCGAGCGCGAGGAAGATCTGGTCGTTGGTCGTGATGAGACGGTCCCAGAGCCGCTGACCGTTGTCGGACAGGTGGGCCTGGCCGTCGTCCTCGGCCCAGACGAGGTCGTGGGTGGTCAGGATGGCGGGCAGCGTGTCGTGCTCGTCCAGCACGCCCTGGGCCCAGGCCAGCCCGGCGTCCGACACCCGCCAGTCCAGGGCGAGGACGAGCCACTCCCGCCCGCCGCCGCGCACCACGTGGTAGCTGTTGTAGCCGTCGGGCGAGGATCCGCCGTAGGTCTCCATCCGGGCGAACCGCCGCGGGCCGAAGGTGCGCAGGTACGGGGTGTCGCCCCGCTGGTCGTCGCCGGAGACGTCGTGGTTGCCGGCCAGCACGCTGTACGGCATGCTGCCGGCGGCCTCGAACGCTCGCCGCGCGGCGAGCATCTCCGCCTCGGTGCCGTGCTCGGTGACGTCGCCGAGCTGGGTCATGAAGACGATGTTGTCCCGCTTCCGCTCCCGGACCAGGTGGCGCAGGGTGGCGCGCACCGGTTCGGGGTCGGAGCCGCCCTCGTCCAGGAGGTACTGGGTGTCGGGCAGGACGGCGATGGTGAAGCGCGGGTCGGTGCCGTCCGGCAGCCCGCCGCTCGCCTCGGTGATCGAGGGGGCGGCCGCTGCCGTGGCGGCGGAGGCTGCTGACAGGACCGGTACGGCCGCAGCGGCCCGGAGCAGGGATCGGCGCGAGAGCTTGGTGTCCACGGCTCACAGCGTGGCCGGGGCGGTTGGCGTCGGGGTGACGCGCAGCGGAACGGAGGCCGGCGGGACGGCGACGCCGGGGCGCCGTCCCTCGCTTTGGTCTCCCGGCCCTGATCGGTCTAGACTCAGGGGGCTCGCCCACCTGGGCGAATGCTCTGGGGCTGTGGCGCAGCTGGTAGCGCACCTGCATGGCATGCAGGGGGTCGGGGGTTCGAGTCCCCCCAGCTCCACCGGTGTGATGGCGCGGGACATCGTTGATCGGTGTCCTGTGCCATCGTCGTTTCACACAGCCGCCGCCCCGTCGTGATGGTGGGGCGCGACCAATGCTGAGCGGTGACAGAGTCTCCGAGGGTGCCCCGCGCAGCGGTGTTGCACTGTGTAGACATTGTCTACGGTCAGCAACGTCCCCTCGCGGGGCACGCGCACCAACGACCGGGTCAGGCTCGCGGAGCCGCCCGGAGGGTACCCGGTTGACCTCAACCGTGGTTGAGGTTCTAGCGTCGGAAGCATTCGACGAGAGGACGAGGACATGCCCGTCTACACCCTGCCTGACCTGCCCTACGACTACGCGGCGCTCGAACCGCACATCAGCGGGCGCATCATGGAGCTGCACCACGACAAGCACCACGCCGCGTACGTCGCCGGCGCGAACGCCGCGCTCGACGCGCTGGCCCAGGCCCGCGAGACCGGCGACCTGGCCGCGGTGAACCTGTACGAGAAGAACCTCGCGTTCAACTTGGGCGGGCACACCAACCACACGGTGTTCTGGCACAACCTCTCGCCCGAGGGCGGCGGGGAGCCCGACGGCGAGCTCGCGGCGGCGATCGCCGACCAGTTCGGCAGCTTCGCGGCCTTCCAGGCGCACTTCGCGGCCGTCGCGACCGGCATCCAGGGTTCCGGCTGGGCCGTGCTCGGCTGGGACGGCATCGGGCAGCGGCTCGCGGTGTTCCAGCTCTTCGACCAGCAGGCCAACGTGCCGCTCGGCATCACGCCGCTGCTCATGCTGGACATGTGGGAGCACGCGTTCTACCTGGACTACCTGAACGTCAAGGCGGACTACGTCACGGCGTTCTGGAACCTGGCGAACTGGTCCGACGTCGGCGCGCGGCTCGACCGGGCGCGCGCGGCCACCACGGGCCTGCTCGTGGCGGCGTGACACCGCACGACGTGACGCAGGGCCCGGCCGCCGGCCGGGCCCTCGTCCGTCACCGCCGCGTGGTCTGCGGCTTCGGCTTCGCCGGCTTCGGCGTCAGCGACGGCCCCGTCGACGCCGGGTCCGGACGCTTCTTGCCGTCCTCCCCGATCATCCGGGGGGCGGGCTTGATGGGCCAGCGCTCCACCACCCGGCTGCGCAGCTCGTAGCCCCGCCTGGCGGCGACGACGTCCCACACGACGGCGACCAGCACGACGGCGGCCGAGCCCACGAGAGTGATCAGCGCCTGCGGCACGAACCCGCCGAAGGTCTCGTCCGCGTCGCCGTACAGCGTCGCGACGTCCTCCATCCCTCCCGTGCCGAGGCTGTACACCCCCCAGCCGAGCACGGCCCCGAGCGCGGCCAGCAGCGCCAGGGCCTGCACGAAGATCACCGGCTGATGGTTGGCGTACTTGCGCAGCAGCGTCCGCGGAGGGCGCGGGGCCGTGGGGTCGTCCAGCGCCTCACGCAGGATCTCCTGCTCCCGCTGCTGTACGGCCGAGTCGGCGAAGAACCCCACGACCAGGAGCACGACGGCCGCCACCATGAGGGCCGCGAAGACCCAGACCCCGGCCAGGAGCACGACCTCGATGCTCTCCCCGTACTCCACGCGCGGACCGGCGTCGGTCCTGGTGCGGAACGGGTGCGTGACGAACAGCCAGAGCTGCATGAGGCTGAACCCGAGCGCGAAGCACACGATGCCCACGTACTCGAACCAGGTGGCCCGCCGCCGTGTGCGCAGGAGGTCGTCCGGGAGCCCCGTCTCGTCGTCCGCGTCCGACGCCGGCGCGGCGCGGCGCCACGCCGCCCCCTCGTCCGGGGTGGTCCAGTGCGCGGCGATCTCGAGCCGACGCCGGTGCTGCGCCGGGCGACCCCCGTACGCGAGCAGCAGGAACACCCCACCGACCCCGGTGGCCGCGAGGAAGATCCAGAGCAGGTACACCTCGCTGCCGTTGACCGTGAAGGCGGCGATCACGGACATCAGCAGGCCGACCCCTGCCACCACGTAGGCCATCACGAGGAACGGGCCGAACGGCGGCTCGGCCGCCACCTGGTCGACCTGGCTCGGGTGCGGCACGGCCGTCCGGGGCGCACCCTCCCGGGCCGCTCGGGCGATGGCGCGCGACGTGATCACCTCGCGCAGCGCGAACAGCACGGTGGTGACGATGCCGGCGGCCAGCGCGAGGACGAGCACAGGCGCCATGGCGGCCCGGGCGAGCTGGTCGAGCGCGCCGCGCACAGCCGGCTCGTAGGTCAGCGCCTCCTCCGCGACCATGGCGACGGCCAGGAGGAGCACGAAGGACGCCCCGATGCCGAGGAGGAAGGGAGCGAGCGCGTTGATCGCCGCGTTCACGACGTTCCCCGCGAGGCCCACCGGGTACACCCGCCAGTGCGGCTGATCTGCAGGTCGTTGTGTTGTCATGGCGCGGGCAGTCTATCCATGGGGATGAAAAAGGGCCCGGCCGACGGCCGGGCCCTTCATCCGGTGGAGCTGGGGGGACTCGAACCCCCGACCCCCTGCATGCCATGCAGGTGCGCTACCAGCTGCGCCACAGCCCCAGAGTGGTCTCCCCCGAGCCGTTCGGCCGGGCGAGCGTCGTTAGTCTATGCAGACCGGCGCCCGGGACCAAATCCAAACCCGGTGCGCTCCGTCACTGCCGCGCCTCGGGTCCCGACTGCCACGTGTCCAGCGGGTACCCGGCACCCACGTTGTGCGCCACGAGCCGCCACGCCGGCGTCGCCCCGGGCGCCGAGGCGTGCAGGTGGGACCAGTGCACGTTGTGCAGGCCGTGCAGCCCGCGCCACGTCGCGGGATCCAGGCCCAGGAGCCGCGTCACGGCCTGCGTGATCGCCGACCCGTGCGACACCACCACCAGGGTCTCCCCCGGGCTCAGGGTCTCGGCGTGCCGCAGCACCGCCTCCTCCATGCGCCGTGCCACGACGCCCTTGGACTCGACGCCCTCGACCGGCGGCTCGCCGCCGCCACGCCAGACGGCGTGCTGCTCCGGCCAGCGCTCGGCGATCTCGGCGTCGGTCAGCCCCTCCCAGATGCCGAAGGAGCGCTCACGCAGCCCGGCGTCGGTCACGACCTCCAGGCCCACGTGCCGCGCGTACGCGGCCGCCGTGTCCCGGGCGCGCTGCAGGTCGCTGGCGACCACCAGCGACGCCTTGTGGGACGCCGCCAGCGCCGTGGCGCCCTGCTCGGCCTGCCACCGGCCCACCTCGTCCAGCGGGATGTCGATCTGGCCCTGCAGGCGCAGGCCCGCGTTGTACGCCGTGCGCGCGTGGCGCAGCAGCACGATCGCCCCTGCGGTCACCGCTGCACGTCCCCCGCCAGGTGGATCGCACCGTCGTCGGGGTCGCGGTACTCCGCCGGGTCGCCGCCACCGCGTGCGTCCTCCGGCAGCGGGATCGCCGGGCAGTCCTTCCAGAGGCGCTCGAGCGCGTAGTAGGTGCGGTCCTCGGCGTGCTGCACGTGCACCACGACGTCACCGAAGTCGAGGAGCACCCACCGCGCCTCCGACTTGCCCTCCTGCCGGATCGGCTTGACGCCCTCCTTGAAGAGCGCCCGCTCGACGGCGTCGACGATCGCGGACACCTGACGCTCGCTCGCGCCCGAGGCGATGAGGAACACGTCGGTGAGCACGAGCTGCTCGCTCACGTCGAGCGCGATGATCTCCTGCGCCTTGACGTCGCTCGCGGCGCGCGCGGCGACGATCGCGAGCTCTGTGGCCCGCTCGGTGGCGGTCATGCCCTGCCTCCTCCTCCGAAGCCGGGCAACCCGCCCAGCAGTGCCGCGGCCTGGTCAGGCTCGATGGAGCTGTCGCCCTCCAGTACCAGCTTCCAGATCAGCAGGCCCAGCACGAACGCGACGACGACCAGGATGACGTAGTGCAACCAGGTGTACTGCGGGCCCTCGTCCTCCTCCTCGTCCCACTCCTCCTCCACCTCGCGGCGGGCGGACCGGGACGGCGCGGCGGGGGCCGGGAACTGGCCACCCGCGCCGGGGAACGGTGCCTCGGGCCCGGGGCCCTGGGGCGCGGCGCCACCGACCGGCCCGGACCCGGGGCCCGGGCGCCGGGGGAACGGGGAGCCGGGATCAGCGGGAGCACCACCCGGTGCGAGGGACTGCGGCGCCGACGCCGGCCCGGCGGCCTCCCACGGCAGCGCGGGTGCGGCCGCCGCGGAACCGCTCGGCGGAGCGCCGGCCGGGGCGCCCGGCCGCTGCCCCAGTCCGCCCGGGGCGCCGGGACGTGTACCGAAGGGTGACGGCGGGTTCGACGGCGGCTGCGTCGGCGCAGGCGCCGCGGCGCTCCACTGCGTCGTCTGGCCGGGGTCGCCGGAACCGCCCGGGGCCTGGGGGGCCGGCGCGGAGAACCGTCCGGACCGGCCCTGCTGCGGGGCCGGCGGGACCGGGGCGGCGGGCTGGCGGCTACCGAAAGGGCTGGGCGGTCCGCCCTGCGGGCCTTGGCCGCCAGGGCCGGCGGGGCCTCCACGGCCGCCCGGCGCGGAGCCGGGACCGGCGGGGGCGGACGGCCCTCCCGGCCGGCCCGGGCTGAACGGCGACGGCGGGTTGCCGCCCGGCTGCTGCACGGGCGTCAGCCGGCCGGTCGCGTCCACGCCGCGCGTGCCGCCCGTGGCCTGCGGCGGCCGTGCCACCGGCGGGTTCTGCGGCGACCAGCCGCCCTCGGGCGCGGCCGCGCCGCGGTGCGGAGGCTGCTGGGCCTGCCCGCCCTGCGGCGGGTAGGAACCACCGCCGGCAGCGGCGGCCGCGGCAGCCTCACGCTCGCGGATCTCGCGGCGCGTCATGGGACGACCTTTGTTGTCACTCATCGTGAAGACCTCGATACAGTCCGTGCTTGGCGATGTACTGAACCACGCCGTCAGGCACCAGATACCAGACCGGCAACCCCTCCTGCGCCCGACGACGACAGTCGGACGAGGAGATGGCGAGCGCAGGAACCTCGAGCGTCGTCACACCGTCCCGAGGAAGCCCGTCCACGGAGAGCATGTGCCCTGGCCGTGTGACAGCGACGAAGTGTGCCATGTCCCACAGCTTCTCGGCATCCTTCCACCGAAGAATCTGCTGGATGGCGTCCGCTCCCGAGATGAAGTAGAGGTCCGCGTCGGGACGCTGCTCCCGCAGGTCCCGGAGGGTGTCCACCGTGTAGGTGAGGCCTTCGCGGTCGATGTCGACGCGGCTCACCGTGAAGCGCGGGTTCGACGCCGTGGCGATCACCGTCATGAGATAGCGGTGCTCCGCCGGGGTGACCCGCTGCTTCTGCTTGAACCCCGGCCGGCCCGTGGGGACGAAGACGACCTCGTCCAGCCCCAGGTGTGCCGCCGCCTCGCTCGCGGCCACGAGGTGGCCGTGGTGGATGGGGTCGAACGTGCCACCCATCACTCCGATGCGGGGGCGGGTCCCGGCGGGGGTACTCATGCGGTGGGCGCGCTCATCTGGTCGTCAAGCTCCCGTCGGGTGGCTCAGTGTCGGTTTCCGACGTTGCGGAACGCGTAGGTGACGACCAGCGCGGCGACGAGGGCGCCGAAGGCGATCAGGCCCAGCGCGATCGGCGAGATCGGCTCGTTGGCGTGCTCCGAAGCGGCCTCGGCGGCCAGGACGGCGGTGTGCAGCACGGGTCTTCCTCCCAGTCGGACGTGCTCAGGTGGGCTTTAGTCTCTCACGGACGTCTTGCGGCGAGTGCACCGCGGCACTGGGTCGCAAGGAGATCCTGCGGAGGTCTCCCGGACCCCCGGGACGTGTCACGGCTTGATGTGCCCGTCCCCGGTCACGACCCACTTGGTGGTGGTCAGCTCGGTCAGGCCCATGGGGCCGCGCGCGTGCAGCTTCTGCGTGGAGATGCCGATCTCGGCGCCCAGGCCGAGCTCGCCGCCGTCGGTGAACCGGGTGGAGGCGTTCACCATGACCGCCGCGGAGTCCACCTCGGCCACGAACGTGTCGGCCGCCGCGATGTCGCGCGTGACGATGGCCTCGGTGTGCCCGGAGGACCACGTGCGGATGTGCTCGATCGCCGCGTCCAGCGAGGGCACGACCCGCACCCCGAGCTCCAGCGCGAGGTACTCGGTCGCCCAGTCCTCGTCCGTCGCGGGCACCATGTCGGCCCCGGCGGGGGCGAACGACATGGCCGCCGGGTCCCCGTGCAGCACCACGCCCGCGTCGGCCAGCGCGGCGAGCGCCGCCGGCAGGAAGGCCGCCGCGGCGTCCTCGTGGACGAGCAGCGTCTCGGCCGCGTTGCACACGCCGACCCGCTGGGTCTTCGCGTTCATCACGATCGCGACGGCCATGTCGACGTCGGCCGTGGCGTCCACGTAGACGTGCACGTTGCCGACGCCCGTCTCGATGACGGGCACGAGCGACTCGCGCACCACGGTCTGGATGAGGTCGGCGCCGCCGCGCGGGATGAGCACGTCGACCAGGCCGCGCGCCCGCATGAGCGCCACCCCGCCCTCCCGGCCGTACGCGTCGATCGACTGGACCAGGTCGGCCGGCAGGCCGCGCGCCTCCAGCGCACCCCGCATGACCTCGACGATCAGCGCGTTCGACGCCGCCGCCGCGCTGCCCCCGCGCAGGATCACGGCATTGCCCGACTTGAGGGCCAGGCCCGCGGCGTCCACGGTCACGTTGGGACGGGCCTCGTAGATCATGCCGACCACGCCCATGGGCACCCGGACCTGACGCAGCCGCAGGCCGTTCGGCAGGGTCTGCCCCCGCACCACCTCGCCGACCGGGTCGGGCAGGCCGGCGACGTCGCGCAGCGCGTCCGCGATCGTGCCGATCCGCTCCGGCGTCAGGGCGAGGCGGTCCAGCAGGCCGTCGGACATGCCGTTCGCCCGGCCACGCTCCAGGTCCTCCGCGTTGGCGGCGACGATCGGGTCCGCCGCGGCCACCAGGGCGTCCGCGACGGCGCGCAGGGCGGCGTCCTTCGTCATCCGGTTCGCCGTGGCCAGGGCGCGGGCCGCGACCTTGGCGCGCCCGGCGACGTCGCGCACCGCGGAGGTCACGTCCGCGGAGCGCGGCGGCTCGGCCGCTCCGAGGGTCTCGCCTCCGGTACGGGTCACCTCGTGGCTCACTGTCGTCATGCGTCGAGCGTACGTCGGACAGGGGCCGATGCCGAGGGCGATCCCGTGGTGCGGACGCTCACCAGGAGGGTCGCGCGCTCCGCGGCGGCACGAAGTGCGTGAACGCGGGCTCGTGCCCGGACACCCCGGTCACCGGGTCGAAGACCCCGAAGTAGTCGGGGCCGAGCCGCCACGCGGCACGGTTGGTGGCCCGCGGGCTCAGCGCGGGCCAGCGGCCGGACTCGACGCGCTCCTCGAGCACACGCACGGCGACCAGCTCCTCGGCCAGGCTCACGGTGAGGTGCGCACCCCGCTCGACGTACAGGTTCCGGTAGCGCTCAGGGTGACCCACGTGGGCCACCCGGTCACCGAAGGACCGTTCGTACGACGGCGGCGCGCCGCCGTCACCGGTGGTGTGCAGCGTGAGGACGGGCGACGGCGTGGTGCCCTCGGGCCGGTGCTGCACCAGGTTCGCCCGCGCCTGGGGGTCGGCCTCGATCACCGGTGCGGCGGCGAGCGCGGTGAGGTCGGCGGACAGGTCGGCACCGGGTGCCGCGGCGTAGGCGGCACGGACCTCGCGGAGCATGCCGGAGTGCACGAGCCGGCGCGACCAGCTCCCGTCGAAGGAGGCCGAGGCGTTACCGCCGAGCTTGGTCTCCCAGTCCACGCGCGCCGTCGGGCCCAGGCCGAACGAGTAGGCCCACATGAGCCACTGCGCCTGGCCGCGGGTGCGGTCCTCCACGCTGCCGGGTTCCGGTGCCGACACGTCGTACCAGCCCGTGATGTCGTTCAGGGAGGCGATGAGGGCGATCCTGGCCCGGCCCTCCGGCGTCTCCGCAGCGGCGGCGACCGCGTCCACGAGGGCGGCGCGGCCCGCCCGCGCGTCGGTGGGGTGCACCAGCTCGATCGGGTTGCCGTCGGCGTCGGTGCCGTCGGTGAGCAGCACCTTGGTCGCGAGGTTCACGTCGAGGATCGTGTCGAGCATGCCCACCACGTCGATCGCACCACCGATGGCCAGCACGCCGTCGATCCGGTCGGGTTCGACCTCGGCGTGCTTCAGGGCCGTCACCGCGCCCATGGAGGAGCCGGTGGTGAAGGTGCGCTCGGGCTCACCCACGTGCTGCTCGAACCAGTCGAGCAGCCGGGACTGGTCCGCCACGGCCGTGGGCACGGTGAAGTCGTAGCCGCCGTCCTGGAACATCGACGCCGCCAGGGCGTAGCCGTGGTCGGTGAGCACCTCCTCGGACGCCGGCTGGTTGCCGAGCAGGTGCGGCAGCGGCTGGCCCGCGAAGATCTCGGAGGGGTAGTTGCCGTGGCTGTACAGCAGCAGCGTGCCGTTCCAGTCCTCGGGGACCAGCACGCGGTAGGCCGCGCCGGCGATCTCGCCCTCGTACTCCGTCGGCGGCGCGTCGGCCGTCGCGGCGGCCCGTTCCGGTCCTGCCGACGACGGCGCGGCCGCCGCCGGGACGCTCAGCAGGGGTACGAGCACGGCGGCCAGGGCCGCCGACGCCGTACGGGCAGGGTGCCGGGTGCGTCGCATCTGTTGCTCCTCGGGTCGTGCGGCGCGCCCGGGGTGCGCTGCCGCCTACCCGTTCCGACGTGCTGCCGCCGGGGAACTCATCGGCCGGTCGAGCACCAGGTCGTCCCGGTGCACGACGACCCGGTCGTACCCCTCGCCCAGCTCGTCGCGCAGGGCGTACGTGGAGCGCCCGAGCAGCGCGGGCAGGTCGCTCGCGTCGAAGGCGACCAGGCCGCGGCCGATCACGGCACCGTCCGGCGCGACGAGCTCCACCGGGTCGCCCGCCTCGAACTCGCCCTCGGCCCGCGTGATCCCGGCGGGCAGCAGCGAGGCGCGGCCGCCGAGCACGGCGCGCGCGGCGCCGTCGTCCAGGTGGAGGCGGCCCTCCGTGCGTGCGGCGTGCGCGATCCACAGCCGCCGGGCCGAGGTGCGGCGTCCGGTGGCGGCGAAGAACGTGCCGACGTCGTCCCCGGCGAGGGCCGCGGCCGCGTTGGCCGCGAGCGTCAGGACGACGGGTACGCCCGCGCCCGTGGCGATCCGCACCGACTCCAGCTTGGTGACCATGCCGCCGGTACCGACCGCGCTGCCGCGGGCGGTCACCTCGACGCCCGCCACGTCCTCCAGGTCGGCGACCAGCGGGATGCGGCGCGCGCCGGGGCGCGACGGCGGGGCGTCGTGCAGGCCGTCGACGTCGGTCAGGAGCAGCAGGGCGTCGGCCCGCACCAGGTGGGACACGAGGGCGGCGAGGCGGTCGTTGTCGCCGAACTTGAGCTCGTCGGTGGTGACGGCGTCGTTCTCGTTGATGACGGGTACCACGCCGAGGGCGAGCAGGCGGTCGAGCGCGCGCTGCGCGTTGCGGTAGCGGGCGCGCCGCACCGTGTCCTCGGCGGTGAGCAGGATCTGGCCGATCTGGAGGCCGAACGCGGCGAACTCCTCCTGGTACCGCCGCACGAGCTGGCCCTGGCCCACGGAGGCGGCGGCCTGCATGGTGGCGAGGTCCCGCGGCCGGGCCCCGAGCCCGAGCGGACCGATGGCGGCCGACACCGCACCGGAGGTGACCAGCACCACCTGCGCACCCGCGGCCTGCCGGGCCGCCAGCACCTCGACGACCCTGCGCAGCGCACCGACGTCGAGGTGCCCGTCCGGGCCCGTCAAGGAGGACGAGCCGACCTTCACGACGACGCGTCGCGCCGAGGTGATCGCGGACCGGGCACCTGCCGAGGAGTCGTGCGAGGAGTCATGGGAGCTCACGCCCCCATCCTCGCCGCACTGCGTGCCCGGGTGCGCGCTCATTTCACGACCCGGGCAGCCCCTGTGTCCGTCAGGCGTCGTCCGGGTCCGTCCAGTGGCCCGACTCGCGTTCCGTCCACAGCTCCTGGCGGGCCGCCGCCTTGGCGTCCATGCGCTCGTGGTGCTCGCGACGCTTCTCGCCACGGGTGGGCCGCTCGTTCTGGTCGAGCCGCAGGTCGGTGCCACGACCACCGAGCAGCTCCGGCCCGGTCTGGAGCGTGGGCTCCCAGTCGAAGACGACGGCGTTGCGCGGATCGCCGATGCGCACCTCGTCACCCGCGACGGCGCCCGCCTTGAACAGACCGTCCTCGACGCCGAGCTTGGCGAGCCGGTCCGCGAGGAAGCCGACGGCCTCGTCGTTGTTGAAGTCCGTCTGCCACACCCAGCGCTCCGGCTTCTCGCCGCGCACCTCGAACCAGTAGTCGGTCTCACCACCCAGCCGCCGCACGGTGAACTTCGACTCGTTCACGGCACGCGGGCGCAGCACGATCGGCGCGGGCTCGGGGGCCGGCGCGGCCGCCCGGGCCTTCTCCACGATCTCGGCGAGCGCGAACTTCAGCTCGCGCAGGCCCTCGTGGCTCGCGGTGGAGATCTCGAACACGCGCAGGCCACGGGCCTCCAGGTCGGGGCGCACGAACTCCGCCAGCTCGCGCGCGTCGGGCACGTCGATCTTGTTCAGCACCACGAGCCGCGGACGCTCCTCCAGCGGCACCCGCCCGCCCGCGATGCCCAGGTCACCCGAGTAGGCCGACAGCTCGGCCTCGATCACGTCGAGGTCGCTGAGCGGGTCGCGGCCCGGCTCCAGCGTGGCGCAGTCGAGCACGTGCACGATCATCGCCGTCCGCTCGATGTGCCGCAGGAACTCCAGACCCAGACCCTTGCCCTCGCTGGCGCCCGGGATCAGGCCCGGCACGTCCGCGACGGTGAAGCGCGAGTCCCCCGCCTGCACCACGCCGAGGTTCGGCACCAGGGTGGTGAACGGGTAGTCCGCGATCTTGGGCCGGGCGGCCGAGATCGCGGCGATCAGCGACGACTTGCCGGCACTCGGGAAGCCGACGAGCGCCACGTCGGCGATCGTCTTGACCTCGAGCTCGAGATCGGCGGTCTCGCCCTCCTCGCCGAGCAGCGCGAAGCCCGGGGCCTTGCGCTTCGGCGACGACAGCGCCCGGTTGCCCAGGCCGCCCTTGCCACCCGCGGCGGCCACGTACTCGGCGCCCTCGCCCACGAGATCGGCCAGGACGTTGCCGTCGAGGTCCTTCACGACGGTGCCGTCCGGCACCTTGAGGATCAGGTCGCCACCCTTGGCGCCGTCCCGGTCGTCGCCCATCCCCTGCGTGCCCGACGTCGCCCGCCGGTGCGGCGAGTGGTGGTACTCCAGCAGGGTGGTGGTGTTCGAGTCGACGACGAGACGGACGGAGCCGCCGTCACCGCCGTCGCCGCCGTCGGGCCCCGCCAGGGGCTTGAACTTCTCGCGACGGATCGAGGCACAGCCGTTCCCGCCGTTGCCTCCGACGGCGTGGAGCACCACCCGGTCCACGAAGCTGGCCATGTCTTGATCCTCTCAGGTACTGCTCGGGCGAGCGGCCCGGGGCCGCTCATGAAAAGGCGTAAGGGGGCGCACCGTCACCGGTGCGCCCCCCTTACGCGGAAGCCGGTACTTCCCGGCTCAGGCCTCGACAGTCACGATGTCGACGACCTTGCGGCCACGACGCGTGCCGAACTGCACGGCGCCGGCGTCGAGGGCGAACAGGGTGTCGTCCTTGCCGCGGCCCACGTTGCTGCCGGGGTGGAAGTGGGTGCCGCGCTGGCGGACGATGATCTCGCCGGCCTTGACGACCTGGCCACCGAAGCGCTTCACGCCGAGGCGCTGGGCGTTGGAGTCACGACCGTTGCGCGAGGAGCTCGCGCCCTTCTTGTGTGCCATCTGAAGAACCTGTCTTTCGGGACGAAGGAGAATCTGTATCGCACGCGGGCCCGTCGAGACGCGCCCGCAGCGGGAGTCACTTGATGCCGGTGACCTTCAGGCGGGTCAGCGACTGGCGGTGACCCTGGCGCTTGCGGTAGCCGGTCTTGTTCTTGTACTTGAGGATCGTGATCTTGGGACCCTTCTCGTCCCGCACGACCTCAGCGGTGACCTTGACCTTCGCGAGCTTCTTCGCGTCGGTGGTCACCTTCTCCCCGTCCACGAGCAGCAGGGCCGGGAGCTCGACGGTCTCACCGGGCGCCGACTGGACACGGTCCATGACGACGATGCTTCCGACGGACACCTTCTCCTGGCGGCCACCGGCCTTGACGATCGCGTACACCACGTTCAACTCATCTCTCTAGTCTTGGCGTGCGCGCACGACGGGATCCACCGGCTTCGCTGAGACTCGCTCCGCCGCGGCGGTCGAGTGCGGTGCGCCATGGGCACGCAGGACGGGTGCGCAGACAGCACACCGAAGAACCAGGTTACGCGATGCCCCTTGCGGGGACAAACCAGCGGCGGCGTGGCCTTGCCCACGCCCGGAACCATATCGGCCCGGCCATGAACTGACCTCTCGGAAACCAAGCAGAATTCACCCGTCTGCTAGCGTGCATGACTGTTTTTTGACCGAGACTTCGTCGCCGCACGAGAGGAACCTCCGATGGCGAGCCGCAAGAGCACCGGCAAACCGACCGCCCATCCCGCACTCCTGCCCGGTCTGGGCGTCGAGAGCACCCGCAACAGATTCGGTACGAGCTGGGGCGTGTTCGCCTTCGCGGCCGTCCTGGTCGCAGGTGTGATCATCTGGGGTGCCGCCGCGCCCGACAGCCTCGCCGCGGCGTCCGGCGCCGGCCTGGCCTGGGTCTCCGGATCGTTCGGCTGGTTGTTCGGCCTGCTCACGTGCGCCGTCTTCCTCTTCATGATGTGGCTCGGCTTCGGCCGCTACCGCGCCATCCGGCTCGGCCAGGACGGCGAGAAGCCGGAGTTCTCCACGGGTTCCTGGCTGGCGATGCTGTTCTCCGCCGGGATCGGGATCGGCCTGCTGTTCTACGGCCCGTACGAGCCCATGACCTACTTCCTCGACCTGCCGCCGGCGTACGAGAGCCTCGACCCGGGCAGCAACCCGGCCATGCACGCCGCCCTGGTGCAGACGCTGTTCCACTGGGGGCCCATGGCGTGGGCCTACTACGCGCTGGTCGGCGGCGCCGTGGCCTACGCCGCCTACCGCAAGGGCCGCAGCCCGCTGATCTCCTCGCTGCTGGAGCCCATCTTCGGCGAGCGCACCAAGGGCTGGCTGGGTGCCGTCGTCGACTCGTTCGCGATCATCGTGACGCTGTTCGGCGTCGCGGTCTCGCTCGGGATCGGCGCGCTCCAGATCGGGCGCGGCGTCGAGATCGTCGCGGGGACCGGGCCGCTCGGCAACGGCGCGATCATCGGCATCATCGCCCTGCTCTCGATCGCGTTCATCGTGTCGGCGGTGTCGGGGGTGAAGCGCGGCATCCGCGCCCTGTCGAACATCAACATGGCGGTGGCCGGGCTGCTCGGCGTCTTCGTCTTCGTCGTCGGGCCGACGGCGTTCCTCCTCAACCTGCTCCAGGGCACCTTCATGCAGTTCGTCGGCGACTCGTTCCGGCTGATGGCGCAGACGGCGGCCACCGCACCCGACGCGCAGGCGTTCATGGACACCTGGACCACGTACTACTGGGCATGGTGGGTCTCGTGGACGCCCTTCGTGGGCCTGTTCATCGCCCGCATCAGCCGGGGCCGCACCCTGCGCGAGTTCGTCACGACCGTGATCGTGACGCCGAGCGTCGTGTGCCTGGTGTGGTTCACGGTGCTGGGCGGCACGTCGATGTGGATGGAGCAGGCGAACGGGGCGCTGAGCTCGGCCGAGTCGCCGCAGGACATGCTGTTCGCCCTGCTCCACGAGCTGCCCGCCGGCACCTTCACGTCGATCGTCGCGATGATCTCGATCGTCATCTTCTTCGTGACGAGCGCCGACTCCGGGTCGATCGTCATGGCCAGCCTGTCCCAGCGCGGCAACCCGAACCCGAGCCCCTGGGTCACGATCACCTGGGGCGTCGCGCTGGCGGCCATCGCCGCCGTCCTGCTCGTGGGTGGCGGGTCGGTGGCGCTGAACGGACTGCAGAGCCTGGTCATCATCACCGCACTGCCGTTCGCCCTGGTGGTGGTCCTCGTGATGGTCGCGTGGGGCAAGGACCTCGCCCGCGACCCGCTCACGCTGCGGCGCCGGTACGCCCGCGAGGCGATCGTGCAGGGCGTGCGCACGGGCATCGAGGAGCACGGCGACGACTTCGTCGTGGGCGTGGTGCGCACCGAGGGCGCCGACAAGGGTGCCGGCGCGTGGCTCGACTCGGACGACCCCGCGCTCACCGCCTGGTACCAGCCGGAGCAGGTCACGGTCACCGAGGGTTCTCGCGACGCCGGGGAGCCGGAGCCGGTGGGCTCCCGCTGAGCCGCCTGCCCGCCCCGGGGTAGCGCACCTGGCGACCCCGGAGCGTCTGTGCCTACCCTGGCAGCAGGTGATCCTGATGGTCTCTGAGCCGGCAGCCGAGCACGACGACATAGGGCGGGCGATGCGGGCGGTGCCCCGCCGGGACTTCCTGCCCCGGTCCCAGCGTCCGTTCGCCGGCCAGGACCGTCCGCTGCCGATCGGGCGGGGCCAGACGTCCTCGCAGCCCTCCACGGTCGCGGCGATGCTCCGCCTGCTGCGCGTCCCGCTGGGCGCACGGGTGCTCGACGTCGGCGCGGGCTCCGGCTGGAGCACCGCGCTCCTGGCCTTCCTGACCGGCCCGCAGGGCGGCGTGCTCGGCGTGGAGCGGGACGAACGGCTGGCGGCGTGGGGCGCCGCGAACGTGGAGCGCACCGGCATGAGCTGGGCGCAGGTGGTGCAGGCGGAGCCGGGCGTGCTCGGCATGCCGCGGGAGCACGGGTGGGACCGGATCCTGGTGTCGGCGTCGGCCCCGGCGCTGCCGCGCGCCCTGGTGTCGCAGGTCGGGTACGGCGGCCGCATGGTCATCCCCGTACAGACGTCGCTCCTGCTCATCGAGCGCCTGCCCGACGGCCGCACCCGGGCCACCGACCACGGGGGCTACCGGTTCGTGCCCCTGATCGAGGACTGAACGAAGACCGCTGGGCTCAAGCCACGGCAAAGACAACGCCTTGAACTCTCCTCGGAGCGTCCACAACTGCCTCGCGCGACCACAACCTACGGTCCCGTAGGCTCAAGGAATCTGCACGATGGGCGGTACCGTCCGACTCCACGGCTGGGAAGTCGACTCCGAGCACGTGAGGACCCCATGCCCCGACCCGCCCCCTCCGTCCGTGACGGTTTCCGCCCGACCCGGCCTCGCGATCCCGACGGCGTAGCCGCGACCAGCACGTACACCGCTCTGGCCCGGACGGTGCGCGAGGCCGGCCTGCTCCGCCGCGCCCACGGCTACTACGCATGGACGCTCGGCGCCCTCGGGGTGGCGCTCGGCGGCATCGCCACCGGCTTCGTGCTTCTCGGCGACTCATGGCTGCAGCTACTGATCGCCGCGGCGCTCGGGCTGGTGCTGACACAGTTCGCCTTCGTGGCGCACGAGGCGTCGCACCGCCAGGTCTTCGAGTCCGGCCCCCGCAACGACTGCCTCGGCCGGCTGCTCGCCAACGTCGTGGTCGGCATCAGCTACACGTGGTGGATGAGCAAGCACAACCGGCACCACGCCAATCCCAACAAGATGGGCAAGGACCCGGACATCGAGAACGACACCATCGCGTTCACGGAGGACGGCGTGCGACAGCATCGCGGCGTGAAGCGATGGATCAACCGCTACCAGGGCTGGCTGTTCTTTCCGCTGCTCACGCTGGAGGGCGTGAACCTGCACGTCACGTCCGTCCGGTCTCTGCTGGCGGGCGGACCGGACACGCTCCGGACCCGACTGCGCGAGCTCGGGACCATCGCGCTCCGGCTCGCCGCCTACGTCGCGGTCCTGTTCTGGGCGCTCCCGCCAGGCCTGGCCTTCTCGTTCCTCGGTGTGCAGCTGGCGGTGTTCGGTGTCTACATGGGGGCGTCGTTCGCGCCGAACCACAAGGGCATGGCCGTCATCCCCGCGGACAGCCGGCTCGACTTCCTGTCCAAGCAGGTGCTGACCTCCCGCAACATTCGCGGCGGCCGCGTCATGAACGTCCTCATGGGCGGGCTGAACTTCCAGATCGAGCACCACCTGTTCCCGAGCATGCCCCGGCCGCACCTCATCCGGACCGCCGAGATCGTCCGGGAGCACTGCGCGACCGTCGGCATGCCCTACACCGAGACGAGCCTGGCGCAGTCCTACCTGATCGTGGTCGCATACCTGAACCGCGTCGGCCTCGCGGCACGCGACCCGTTCGACTGCCCGCAGTACCGGCTGATGCGCTAGGTCCGGACCGCCGTGGCATGCCTCCGGCAGCGCGCCTCGTAGGACTCGGCCCCACCGACGTGGGCTGCGACCGGCACGAGCGCACCACCCGGGCGGACGGCGTCGTCGCCGGGCGGTGCGGGTGCGTCCTGGATCCGGACGTGGAACGCGGCGTCCGCGCCGCAGACCGAGCAGACGGCGGTGAGCTTCTCGACCGACTCCGCGAGCGCCATGAGCTCGGGCAGAGGCGAGAAGGGCTGGCCGTCGAAGGTGACCGACAGCCCCGCGACGACCACCACGAGGCCGCGGTCGGCGAGGTCCGTGGCCACGGGAACGAGCCCGGCGCCGAAGAACTGCGCCTCGTCGATCGCGACGAGCTCGACCGGCTCGCCGCCGTCCGCGGTCCCGTCCGGGCTCGGGGCTCCGGTCGCCAGGAGCGCGGGGATCTCCGCGGCGTCCGACACGGTGCGGGACGGCAGCCCGGCCCCGGAGTGCGACGTCACCCGCCCGCTCCCCCGCCGGGTGTCGAGGGCGTGGCTCACGACGAGCACGCCGCGCCGCGCGATGCGGGCGCGGCGCACCCGGCGCAGCAGCTCCTCCGACTTGCCCGCGAACATGGGACCCGCGATGACCTCGAGGCGCCCGGCGCCCAGACCGTCCGTCATGAGCGCCAGTCAAGCACCCCGGGCCAGGGGTCACAGCACGCGCGCCACCCCCGGCACCCGACGGAGCAGGTGAGCGGCCAGCCAGCACAGGGGTACCGACAGGACGAGCAGGACGAGGAACTTGACGCCTGCGGGCGCCGTCAGCGGCGCGAGCAGCACCGCGACGCCGACCAGCACGAGCGCGTGGACCACGTACACCGCGAAGGCGTTCCGTGCCGCGAACCTCGCCCATGCCGGCTGCCCGGAGAACTTCTCCCGGAAGAGGACCAGCAGGCCCACGATCATGCTGACCGCGAAGACGCTCTCGGCGAGGCTCGCGCCCACCTGGGCGAGCATGCCCGCGCGGGGCGCCGTCGCGAGGGCCACCGTGCCGAGCGCCGGACCGACGGCGGCGACTGCGACGATCAGCGCGACCCGGCCCTGGCGCGCCGTGAGGCCCGTGAGCCACCCGCGGCGCGACGCCAGCACCCCGACCACGAAGAGGATCACGTACTGGGGCAGGTAGGCCGGGGTCGGCAGGCCGCCGAGCTCCCAGTAGGTGCCGGTCGGTACGGCGAGCCGCCACAGGAACGCGGCGACGGTCAGCACCCCGACGAGGACCGCGATGCCGCGGAGGCTCACCGGGCGCCCGGCGACGGCACCGGTCCCGGCCGGGAGGGATGCGCGCGAGCGAGCGCGGAGCGCGCGGAAGGCCGCGTAGGCGAGCGACATGACGAGCAGCACCTCGACGAACCACAGCGGGCCCGGGTCGCCCACGGTGAACCAGAAGTGCAGGAAGGTCTCGCCCTCGGCGCGCGCCGCCGGCCACTGCGGCAGGGACAGGACCGGCCGCGCCACCAGCAGGAAGGCGACGAGCGGCACACCGAGCCGGATCACCCGGTCCCGGGCGAAGGCACCGGGGCCCTTGCGGTCGACCGAGCCGGCGACGAACAGGCCGGAGAGCAGGAAGAAGGCGCCCATGAACCAGAACTGGTTCACGATCACGAACAGCATGAGCGCGATGCCGGACGGGCTGGTGCTCGGCTCCGCCCAGTACCAGACCGGCAGGGCGCCGTAGGTGACGGCGCAGTGGTGCGCGATCACCAGCACCGTCAGCAGCACGCGCAGGTTGTCGATGTATCCCAGCCGGGTGGTGGGTGGTGCGGTGGTGGTCGTCGTCATCACGGCTCCGTCGTCCGGGGATCTCCTGGATCCTGGTTCGGTGGTTCATTACTCGACTAATGAACCATAGAACGTCGACGGTCCGCAAGGAAGTTCTCGCCCGGACACACGAAACGAGGGCCGCCACCGGATGGTGGCGACCCTCGTCGGGATCAGGTCAGAGGCCGAACAGCCTCGCCCAGAAGCCCTTCTTCTGCTCAGGCGACCTCGTCGCCAGCTCCTTTGGGCGGTTCCGGCTGCCCGGTGCCGGAGCCCCCCTCCGGCGTGTCGTCGGTCGTCGGTCGCACGTCGTCGGACGCGCGCGAGGGCGGGTCGGCGGGCGCACCGTCAGATGCTTCCGCGGGAGCGGCTGCCGAGGCCGAACCAGCCGCGGGGAGCTGGATCTCGTCCAGGGTGGCGGGACCCTCCGGGGCCGGTTCCTTCGGCTCGTGCGCGTGCTGCGCCGCGGCGGCGATGGTCGCGAGCGTGGCCTTGACGGCCTCCCGCGCCTCGGACCGCTCCTCGGGAAGGCTGGCGACCGGGGCGGCGGGCTCCTGCGCCGACGCCTTCTCCTTGCCCCGCTTGCGGCGCGCCCGCGCGGAACGCGGGCCCTCCTCGGAGGACGCCACCGAGGCAGCGGCCGAGCCGCCCGCCGACTTCTCGATCGGCTCCTCGTGCACGATGAACCCGCGGCCCTTGCAGTGCTCGCAGGTCTCGGAGAACGCCTCGACCAGGCCCTGGCCCACGCGCTTGCGCGTCATCTGGACCAGGCCCAGCGACGTCACCTCGGCGACCTGGTGCTTGGTGCGGTCCCGGCCCAGGCACTCGACCAGGCGACGCAGCACCAGGTCCCGGTTGGACTCGAGCACCATGTCGATGAAGTCGATGACGATGATGCCGCCGATGTCGCGCAGGCGCAGCTGCCGCACGATCTCCTCGGCCGCCTCGAGGTTGTTCCGCGTCACGGTCTCCTCGAGCGTGCCGCCCGCACCGGTGAACTTGCCGGTGTTGACGTCCACGACGGTCATGGCCTCGGTGCGGTCGATGACCAGCGAGCCGCCCGAGGGCAGCCAGACCTTGCGGTCCATACCCTTGGCGAGCTGCTCGTCCACCCGGTGCACCGTGAACACGTCGGTGTTCTCGACCCACTTGGACACGCGCTCGCGCAGGTCCGGGGCGAGCTCCTCGACGTAGTGCGCGATCTCGTCCCACGCGCCCTCGCCCTGCACCACCAGCGACGAGAAGTCGTCGTTGAAGATGTCGCGGACCACGCGGATCGCCATGTCCGGCTCACCCTGCAGCAGGGCCGGGGCGGACGCCTTCTTGGCCTTGGCCTGGATGGCGTCCCACTGGCCCTGCAGCCGCTCGACGTCGGCGCGCAGCTCGTCCTCGCTGGCCCCCTCCGCGGCGGTGCGCACGATGACGCCCGCACCGTCCGGCACGACCTCGCGCAGGATCTTCTTGAGGCGCGACCGCTCGGTGTCGGGCAGCTTGCGGCTGATGCCGGTCATGCCGCCGCCCGGCACGAACACCAGGTACCGGCCCGCCAGCGTGATCTGGCTCGTCAGGCGGGCACCCTTGTGGCCGATCGGGTCCTTGGTGACCTGCACCAGCACGGAGTCGCCCGACTTCAGCGCCTGCTCGATCCGGCGTGGCTGACCCTCCAGGCCGGCCGCGTCCCAGTTGACCTCGCCCGCGTACAGCACGGCGTTGCGGCCCTTGCCGACGTCGACGAACGCCGCCTCCATCGAGGGCAGCACGTTCTGCACGCGGCCCAGGTACACGTTCCCGGCCATGGACGCCTGCGACTGCTGCGAGACGTAGTGCTCCACGAGCACGCCGTCCTCCAGCACCGCGATCTGCGTGCGGCCGTTCTTCTCGCGCACGATCATCGACCGCTGCACCGACTCGCGGCGGGCCAGGAACTCGGCCTCGGTGATGATCTGGCGACGGCGGCCGTGGTCGCGGCCCTCGCGACGCCGCTGCTTCTTGGCCTCCAGGCGCGTGGAGCCCTTGAGCGCGGTGACCTCGTCGCTGCGGCTGGACCGCGCGGCAGCCGCCTCGGCACGCTCGCCACGGGTCCCCCGGCGGCGCCGGCGACGACGGCGGCTGCCACCGTCACCCTCCGCGGCGTCCTGCGCGTCGTCCTCGCCGTCGGCGTCCGTGTCGACGTCCTCGTCGGAGGACGCCTGCGCGCCCTCGTCCTGGTCGTCGTCCTGGTCCTCGTCGGCGGAGTCATCCTGGTCGTCCCCGCGTCCGGCGCGGCCACCGCGCCGGCCGCGCCCACCCCGGCGACGACGACGGCGCGACGGGCGCACCTCCTCGTCGTCGTACTCCTCGAAGTCCTCCGGGGCGAGCTCCTCGAGCTCGACACCCTCGGCGACGAGCTCCTCCTCGATGGCGCCGACCTCGTCGACGGCCGCGGCGTCGTCCTCGCTCAGCTCCGCGGCGACGAACTGCGGCGCCGCCGGGACGCTCGGCGCGACGGCGGTCGCGTCGCCCGCGGGCTCGGCGCTCTCCTGCGCGGCGGCCTCGGGCTCGGGACGGGTCGCCGGGTCGGCGCTCGGACCCGTACCGCGGACGGCTCGGCGCGAACCGGACCGGCGGGTCCGGGGCTCGGCGGGCGCCTGCGCCGCCTCGGCGGCCTGCTCGACCTGCTCGGCGACGGCCTCGGCCGCCGGGGCGGCCGGCGCCTCGGGAGCAGGCTCGGCCGGACGCTCGGCGGTGCGGGGCACCGGACGGGCGAACTGCGGCGTCAGGTCCTGCGGACGCGGCGGGCCGGCGGGGGCCTGCGCACGCCGCGAACGGCGTGCGGCGGAGTCGTCCGGCGCCTGGAACAGCAGCGCCGTGGTGGCCAGGCGCGGCACGCGCGTGCCCGAGGTGGTCGCCGCGGGCGACACCGGGGCCTGCGCGGCCGGGGCCTCGGAGGCCTGGGCGGGCTCGGCGGCCTGCGTGGTCTCGGCCGGGGTCGAGGTGGCACGACGGCTGCGGCGCGCGCGGCCCTTCGGGGCCTGCTCCGCGGGCGCGTCCGCCACGGTCTCCTCGGTCGCGACGGCGCGCGGGGCGGACTCCTCCGGCGCGGGCTCGGCGACCTGGTCGGCGGTCTCCGCGACCGGCTCGGTCACCGGCTCCGCAGCCTTGCGCCGCGAGCGACCGCGCTTGGGCGCCGCCTCGGCCTCGGCCTCGGGTGCGGCGTCGGCCGGCTCCGCCTTCCGGCGGGTGCGCCGGCGGGGCGCGGCTTCGGACTCCTGCGCCGGGCCACCGGGCAGCACGATGTCGTCGAGGCTCGCGACCTCACGCACGGGCGCCTCGGCGGGGGCAGCGGGCTCCGGCAGCACGATGTCGGCCGGTCCGGGCGCGTCGGCGCCCTGCTCGTCAACAGGCTCGTCAACGGGCTCGTCAACGGGCTCGTCGACGGGGGCGGCGGGCTCGGCCTCAACCTCGGCAGCCTCGGCCTCGACAACGGCGGCAGGCTCGGCGGGAGCGGCAGGCTCTGCTCCGGCAGGCTCCGCCGGCTGCGTCCCGGCAGTGAGATCCGTCTCATCCGGGGCGACGGTCCCGGCCGGGGCGGACTGCTCGTCCGCCGTCGGGCCGGCGTCCACGACGGGTGCCGGGGAGGAGACGCCGCGCGTGGCGCGGCGACGCGGACGCTTGGTGGCGGTCTCGCCGGCTGCCGGGGCCGCGGGCGCGGCCACCGCTGCGGTACCGCCCGTGGTCACCGGCTGGGCCTCGGCCGGGGCCGAGGAGGTGTCGGACGAGCCGACGACGATGGGGCCGGCACTGGCCGTGGAGACCACGGACCGGGTGGCCCGACGACGCGGGCGCTTCACCGGCGCGCTGTCCGCCGGGGCCTCCCCACCAGTGGTGACCTGGGCGTTCGCCTCAGGTGCGTCGTGATCATCCTGTGACCCGATGGTCGAACCGGTGGTGCTGGAAGGCGTCACGTGAGGTGCTCCTGTAGCCGGCGCCCGCTCCACACCACGCGGACCGCCAGGCGGTCGGTCGTCCGGCGATGCGTCGCGGCGAAGCGGCACACCCGAACGGAAGTCTTGGCTGCGGCCCTCTGCCCGTCGTCTTCGCGGACGCCTGCCACCACGTTCTGTCGTGACAGCGGCACCGCGTGCGGATCACGGGCAGTGCTGGACTCTGCAGGCCACGCAGGGATGTGGGCCCGCGCGGGTTCGACCAGTATCGCACAGGAGGCGGCACCCGCCCTGCCTGGACCAAAGCGTGGTTCAACAGCGTGTACAGTTCCTTGTGAAGACATTCACAAGCGACGGAATCACCCCGCGGCGGCGCGCGGACCTGCTCGATCAGGCCTAGCGTCCCCAGGGACAGAGCCGTTCGAACACCTCACAGGAGCCCGGAGTGGAAGCCCTCGACCTGGCACGCTGGCAGTTCGGCATCACCACCGTCTATCACTTCATCTTCGTGCCGCTGACGATCGGCCTGGCGCCCCTCGTGGCGATCATGCAGACGGCGTGGGTCCGCACCGGGAACGAGCGCTGGCTGCGGCTGACCAAGTTCTTCGGCAAGCTCTTCCTGATCAACTTCGCGCTCGGCGTGGTCACCGGCATCGTGCAGGAGTTCCAGTTCGGCATGAACTGGAGCGAGTACTCGCGGTTCGTCGGTGACGTGTTCGGCGCCCCGCTCGCCATGGAGGCGCTGGCCGCCTTCTTCGTGGAGTCGACGTTCCTGGGCCTGTGGATCTTCGGCTGGGACCGCCTGAACAAGAAGGTGCACCTGGCGTGCATCTGGGCCGTGGCGGTCGCCGTGAACCTGTCCGCCTTCTTCATCCTGGCCGCCAACTCCTGGATGCAGCACCCCGTGGGCGCCCGGTACAACCCCGAGACCGGCCGCGCCGAGATGGAGTCGATCTGGGCCATCCTCGCCAACAACACGCTGTGGGCCGCGTTCCCGCACGCCGTCGCGGCCGCGTTCCTGACCGCGGGGACGTTCGTGGCCGGGATCGCCGCCTGGTGGATGGTGCGCCTGGCCCGGACCAGGCGGCCGGAGAACGTGGAGCTGGCGCGCGACGTCTACCGCCCGGCCGTGGTGCTGGGCACCGTGGTCATGCTGGTCGCCGGCGTCGGCGTCGCGCTGACGGGTGACGCCCAGGGCAAGCTGATGTTCGAGCAGCAGCCCGGCAAGATGGCCTCCGCCGAGGCCCTGTGCGAGGGCGAGGAGGCCGCCAACTTCTCGATCCTCACCATCGGCGACCTGTCCAACTCCTGCGAGGGCGTGCGGCACATCCTGGAGGTGCCCGGCCTGGCCAGCTACCTCGGCACCGGCCACTTCTCCGGCCCGGACAGCTTCCTGCCCGGTGTCAACGACGTGCAGCAGGAGTACTCCGAGCGGTACGGCGAGACCGACGACGCCGGCAACGCCATCTCCTACACCCCGAACCTCGCCGTCACCTACTGGAGCTTCCGGCTGATGATCGGCTTCGCCGCCGGGTCGGCGCTGCTCGCCCTGGCCGCCCTCTGGTTCACGCGCGGCGGCCGGGTCAGCGACAACACGTGGCTCGCCCGCATCGGTATCGCGGCGATCCCGACGCCGTTCCTCGCGTCGTCGTTCGGGTGGATCTTCACCGAGATGGGGCGCCAGCCCTGGGTGGTGGCGCCCAACCCGACCGGCATCGACCAGATCCGGCTGCTCACCATGCGGGGCGTCTCCGAGGTGGTGAGCCCCGGCATGGTGCTCACCTCGATGATCGTGTTCACCCTGCTCTACGGCGTGCTCGCCGTGGTCTGGTACCGGCTCATCCACCGCTACGCGATCGAGGGCGTCCCCGCCACGGTGCGCGACGAGTCCCCCGAGGCGGCGGACGACGACACCGACCGGCCGCTCTCGTTCGCCTACTGACCCCTCTGACCTCCGCCAGAACCAAGACTGACAAAGGACATGGCCGTGGATCTCGCGCTCGTGTGGTTCCTCATCATCGCGGTCCTGTGGACCGGATACCTCGTGCTGGAGGGCTTCGACTTCGGCGTCGGCATGCTGATGTCGTTGCTGCCCCGGGGTGACGGCGCGCACCGGGAGAAGGAGCGGCGCGTGCTGGTCAACAGCATCGGGCCCGTGTGGGACGGCAACGAGGTGTGGCTGCTCACCGCGGGCGGCGCCACCTTCGCGGCGTTCCCGGAGTGGTACGCCACCCTGTTCTCCGGCTTCTACCTGCCGCTGCTGCTCATCCTGGTGGCGCTCATCGTCCGGGGCGTCGCCTTCGAGTACCGCGGCAAGATCGCGGACGCCGTCTGGGCACGCCGCTGCGACGTCGCGATCCAGGTCGGGTCCTGGGTGCCCGCCGTGCTCTGGGGCGTGGCGTTCGCCAACCTCGTGCGCGGCGTGCAGCTCGACGAGGCGCACCAGTATGTAGGCGGGTTCTGGGCCCTGATCAACCCGTTCTCGCTGCTCGGCGGCGCCACCACGCTCGTGCTCTTCCTGCTGCACGGCTCGGTGTTCGTCGCCCTCAAGACGGACGGCGAGATCCGGGCGCGCGCCCGGCGGTTCGCCGGCGTGCTGTCGGTCGGTGCCCTGCTGGTGGCCGGCGGCTGGGCCCTGTGGGCGCAGCTCGCGTTCTCCGTCACCTGGACCTGGGCCGCCGTGGTGGTCGCCGCGCTGGCCCTGGTCGGCGTCGTGCTGACCAACCGCGTGGGTCGCGAGGGCTGGGCGTTCGGCCTGTCCGCCGTGACGATCGTCGCCGCCGTCGTGCTGATCTTCGGGTCCATGTTCCCGGACGTCATGCCCGGGCTGGACGGCGGCCCGTCGCTGAGCATCGCCGAGGCGGCGTCCACCCCGTACACCCTCACCGTCATGACCTGGGTCGCCGTGGTGCTCACCCCGCTGGTGATCCTCTACCAGGGCTGGACCTACTGGGTGTTCCGGCGCCGGCTGACCGTGGACCACATCCCCGCGCCGGCCGGGCTGACCTGGAAGAAGATCAAGGAGTCGGCCTTCTAGGCCGAGGAGCACGCGTGAAACCCCTGGACCCCCGGCTGCTGCGGCAGGTGCGGGCCGCCCGCTGGTACGTGGCGCTCACCGTCGGGCTCGGCATCGCCGCGGCCGCACTGATCGTGGCGCAGGCCCTCCTGATCGCGGCGTTGCTGACGCCCGTGGTGCGTGGGGACGGCGTGTCCGGCCCTCTGCTGGTGCGCACCTTCGCCGGGCTGGCGCTCGTCGTCGGCGGTCGGGCCGCCGTCGCCTGGGCGCAGGAGCGCTACGCGCTGCGCGCCGCCGCCCGGACCGTCGCCGAGCTGCGGCGGGCGGTGGTCGAGGCGTGGGCGCTGCGCGGGCCACGGGCGGCCTGGCCGACGGCGGGGAACGCGGCCGGCGCGGCCAGCCCGGAGGCCGAGGTCGCGACCCTCGCGACGCGCGGGCTCGACGTGCTGGAACCGTACCTGGTGCGCTACGTGCCGCAGCTCGTGCTGACGGCGCTGCTCACCCCGGCGCTCGTCGTCGTGGTGCTGGGCCTGGACTGGGTCTCGGCGCTGATCGCGATCGTGACCCTGCCGCTCGTGCCCGTGTTCATGGTGCTGGTGGGGCGCCTGACGGCCGGGACGTCGGAGCGGCGCCTCGCCACCGTGGAGCGGCTCGGTGCCCAGGTGCTCGATCTCGTCGCCGGGCTGCCGACCCTGCGCGCCTTCGGCCGGTCGGCCGGCCCGGCCGAGCGCGTGCGCGCCCTGGGCGACGCCTCCCGCAAGGCCACGATGGGCACCCTCCGGGTCGCGTTCCTGTCCTCGATGGTGCTCGAGCTGCTGACCACGCTGTCGGTCGCGATCATCGCCGTCGGCGTCGGGCTGCGGCTCGTCGAGGGGGCCATGGACCTGCAGCCGGCGCTGGCGGTGCTCGTGCTCGCGCCCGAGGTGTACCTGCCGCTGCGGCGGGTGGGCGCCGAGTTCCACGCGTCGGTCGACGGGATGGCGGCCGTGGACCGGGCGTTCACGTTGCTCGGGCCGCATCCGTCGGTGGCGGTCACGGAACGCCCAGCCGCCCGAGGCCGTTCCCGGTCGGCGGGCGGCACGCTGGTGCTGGACGGGGTGTCGGTGCAGGCCCCCGGACGCGGCGTGGTCGCGCCCGCCGGGCTGTCGGCGCGGATCCCCCTGGGCGACGGCCGGCCGGGCAGCGGCCGGGTCGTCGCCCTGCGCGGACCGAGCGGGTCGGGCAAGTCGACCGCGGTGCTCGCCGTCCTGGGCCTGCTCACGCCCGACGCCGGGCGGGTCGGCGTGGTACCGGACGGGCACGACGACGGTGCGCTCCGCGACCTCGCCGCCCTCCCCCCGGACGACCTCGACGAGTGGTGGTCCGGCCTCACCTGGGTGCCCCAGCGGCCGGCGCTCCCCCCGGGGCGGCTCCGCGACGTCGTCCGGGACGGCCTGCCCCACCCCGTCGACGACCGGGTGCTCGCCGACGCCGCGCGCCGGACGGGGCTGGACGCCGTCGTCGGCGCCCTGCCCGAGGGGTGGGACACGCGGGTCGGGCTCGGTGGCGTGGGACTGTCCGTGGGCCAGCGGCAGCGCGTCGCGCTCACGTCCGCGCTGCTCGACGACGCCGCCGACCGGCCGCTGGTGGTCCTCGACGAGCCGACCGCGCACCTCGACGCCCGCGGGGAGCAGACCGTGCTCGACACGGTGCGGGCCTGGCGGGACGCCGGCCGGACCGTGCTCGTCGTCGCGCACCGGGCGTCGCTGCTGGCCCTGGCGGACCAGGTGATCGACGTGCACGCGGCGGCGGAGCCGACCGCGGACCGGGCGACGGCCGTCCCCGCCGCGCGCCCGGCGACCGACGGGAGGACACCGTGAACGCTCCGGCGACCCGCGACCGGCCCCGCACCGGCTCCCCGCTGCGGGGCGCGGGGAACGATCCGCTGCGCCGCGTCCTGCCGCTGCTGGAGATCCGCCCGGGCAAGGTCGCCGCGGCGATCGCGCTCGGCGTGCTCACCCTGGGCTGCGCCATCGGGCTCGCCGCGGCCGCCGCCTGGCTCGTGGCGCGCGCGTCGCAGATGCCGCCGGTGCTCACGCTCTCGGTGGCGGTGGTGTCCGTGCGGGCCTTCGGCATCGGACGTGGCGTGCTGCGCTACTGCGAGCGCCTCGCGTCGCACGACGTCGCCCTGCGGGGCATGGCCGCCCTGCGCGCCAACCTGTACGCGCGGCTCGCCGCCGACGACCGCCCGGTCACGGTGCGGCGTGGCGAGCTGCTGGCACGGATCGGCCAGGACGTCGACGACGTGGGCGACGTCGTGGTGCGCGCGCTGGTGCCGGCCGGGGTCGCGGTGGTGACGTCGCTCGGTTCCGTGGTGCTGCTGGGTGTGCTGCTGCCTGCCGCGGGGGCGGCGCTGGCGGTGTGCCTGGTCCTCGCGGGGATCGTGACGCCGTGGCTGGCGGCCCGTGCGGCCGCCCGGACCGAGGTGCGGGGTGCGGCGGCCCGCGGCGAGGTGACCGCGCTGGCCCTGGAGCTCCTGGAGCAGTCGGCGCAGCTGCGCGTCGCCGGCCGGTTCGGCGCGCGGCTGCGCGACCTGGACGCCGCGGACGCGCGCCTGTCCGCCGTGTCGGACGACGGCGCCCGCACCTCCGGGCTCGCCGCCGGGCTGGGGGCGCTGGCGCAGGGGCTGGCGGTGCTCGCGTCGCTGGCGTTCGGCATCCCGGCGGCCCTGGCCGGGACGCTGTCGCCCGAGGCGCTGACCGTCGTGGTGCTGACGCCGCTGGCCGTCTTCGAGGCGACGGCGGGTCTGCCCGCCGCGGCGGTCCAGCTGCACCGGTCGCGTGCGGCAGCAGGCCGGCTGGTCGCGCTGCTGCCGGCAGACCCGGGTGCCGGCGGGTCACGGACGGAGGTGGGCACGGACGCGTCCGGCGCACCCGCCGACCACGACGACGACCGCCGGCTGCTCGTGCTCGACGACGTCGCCGCGGGCTGGCCCGGCGCGGACGGGCTGCCGCGCGCCGCGGTGGCCGGCGTGTCCCTCGCGCTGGAGCCGGGGTCGGTCGTGGCGCTGGCCGGCCCGTCCGGCGTCGGCAAGACGACCCTCCTGATGACGGCGGCACGTCTGGTCCCGCCGGTCGCCGGGGCGGTCGGCGGACGGTCGGGCGCGGGCCTGTTCGTCGCCGAGGACGGGCACCTGTTCGACACCACCGTGCTGGAGAACCTGCGGGTCGCGCGGGGTGACGTGACCCCCGAGGAGGCCCGCGCTGCGCTCGACGCCGTCGGGCTGGGTGCGTGGCTCGCGGCGCTCCCCCGGGGCCTGGAGACGGTGGTCGGCACGGACGCGGCCGCGGTGTCGGGTGGGGAGCGGCGGCGGCTCCTGGTGGCGCGTGCCCTCCTGGCGCCGGCCCGGGTGCTGCTCGTGGACGAGCCGGCGGAGCACCTGGACGGCGACACGGCGGACGCCCTGGTCCGCGCGGTCGCGGCGCACGCCCGCGCGACCGACCGGGCGGTGCTGCTGGCGACCCACCGGCTCAGCCCGCTGGCGGTCGCGGACGAGGTGCTGTTCCTGGGGCGCGGCGCGGGCGGAGGCGTGCCGGGGCCGGCCGACGTCGTCGCACGGGGCCGCCACGAGGACCTGCTCGCCTCGGATCCGGCGTACGGCTGGGCGGCCGCGCAGGAGCGGTGACCCATGGTCACCGTGCCTGGTGCTGCGCGTCGTGCGCCGGGGATCAGGAAGCCGGCAAGCTCTTGTCGAACTTCTTCGCGCGCTGCTCGTACCCCAGCCGCTCGTAGAAGGCGTGCGCGCCCTCGCGCCGGAACGCGGAGGACACCGTGATCCGGACACAGCCGTGGGCGAGCGCCCAGTCCTCGACGGTCGCCACGAGCGCCCGCCCGGCGCCGGTGCCGCGCCGTGTCTCGTCGACCACGAGGGCGGTCAGCTCAGCCACGGGCGCGTCGAGCTCGAACGGACTGCGGACGTGGCCCGCGGCGAACCCGGCCACCGCACCGGACGGGTCCTCCACAGCCACCCAGGCCGCGTCGTACGGGCTCCCGGCCACGCGCGCGAACCGGGCGTCGAGATCAGCGGCGGTCGTGGGGTACCCGAGCTGGCCGAGCAGCGGGGCGACCGCGGGTGAGTCGGCCGGGACGGCGCGTCGGATCTGCACGCCTCATCGTAGGCGGCGTCATCGTGGACGGCCTCAGCCGTCGCCCAGCAGCGCCATCGCCGCCGCCCGGCCGGGGATGCCGCTCACCCCGCCGCCGCGCCGGGCGCCCGCACCCGCCAGCAGCACCCGGCGGTGCTCCGTCTCGACGCCCCACCGCCCGGCGTCGTCGGCGGACTCGGCGAACGGCCAGGCCAGGTCGCGGTGGAAGATGTGCCCGCCGGGCAGCCCGACGTCGCCCTCCAGGTCCACCGGGGTGCGCACCTCCAGGCAGGGCACGCCGTCGGCGTCGTGCGCCAGGACGTCCTCGACCGGTTCGGCCAGCACCGAGTTCAGCGAGGCGAGGGTGGCCGCGAGGGCCCGCTCGCGGGCCCCGTCGGGATCGGCGCGGAAGAGCCGGGCGGGCATGTGCAGCCCGAACAGCGTGATGGTCTGCGCCTCGGTCGCGGCCAGGTCCGGGCCGAGGATCGACCGGTCGGACAGCGTGTGGCAGTAGATCTCGCTCGGCGGCAGGTCGGGCACCCGGCCCGCGGCGGCCTGCGCGTACGCCGTCTGGAGCTGGGTGAGGGACTCGTTGACGTGCAGCGTGCCGCTGAACGCCGCGACCGGGTCCACGCCGTCGCGCAGGCGGGGCAGCCGGTCGAGCAGCATGTTCACCTTGAGCTGCGCGCCCTCGGGGTACGCCGGGGACGTGGTGGCCCCCGCCACGTCCCGCCCGTCGGCCGTGCCCCGGCCGGCAGCGGCCAGGAGCCGGTCGAGCTCGGCCGGCGCACACCCGGCGAGCAGGTGCCCGGCGGTCACGCCCCGGGTGCGCCCGTCGGCGCCGGTCCAGGTGACCTCCACGCCGGTGGCCCCGGGGTCGACGGCGGTGACCGTCGCCGAGGTGACGATCGTGGCGCCGGCGGACACGGCGGCGTCGCGCAGGGCGCCCGAGACGGCGCCCATGCCGCCCACCGGCACGTCCCAGTCGCCGGTCCCGTTGCCGATCACGTGGTACAGGAAGCACCGGTTCTGGCGCAGGGACGCCTCGTCGATGTCGGCGAAGGTGCCGATGAGGCCGTCGGTGGCGGCGATGCCGCGGACCACGTCGTCGGCGAAGGTGCGCCGCAGCAGCGCGCCGAGCGGCTCCTCGAACAGGGCTCGCCAGGCCTCCTCGCCCACGCCGTCGACCACGAGGTCCCGCACGGCCGAGCGTGTGAGCAGGGGTTCGGTGAGCGTCGGCGCGAGGCGGCGGGCGACCTCGGCGGTCGTCGCGTAGAAGCGGCCCCACGCCTCGAAGTCCGCGTCGGCTCCGGTCAGGCTCCGGAACGAGGCCCGCGTGGCGGCGTCGTCCCCCGTATCGACGAGGAGGCCGCCGTCGGCCACGGGCGTGTAGGAGGACCAGCGCCGCCGCCGCAGCGTGACCGGCAGCCCGAGCTCGGTGACCACGCGCCGCGGCAGCAGCGAGACCAGGTAGGAGTAGCGCGACAGGCGCGCGTCGACACCCGCGAAGGGGCGGGCCGAGACGGCGGCGCCGCCCACGTGGTCGGCGCGCTCCAGGACGAGCACCGACCGTCCGCTGCGAGCGGCGTACGCCGCGGCGGTGAGGCCGTTGTGCCCGCCGCCCACGACGACGGCGTCGTACCGGGAGTGCAGGCGCGGGGACGCGGTGGGATCGACCATGGCGGACATGGTGACACGGAACTCATTGCCAAGAGAGTTCCATCACAGGACGGTATGTGACCTAATCGTGACATTTGCCAGGGACCCCGGTACGGTCGGTCTCACCTCTCCAGAAGCGGGGAGGTCCAGGTCCGGACGCCGAGCCCTGTCACCGGACCTGAGCAGCTACGACGTGACAGGGGCGGGGGAACCAGGTAAGCCGGGCACGCGAGTGTCCTCGGGGTGAAGCCTCGTACGAGGCCGGGTGATCGAACTCCCCATCCGAACCCGACAGCTCACCTCGTAGGCGTCCGAGGAGATCACTGGTGACCGTACTCACCGACCGCACCCACGACTGGGCGGACGACCAGGCAGACCGTCCCGCCAGCCGGGGTCGGCACCGCGCCGAGGGCCCCGCTCTCACCCCCTTCACCGCACTCACCCAGACCGCCGCCGAGAATGCCGCCCGCACGGGCGCCATCGCGGTCGTCACCTCCGGCATGCTGGCCTCGGTCTTCACCCAGACCGCCCACACCGCGCCCGCCGAGTCGCACACCCAGGCCACGCTCGCGAACGCCACGCCGGTCAGCAACACCGTCGACACCACGATCTCGGCCGGCCTGGCCGAGAACCTGGTCACCAAGGTCAAGGTCACGCAGAACGCCGACTTCTGGGCCGAGAGCGGCCGCGTGTCGGTGACCCCGTACGCCGAGACCGAGGAAGGCATCGCCGAGGCGAAGGCGAAGGCCGAGGCCGAGGCACGCGCCAAGGCCGAGGCGGAGGCCAAGGCCCGCGCCGAGGCCGAGGCCGCCGCCGCGGCGGAAGCAGCGGCCGCCGCCGCAGCCGCTGCGGAGGCCGAGGCGGAGGCCGCTGCGGCAGCAGCCGTGGAGGCCGAGGCGGAGGCCGCTGCGGCAGCAGCCGTGGAGAGCTCCGCCGACCTGGGCCAGCAGGCCGTCAACCTGGCCCTCGAGTACGTGGGCGTGCCCTACGTGTGGGGCGGAGCCTCCCCCAGTGGCTTCGACTGCTCCGGGCTCATCCAGTACGTCTACGCGCAGCTCGGGATCGACCTCCCGCACAGCTCGAGCTCGATGGCGACCGTGGGCTACCAGGTCTCCGCCGCCGAGGCGCAGCCCGGTGACATCGTCTGGACGTCCGGCCACGTCTCCCTCTACGCGGGCGACGGCATGGTGGTCGAGGCCCAGCAGGAGGGCGTCCCCGTGCACTACACGGAGATGTGGCAGAACAACCCGGTCTACATCCGGGTGACGGGCTGACCCTCCCGGTCCCGGAACGCCCGCCTGGTCCCCCGGCCCGGCGGGCGTTCCGCGTCGTGGGTGCACACCCGCGCCCGTCCGGTAACGTCCCCGGCGTGAAGATCCTCGTACCGGACGTACCGTTCGACCTCGACTTCCCGTCCCGCCTGCCCGACGGCGGAGCCTCCTTCGCGCCCGGCGGCCCCGACAGCGTGGTCGCCTACGCGATGAACGAGCCGGTCCCCGAGGAACACACCGACGCCGACGTGCTGGTCACCTGGTCCAGCCCGCCGAAGGTCGTCGCCGACGCCGCCCGCCGGCTCACCCGCGTGCGCTGGGTGCAGACCCTGACCGCGGGGCCGGACGTCGTGCTCCGAGCCGGGTTCGCGCCCGACGTCGTCGTCTCCTCGGGCCAGTCGCTGCACGACGACACCGTGGCCGAGCACGCCCTCGCCCTGATCCTGGCCACCGTGCGCCGCATCGACGTCTCGCTCGCCGCCCAGCAGGAGCACCGCTGGGCCAAGGAGATCACGTTCGCCCAGGCCGACCCGGTCACCGGCCGCGAGTACACGCTCGACGAGGCACGGGTGACGATCTGGGGCTTCGGCTCGATCGCCCTGCGGCTCGCCCCGCTGCTGACCGCGCTCGGTGCCCAGGTCACCGGCGTCGCCTCCCGTGCCGGTGAGCGCGCCGGGTACCCGGTGGTCGGAGCAGACGGTCTGGAGGCCCAGCTCGCCGAGACCGACCTGCTGGTCTCGCTGCTGCCCGCCCTGCCCACCACCCGGTACATCCTCGACGCCCGCCTGCTGGGCCTGCTCCCGCCGACCGCGCGGTTCGTGAACGTGGGCCGGGGCGCGACCGTCGACGAGGCCGCCCTGGAGGACGCGCTGCGCTCCGGGCGGCTCGCCGGTGCCGCCCTGGACGTCATGGAGACCGAGCCGCTGCCCGCGGACTCGCCGCTGTGGGACGTGCCGAACCTGATCCTCACCCCGCACGTGGCGGGCGGGCGCCCCCGGCGAGCGGCTCAGTTCCTGGCCGACCAGCTCACGGCCTGGCGGGCGGGCAGCCCGATCCGCAACGTGACGGCGCGATAGCGCGGGGTGGCTCGACGGGGCGGGGCGGGGCGGGGCAGAGCGGGGGGCAAGGTGACGGGGCGGGGCCCGTGGCGTCGGAGCGGGCCCAAGGCGTCGGAGCGGGCCCAAGGCCACGGGGCGGGCCCAAGGCGACGGGGCGGGCCCAAGGCGACGGGGCGGGCCCAAGGCGACGGGGCGGGCCCAAGGCGACGGGGCGGCAGGCACGGGCGGACGCGCTCGACGCTCCCCGCCGAGTCCGGCGCGCTCGACGCTCCCGGCCGGGCGGGTGTGGCAGGAGGTGCGCTTCTACCCAGCGATTAGGCCCAGAAACGGCAATGATTCTGGGCACAATCGCTGGGTAGAAGCGCACTCTCTGCGTTCGGGCGTCATCTCGGCGTCTCTGCCGTTCAGGCGTTATCTCGGCGTGCGGGGGCGGGGCTGGCAGACGGGGCACGTGAACGACGACCGGTTCATGAACGGGTCACGGCGGATCAGCGCGCCGCAGCGGCGGCACTCCGCGTTCTCCCGGCCGTACACGGCCAGCGACCGGTCGAAGTAACCGGACTGCCCGTTGACGTTGACGTACAGGTCGTCGAAGCTCGTGCCGCCCTGGGCCAGCGCCTCGCGCATCACCTCGGCCGCCGCGTCCAGCACCCGGCGCACGTCCGCGGCCCGGAGCCGGTCGGTCGCACGCGCCCAGTGCACCTGTGCGCGCCACAGCGCCTCGTCGGCGTAGATGTTGCCCACGCCGGACACGACCGTCTGGTCCAGGAGCGCGCGCTTGATCTGTGTCCGACGCCGGCGCACCCGCCGGACCAGGCTGTTCAGGTCGAGGTTCGGGTCCAGCAGGTCGCGGGCGATGTGCGCCACGGGCTCCGGGAGCAGCGGGAGGTCCGAACCGTGACCGGCCGGGGCGGATGTGATCGACGGAGCGGGCAGGGCAGACGCTCCGGCCACGGCCGAGGCGACGGGCGAGGCGACAGCCGAGGCGACGGGCGAGGTGACGGGTGAGGCCGCTCCGTCCGGCACGAGATCCTGGACGCTCAGGTGCCCGAACGTGCGCTGATCGACGAAGTCGAGGTAGCGCGCCCCGGACGGCGCGCCGGTCAGGTGCAGGCGGACGCGCAGGTGCGGGTGCCGCCAGTCGTCGGCCGGGGTGGCACCGTCCGGGCCGACGGCGGCGTCGCCCGGCGTGGGGTCGCCGGTCGTCGCCCCGCGCACGAGGAGCTGACCCGACATGCCCAGGTGCGCCAGCAGTGCAGCGGCCGGCAGCGCGGTCTGCAGCGTGGTCGGGAGCGCACGCCCAGCGTCGGCCGGGGCGCTCGCCTGGATGCCCGGCCCGGCCGCACAGTCCCCCGGCCCGGCCGCACGGTCCCCTGGCCCGGGGAGCTCCAGCGGCAACCACAGGAACTTGCCGCGGCGCACCGCCGCTGCCAGGCGCCGGCCCACGAGCTGGTCGCGGAACGAGCCGGGGCCGCCGTCGTGCCGGCGGACGCTGTACTCGCGGAACACCTCGACGTCGCGCACGACGGCGCCGACCACCAGGCGGTCGAGGCCGTCCCGGACGGTCTCGACCTCGGGAAGCTCAGGCACCGGCGGCCGACGCCTTGCTGCCGGACGTGTCCCCGGACCCCGGGAGGGGGAACTTCTGGAGCAGCGCCCGGTAGGTCTCCTCGGCAGCGCCCTGCTCCGCGTGCTTCTTCGCGGACCCGGAACCGGAGCCGTAGGTGACCCCGTCGATCACGACCGTCGAGTGGAAGATCCGGGCGTGCTCGGGTCCCTCGAACGTGGCGACGTACTCCGGTGCGCCGAGGCCGCGCTCGGCGGACGCCTCCTGGAGCGACGTCTTCCAGTCGAGCCCGGCGCCCAGGCCCGCCGCGACGTCGAGCGTCGCGTCCACGAGCCGGTGCACGAGCGCGCGCGACGTCTCCAGGCCGTGCGACAGGTAGGTGGCACCGATCAGGGCCTCGACCGTGTCGGACAGGATCGAGTCCTTCTCGAAGCCGCGCGTGCGGATCTCACCCTTGCCGAGCAGCACGTACTTGCCCAGGCCCAGGGTGCGCGCGACGGCGGCCAGCGCGCGCTGCGACACCGTCGCCGCCCGCATGCGCGCCAGATCGCCCTCGGAGAGGTCCGGGTGACGCCGGTAGAGCGCCTCGGTGACCACGAGCCCCAGCACGGTGTCGCCCAGGAACTCCAGGCGTTCGTTCGTGGGGATGCCACCGGCCTCGTGCGCGAACGACCGGTGGGTCAGTGCCAGCACAAGAAGCTCGGGGTCCAGATGGACCCCGAGCTTCTCGAGCAGCGCGGTAGGTTCCGGCCGTGCCGGCGACGTCCCGCCCTTGGCCACGTCAGCCCGCGTGAACGGTCTTCAGGGCGTCGCGGTAGGTGCGACCCTTGTAGGTGCCGCACGTGGGGCACGCGGTGTGCGGCAGCTTGTTGCCCTGGCACTGCGGGCAGGTGGTGAGGGTCGCTGCGGTGGTCTTCCACTGCGAGCGACGCGCACGGGTGTTGCTGCGCGACATCTTGCGCTTCGGAACAGCCACGGCTAGCTCTCTTTCGTCTCGTCCGACACGCTCGTAGATTCGAGCATGCTCTGCAGCGCCGACCAACGAGGGTCGACTACGTCATGGTGATGACCGGGGTCGTCGGCCAGACGCGCTCCGCACTCGGAGCACAGGCCCGGGCAGTCCTCCCGGCACAACGGTTGAAATGGTAGTGCAGTGACGACCGAATCCCGAAGCGGAGGCTCCAGGTCGGCCAGATCGTCCTCCAGGACGGACTCCTCGTCCTGGACCTCGTCGTCCCCCGCCTCGGCCGACGCGGCGGCCTTCTCGGGGTAGGCGAACAGCTCGGTGACGTCGACGACGGTCTCGTACGAGATCGGGTCGAGGCAGCGGCTGCACTCCCCCTGGACCGTGCCGCGGACCGTCCCGGAGACCAGGACGCCCTCCATCACGGCCTCGAGCCGGAGGTCCAGCTCAAGGTCGGAACCCTCCGGGATGCCGATCACGGCGGTGCCGAGGTCGGCAGGTGCCTGCACGGTCGCGGTGTGCGTCCGTGACGTTCCGGGACGCCGAGACAGTTCGTGCGTGTCGAGCACGAGCGGCGAGTTCGGTTCGCGGGAAATGGCAGGCTCCGAGGAAGACGGTTGTCCGGGCGGACGGGGAAGGGGGTGGACCGGCGCGCAACCGCACGCCAGGGACCAAAAGCCAATCCTACGACATCGGGCGAGCGGCACGCGCACCGTGCGGGGTGACAGCCCTCACGACCCGGCGGGCGAGACCCCCAGCGCGGACCGCAGCGCGTCCACGACCCCGGCGGGCACCAGGTCGTCGACCGGTCCGCCGTGCCGCACGATGTCCTTCACCAGCGACGACGCGATGTGCGCGTACCGCTGATCACCCGGCAGGAAGATCGTCTCCACACCGGACAGGTGCCGGTTCATCAGGGCCATCGGCTGCTCGGCGTCGAAGTCCGCGCCGCCGCGCAGCCCCTTGACCACGGCGACCGCCCCGGCCTCCCGGCAGAAGTCGACCAGCAGTCCGGGCACGACGGCGACCCGCACCCGCGCCATCGCCGGATCCGTCTGCGCTGCGCCGTGCACCGCGGCGCGCACGAGCGAGGCGCGCGTCTCCAGGTCCAGCAGCCCGGACTTGCCGGGGTTCTTCGCGATGCCGACCACGACGTCGTCGAACATCGTGGCGGCGCGGCGCACCACGTCGAGGTGGCCGAGGGTGATGGGGTCGAAGGACCCGGGGCAGACGACGGTGGTCACGCGCTCACGCTATCCGACGGATCCGCGGGGCCGGCGTCCGGGACCTCCGGCTCCGCGTAGTACACGACCGTCTCGCCGTAGTCCTTGCGGGCGAACCGCTCCAGACCGTCGGGCCAGGCCGGTTCCGGCGTCCGGGTCGACCGCTCCACGACCACCACCGCGCCGTCGGCCAGGACGCCGGGCACGGCCAGGTGTGCGAGCACGACGGCGAGCGCGTCCTCACCGAGGTCGTAGGGCGGGTCGAGGAAGACGAGGTCGAGCCCGGGGCCTGCAGCCCGCCCCGGCCCGGCGAGCGCCGCCGCGAACCGCTCGGCGGTGTCGGTGACGACGCGCACGCCGGTCAGGCCGAGCGTGGCGACGTTCCGGCGGGCGACGTCGGTCGCGGGGCGGGCGCTGTCCACGAGGGTCACCGTGGCCGCGCCGCGGCTGGCGGCCTCCAGCCCGAGCGCGCCCGAGCCGGCGTAGAGGTCGAGCACCCGGGCGCCGTCGAGCACGTCGAGGTGCTCCAGGCGGGAGAAGACGGCCTCGCGGACCCGGTCGCTGGTCGGCCGGGTGCCCTTCGCGGGCACCGCGATCGACCGCCCGCCGACCACCCCCGCCACGATCCTGCTCACGCCCCCGACCCTAACCCGCCCCCGGCACCGTTGAGTGCGGGATATTCGCCCCTCCGGCACGCGAAGAAGGGCGAATGTCCCGCACTCAACGGTCGTGTCGGGTCAGGAAGAGGGGGTGTCGATGCGGGCCAGGATCGGGAGGTGATCGCTCGGGGTGCGGGGCAGGGCGCGGGTCTCCGTGACCGTGGCGCCGCGGGCGAGCACGTGATCGATCTGCACCACCGGGAAGGTCGCCGGGTAGGTGAGCTCGAAGCCCGTGGTCGGCGCGGTGACGAGGTTGGTCAGAGGCGCGATCGCGTCGTCGGCGAGCACGGCGTTGAGGTCGCCCGCGACGAGCACCGCCTCGCTCTCCTCGGCGGCCACGGCGTTCGCGAGCTGCAGCGCGCTCGCGTTGCGCAGCCCGGTCTCGAACCCGCCGCTCCCGAACCGGACCGACGGGAGGTGCGCCACGAACAGCGTGACGGCGGCATCCTCGCGCCGGATCACCACGCGCAGGCACCGGTCCCAGGTCGCCTCGACACCCTCGGGCCGGATGTCCACGGGGGTCGCGTCACGCAGCGGGTACCGCGACCAGACGCCGACGGTGCCCTGCGTCTCGTGGTGGGGCAGCGCCTCCCCGAACGCGCGCGTGTACTGCTCGGCCGTCTCCCGGGAGACCTCGGTGAGGGTCACGACGTCGGGTTCGGCGGCGAGCAGCACCTCGGCCGTGCCCGCCACGTCGGTGTTGGTGTCGCTCGCGTTGTGCTGCACCACCGTCAGGTCCGCGGGGGCCGGCTCCGGCGGACGGATCTGTGGCAGGAAGACCCAGATCCAGGCGACGAGCGGCAGCAGGACGACGAGGATCGCGAGCGCCGACCGCCGCACCAGGGCGGCGAGGATGCCCAGCGGTACGGCGAGCCCGAGCCAGGGCAGGAAGGTCTGGACCAGGCTGCCGAGGTTTCCCCACCGGTTGGGCACGAGCTCGTGGCCCAGCAGCAGCGCCGCCACCAGCACGGATCCGAGCGCCAGCAGCCTGCCACGCTGCCACGCGGTCTTCGCGGGCCTGTCGCTGTGTATCGCATGCCTCGCGTCGACCGTCATCGGCGGGGACTCTATCGTTTGCCTGTTTCGAACGTAAGGCGTGGGTCATCCCTTTCACCCGGTCCTCACGTGCGTTCCAGGAACTCCTCCTGGTCCTCGTCGAGCTGTGCCCGGATCGCGGCGGCGAGCTCCGGGAACTCCGTCAGATCGGGCGACGCCCGCACGACGTCGGTGGCCGCGGTGCGGGCCTCCTCGATGAGCCCGGCGTCCTTGACCACCCGCAGGAGCCGCAGGGAGCTCGCCCGGCCGGACTGGGCGGCCCCGAGCACGTCGCCCTCGCTGCGCAGCTCCAGGTCCAGGTTCGCGAGCTTGAAGCCGTCGGTGGTCTGGGTCATCGCCTCCAGGCGCGCGAAGGCCGGCGTGCCCGGCTCGGCGTCGGACACGAGGAGGCACAGGCCCGGGTCGGTGCCACGGCCCACGCGGCCACGGAGCTGGTGGAGCTGGGAGATGCCGAACCGGTCGGCGTCGAAGATGACCATCGCCGTGGCCTCGGGGACGTCCACGCCCACCTCGACCACGGTGGTCGAGACGAGCACGGGCGCCTCGCCGGAGGCGAACGCGGCCATGGCCGCGTCCTTCTGGTCGGGTGGCATCTGCCCGTGCAGGACGCCGATCTCGACGCCGGCCAGCTCGGGCCGCGAGCGCAGCTCCTCGACCACCTCGAGCACGGCGCGCAGCGGGGGCCGGTCGGCGGCGCCGTCGGTGCCCGGGTCCGCCGGGTCGAGGAACTCGGGCACGTCGTCGAAGTCCTTCGCCGCGGCCCGGCCGCTCACGCCGGCGGCGCCCGCCTGGTCCTCGTCCGGGTGGATCCGCGCGCACACGACGTAGGCGCGGCGGCCGGCGTCGACCTCCTCGCGGACGCGCGCCCAGGTGCGGTCGGTCCAGCGCACGTTGCGGGCCGGGACGGCGACGGTGGTGATGCCCGCGCGGCCGGCCGGCACCTCGGTGAGGGACGACGTCTCGAGGTCGCCGAACACGGTCATCGCCACGGTCCGCGGGATGGGCGTGGCGGTCATGACCAGCAGGTGCGGCGACACGCGCCCCTTGGCCCGCAGCGCGTCCCGCTGCTCGACGCCGAACCGGTGCTGCTCGTCTACGACCACGAGCCCGAGGTCGGCGAACTGGACGTGCTCCGACAGCAGCGCGTGCGTGCCGACCACGATCCCGGCCTCCCCGCTCGCGGCCTGCAGCAGCGCCTCCTTGCGCGCCTTCGCGCCCAGCGAGCCGGTCAGCAGCGCCACGCGGGTGCTCGCGCCCGTGCGTTCCGCGCCGAACAGCGTGCCGCCCTCCGCCAGGGGACCGAGGAGGGTGCGCAGGGTCCGGGCGTGCTGCGCGGCCAGCACCTCGGTGGGTGCGAGCAGCGCGGCCTGGCCGCCGGCGTCGACCACCTGGAGCATGGCGCGCAGCGCGACCACCGTCTTGCCGCTGCCCACCTCACCCTGGAGCAGGCGGTGCATGGGGCGGGGGTCGGCGAGCTCGGCGGCGATCTCCTGCCCCACGGAGCGCTGGCCGTCGGTGAGCGTGAACGGCAGCGACGCGTCGAAGTCGGCCAGGAGGCCGGGTGTGCCCGCGGGCAGCGGCGGGCGGGCGGTGGCGTCCTCGGCCGCCGTGCGCGCGCGGCGCTGCGCGAGCGCCGCCTGCAGCACGAACGCCTCCTCGAACCGCATCCGGTGCCGCGCCTGGTAGGCCTCCTCCATGGTCGCGGGCCGGTGCAGGCTGCGCAGGGCCGCGGCCCGGCCGGGCAGGCCATGGCGTTCCCGGACCTCGTCGGGCACCGGGTCGGGCACGTCGGCATCGGTCAGGGTGTCCAGCACGACCCGCAGGGCGCCCTGGATCTTCCAGCTCGGGATGCCGGCCGCCGCCGGGTAGATCGGGATCGGCTTGGTGGCGTGCTCCAGGAGAGCCTCGTCGCTGTCGAGGTCGGACTCCTCCCCCATGAGCGTGAAGTCCGGGTGCGTGAGCTGGCGTGTGCCCCGGTAGAGCCCGACGGTGCCCGTGAACAGGCCCTTCGCGCCGGGCACGAGCCGCTTCTCGTGGCTGTAGAGCGAGCCGCGGTGCTTGCCGAAGAAGGTGAGCGAGAGCCGGCTGGTCCCGTCCGTCACGACCACCTCCATCAGCGCCCCGTTGCGGTTGCGCATGGGCCGCACGGTCGCCTGCTCGACCTTGGCCAGGATGGTCACGTGCTCACCGACCTGGAGGGCCGCGATGTCCTCCAGCGCACCCGGGTCCGCGTACCGGCGCGGGTAGTGCCCGAGCAGGTCGCCCACGGTGCGCAGCCCGAGCTTGCCCAGCGCCGTCGCGGTGCGCTTGTCGAACGCGCACTCCAACCGCTCCTCCACCCGTGCGGTCATGCGTCCCCCTCCGTCTCCTGCCCGACGCCGGACTCCACGCCCAGGCGTACGCCGTCGCCCGGGAGGCCGGTCGCCAGCACCACGAGCTCGGCGTCCGGTGCGCGCCCGGCGAGCGTCGCCGCGAGACGCTCGGGCAGGTCGTCCGGGACGCCGGCGTCCAGCAGAGCCGTCACGACCGTGGTCGCGGGGCCGGCCGCACCGTGCAGGACGCCGGTCGCACCGTCGGCTCCCGCCGTCACCACGACGAGCCCGTCGAGCGCGTCGGTCACCACCCTGCGCGCGTCGACGCCGGGGTCGGCCGGCGCGCCGAACGGCAGCACCGTCCCGAGGGCCGCGAGCGCCACCACGGCGTGCACGTCCGACGGCGTCGTCACGGCCACCACCTCGTCGACGTCGAACGGCGTGCCCGCGCCGGCCGCCACCGCATCGGCCGCCACCGCATCGGCCCTCGCTGCATCGGCCGCCGCCGTGTCCGCGACGCCGGGCGTCCGTTCGCCCGCGGGCGCCGCCCCCGGCCCGAGGAACAGCACCCGCCGCGCGCCGGTCGACCCGGCGGCCCGCCCCACGTCGTCGGGCGTCAACGGCTCCACCACGGCCTCGACCCCGCCCGTCAGCAGCACGACGGCGCCGGCCCGCGCCAGCTCCGCCGCCAGCGACGGGGCCGCGGTGGCCGCGACCACGCCCCACTCGTGCTGCCCGGCCGCCTCCAGGTGCCGCACGTGCACCTGGGCGAGCGTCCCCGCGCGACCGGCGGCCGCCGCGACGGCGAGCGCGGCGTCGAGGCGGTCGGTGTGGACGTGCGCCTGCCACACACCCGTGCCCGTGCCGGCGTCCCCGCCGACCACGACCACCGAGTCGCCCACCTCGGCGAGCGCGGTGCGCAGCCCGGCCGCCACGGACTCCGGACCGTCGCCGACCGGGCCTGTGAGCACGAACATCAGCTCCAGCGCGCCGGTGCCGTGCGGTGCGCCGTGCGGCTCCGCGGGCCGGGGCACGGGGAGCCCCGCGGCGGCGTCCAGCAGCTCGTCCAGGTTCACGGTGTCCATGCTGCCGCCCGCCACTGACACTCCGGCGGGCGCCGGCTCCGCCCCGGGAGCGGCCGGCCGCCCGGACACCGCCGCCACCAGCGCGTCGAGCACGAGGACCAGGCCGAGCGCCCCGGCGTCGAGCACGCCCGCCGTCCGCAGGGCGTCGAGCTCGTCCCGGCTCGACCGGGCTGCGGCCCGGGCCGCGGCCGCCGCTGCGGCCACGGCGGCGGTGTCCCCGCCCGCGCCGCTGCCAGGCCCGGCCTCCGGCCCGCGCACGGCGCCGGCCGCTGCGTCCCCCGCTGTGTCCGCTGCGACGTCCGGCGCCACACCGAGTGCGGCGTCCGCCGTCACACTCGCCGTCACACTCGCCGCCGCATCCGCCGCCGCATCCGCCGCCGCATCCGCCGCCGCATCCGCCGCCGCATCCGCCGCCGCATCCGCCGCCGCATCCGCCGCGGTGAGGATGGTCCCCTCGGCCGGCCGCTCGACCGCGGACCGCGCGGACACCGCGGCCCGCCGGAGCAGGTCGGCGGCGTCGCCCCCGCGCCGTGCGGCGACCGCCAGCCCGCGCAGCCACTCGCTGAGGATCACGCCGGAGTTGCCGCGGGCGCCCAGCAGGGCCGCCCGCGCGAGCGTCGCCAGGAGCTCCGGTCCGCTCGCGTCCGCGGGCGCACGCTCGACGGCTCGCTCCCCCTCCCGCAGGGTCAGGTAGAGGTTGGTGCCGGTGTCGGCGTCCGCCACAGGGAAGACGTTGACCTGGTCGATCGCGCCGCGCTCACGCCGCAGGGCCGCGGTCGCGCCGCGGGTCCAGGAACGCACCACTGCCGGGTCGTCGAGACGGACGCCGGCGGGGAACGGCCCGGGTCCGGTCGCCCTGCTGCCGCTGTCGACGTCGGTCACGCTCTGCCCTCCTGGACGTGGCACGGGACGGGCCGCGCGCGGGCACGGCACCGGACGCCCCCGGGCACCTGCCCGCGGACGGATCCCACCGTACCCAGCGGCCGGGGCACTCGCGTGCGACGATCCACAGCCCCGTCCGGCGCCAGGTGTGACGCACCACCTCGGCGCTACGGTTTGAGGGCCCGGCCCGCGATCGGGTACTCTGTCGAAGTTGCCTGGTCGGCCGAGAAGCGTTGTTCGCTCCGAGGTGTCCGGGCGTCCCCCTTAGACCATCCATCACGTCGTGCTGTCGTTCTGCACAGGCGTGCACGACATTCAGGAGACACCGTGGCTGCCAACTGCGACGTCTGCGGCAAGGGCCCGGGCTTCGGGCACAGCGTTTCGCACTCCCACATCCGCACCAAGCGCCGCTGGAACCCGAACATCCAGCGCGTCCGCGCGATCGTGGGCGGTACCCCGAAGCGTGTCAACGTGTGCACCTCCTGCCTCAAGGCCGGCAAGGTCACGCGTAAGGTCTCGGCCTGACGCTGCCGCAGCCGGGTCGCTGACGCGATCCGCACAGCTTTTCCCGAAGACGCCCACCCGGAACGCCTGGTGGGCGTCTTCGGCGTTCCCGTAACCTTAAATCTGGACCCAAGAGGTGGTTGCGCCGGCCACCACCGGGTGAAAAGGTGAGGTCATGATGGCACCGGAAGACGTGACCATCCGCCCAGCGACACGAACCGACGCCGAGGCCATCGCCCGCGTCGACATCGCGTCCTGGCGTGGTGCTTACTCCGAGATCCTGTCCGACTCCTACCTGGCGTCGCTCGACGTCACGCAGCGCGCCGGCCAGTGGACCTCCGCCGTCGGCGCGCGCGACACGACGGTGCTGGTCGCCGAGGACGAGCAGGGCACGGTCGGCTTCACGAGCGTGGGACCGTGCCGCGACGAGGACGCCGACCCGGGCGACCTCGAGATCTACGCCATCTACCTGCATCCGCGCGCCTGGGGCAGCGGCGTGGCCCGCGACCTGATGCGCACGGTGCTCGACGGGCTGGCCCCGGGCACCGTCGTGAGCCTCTGGATCCTGGAGGGCAACGAGCGCGCCCAGCACTTCTACCGCCGCCACGGCTTCCAGCACGACGGCACGGAGCGCATCGACGACATCGGCGGCCGCCCGCTCAAGCAGCTCCGCTTCCGCAAGGGCTGAGGTCGGCACGCTCCTGGCGAGGTCGGCACCTTGCTTCGAAGTCGGCACAGGCCTGTACCGATCTCGGTGCAAAGTGCCGACCTCGCCAGGATGGTGCCGATCTCACGCCCGGAAGTGGTCCCAGCCCGGGGTCGCCGTCGGTGCCTCGCCACCGATCGTGACGTCCCCGATCACAGCGGACCCGGCCACAGCAGACCCGGCCACAGCAGACCCGGCCACAGCAGACCCGGCCACAGCAGACCCGGCCACAGCAGACCCGGCCGCAGCAGACCCGGTCACAGCAGACCCGGCCGCAGCAGACCCGGCCGCAGCAGACCCGGGATCCAGCACCCGGCCGACGGCGGTCCAGCCCGCCGGCAGCACCGTCCCGGCCGGGAACGTCGCGAGCAGCCCGTGGTCCTCCCCACCGGACCAGACCCACGCGTCGGTCAGCCCGTCGACGTCCGAGCGCCCCGGACCCCACCCCGGGTCGCCCAGCCCCGTGGCGGCCGCGACGGCGCGCGCCGCCGACCGCAGCTCCGCCCGGCCCGCGGGGAACGCGTCCGGGTCGAGGTCGAGCCGGACACCGCTCGCCCGGGCCACCCGGCCGGCGTCCCGCAGCAGGCCGTCCGAGACGTCGAGCATCGCCGTGGCCCCCGCCCGGGCGGCCGCGATGCCCGCGGCGAGCGGCGGGTCCGGCCGCAGGTACGCGGCGACCAGCCGCTCCCAGGCGTCCTCGAGCACCACGCCGTCGGTGACCTCCAGCGGCGCCGGCGACAGCGGGGCCTGCACCAGCCCGGCCTCCAGGAGCGCCAGCCCCGCAGCGGACCAGCCCTGCACCCCGGCGTGCGCGACGACGTCGCCCGGCCGGGCCCCGGACCGCAGCACCGGCGCCCGCTCCTCCAGGTCACCGTGCACCGTCACGCTCACCATCAGGCAGGGTCCGCCCGCGAGGTCCCCGCCCACGGCCCCCGCCCCGACCGGTGCACAGCCGTCCGCCAGGCCCCGGGCCAGGCCGGTCACCCACTCCAGGTCGGTGTCCCCGGGCACCACCAGCGACGTGACCAGCGCGGTGGGTCGCGCGCCCATCGCCGCGACGTCGGCGAGGTTCTGCGCGGCGGCCCGGCGTCCGACGTCGTACCCCGTGGACCAGCGGGCGCGGAAGTGCCGGTCCTCGACGAGCACGTCGGTCGAGACGACGAACCGGCCGTCGGGCGCCGCGAGCACCGCGGCGTCGTCGCCCGGGCCGACCAGCGTGGCATCGCCCCGGGGCAGCAGGGGCACGATGTGCTCGAGGATCTGCTCCTCGGAGAGGTCACGGACGCGGAGTGTGGGGGCACCGTTCACTGGTAGACCATAAGGGACGTCCACCATCGGGGGCCGGGTAACGTATCTCCGTGCCTGCCGCCCGATTCCTCGCCGCATCGACCGCCGCCGTCCTCACCGTCGTGGCGCTGGCGGGGTGTGCGCGGACCATCGGCGTGGAGGCGGCGCCGCACGCCGCGGACCCGAAGTGCGCGGAGGTCATGCTCGCCGTGCCGGACGAGCTGGGCGGCGATCTGCCCAAGGTTCCCACGGACTCCCAGGCCACGGCGGCCTGGGGCGAGCCCGGCGGCGCGGTCACCATGCGGTGCGGCGTGGCCCAGCTCGGCCCGTCGGCCGACTGCCAGCACGTGGACTCCGGCGACGGGACCGCCGTCGACTGGATCGTCACGACCGACGACAAGGGCACGTGGTCGTTCGTCACCTACGGCCGCGAGCCCGCGGTCGAGGTGGTCGTGCCGCCGGCGGTCACCGAGGACCACTCGACGTCGTTCATCGCGGACCTCGCATCGGCCGTCACGCAGGTACCTGCCACGAAGGAGTGTCAGTGAGCCCAGCACCAGCCCCCACCGTCCCGCCCGTCCAGTCGCGGCGCGAGCGGCTGCGCGACGAGCTGCGCCGCGACGTGCTCGCCGCGGCCCGCCACCAGCTCGCCGGGCAGCACGGCCTGAGCAAGCTCACGATGGCCGCCGTCGCCAAGGAGGTCGGCGTCACGCCGCCCGCGCTGTACCGGCACTTCGAGAACCGGCAGGACGTCATCGCCCAGCTCTGCGCGCTCATCGTCGAGGAGGTGCTGGACCAGCTCGGCGCCGCCGTCGCGCGGCAGGAGCCGGGGGACGTCGCGGCCGCGCTCGTGGCCTCCTCGCGGGTGTCCCTCGACTGGGCGGTCCGCAACCCGGCCGAGTTCGACCTGATCATCGGCTCCGGCATCCGCGCGGAGCTGCCGGACGGCACCACCAGCCACACCCTCCAGCGCCGCATGGCCGAGATGGTCGGGGGCCACTACGTACCGCTGTTCCGCACGCTCGCGGCGTCGGGCGTGCCGCACCCGGCCGACGACGACATCGACCCCGCGCTGGCCGACCAGGTGCGCCGGTACCGGGACGCGGTGGGCGGGCCGGACCTGCCGCTCGGCGTCGCGCACCTGATGGTCACGGCCTGGCGGCAGGTCTACGGGCTGCAGTGCATGGCCGTGTACGGGCACCAGGAGTTCGCGTTCGGCGACCACGTGGCGCTGCACGAGGACATGGTCTCCGCGCTGCTGGCGCAGATGGGGCTGGACCCGCACCCGACGGTGCGCTGACCCGCGCTCACCGCACCATCGAGTCCTTGCCGGCCTCCATGGTGTGCAGCGCGTCGGCGTTCGTGATGAGCAGAACCGTGCCGCTGTAGGAGATCGACGGGTCCTTCATCGCCGCGCTCACCAGCTCCGCCAGCGCCGCCAGGTGCCGGGAGTCGTGCGCGCAGAGACGGTGCACGTGCTGCGAGGCGGTGACCATCTGCAGGGCGAACACCGGGTACTTCCACACCGGCTTCCAGAACCCGGTCCGCTGCCACAGGCGGGCCGCGGGCCACGCCGCGCCCGCGCACGCCATCGCGAGCGCCGCCTCCCACGGGATGCCGTCCGCCCCTGCCATCCGCAGCAGCAGGACCACCACCGCGACGATGCCGAACGGGTACGCGACCTGGTTGGCCCAGGCGCCGATGGGCTGCGGCTTGGCCACGCCGATCACCTCGAGCCGCATGACGTTGCCGAGCGCGAACGAGGTCAGCCCGACGGTGAGCACACCGTTCGCGACCCGTACCTCACGTACCGCGTACTTGTAGCGCGGCTCGCCCAGCATCCTGCCTCCTCAGCGCCCCGCCGGAGGGTCCCGGCCGTGGTCAGAGGCAGGGTACAGGCGATCAGCGCAGGCCGGTGGGCCGTTCGAGGGCGAGCTGGACGAGCTCGTCGATCAGCTCCGGATAGCTCATCCCGGAGGCCTGCCACATGCGCGGGTACATCGAGTACCGCGTGAAGCCCGGCATGGTGTTGATCTCGTTGACGACCACCCGCTCGTCCGGCGTGACGAACACGTCCACGCGGGCCAGCCCTTCGGCGTCGACCGCCTCGAACGTGCGCACGGCGATCTCCTGGACCTCCTTGGTGAGGTGGTCCGGCAGGTCGGCGGGGCAGCTCAGCTCCACCGCGGACTCGTCGAAGTACTTGGACTCGTAGTCGTAGAAGTCCTTGGACTCGTCGGTGACCACGATCTCGCCCGGCAGGGACGCGCGGGCCCGCTCGCCGTGGCGCCCGCCGAGCACCGAGCACTCGATCTCCCGGCCGACGATCGCGGCCTCGACGATCACCTTCGGGTCGTGCCGGCGGGCCTCCTCGACGGCGGCGGGCAGGTCGTCGAGCGTGTCCACCCGGGTCACGCCGAGCGACGACCCGGCGCGGGCCGGCTTGACGAACACGGGCAGGCCCAGCGCCTCGACGGAGCGCAGCACGTCGTCGTGCCGCCGCTCCCAGTCGCCCGGCTTGATCACCGCCCAGGGGCCGACGGGCAGGCCCTGCGCGCCGAGCACCATCTTCATGAAGTGCTTGTCCATGCCGACGGCGGAGGCCAGCACGCCGGACCCGACGTACCGGGCGTCGGCCAGCTCCAGCAGGCCCTGGAGGGTGCCGTCCTCGCCGTACGGGCCGTGCAGCAGCGGGAACACGACGTCGACGTCCGCGAGGGCGGACGGCACCTGGCCCGGTTCCATGACGCGCAGCGCGGAGTCGCCGACGGTCAGCGGGAGCACCACCTCGGCCGCGGACGCCGGGACCTCCGCGGCCTGGCCCTCGGTGATCGCCCAGCGCTCGGGCTCGTCGGCCGCGATGACCCACTGCCCCTGCGACGTGATGCCCACGGGCACCACGTCGTACTTCGAGCGGTCGATCGCGCCCAGCACGCCGCCGGCGGTGGCCACGGAGATGCCGTGCTCCCCGGAGCGCCCGCCGAACAGGATCACCACGCGGGTCCGCCCGGCGGCGTCGGGCGTGCCGGCGGCCGGCGTGCGGTCGTCGGCCGGCGCCGGCACGAGGGACTCGCCGTCCCCCACGGAGGCTGGTTCGGTGTGCTGCGACATCGCGCCGAGACTACCGGAACCGGCTATCCCGCGGTCGCCCGGAGGTCCTTGCGCAGGATCTTGCCGGACGCCGACTTCGGCACCGCCTCGATGAACTCCACCGCGCGCACCTTCTTGTACGGGGCCACCTGCCCGGCGACGAACGCGACGACGTCGGCCTCCGTCAGCGTCGCCCCCGGCGCGGTCACCACGAAGGCCTTCGGGATCTCACCGGCCTCCTCGTCGGGTACGCCGATCACCGCCGCGTCGGCGATCCCGGGGTGCGTCAGCAGCAGCGCCTCCAGCTCGGCGGGCGGCACCTGGTAGCCCTTGTACTTGATGAGCTCCTTGAGCCGGTCGACCACCCGGAACACACCGCCGGCGTCGACCGTCACGATGTCGCCCGTGTGCAGGAACCCGTCCGGTTCCAGGGTGTCCGCCGTCGCCTGCGGGTTGCCGAGGTACCCGCGCATCACGTTGGGCCCGCGGCACAGCAGCTCACCCGGGTCGGAGACGCCCTGCGCCGGCTGGTCGATCTCCGTGCCGGTGGCCGGGTCGACGATCCGCGCCTCCATGCCCGCCACGAGCAGGCCGACAGCGCCCGGCGAGATGTCCGGGCGGTCGAACGGGATGCAGTGCGAGACCGGCGACATCTCCGTCATGCCGTAACCCTGCAGCACCCGGACGCCGAGCCGGTCGGCGACCGCCGCCGCGAGCTTCTCGTCCAGCGGCGCGGCGCCCGACAGCACGGCCCGCACGCTGCTCGTGTCGTGCTCGCCGACCAGCGGGTGCTTGGCCAGGGCGAGCGCGATGGGTGGCGCCACGAACAGGAAGGTCGCCCGGTGCTCCTGGATCACCCCCAGGTACTGCCCCAGGTCGAACCGCGGGAGGGTCACCAGCCGCGCGCGGGTGCGCAGGGCCAGGTTGAGCAGCACCGTCATCCCGTAGATGTGGAAGAACGGCAGCACGCACGGCACCACGTCGTCCCGGCCGACGCCGATGGCCAGCGTCTGCGCCACGTTCGCCACGAGGTTGGTGTGGGTGAGCATGACGCCTTTGGGCCGGCCCGTGGTGCCCGACGAGTACGGCAGGACGGCGAGGTGGGTGGCGGGGTCGAACGACACGTCCGGGGCGGGGTGCGGATCGGCCAGGAGGTCGGCCAGGGAGAGGTGACCGTCGGCGCCGTCGAGCACCACGATCTGGTCGTCGCCCAGGCCGGCGCCCCGGGCCCCGGCGCCGCCCGCCGCGAGCAGCGCCGAGACGGTGATCAGGAGCCGCGCACCGGAGTCGGCGAGCTGCTTGGTCACCTCGGGGGCGCTGGCCAGGGCGTTCACGGTGGTCACGGTGACCCCGGCCCGCAGCAGGCCGTGGAACACGGTCACGTACGCGGGCACGTTCGGCGCGTGCAGGGCCACGACGTCACCGACGCCGAGACCGCGGGCCGCCACCGCGCCCGCCACCGCGTCGATCTGGGCCAGGAGCGAGCGGAACGTCGTGACCGACCCGCTGACGCCGTCGACCACCGCCACCCGGTCCTGGTCCTCGGGAGTGATGTCACCGAACAGGTACTCGTGGACGCTGACGGACGGGATCTCCACGTCGGGCAGCGGGCTGCGGACAACCATCTTCGGTCTCCTTGCGGTCGGGGCGCCGGACCTCGTCGTCCGGCGCACGAGCATGACGCACCAGCATGACGCACGAGCATTGTCGCGGCAGACGGCGCCGCGCGCACGGACCGGCGCCCGGCGTCGCCCCCGCGGTCGGGCCGCCGGTGCCGGCGGACCGGCCGCGGTGACGGGCCGTCAAGCCCGGAACGCCGCGAGCAGCACCGGCACCAGCCGGCCCCACGACGGCGCCGCCGCGTACCGGGTCAGGGCCCGGCCCGTCTCGGTGCCGCTGCGGGAACCGCTGAACCACGGCGGCTTCGGGAAGAGCGAGAGCTCGCCGCGCAGCACGCTGCGCGGGAACGGCCGGAACGGGCCGGTCAGGACGGTCCGCTCCGGCCCGGACAGCAGGTGCCCGTTGTGCACCACGTCGATGCCGGAGCCGACGTCGGCGAGCGTGTGCCCCGGGTACGCGCCCCAGGTGGCACCCGGCAGCAGGAAGCTCACGCCCGTCCACGCGTTGATCGCGACGGTGCCGTAGCGCAGGTCGGCGATCAGCCCGTCGAACGCCGGGCCCATCGCCCGGCGGTCCTGCGGCCGCACGACGACGTTGGCGCCGAGCGTCCCGGACAGGGAGTCGTTGGCGAGGCCGACGGCCGCGCGCAGGAACTCGGCCCCGTGTCCCGGCACCTCGATCCACGCCAGGACGGCCGCGAAGTACTCGTCGGTGCAGGCCGGGTCGCCCGGCTCGACCCGGGTCAGGATCCGGCCGGCCAGGTGCTCCGCCCGCGGGTGGGCGTCCCGGGCCCGGGCCACCTTCGCGTCCGTGCCCGGGTACCAGGGGTCGCGGGCGGGCATCCGCGCCAGGGCGGCCCGCAGCTCCGCGAGGAAGTCGTCCTTCTGCGCCCAGTCGGCCGACAGCACGACCACCTGGCCCGCCACGCAGTTGTGCCCGGCGTTGTGCAGGCGCATGGACACCAGGTGCTCGGCCTGGAACCGCAGGTCGGCAGCGCTCCAGCGGCCCGGCACCACGATCATCGGGGCCACGCCGCCCAGCTCGCTCGTGATCGGCACCGTCAGCTGCGGGTCGCCCGCGGCGCGGCGCCGCCCGGCCTCCTCGCCGGTGCCCCACACGATGGCGTCGTGCGTGCCGGCGGACCCGGTGACGTGCACCTTGTCGATGCCGTCGTGCCGCGTGAGGTAGGCGCCGACGGCGGCGTCGCCCGTGACCACCCGCACCACCCCCGCCTCGACCAGGGGCGCGAGCGCCGCACGGTAGACGTCCAGCAGGCCGTCGAACGTGGGGTTGAGCTTGACCAGCGAGGCGCGGTTGTGCGCGACGAGCTCGTAGAACGCGTCGAGCGGGGCGATGGACGAGATGTTGCCCGCACCGAGCACCAGCCCGACGCCGCCGTACTCCCCCACCTTGCCCGCACCCAGGCCGGCCTCGGCCCGCACCTGACGTCCGGGCACGCCCGGCGGCATCCACACCTCGGCCCGGAAGCCGTTGAACAGCACCCACTCCTGGGCGGTGCGCGGCAGCACCCGCACCGCCACCCGGTTGCCCGGGGCCACGCCGACGTGCAACCCGTCGAGCGGGGAACCGCCGGCCGCGAGCGCCTCGTAGGACCGCGCGTAGGCGGCGGCGCTCTCCAGGGCACCGTACGGGCCGGTCATCCACTCCTCGCCCGCGTAGGGGGCGGACGGCTCGATCTGCTTGGCCTCGACCGCGGCGGCCACCCAGTCCTGGGCGGCACCGGCGATCGACGCGTGGACCCTGCGGAACAGCGCGGCGCGGTCTGCGACCGGGGTGTGCGCCCACCGTTCGGCACCGACCTTGAGCTCCTCGACGGCCCGGTCGAGGTCGCGCCGTGTGCCGGCCTGCGTGTCGGTCACGCTCATCTGCTGTCTCCTTCGACCGCGGTCTCACTGACGCGTGCTCCAATAGTTCGCGGGCCCAGCCTAGAGGGCGGGACGGGTCGAGGGCGACACCGGCCGGCACACTTCCCGGCGGGAATTTCCACGCCGGGCATTGCGCACCGGGGCTAGCCTCATGGGGTGACTTTTCTCCTGTCCGAGGAACTGCTCGCCGGCATGCGGGACCGCGCCGGCGACTACGACCGCGACAACGCCTTCTTCGCCGAGGACCTGGCCGACCTCCAGGCCGCGGGCTACCTCGGCGCGATGGTCCCCACGGCCCTCGGTGGTTCGGGCCGCACCCTGCACGAGACCGCCCGCGAGCAGGCGCGCCTCGCCGCCCACGCGCCGGCGACCGCGCTGGCCGTGAACATGCACCACGTATGGGTGGGCGTGGGCCGCTACCTGCACGACCGCGGCGACTCGTCGCTGGACTGGCTGCTGGCGGAGGCCGCGGCGGGCGAGGTGTTCGGCTTCGGCTACTCCGAGCCGGGCAACGACCTGGTGCTGCTCGGCTCGCGCACCGAGGCCCGGCCCGACGGCGTGGGTGGGTACACGTTCCACGGCCGCAAGATCTTCACGTCCAACTCCCCCGCCTGGACGCGGCTGGGCGTGCTGGGCCTGGAGGCGCCGGACGGCAAGGGCGGGGACCCCCGGCTCGTGCACGCCTTCGTGACCCGCGACGGTGGCGGGTTCGAGATCCTCGACGACTGGGACACGATCGGCATGCGTGCGTCCCAGTCGCGCACCACGATGCTCGACGGCGCCCACGCGCCGGCCGCCCGGGTGCTGCGCCTGCTGCCGCCCGGGCCGTCGCTGGACCCGTACGTGCTCGGCATCTTCACCTCGTTCGAGGTGCTGCTGTCGTCGGTGTACGCGGGCATCGCGGACCGGGCGCTGGAGCTCGCCGTCGATGCCGCGCGGCGCCGCACGTCGATGAAGACCGGCACGGCGTACGCGCAGGACCCCGACGTGCGGCGGCGGATCGCCGACATGGCGCTCGCGCAGGACGCCGTCTGGCTGCAGATCGACGGGATCACGCGCGACCTGGACGCCTCGGCGGCGGATCCCGCCCTGGACCGCGGCGCGGGCTGGTTCCGGGCGACCGCCGGGCTGAAGGTGCGCGTCACCGAGGCGGCGCGCGAGATCGTGGACCAGGCGATCCGGGTCTCGGGCGGCTCCACCTACTTCAACGGCTCGGAGCTGGGCCGGCTGTACCGCGACGTGCTGGCGGGGATCTTCCACCCCTCCAGCGACGACTCGGCGCACGCGACGGTGGCGCAGTCGCTGCTGGGCCCGCTGGACTGACGGGTCAGGCGCGCAGCGCCCGGTCCAGGTCCACCCAGAGGTCCTCCACGTCCTCGATGCCCACCGACAGGCGCAGCAGGTCCTCCGGGACCGTCGTCGCCTCCGTGCCCCACCGGCGGCGGCGCTCCAGCATCGACTCCACGCCACCGAGCGAGGTCGCGGGGAGCCACAGGCGCACGGCGTCGACGACGGCGTCGGCCCGCGCCGCGACGTCGTCGGCACTCCCGGGCCGGGGCCGGGGGCGGACGCCGATGATGGCGCCGAACCCGGTCATCTGGGCCTTCGCACGCTCGTGCCCGGGGTCGCCGGGCAGGGAAGGGTGCCGCACCTCGGCGACCTCGGGGTGGTCCGCGAGGCGCCGGGCCAGCTCGGCGGCGTTGGTCTGGGCCCGCTCGAAGCGCAGCGCCAGGGTGCGCAGGCCACGTAGCGCGAGCCAGGCCTCGAAGGGTCCGGCGATGGCGCCGTGCAGCGTGCGGTGGTCGCGCAGGGTCGCGGCCAGGGCGGCGTCCCGCGTGACGAGCGCACCGAGCACCACGTCGGAGTGGCCCGCCAGGTACTTGGTCACCGAGTGCAGCACCACGTCCGCGCCGTGCTCCAGCGGGCGCTGGCCCAGCGGGGTCGCGAAGGTGTTGTCGACCACCGAGCGCACACCGGCCGCGCGGGCCGCGCCGAGCACGGCGGGCAGGTCCGCCACCTCCAGCATCGGGTTGGTGGGCGACTCGACCAGCAGCAGGTCCGCGCCGTCGAGGGCCGCGACCACGGCGTCCGTGTCCGCGATGTCGACGTACCGCAGGGTCACGCCGTGCCGCTCGGAGATCTGCCGCGCCAGCACCATGCCCGCCTGGTAGGCGTGGCGGGGCAGCACGAGCGTGCCGCCGTCGGGCACCAGCGAGAAGGCCGCGGCGACGGCGGCCATCCCGGACGAGAACAGGATCGCGGTGGCGGCGGCGCCCGGCCCGGACGCATCGCCGTCCGCCCGGCGGGCCGTCCCGGCACCGCCGTCCTCCAGTGCGGCGAGCGCCTCCTCGAACGGGTGCCAGGCGTCGTTGTCCCCGCGCGCGTACGACAGCTCGTCCGGGGTGACCACGCCGCGCGAGACGTACGTCGAGTTCATCGGCACGGACGGGTTGACGTGACCGCCCTGCTCGCGGGCCGGGCGTCCGGCGGCGACGGCGATCGTGGCGGGGGCGAGGGTGCCGGGCTCAGGGGTGGTGCTCATGGTCCGGAGAATACGGCCGCCCCGAGCCCGGCGCCCCGGCCGTCCGCGAGGCGATCCGGCGGGGTCGGGCCCGCAGGCCACCCGGACGCGTCATGCGCCCGACACCCGCGGCTGCCGGACGCGGCGGACCACCAGGGACATCAGCGCCGCTCCGGCGCAGAGGGCGCCCGCGCCGTACCAGACCGCGTCGTACGAACCCGTCGTGTCGCGCACCAGGCCGCCCGCGTAGGCCACCACCCCGGCGCCGACCTGGTGCGCGGCGAGCACCCAGCCGAAGACGATCGGCGCGTCCTCGCCGTAGAACTCGCGGCACAGGGCGAGCGTGGGCGGCACGGTCGCCACCCAGTCGAGCCCGTAGAACACGATGAAGAAGACCATCGGCATCTCCACGTGCGGGGCCATGAGCGAGGGCAGGAACAGCAGCGCCACACCTCGCAGCGTGTAGTACACGCCCAGCAGGACGCGCGGGGAGTACCGGTCGGTCAGCCAGCCGGAGCCGATGGTGCCGATCACGTCCACGACGCCGATCACCGCGAGCAGGCTCGCGGCCACCGTGATGGGCATGCCGTGGTCGTGCGCGCCGGGCACGAAGTGGGTGCGGACCAGCCCGTTCGTCGTCGCGCCGCAGATCGCGAAGGCGCCGGCGAGCAGCCAGAACGGTCCGGTGCGGGCGGCGTCGAACAGGGCGGTGACGGCGCGGCGGGCCGCGCCACGCGTGGGCGCGGGCTTGGGCGCGTACGTGCCGCCGTAGGGCGCCAGCCCCATGTCCGCGGGGTGGTCGCGCAGCAGGAAGAGCACGAGCGGGATCGCGACGAGCGCGGCGATGGCCACCGTGACCGACGCCGGCCGCCAGCCCTGGTTCTCCACGATCCACGCGAGCAGGGGCAGGAACACGAGCTGGCCCGACGCCGTGGCCGCCGTGAGCACGCCGCTGACCAGGCCGCGCCGGGCCACGAACCAGCGGCCCGTGACGGTGGCCGTGAACGCGAGCGCCATGCTGCCGCTGCCCACGCCGACCAGGAGGCCCCAGCCGAGCACGAACTGCCAGGGCTCCGACATCCACACGGTCGACAGGGCGCCGCCGGTGATGACCACGAGCGCGAGGCTCACCACGGGGCGCATGCCGAACCGGTCCATCAGGGCGGCGGCGAACGGCGCCGTCAGCCCGTACAGCACGGACTGGAGGCCGACCGCGAACCCGATAGTGGCGCGCGACCAGCCGAGCTCCGCGTGCAGCGGGTCCACGAACAGGCCGGGCGCCGCGGTGAAGGCCGCGGCGCACATGACGGTCACGAAGCTGACCAGGGCCACCCACCAGGCCGGGTGGATGCGGGGCGCGGGGCGCGGCGGCTGCGGGGCGTTCCGGCCCGCATGTGCGGGGACGTCTGTCTGGGTCACGGCATCAGCATGCTGTGACCTCTGCGCGCGGAACAGTGGCCCGAAGGACACGCATCGATAGGTTCGGGCCATATGCTGGGGCCATGGCCCAGAGCACCCTGTCCCCGGCGCCACGCCGGCACCGCGTCGCGGTCCTGATCCGCCCCGGCTTCATCCCGTTCGAGCTGGGCATCCCGCACCGCATCTTCGGCATCGCGCGCGACGCCGGGCACCGGCCCCTGTACGACGTGGTGACCTGCACACCCGGCGGCCCGGGCCTGGTGCGGTCGGACTCCGACGTGCTGGTCCACGTGGAACACGGGCCCGAGGTCCTGGAGACGGCCGACACGGTGGTGGTCCCGGCGTCGCACACCACGGGACCGGACGGCGCGGACCCGGCCGCCGGGGACGCGGGGCTGACGCCCGAGCTCGCCACGGCGCTCGCCCGGATCCGGCCGGGCGCACGGCTCATGTCCATCTGCACGGGCGCCTTCGTGCTCGCGGCCGCCGGGCTGCTGGACGGCCGCCCCGCCACGACGCACTGGCTGGAGAGCGACCGCTTCCGGCGGCTCTACCCGCGCGTACGGCTCGACCCCGACGTCCTGTACACGGACGACGGCGACGTGCTCACCTCGGCGGGCGTGGCCTCCGGCGTCGACCTCTGCCTGCACGTGGTGCGGCGTGACCATGGCACCGCGGTCGCCCAGGACGTCGCCCGGCGCACGGTGGTGCCGCCGCACCGCGACGGCGGCCAGGCGCAGTACGTCCGGCGGCCCCTGCCGGGACCTGTCCGGTCCGCCGGCGCCGGGACGGACGGCGCCGACGCGGGCACCGTGGCCACCCGCGCCTGGGCGCTGGACCGCCTGGAGCAGCCCCTCACCCTGGCCGCGATGGCCCGGCACGCGGCGATGTCGGTGCGCACCTTCACCCGCCGGTTCCGGGACGAGACCGGCGAGAGCCCCGCCCAGTGGCTCACCCGGCAGCGCGTGGAGCACGCCCGGACCCTGCTGGAGACCACGGCCCTGCCGGTCGAGCAGGTGGCCCGGCGCTGCGGGTTCGGCACGGCCCAGTCGCTGCGGGCCCACGTGCAGGCGGCGCTCGGGGTGACGCCGTCGGCCTACCGCCGCACGTTCCGTCGCGAGGGGGACGCCGCGGCGTGAACCGGCGGCGGGGTGGCGGTGCAGAGGTGACCGATCCGTGACCACCTCCGGCGCACGTCAGGACCTACGCTGGAGCCATGGGACGAGCCGGACTCCGCACTGCCCTGACAGCCGCAGTCGCCGCGCTGCTCCTGGCCGGCTGCACCGGCACCACCGAACCTGACCGGGGAACGGACGGGTCCGAGCCGGCGCCCGTCGCCTCGGTCCCGCCATCGGACGACGGCACACCGGACGACAGCGAGCCGGACGACGGCACGAGCGACGACGGCGCCGGCGCACCGGGCGACGGCACGCCCGACCCGACCGCCCCAGCGACGGAGACCGCGGCGGGCCCGCCCTTCGCCGCCGACACCCGGCCGGACACCGCGGAGCCCACGGGCGAGGGCGAGACGTTCCTGTCCGTCACGGACGTCCGCGTGGCCCGGCACGACGGCTACGACCGCGTGGTGTTCGACCTGGACGGCACGGGCAGCGGCAGGCCCGGCTGGCGCGTCGAGTACGTCGACGAGGCGACGGACGACGGATCCGGCCACGCCGTGCAGGTGGACGGCGACGCGATCCTGCGGGTGTCCCTGTCGGGCACCGCGGCCCCGACGGACAGCGGCGTCGAGGAGTTCGCCGGCGACCGCATCGAGCCGGAGGACACGGAGTCGGTGGACGAGGTCGTGTACCGCTACTGGTTCGAGGGGTACACGACGGCGTTCCTGGGCATCGACGAGGGCGAGCGGCCGTTCCGGGTGTTCCTCCTGGAGAACCCGACGCGCGTCGTGGTCGACGTCCGGCACTGACGGGTCAGCCCGCGACCTCCGACTTCTTGGGCCGTGCCAGCAGCGTGGCCGCCAGGTCGGACAGCGGCAGGGTGCCCGCCAGCACGTCCACGACACCGGCCGTGATGGGCATCTCGACGTCGTGCGCCCGGGCCAGCTCCAGCACCGACTGGGACGACTTGACGCCCTCGGCGGTGCCGCCGGTCGCCTCGATGGCCTCGGCGAGCGTGAGGCCCTCGCCGATGTGCTTGCCGAGCCGGTGGTTGCGGGACAGCGGCGACGCGCACGTCGCGGTCAGGTCGCCCATGCCGGCCAGCCCGGCGAACGTGGCGGCGTCGGCCCCGAGCGCGAGGCCCAGGCGCGTGATCTCCACGAGGCCGCGCGTGATGAGCGTGGCGAGCGTGTTCCAGCCGAAGCCCTGGCCCTGGGCCATGCCCGCCGCGAGCGCGATGATGTTCTTCACGGCACCGCACAGCTCCACGCCCACCACGTCGGTGTTGGTGTAGGGGCGGAAGTAGCCGGTCGAGCAGGCGTCGGCCACGAGCTGGGCCGTGGCCTCGCTGCGCGAGGCGACCACGGTCGCCGTCGGCTGCCGCGCCGCGATCTCGGGCGCCAGGTTGGGCCCGGAGACGACGGCGACACGCTCGTCCGGCAGCTCCAGCACCTCGGCCATCACCTGGCTCATGCGCTTGTCGGTGCCGAGCTCGACGCCCTTCATCAGGGAGACCACCACGGCGTCGGGCTCCACCAGGTCCTTCATCGACTCCAGCGTCGCGCGCGCGACCTGGGACGGGACCGAGACCACCACGACCGACGCGCCCTTGAGCGCCACGGCGGCGTCGGTGGTGCCCCGCATGGCGGGCAGCTGCACGCCCGGCAGGTACTTCTCGTTGCGGTGCGTGCGGTCGACGGCGTCGAGCACGGCGGTGTCGCGGCCCCAGAGGGTGACGTCGCAGCCGGCGTCGGCCAGGACCATCGCGAAGGTGGTGCCCATCGAGCCCGCGCCGAGCACGGCGACCCGGGGCTGGGCCTGCGTCGGGGCGCTCACGGGCGCTCCACCGGCGGGTAGGTGGTCATCTTGGCCTCGTAGTCGGGGTGCTTGCGCAGGTCGAACCGGGGACGCGGGGCCTTCTCGCCGCGGATCTGCTCCAGCTCGGCGGTGATGCCGTCCATGATGCGGCTCGTGGCCTCACGCAGCGTGGCGGTGTCCTGCGGCAGGTCGTACAGGTCGCTGAGGTCGACGGGCGGGCCGGTGCGGATGGTCACCTTCTTGCGCGGCCAGGGCCAGCGCGGCATGCCGTACCGGGGCATGATCTCCGTGACGCCCCACTGGGCGATCGGGAGCACCGGGAGCCGGGTGGTGAGCGCGATGCGGGCTACGCCGGTCTTGCCCTCCATGGGCCAGTAGTCGGGGTCCCGGGTCAGCGTGCCCTCCGGCAGGATGGCCACGCACGCGCCGTCACCGAGCTGGCTGGCGGCCTCCTGGAGCGACTCCGTGGCCTTCGTGGAGTCCCGGTCGACCGGGATCATCTTGGTGCCCCGCAGCGCCCAGCCGGTCAGCGGCGAGGTGAACAGCCCGCGCTTGGCGAGGATGCGCGGCTCGCGGCCGTTGTCGAAGAGGTAGTGCGCCAGGGTCAGTGCGTCGAGCTCCGTGACGTGGTTCGCCGCGGCGATGAACCCGCCCGTGGCCGGGAAGTTCTCCCCTTCCCCGCCCTTCCAGTCGTACTTGCACAGCGAGAACATCAGGTTCCGCACGAGGAACGCTATGAAGCGGTACATGCGGGACTCAGGACGAGGTGTCGACACGGCCGAAAGAATACTCGGCCGCGCCGACACCCCGTGCCGGGTCAGCCGCGGGTGACGTCCGCGCCCAGGGCCTCCAGCTTGTCCTGGAAGTTCTCGTAGCCGCGGTCGATGAGGCCGATGCCGCGCACCGTGGACCGGCCCTTGGCGGCCAGCGCCGCGATGAGGTGGGAGAACCCGCCCCGCAGGTCGGGCACCTCGATGTCGGCGGCCGACAGCGGCGTGGGGCCGGAGACGACGGCGGAGTGGTGGAAGTTGCGCTGACCGAACCGGCAGTCGCGCCCGCCCAGGCACTCCTTGTAGACCTGGATCGTGGCGCCCATCTTGCGCAGGGCGTCGGTGAAGCCGAACCGGTTCTCGTACACGGTCTCGTGCACGATCGACAGGCCGGTGGCCTGCGTGAGCGCGACGACGAGCGGCTGCTGCCAGTCCGTCATGAAGCCGGGGTGGACGTCGGTCTCCAGCACGATCGACTTGAGGTCGCCACCGGCGTGCCAGAAGCGGATGCCGTCGTCCTGCACCTCGAACCGGCCACCGACCTTCCGGAAGGTGTTCAGGAAGGTCATCATCTCGGGCTGGGTGGCGCCCTTGACGGTGATGTCGCCGCCGGTGGCCAGCGCAGCGGAGGCCCAGGAGGCGGTCTCGATGCGGTCGTTCAGCGCCGTGTGCGTGTAGCCCTCGAGGCGGTCGACGCCCTCGATGCGGATCACGCGGTCGGTGTCCACCGAGATGATGGCGCCCATCTTCTGCAGCACCGCGATGAGGTCCATGATCTCGGGCTCGATGGCCGCGCCCGAGAGCTCGGTGATGCCGTCCGCGCGGACCGCCGTCAGCAGCGTCTGCTCGGTGGCGCCCACCGACGGGTACGGCAGCGAGATCTTGGTGCCCTGCAGGCGACGCGGCGCGCGCAGGTGGATGCCGTTGGGCCGCTTGTCCACGACGGCGCCGAACTGGCGCAGGATGTCGAGGTGGTAGTTGATGGGCCGGTCGCCGATGCGGCAGCCGCCCAGGTCCGGGATGAACGCCTCGCCGAGGCGGTGCAGCAGCGGCCCGCAGAACAGGATCGGGATGCGGCTCGAGCCGGCGTGGGCGTCGATGTCGGCCACGTGGGCCGCCTCGACGTTGGACGGGTCGAGGTCGAGGATGCCGGCGTCGGTGTCGTACTTGACGTTGACACCGTGCAGGTCCAGGAGCCCCGAGACCACCTTGACGTCACGGATCTGCGGCACGTTCCGCAGCACACTCGGCGTCTCCCCCAGGAGGGAGGCCACCATGGACTTCGACACGAAGTTCTTTGCGCCTCGAACGGTGATGGTCCCGGTCAACGGGTTGCCGCCGTTCACATACAGCAGATCGTTCATATCCTCGTCGTCGTCTCGTTCGTTCGTTCCGATGATGGGTTTCCTGGCGGAGCCTCCGGGGGCGCCCGGTCGATCCTGCCCCTCGCCGCCGGTCGTGCCAACAGGCGCACGTGCGGGAGTATTCACCGTTCACTACACCTTCACTCGCGCCGCACGCCCGCGCAGTTCGACACGCCGCCGCGCCCCGTCAAGACCCCATCCATAGAATGAGACGGGGTTCCCGGATCGCGGACAGGTGCTTAGTGTCCAGAGCATGAGCACCGCATCATCGAGCGCCGGGACCGCCGCCGGCGAGCAGGATCCGCCAGCTGGGAACTCCCGCGGCCGCGTCGTCGTCGCCTCCCTCATCGGCACGTCGATCGAGTTCTACGACTTCTACATCTACGCGACGGCGGCCTCGCTGGTCTTCCCCGCGCTGTTCTTCCCGAACGCCGAGGACCCGACCACGCAGCTCCTGTCGTCGTTCGCCGTGTTCGGCGTCGCGTTCGTGGCGCGGCCGCTGGGCTCGGTGCTGTTCGGCCACTTCGGCGACCGCATCGGCCGCAAGGCGACCCTCGTGGCGTCGCTGCTCACCATGGGTGTCGCGACGGTACTCATCGGGCTCATCCCCGCCGCGTCCACCCCTGGCTGGTCGGTCGCGGCCCCGGCCGTGCTGGTGCTCGCCCGGTTCTGCCAGGGCCTGGGGCTGGGCGGCGAGTGGAGCGGCGCCGCGCTGCTGGCCACCGAGAACGCGCCGCAGGGCAAGCGCGCCGTCTACGGCACGTTCCCGCAGCTGGGCGCGCCGATCGGCTTCATCCTGGCCAACACGGTGTTCATCGCCCTGTCGAGCGCGCTGACGCCCGAGCAGTTCGCGAGCTGGGGCTGGCGCATCCCGTTCCTCGCCTCCGCGATCCTCGTGATCGTGGGCCTGTGGGTGCGCCTGTCGCTCCTGGAGACCCCCGCCTTCCGCAAGGTGCTGGAGGCCGAGGCGGTCAGCAAGGTGCCGGTGGCGCGCGTGTTCCGCAGCTCGTGGAAGCAGATCGTGTCCGGCACGTTCATCATGCTGGCCACGTACGTGCTGTTCTACCTGATGACGACGTTCACGCTGAACTACGGCGTCGCGCCGACCGCACCCACCGACGGCTCCCCCGCCGGCCTGGGCTACGAGAAGATCGACTTCCTGTGGATGCTGATCCTCGGCGTCGTGTTCTTCGGGGTCTTCACGCTGCTGTCCGGGCCCATGGCCGAGCGGTTCGGCCGCCGCAAGCACCTCATCTGGGTGACCGTCGCGATCATCGTGTTCGGCGGGCTGTTCGTGCCGCTGTTCGCCGGGGGCACGTTCGGCGTGCAGACGCTCCTCATCCTGGGCTTCACGCTCATGGGCCTCACGTTCGGCCCGATGGCCGCCGTCCTGCCCGAGCTGTTCCCCGCCAACGTGCGGTACACGGGTTCGGGCATCGCCTACAACCTGTCCTCGGTGCTGGGCGCGGCCGTGGCCCCGTTCATCGCCGTGTGGCTCTGGGCCGGCGCGGACGGCTCCCCCGTGCTGGTGGGCGTGTACCTGTCCGCCATGGCGGCCATCACCCTGGTCGCCCTGCTCCTGGAGCGCGAGACCCGCGACGTCGCCTACGCGGACAACGTCTCGGCCTGATCACCCCGCCGACGACGGCCCGCCGCACTGGTTCATCCCGGGGCGGCGGGCCGTCGCCGTGCGCAGGCCCACCACCGTGCACCCGACCGCCGACACCTCTAGGCTGTTCTACGTCGAACTGCCCGGGCAGCCAAAAGGCCCGCCGGTGGAGACCGACGGACCCAGTGGAACCGCTCGAACGGAGTGACCTGCCTCCGCCTTCGAGAAATACGCTAACCCGCCTCGGATGCCTGCACAAGATGACAACCGCTGCTGTCGCTCCGCTCTCGATCACTCGGTGGATCAGTCCGGCACGCTTCGCACCGTACGAGCGTGCGGCCTCCGGGAACGTGCGGCACGCCGTGCGCCTCTACGACTGGAACCGCGAGCTGTCGGGCGCTGTCTACGAGCTGCTTCACATGTTCGAGGTCGCTCTGCGGAACGCCATGGACGAGCAGCTCTGCGTCTGGAGCGCGCAGCAGCCGCGCTCCCACGGCATGGACCTTCATTCCGGAGCCTGGCTCCTCGACCCCGCCCCGCTCCTGAACCGCCTGACACGGAACGGGCAGGACATCCACAAGGCACGACGCCGAGCCACAGCCAGTTCGCAGTCCTGGCAACCGGTCCGCCAAGTGACCCACTCGGACGTACTCGCCCAGCTCTCCCTGGGGACGTGGCGCTACCTCCTGCCCAACCGGGACGCGGGACGGCAGCACCTCTGGGACGACGCGCTGCGGCACGCGTTCCCAAACCTGGGCGCACCCCCGCGAGTACTCACGGCGAAGGTTCACGACATCCATCTCCTCCGCAACCGGGTGGCGCACCTTGAGCCGCTGCTCCGCACCCAGGTGGTGCGTGCCCGCCTGACCGACGTGCTCACGGTGCTCCGAGCGATCGACACCGTGCCCGAGCAATGGGCAGCCGGACACCAGCGGGTGTCCCAGGTGCTCAAGGCACGCCCGCACTGAGCTAGCGTGGGCGGGTGGAGATCGGCGCGCTCGTGGCAGCCTGTGCAGCCGTTCTCGTCGGAGCCGGGCTGCAGCGGGTGGCCGGGATGGGGCTCGGGCTGGTGGCCGCGCCCGTGCTCACGGTCCTGCTCGGCGCGTCGGTGGGCGTGCTGGTCAGCAACGTCGCCGCCATCGTCACGGCGCTGTTGATCCTGCGGGCGCTGCGCGACGGCGTGGACTGGCGGCGCGTGATCACGATCCTGCCGCTGATGCTCGTCGGCTCGGTGCTCGGCGCGCTCACCGTCCGGGAGGCCGACACCGCCTGGCTGGACGTCATCGTCGGCGGCTCCGTGCTGGTCGCTCTCGCCGCCTCGGCGCTGCTGCGCCGGCGGGTGCGGATCACGGGCCGTCCCGTCGCCGTCCTCACCGGGCTGGCCGCGGGCTTCATGAACACGACGTCGGGCGTGGCGGCCCCCGCGTGGACCGCGTACGCGCTGGCCACCCGCTGGGAGCACCGGTCCTTCGCCGCGACGATGCAGCCGCTGCTCGTCGTCATGAACACCATGTCGGTGCTCACCAAGCTCGGGCTCGGCGCCATCCCCGCCGGGTCGGCCCCCGCGTGGTGGGTGTGGCCCGTGCTCCTGGCGGCGGTGCTCGCAGGCGTGGCGCTCGGCGCGTCCCTGGCCCGGCGTGTGCCGTCGCGCGTGGCATCGCGCATCGCGACCACCGTGGCCGTGGCCGGTGCGGTGACGGCGCTGGTGCGCGGCCTGCTCGGCCTCTGAGCTTTGGCCGCTCCGGCGCCGGTCCTCTTCGGTGTCAGTCCGCCTCGACGTCAGTCCTCCTCGGCGAACACCACGTCCCGCCTGCGGCGCACCATCGGCAGCACCGCCACCACCAGCGCCAGCACCGCCAGCCCGAGCAGCGCCGCCGAGATGGGCCGCGTGAGGAACACCGTCGGGTCGCCGTGCGAGATGAGCAGCGCCCGGCGCAGGTGGTTCTCCAGCAGCGGCCCCAGCACGAACCCCAGCAGCAGGGGCGCGGGCTCGCAGCCACAGCGCACGAGCACGAACCCGCCCACCCCGAGCACCGCCATGACCAGCACGTGGAACGGGTTCTGGTCGATCGCGTAGGTGCCGATGCACGCGAACGCGATGATCGCGGGGAACATGACCGAGTACGGCACGTCGAGCAGCTTCACCCACATGCGGATCAGGGGCAGGTTCAGCACCACGAGCAGCAGGTTCCCGATGAACATGGACGCGATGAGGCCCCAGACCAGCTCCGGCTGGGCCGTCATCACGCCCGGCCCGGGCTGGATGCCCTGGATGATCAGGGCGCTGAGCAGCAGCGCCATCACAGGGTGCGCCGGCAGCCCCAGGGCGAGCAGCGGGACGAACGACGTCTGCGCCGCCGCGTTGTTCGCCGACTCCGGCCCGGTGACGCCCTCGATCGCACCCCGCCCGAACTCGTGCGGGCGCTTCGAGACCCGCTTCTCCACCGCGTACGCCCCGTACGCGGCCAGCACGTGCCCGCCGCCCGGCAGCACGCCGAGCACCGAGCCCAGCCCCGTCGCGCGCAGCACGGGGCCGACCATCCGGCGCCGGTCCTCCCGGGTGGGCCACAGGTTCTCGACCCTGGCAGCCACCCGCACGCGGGTGCGGGGGTCGTGCAGGTTCTTCAGGATCTCGGCGATGCCGAACACCGCCACCGCGACGGACACGAAGCTCAGCCCGTCCCACAGCTCGCGCACGCCGAACGTGAAACGTGGCACCGCCGTGTACAGGTCCTGACCGATGGTGCCGAGCAGGATGCCGAGCACGATCATCGCGAGCGCCTTGAGCGCGGACCCGCTGGCCAGTGCGATGGACGCCACGAGGCCCAGCACCACCACCGCGAACATCTCGGCGGAACCGAAGGTGAGCGCCGCGGCCGCGAGCGGACCTGCGGCGGCCGCCAGCACGAACGTGCCGACGACGCCCGCGAAGAAGGAGCCGAGCGCCGCGGCGGCGAGCGCCACGCCGGCCCGCCCCTGCCGGGCCATGGGGTGGCCGTCGATCGCCGTCACGGCCGACGACGACTCCCCCGGGATGTTCAGCAGGATCGCGGTGGTGGAGCCGCCGTACTGCGCCCCGTAGTAGATGCCGGCGAGCATGATGATGGCCGACACCGGGTCGTCGAACCCGAAGGTCAGCGGCAGCAGGAGGGCGATGGACGCCGTCGGGCCGATGCCGGGCAGCACCCCGACGGCCGTGCCGAGCGCCACCCCGAGCAGGCAGAACAGCACGTTGTGCACGGCCAGCGCCTCGGAGAAGCCGAGCGCGAGGTTGTCCAGGAGATCCATGCTCACCCACCCAGCCAGTCGCCGAACAGCGGCAGGCGCAGCTGCAGCGCCAGCACGAAGACCACCCAGCACAGGGCGGTCAGGCCCACCGCGATCACGAGGGTCCGGCGCCAGGAGACGCCGTCGCGCGCGAGGGCCGCGAGCAGCACCGCCCCGAACGTGGCCGGGAGCACGCCCAGACCGTCGACGGTCAGCGCGAAGAAGACGATCGCCCCGGAGATCGCCGCGATCGGCCGCCACTCCAGGCCGGCGAGCGGGCGCGGGTCGGGCTGGTCGGCGGCGTCGGGTGCCGGGGTGTCCGGTGCGTCCGGGGCGACGTACGCCTTGACGACGCACGCCACCCCGAGCAGCGCCAGGAGCAGGCCCAGGGCGAGCGGCAGGTAGCCGGGCCCCATGTCGAGCAGGTCGCCCAGCTCGTAACCGAGCGCGCCCACTGCGAACGCCGCCCCGAGAACCACGAAGATCAGGCCCGCGACGAGGTCCCCCGTCGATCGGGGCCGCAGCGTGCGGATCTCAGCCTCCCTGCGTGCCGATGACGTCGGACCAGGTCGCGATCTGCTCGGTCAGCAGCTCGGTGTGCGCCTCGGGGGTGGCCCGGTCGAGCTCCACGGGCGTGGTGCCGAGCCCCGCCATCTGGTCGATGACCGACTGGTCCGCCAGGGCGGTCTGGAGCGCCGCGGTGAGCTTCTCCACGACCTCGTCGGGCGTCCCGGCCGGCACGTACAGGCCGTGCCACACCGACACCGCGATGTCGGGCTGCCCGGCCTCGGCCGTGGTGGGCAGGTCGGGCAGGGCGTCGATCCGCTCCGGCGTCGTGACGGCGTACGCCTTGACGGTGCCCTCCGTGATCTGGGTCGTCGTGTTGGTGGTCTGGTCGCACATGAAGTCGACCTGCTTGCCCACCAGGTCCTCCATGGCCGGGCCGGTGCCGTCGTAGGGCACCACGGTGACCTCGACCCCGAGCGCGCTCGTCAGGAGGCGTCCGCACAGGTCGGAGGCGGCGCCCTCGCCGGCCGTGGCCATCGTGACCTCGCTCTCGTGCTCCTGGACGTAGGTCACGAAGTCCTCGAGGGTGTCGGGCTCGAAGTCGCTGCGGGCGATGATCGTCATGGGCACCTCGGTGACCAGGCCGACCGTCCTGAAGTCCGCGACCGGGTCGTACGCCAGCGCGTCGCCGTAGAGGGCGGGCGCCGTGGACATCCCGATGTGGTGCATGAGCACGGTGTACCCGTCGGGGTCCTCCGCGGCGACCTGCCCGGCGGCGACCGTGCCGCCCGCGCCCTCGACGATCTGGACGCCCAGCTCCTGCGCCATGGGCTCGGCGATCATGCGGGTCACGGTGTCGGTGGGGCCGCCGGCGGCGAAGGGGACGACGATCTCGACGTCATCCTCCGGGTACGCGGCCGGGTCGGCGCCCGACGAGCAGGCGGCGAGGGTGAGACTCAGGCCGGCCAGCGCACCGAGGTACGCGGCTGCCTTCCGGGGTCCGGGGGTCATGTCCGTCTCCGATCATCGTTGATCCGGTAGAGGTGGGGCTTGGCCGTGCGGGTGAGATCCGGTCGAGACCGTGACAGTACCGCCGCGCATGTGACGTGCGCCACAAGGTTTCGACGGCTTGACCGAACGGTGACCTGGGTGCACGAGCGCGCCAAGGCCCGCGCGCACCACCGGCACCGGGCTCAGCCGGGCTCAGCCGGGCTCAGGCGGACCCTGACCCGCCGGAGTCAGGCCGGGTGCTCGTCCGGCACCCGTTCCAGCACCGCCCGGGCCGGCCGGTCCGCGTCGTACCGCACGGCCACCTCGTCGCCGACCGCGTGCGCGGCGCCCCAGCCGAGCTCGGTGAACGTCTGCTCGCCCGCGAACGGGTGACGCCAGGTGACGGTGGTCGCGGTGCGCGGACGGCCGTTCAGCACGACCTTGCCCGCGCGCTCCACCGTGGTCACGGTGCCCGTCGCCCGCTCCCCCGTCCGGGCCAGCCGGTTCCGCGCCGCCGCACGTGACCGGAGAACGACCAGCACGCCGCCCACCGCACACAGCACCAGGGCCACCAGGCCGAAGACGGTCTCCAGCCAGTACGCGTAGCCCTCCTGGAGCCGGGCCTCGTCCGGGGCCCCGGGGTCGTAGAGCACGGTGACCCGTTCCCCGACGTCGTACGCCGGCGGGCTGGTGCCCGTCCTGCCGGTGACGGTGTGCTCCTGCCCGCCCACCTCGTAGGCCACCACGGGGTGGTAGACGGAGCGTGTCCGGCCGTCGCCGTCGCGACTGAGGTCCTCGTCCAGCCCGACGACGACGCCGTCGGCGGGCCGTGCGCTCGCCAGGAACTCCGCGGTGCCGGCCGCCAGGACCCCGGCGGCCGTACCGAACACCGCCCCCATCGCGAGCAGGCCGATGCCGACGAGGAGCAGGATCCGGGATCTCACGGGGGTATCGAACCACGCCGCCGGGCGGGACGTCCCGGGACGCACGGGCGTCCGGACGCCGGGACCAAGGACCCTGCGGCGGCGACGCGCCGGCCGCCGCCTCAGGACTCCGCGGCCTCCGCCAGCAGCGCCTCGCGGTTGGCCCGGACGAACGCCTTCAGCGAGGCCGGTACGAGGTTGACGCCGGCGAGCGCCGCGTCGTCGCGCAGGTCGACGTGCTCGACGTCGTAGGTGCCCCGGACCGGCTCCTGGAACTCCGGGCCGGACCGCAGCGCCAGGTCCATCGAGACCAGGCGTGCCAGGAAGTAGTGGTGCACCGCGACGCCCGCGTCCTTGGGCTGCGAGGTGAGGAACACCTGCCGGACGATCTTCGCCGTCGCGCCGAGCTCCTCCAGGAGCTCCCGGTGCAGACCGTCCTCGACCGAGGTGTCGGTGGGCTCCACGCCGCCGCCGGGCGTGACCCAGTAGGGTGCCCGGCCCGGGACGGTCCGCCGCATCAGCACGAGCCGGCCGTCCTCGTCGAGCAGGAGTGCCCGGGCGCCGCGCCGCACCACCACGGCGGGTACCGCCGCCGGAGCCTCGTCGACCACGGGCGCCTGGCGCAGGTACCCCTCGAACAGGGGGCCGCCGGCCGCGTCGAGGGTGGCCCGGGCCACCTCGACCATCGCGTCGTCGTCGTACCGGGCGGCCACCCAGCGGCCCGCGTACCCCGGGTCCCACGCGCGCAGCTCGCGCAGCAGCCACTTGCCGCCACCGTCCCACCGCCCGGCGGCCGCCAGGGCGAGGTGCCCGACCCGTTCCCACAGCACCGACCGCACCACGTCCGCCTCGCCGATGTCGCGCGCGTACGCCAGGTCGTCCAGCAGATCGGTGACGCCGTACCGGGCGTCCTCCAGCACCGCCTCCGACGCCGGACCCGGGCCCGCCTCGACCAGCTCGCGGCACTCGGCCTGGAGCCCGGCCACGAGGTCCGGGTCACCCGCCACCGGCACGCCCAGGGCGATCATCCGGGCCAGCGTCGGCTTGCGGCGGGCCGTCTCGTTGGCGATGAACCAGCGGTGCCCGGCCTCCGTGTTCACGAACAGCTCCACGGGCCAGCCCCGCCAGCGGACGGCGTCACGGTGCCCCACGGCGTCGTCCGGCACGCACACCACGATGTCCAGGTCGGAGCCCGCCGTCCGGGACCCGGGGTCGAGCACGCTCCCGCCCAGGAGCGCCCACCGGGCGTCGGGATAACGGCCGGCGATCAGGGCGGCAGCATCAGCGACGGGGTCCACATCCGCCATCCTTGCGCACGATGCCGGACCTACACATTCGTTTCCGTGAACCCCGGCCCTCGGTCTCGTGAACCCCCGTCCACGATCGGACGAACCGTGCCCGTCACGTGCCCGTCACGCCGTGCGCGTGCGCTCGTAGTGGCGGCGGGCCTTCATGCGGTTGCCGCACAGCGCCATCGAGCACCACCGTGCCCGGTTCGGCTTGCTGTGGTCGACGAGGAACCGCGCGCACTCGGTGTTGGCGCACGGGCGCAGGCGCCCGGGGCTGTCCCGGCGCACCGCGTCCCAGGCCAGCACGGCCCGGACGGCGGGACGGCGCGCCTCGGCCACGTCGACCTCCCACCCGACGCCGTCGTCCGTGAGGGCCGGGCGCCGCCGGACGCCGTCGAGCAGCGGGGCGAGCGCCGCGACCTGCTGCTCGCCCCGCACCAGCGCCTGGAGCACGCCACGGGCCTCGGCCGTGGCCCGCCGCTCGGCGGCCGTGCCCGTGCCGCCGCGGGCACGCAGCCACGCCGCGTCCAGCTCGTCGCGCGGTTCGCCGTCGACCACGGGCGTGGTGTTGAGCAGGTCGAGCAGGAACGTCTCGTCGTTCGTCACACCTAACCTCCAAACCTCACTTGACAGGTTACACGACGATCTGCTGTCGTTCTAACCACCAAACCAATCGAAAGAGGTTAGAGATGGGCGCCGTCCACCACCGCTGGGCCACCGTCGCCGGACAACGGCTCTTCTACCGGGAGGCAGGCTCGGCCGACGCGCCCGTGATCGTGCTGCTGCACGGGTTCCCGGCGGGCTCGCACATGTTCCGCGAGCTGATCCCCCGGCTCGCGGACCGGTACCACGTCATCGCCCCCGACCACCTCGGGTTCGGCCTGTCCGACGCCCCGCCGGCCGACCAGGTCGACTACACGTTCGACCTGCTCACGGACCTGACCCAGGGGCTGCTGGCGCAGCTCGGCGTCAGGCGGTTCGCGATCTACGTGCAGGACTACGGCGCGCCCGTCGGCTGGCGCCTCGCGCTGCGCGACCCGGGGTCCGTCACCGCGATCGTCACCCAGAGCGGCAACGGCTACGAGGAGGGCTTCGTCGAGGAGTTCTGGCGCCCCGTCCGGGACTACTGGCGCGAGCGGACGCCGGAGACCGAGGCCGGGGTGCGCGGCGCACTCACCCTGGAGGCGATCCGCTGGCAGTACCTGACGGGCGAACCCGACCCGACGCTCGTCAGCCCGGACACGTGGCACCACGACCACGCGCTGGTGTCCCGCCCGGGCAACGACGCGGTGCAGCTCGCCCTGTTCGGCGACTACGCGAGCAACCCGCCCCTGTATCCGCGGCTGCACGCCTACCTGCGCGAGAGCGGCGTGCCGGTGCTCGCGGTGTGGGGCCGGGGCGACGAGATCTTCGCACCCGCCGGCGCGGAGGCGTTCGCACGGGACGCGCACGACGCGGAGGTCCACCTGCTCGACGGCGGGCACTTCCTGCTGGAGAGCGCCGGCGCCGAGGTGGCGGACCTGATGCTGGACTTCCTGGGGCGCCGGCTCACCCCGGCGTCCTGACGGGCCGCCCGCGTCGGGGACGGCGGCCTCGCCGTCAGGACGGCAGTGTGTCCGTCAGGACGGCGGCGTCGCCGGCCCGTAGAGCGCCGCGGGCGCACCGGTCACGAGCGCCCAGTACCGGTCGCCGTAGGACCAGTGCCACCACTCGGTCGGGTAGTTGACCATCCCGGCCGAGCCCAGGGCGTGGGCCAGCACGCCCCGCAGCGCCCGGGCCTCGGGCGAGATGTCCGGCGCGTCGAAGTAGCAGCGGCCGCCGGACTGCTCCGGGGTGGCGTCGATCGGCGTGCCCATGTCGAGGGGGCCGTCGGCGTCGGCCAGCGTGAGGTCCGTGGCGGCGCCCGCCACGTGCGGCGCCACGGCGATCGGCGAGACGAAGCGGCTGGTCAGGATCTCGAGCCGGTCGGCGTCGATGCCCGGGTGCTCGGCGGTCACCTCGGCGGCGTAGGTGTCGATGATGCGCTGCTGGTCGTCCGGGTGCCGGTGTCCCTCGACGACCTCCAGGTGCAGCCCGTCCGGCAGGAGGCCCTGCGCCCGCCGCAGCCGGGTGGCGACGCTCGCGCGGACCAGGGCGCCGGCCGGGCCGAAGCTCTCGTCGAGCACCACCAGGGGCTCGTCGGACTCCTCGACCGGGATCCGGGACACGCGCGAGTCGGACAGCAGGACGATCTCGCCGTCGCCACCGGGTGCGGGGAGCGTCGCGACGCGCGGCGTCTCCTGGCCCGAGGGAGCGGCGGGCAGGCTGGAGGTCATGAGACTCCTGACAGGTCGGTGCAGGCGCGGAGCCCGTCGTAGTTGTGCCGGGCCAGGTCGGCCCGCCAGCCGGTGAGCACCTCGGGCTGGCCGGTGCTCGTCATCACCGTCGGGACGAACTCGGAGTCGACCACCTCGCGCCCCTGCACGGTCAGCCGCAGCACCCCGGCCCGGGCGCTGTACGGCTCGTCCAGGCCTTCGCTGTACCAGAGGAAGTTGCCCAGCCCGTACGCCACGTAGGCGCCGTCGAGGTAGCCCGCGCCCTGGAGCACGTGGGCGTGCGAGCCCACGATGATGTCGGCGCCCGCGTCGACCAGGCCGCGGGCGAACTCGGCCTGGCGGCCGGTCGGGCAGGCGTCGTACTCCGCGCCCCAGTGCGGCAGCACGACCACGAGGTCGCTGTCCGCCCGCGCCTCGCGCACCGCCGCGTAGGCCCGCTCGGTGTCGAACGCCATCGCCATGCCGGCCCGGTCCGGGGTGGCCGCCCACTCCTCGGCGAGGTCGTCGACCTGGCTGAACGCGAGGATCGCGACGTCGACGCCCTGGACGGTCCGGTGCACGGCCGCGTACGCCGCGTCGGCGTCCGGCCCCACCCCGACGGTGGTCAGCCCGCCCGCGGCGGCCTTGCGTACGGTGTCGGCCAGACCGGGCAGCCCGTAGTCCATGGTGTGGTTGTTGGCCAGGCTGACCACGTCGACGCCCGCCTCCGTCAGCGCGGGCACCGCGGCGTCCGGCGCCCGGAAGAGGTAGTTCTTGTCCTCGGGCACGCCCCGGGACGTGATCGGGGTCTCCAGGTTGAGCAGGGTGAGGTCGCCGTCCGAGAGCTCGTCGGCCACCGGACCGAACGCGGTGGCCGGGTCGTCCAGCAGCTCGGCCACGCGGTCCTCGAAGTGCGCGTCCCCCGCGAACGTCAGGGTGATCTCGGGCGGTTCAGCGGGTTCGGTGCCTGCCGACGCCGTGGCGCAGCCCGCCAGGGCCAGCAGCGTGGCACCCGCCACGAGCGCGGCCGCCGGACGGGCGGTCCGTCGTGCGGTCATCGGTCCACCTCCGAGAGAACGGGCGCGGGGTCCGGGACGGTGGGCGCCGAGCCCGCGCCGCCGCGCGGCCGCAGGCGCCGGGTCACCACCTCCACGAGCGCCGTGTCCACCACGCCGCACAGCACGACGACGGCGGTGAGCACCAGCGGCTCCAGCACCGCCACGGCGTACTGCGCGCCCTGCCCCACGTACCCGAGCCGGGCCAGCGCAGCGTGGTCGACGAGCGCGAGCACCGGGATCTGCACCAGGTAGATCGCCACGGCGGCGGTGCCCACGCGGGTCAGCCCGCGGTGGCCGAACCGGCCCGCGGAGATCCGCGCGACCAGGGTCAGGGCGAACGGCAGCACCGCGAGCCCCGCCACCACGACGGCCAGGTCGTCGGGGAAGCGCGGGACGCCCAGCACCGAGGCGCCCACGAGGGCGACGGCACCGCGCTGCACCAGCGCCCGCCGGTCGGCCGTCTCCGCGAGGCGGTCGGCCACCGCGCCCAGCCGCAGGCCGGCCAGCAGGAAGACCAGGAAGGTGACCGCCGGGGTCAGCAGCGTGAGCGCGGCGAGGCCCGCGACCACGACGGCCGTCGGCAGCCGCCAGGTCAGCCGCGCCACGAGGGGGGCCAGGGCGAGCGACCAGAGCAGCGAGTACTCGGGCGGGGGCAGCAGCACGAGCGGGACGATCTCGGGCAGGCCCCGGGCCGGGATGCCGGTGAAGCCGGAGTTGAACTGGCGCAGCACGACGAGCGTGAACCCCAGCCACGCGACGTGCGCGACGAGCAGCGGCAGCGTCCAGCCGAGCAGCAGGCGCCGCCAGCTCCCGATGGCCGGCTGCTCCACCGCCCGGCCCAGCGAGGTGAGCAGCAGCGGCAGCCCGAGCACGCCCAGGACGGCGCCCAGCCACCACCACACGACGGGGACGGGCAGGTCGATCACCCACGCCACCTGCAGGTAGTGACGCTCGACGAGGAAGGCGACGACGACGGCGACCACGCCGACGGCCGCGCTGGCGGTCCGGGTCACTGCTGCGGCTCGTATCGCCGGGGCACGCGCTGGCCGATGCCGGTCAGGATGTCGTTCGTGTTGGTGCCCGCCCAGCGCGCCCAGTCGTGCACCGTGGGCTCGCCGTGGTCCCCGGGACCGAACATGACGGCCACGTCGCCCGCACGCACGGGCAGGTCGCCGACGTCGAGCACCACCTGGTCCATGGCCACCCGGCCCGCGACCGGGCAGCGCACCCCGTTGAGCTGGAACTCCGCCACGCCGGCCGCCTGCCGCGGGACGCCGTCGGCGAACCCGAGCGGCACGAGCGCGAGGGTCGTCTCGGCGCTGGTCACGTAGTCGAGGCCGTAGTTGACGCCGGTGCCCGCCGGGACGCGCTTGGTGAGCACCACCTGGGCGCGCACCGTCATCGCGGGGCGCAGGCCGTGGCTCACCCCGGCCACGGGCTCGACGCCGTACAGGCCGATGCCGACCCGCTGGAGGTCGAACCGGCTCTCCGGCAGGCGCAGCGCCGCCGCGGAGTTGGCCACGTGGACGATCTCCGGGTCGAGCCCGGCGTCGGCCGCCAGCCGGCGTGCGACGTCGAAGGACAGGAGCTGCTCCGGGAGCCCGTTCATCTCCGGCTCCTCGGCGCTGGCCAGGTGCGACCAGATGCCGCGCACCCGCACCGCGCCCTCCCGGTGCAGCAGGCTGGCGCGCTCGAAGAGCGGCTGCCAGTCCTCGGCGCGGGCACCGCCGCGGGACATGCCCGTGTCGAGCTTGAGGTGCACGTTCGCGACGTGCAGGGTGGCCCGCGCCGCCTCGGCGACCGTCTCCAGCGCCTCGGTGGTGGCCACCGACACGTCGATCCCGGCCAGGAGCACCTTCTCGAAGGTCTCGGTCGGCGGGTACAGCCAGACCAGCATGGGGGCGGTGATGCCGTCGGCCCGCAGGGCGAGCGCCTCGGTGGGGCTGGACACGCCCAGCCAGGTGGCGCCGCCCGCCAGGGCGGCCTTCGCCGCCCGGGTCGCGCCGTGGCCGAACCCGTTGGCCTTGACGATCGCCATGACGTCGGCCCCGGTGCGGGAGACGAAGGTGCGCGCGTTGTGCGCGATGGCGTCCAGGTCGACCACCGCCTCCGCCATCACGTCCATCGGCCGGGAGATCGCGTCCGTCGCCCGAGGCGGGGAGGTCGGTACTTGCACGGCGGCACCCTTCCGGAGGTTTCTGCTCACACTCCAGTCCGTTCAGTGTTCGTCGCAGTGATCAGACGGGGAGCAGGTGCCCGATCTTCGGTGTCAGCGAGAGTCACAGAGTCTAGGGTATTTTCTCCGGTGAGCCGTGAACCGGGCAGTACGTCGCCTTGAGGTCGAGCGGTGCCTTGCACGAGGATCCGGGCCCGGGGCGCCCACGCGCGCCCCGTCGTGCGCGGCCGCCGAGGCCGTGGTCGCGTGACCGGACATGTCCCGAGATTGAGAGACCGATGCCGAGAAGAACCCGTGTCGTCGTGCTGTTCGGCGGACGCAACACCGAGCACGAGGTCTCGTGCCGCTCCGCCGCCAGCGTGGTGCAGCACCTCGATCGCAACCGCTACGAGGTGGTGCCGATCCGCATCACGACCACGGGGCACTGGGTGGTGGGCGCGGACGCCGGCCCGGCCGACGTGGACGACGCCGCCCTGCGCGCGATGACGCCGGAGCCCGCCGTGCTGCCCAGCGTGGTGGAGAGCCTCGCGCGCGCCATCGACGCGGTGCGCGACGCGGACGTGGTGCTGCCGATCCTGCACGGGCCGTTCGGGGAGGACGGCACGGTGCAGAGCGTGCTGGAGCTCGCCGGCGTCCCGTACATGGGCAGCGGCGTGCTCGCGAGCGCCACCAGCATGGACAAGGACTTCACCAAGCGGGTGCTCTCGACGCGCGGCATCCCCGTCGCGCCGGGTGCGGTGCTGCGGACGGCGGACGACGAGCTGTCGCCGCAGGACATGGAGCGCATCGGCCTGCCCGCCTTCGTCAAGCCGTCGCGCGGTGGCTCCAGCGTGGGTGTGACCCGCCTGGACGACTGGGCCCAGCTCCCGGCCGCGCTGGAGACGGCGCGCGAGAGCGACACCAAGGTGCTGGTCGAGGCGGCCGTCCCCGGGCGGGAGATCGACCTCGGCGTGCTGGAGCTCCCGGACGGCCGGCTGCTGACCAGCCCGCCCCTGGAGATCAAGGTGGTCGACGACCACGGCTGGTTCGACTACGAGGCCAAGTACGAGGCGGGCCACACCGACTTCGTGGTGCCGGCCGACCTGGACCCGCGCATCGGCGACCAGCTCGCCGCCGTGGCGGTCGAGGTGTTCCGCGAGCTGGGCTGCTCCGGCCTGCTCCGCGTGGACTTCTTCCTGCCCGAGGTGGACGGCGAGGTGGTCCCCACGGTCAACGAGGTGAACACCATCCCCGGCCTGACCTCCATGTCGCAGTTCCCGCGGATGTGGAAGGCCGTGGGCACCGAGTACCCGGAGCTGCTGGACATCCTGATCGACACGGCGCGGGCACGGGGGCCGGTCCCCGCCATCCTGTCGTGAGCGCACCCGGTCAGGCCGCGGAGACCATCCCGATCCCGGTGGTGGCCCCCGCGGCCGCGAGCAAGAAGCCGCGGGCGGGGTGGGCCGACGTCGCCAAGGGTGTCTGCATCCTGCTCGTCGTGCTGTGGCACGTGATCATGAAGATGTACCTGGCGATCGACTGGCACCTGCCGGTGCCGCTGCCGGGCCTGTGGGGTGCGTTCGGCGACATGCTGCTGCCGCTGCGCATGCCGGTGTTCTTCATGATCTCCGGCATGTTCGCGCTGTCGGCGACGGCGCGGCCGTGGTCGGTGGTGGCGCGCAGCCGGATCGCGCGGTTCTACTACCTCTACCTGCTGTGGTTCGTGGTGCACACCACGGTGCTGTCGATGGTCCCGGACTTCGACACGCTGTCCGCCCGCAACGCCCTGGACGTGCTGGAGCAGATCACCATCACGCCCACCAACCTCTGGTACCTCCTGGCGCTGGCGGTGTACTTCGTCATCGCCAAGGTGACTCGGAAGCTGCCCACCTGGGCGGTACTCGTGCCCGCGCTGGCCCTGTCGGCGATCGCCTCGGCGGGCCTGCTGGACGCGCCCGGCAACCGCGGCCAGCTCTACCAGAACCTGTTCTTCTTCCTGCTCGGCCTCCGGTTCCGGCCCCTGGTCGAACGCTGGGCCCAGGTCACCAAGCTCTGGCACCTCCTGGTGGGCGGGGCCGTCTACGTCGTGCTCATGGTGGCCATCCAGGTGCTGGACGCCAAGTACGTGTTCGGCGTGTGGCCGGCGATCTGCCTGTTCGCGGTGGCCCTCGGCGTCGCCGCCGCCGTTCAGCTCGACCGTCTGCGCCGGGTGGGCCCGCTGCTCGCCCGGCTCGGTCAGCAGACGCTGCCGATCTACGTGATGCACATGCCGCTGCTGGCGCTGGTGGCGGCGGCCCTGGTGGGCCCGTTCTCCGCGGCGGGCACCGGCGTGCAGCTCGTGCTGGCGGTGGTGCTGCCGATCGTGCTGGTGGCTTTGCTGGTCAGCGTCTGCCTCACGCTGCACTCGTGGCTGATGGACGCGGGCGCGACCTGGCTCTTCGACCTGCCGACGTTCGGCCGGGCGGGTCGTCGCGGGTCTCCCGCCACCACGGCGGGTTCGCCGGCACCGGTGGCTGCCGGCCCTGGTGCCGCGGGTACGTCCTGAACGGAAACCCTCACCACGCTCGGCGGCGATCTCCTGCGTGAGGTGCGCCGCCGAGCGGCGGGACCGGGTGGCTCGGGTCCTGGCCATCGGCCAGGCATGTCGAGGAGACGTCCCGGGACGCGAGACCAACGTCCCGCGCATCAGGGCCGTCCGTCCCTGCCCTGACGGCGCCGGACGGCGCACCCTGCGGTCAGGTGACCTGATCCGTCCCCGGGGAGGTGCGCCATGTCCGTCACCCGCACGTTCGTCCGAGCGCTGGCCGCGCTCGGCGGCAGCCTGGCGCTCGTCCTCGCCGGGTTCACGGCCCCGGCGTCGGCCGAGCCCGAGACGCCGATCGTCTACCCGTCCGGCTCGACCGTGACGCGCGCGAACCGCCTCGGCTTCGACGCGTGCACCGCACCGTCGCTCGCCACGCTGAACGCGTGGAAGGGCACGTCGCCCTACACGGCGGTGAACATCTACTTCGGCGGCAACAACCGCGGCTGCGCGCAGCCGAACCTGACCGCCGCGTGGGTGCGGGACGCGACGGCGGCGGGGTGGCGGCTGCTGCCCACCTACTTCGGGTACCAGCCGTCGTGCATGTTCGGCGACAAGCCGAACCGCTACTACCCGTCCAACGCCACCGCCCGGGGCAGCTCCGACGCAGCGGACGCCGTCGCCAAGGCCCAGAACCTCGGCCTGCTGCCGGGCAGCGGCCTGTACGCCGACGTCGAGCACTACGACCGCACCGACTCCGGCTGCCGCACCGCGGTGCGCCGGTACGTCTCGGCGTGGACGAAGTCCCTGCACGCGGCGGGCTACGTGGCCGGCGTCTACGTGCACCAGGACTCGGGGCTGCGTGACCTGTCCGAGTCGTACAACTGGACCTCCTACGCCCGCCCGGACGCGGTGTGGATGGCCCGGTGGGACGGCAACAGCTCGCTGACCGGCTGGCCGACGGCGCCCAACTGGCAGTGGGGCGCCGCCCAGCGCGCCAAGCAGTTCCAGGGCGACCACGACGAGACCTGGGGCGGCGTCACGCTCAACGTGGACTCCGACGCGATCAAGGCGCCCGTGGCGTCGGTCGCCCGCGCCTACGAGGTGACGAGCAGCAGCGCGCTGACGGCGCGTACGGGGCCGCGCACCACCGCCACCGCCGTACGCACCTACGCCCCGGGCGCCACGCTCCCCGTGGTGTGCCAGACCGTCGGGCAGCAGGTCGGCACGACGACGGTGTGGGACCGGCTCACCACGGGCGCGTGGGTCACGGACTACTTCGTCTCGACGCCGTCGAACACGGGCTTCTCCCCCGAGGTGCCGCGCTGCACCTATCCCGGGCAGGTGACCACGGACTCGCTCAACGCCCGGACGGGACCCGGGGCGTCGTACCCGACCACGGGCAGCCCGCTGCGGCGCGGGGCGCTGGCGGCGGTGATGTGCCAGAAGTCGGGCAGCCGGGTGGGGACGACGTCGGTGTGGGACCGGCTGGCCGACGGGCGGTGGGTGAGCGACTACTACGTGTCGAACCGGTCGAACACGAGCTGGAGCGTGCCCGTGCCGCGGTGCTGGTGAGGGGTTCTGTGCCGAGGCGGCCACGGCTCTGGGCAGTGCCGGGGCGTCGGTGCGGCGACGACGTCGTCGTCGGAGTGGTGGCGTCGACGCCGTCGGAGTGGTGGCGGCGGCGTCGGAGTGGTGACGCCGACGTCGGAGTGGTGGCGGCGGCGTCCGGGCTGCTCGGTGAGGGGCGGACGTCGTGCCCGCCCCTCACGCGGGGTCAGAGCACGCGGATGAACGTCGGGTTGGACTGCCAGATCTGCGTGTACCGGACGGTCTGGCCCGGGACGGGCGCCTCGATCTGCATGCCGTCGCCGGCGTAGATCGCGATGTGCCCGGGCGACCAGATCAGGTCGCCCGGCTGCGCGTCGGACCAGGACACCACGGGGCCGGCGTACCGCTGCTCGGACGACGTCCGGGGCAGGTCGATGCCGACCTGGGCGTACACGTAGGACGTGAACCCGGAGCAGTCCATGCCCGCGGGCGTCGAACCGCCCCACACGTAGGGCACGCCGAGGTACCGCATGCCGATGGACACCACGGCGGCGCCCGCCGCCTTGGCCTCAGCGGCCGCCTGCGCCTCGGCCTCGGCGGCGAGCTCCGCCTGGTACGCCTCGTTCTCGGCCGCGGAGACCACCGAGACGGCCGCGCTCTCGACCTTCAGCTCCGCGTCGGTGGCGACCGTGACGACGGGTGCGGCGGCGACGGCCTGCTTGGCCTGGTCGGCCAGGGCGTTGATGTCCGCCGTGTTGAGAGCGCCCTGGACGGGGCTGCCGGCCAGCTCCGTGGCCGGGGCGGCGTGGGCCGGCGCCGCGACCAGGGAGAGCAGCACGCCGGAACCGGCCGCGGCCACCACGGCCGTGCGGCCGGCGATCGCGCCGGCCTGCTCGGTGGCGGCTCGGGCGACGTCGGCCAGGAGGGGGCGGCGCGCCGCCCGGTGACGACCCCGGCCGCTCGCGGCCGGGTGGGGGTTGAAGCTGGGCTCCATGAAGGCTGGGACCTTTCGGATCGGGGTAGAACCACGGGCGCGGCCTGGGATCAGGGCGCGCGTGACCGGCCGACACCGGGTGTGGGCGTGGCGTCGGCGGGTGGGGTGGTCTACGTCCGGGAGATCCCGAGGGCGTGGAGCGACGGGGCGGCCGAGAGGACGGCGTAACCGGTCGCGCGGGCCTGGTGAGGTGCTGGGGCGGGCAGCAGCCAGCGTGGGGCGGGGTTGGTCGCCGCGGTCACGTCGAGGGCGAGGGACGCCGTCCGCTCGTAGCGGGCGGAGGTCGGGCGGTCCTCGGCGCAGTCGCTGGGGTCGTGGCCGTGGCCGTGGTGGCCGGGCGTCGTTCCGTGGTGAGCGGCGGGTGGCGCGTGGTGGGCCCTGGTGTGCTGGGCGGCCGTCGGGTCCTGGGCGGGCGTCGCGTGGTGGGCGGACGTCGCTTGCTGGCTCGACATCACGGGCTGGCTCGACGTCGCGTGGTGCGCGACGGAGGCGGCCGGGTGGGCGTGTCCCGCGTCGGGGTGGATGCCGCACAGCACCTGGACGCCCAGGACGGTGAGCACGAAGGCCATGACCGCCAGGACACCCGTGATCTCTCGCCGGGGCGCGGCGAGCAGCGGGCGGGGGTGGCGTGTCGGGTTCATTCCAAGCGGAAGGGTAACGGAACGGAGTCGGTGGTGGGTGGTGCCGCGGTGATGACGGTGGGCGGTGCGGTCGGGTAGCGGCTCAGCCCTCCTGCCAGCCCCGAACGCGGTGCACGACAGCGGTCTTCGGGTAGCCGCCGCCCGGCGAGCCGATCTCGAACAGGTCGACCATGAGGAACAGCGGGTACCGCGGGCTCTGCGGGATACGGCGCAGCACGGTGCCCTCGCAGCCGATCACGGTCTCCCCCGCACCCCAGATCGCCGTCCACGTATGGGGCCGGGTGGCGTCGAAGGGCAGCGCGACCTCGGCCATGTCGGTGGTCAGGCCCGGGTCGTGGTGCGCCTTGAGGCCGGTGCGGGCGGTGGTGGTCGCACCGATCGCGGCGGCGTCGATCTCGACGACGCAGACCTCGCCGGACGCGCGCTCGTCGTCGTGCTCGGTGCCCACGAGCCAGGCGGCCAGCATGCAGCCGGGGTCACGGCTGGCGCTGACCGTGAGGTCGACCCGTCCGGCCGACGGTGCCCAGAGCAGGCGCGTCGGCGTCGGCGTGCGGACCACGAGGCCGTCGTCCCGGTGCCGGTGGGTGCCCCTCGGCGAGCCGACGGGACCCGAGAACGTACCGGTCTGCAGGTTGGAGACGCGTAGCGGGGCGTCCTCGGGGCGCCAGTCCGGCTGGTCGGCCTCGATGCGGAGCTCCAGGCCATGCGGGGTCGTGCGGTAGCGGGCGGCGGAGCGGTCGGGGGTGGTCCAGTGCGGGAGGTAGTGCGGCACCCAGAGCGCGGGGTCGGGGCCGGCGGCGAAGTCGTCGTCGACGTCGGGGGCGCGGTGGGGTGGGGCGGGTAGCGGGGTCATGTGGTCTGTGCCCATGCGGGCCGCACGGACTGATGGATTGCACCCATGGTCGGCCGACGAGTGCGTCGTGCAGGTATCGCTGCGGTAGAACTGGTCACGCACGGCCTCCTGGCAGTCGGAACTGTGGTCCTAGCAGCGTCCGGGATCACGACGCGGTGAACGGTCGACATGCCGAGCACTGTGGCAGGACCGAGACGTTCACTCCGGTCTATCAGCCGAAGGGTACGAGACGGGCGCGGCTCGACTGGTGACGGACCGTTCAGTCTCGCGCATGCGCGGGCGATGCTCGAATGCGAGCGGGAGGCCTTCGACAGCGGTGTCGAATGAGGTGCAGGTGATGCAACAGCCGGTGCTCAGGCCATCGAGGCACGACAAGCAGATGCGGCGGTCCGACGCGCCTGGTGCGCAGCGCGCACCAGGCGCCTCTGCAGAGCAGCTTGCAGGCGACGTACGCCGGGACGCCGAACCAGCAGCCGCAGCTCGATCCAGAAGCCTGAATCGCAACCACCGAGATGACCCACCAGCAGCTGGACGGACGGGTCACGACCCGCGCCGCCCTCGGCTGCGAACGGCCGAGCCGCCGCCGGATCAAGGCAATGGGCCAGGATGCCCGGAAGCACCCGCCCGAACGGGCACGTACGGGTGAATCGCGAAGTTTGCGATGCGCAACCAGGACGTGCCCGGCTAGCCTAACCAGACATTTCTCCCGCGCACCTGCGTGCGCCACGCCGGAAGGGCCGACGATGCCCACGATCACGTTCCAGCCCGTCCTCCGGGACATCAAAGACATCCTCAAGTCCGACTACTACGAGATCCCACGGTTCCAGCGCCCGTATTCATGGGGGCAGGAGCACCTCGAAGAATTCTGGACTGACGTAGTCGATAACAACGACGACGGATACTTCATCGGCCCGATGGTTGCGTACAAGACTCAACGTGACACATTCCAGATTGTCGACGGACAGCAGCGAATAACAACACTGACGCTGATGCTCTGCGCCTTGCGCGACGCCTTCATCAGAGTAGGCAGGATCGATCTCGCTGACGGCGTGACGAAGTACATCGAGCGCACCGACGACGACAATATCGAGCATTACGTACTCAAGTCGGAACCAGCGGGACTCTTCCTTGCCTCACAAGTCCAGGTGCGCGCACCACGAACGGTCACCGCACCGTCAAACGAAGATCAGGCAAACATTAAGCGGGCCTTCACGGACATCACGAAGCGGCTCACGCTAGAGTTTCCCGACACCGCTCCCGAGGAGCGTCTCGAGGACGACCACGGATACATCGCCAAACTGAAGATGATCAGAGATCGCGTCCTGGCTCTCCAGGTCATCTGGATCGTGCTCGACAACATCGACGACGCGTACATGATATTCGAGACGCTCAATTCACGGGGCCGCGATCTCGATGTCGTTGACCTCTTGAAGAACCATCTGATGTCGCAGCTCAAGGCGGAGAATGGCGACCTGGACCTACCCGCTCAGCAATGGCGCGAGATGCGAGAGACTCTGGCAGGTCCGGGCAACGGCGTAAATCCTAACGCATACATCCTGCACTGGTGGCTGTCCCGTAATGCATATGTCTCAGAGCGCAAGCTCTTCCGTCGGATCAAGGACGACGGGTTCGGAAGCGCGAGCACGGTCGAGACGATCGATGCCCTGGTCGAGGAGGCCGTGCTGTATGCACGGATCGCTAATCCGACCGGTTGGTCGTGCTCGCCGGAGGAACGCGAGGTCAAAGACTCGCTGGTGGCACTCGAGACATTTGGAGTAAGACAACCCCGTCCACTCCTCCTCGCCCTTCTTCGTTCACACAAAGAAGGGCTCATCAAGTTGAAAAAGCTCCGACAGGCGCTCACGTCCGTCGAGCACTTCCACTTCGTGACAACCGCGGTCGTCGGTGTCAGCAGCACAGGCGGACAGAGCCAGATGTACGCAAGGTATGCACGCGAGTTAGCGTCAACGTCAAATCCTCAGGACGCAGGCCTGATCGTCGACAAGCTCGCAAAGCAGCTGCGCTCCTCGATTTCTGCCGCGACGACGTTCGAGACAGAGTTTGAGCGAGTACTGAACTTCACCGAAAAGTCGCCCCGCGCCAAGCGGCTCGTCCAATACACGCTACGCAAGATGCACGACGCTGCAGGCCTCCATCCTGCGCTTGACCACGGAAAGTGCAACATCGAACACATCGCTCCACAGAGCAATGGCGACCCCTGGGTTGGGATGATCGGTAACCTGCTGTGGCTGGACGAGAAAGTAAATAGCGGGCTGGGCAACTTGCCGTTCACCGAGAAGAGGGCAGTCCTAGGGGGGTACTCGACTCTGTACGACGTCGCCGACATCATCGCCGAGCGAACGTGGGGCGAGCACGAAGTCAGGGCTCGGACCAAGCGTATGGCGAAGCGCGCCTACGAAGAGGTGTGGAAGTTCTAGCCGCGAGCTCGTTGGCATTCAGTCAGCAATGTATCCACCTCTGGCCTTCTGCCCTTGCACCGTGCTCCTGTGCGCCGAAGCCAGGTTCACTGTGCAAGCGTCAGAGGGTCTGGGGTAGGTGGCATACCCAGCGCGCCGATCAGGAGCGGCCCCCTGCTGCCGGAGACGTCCCATCGCACGAGACTGGACACGTAGACCTGTGCACGGGCGATTCACGACAGCGAGCGGCTGCGGACAAGCTCCTCGACAAGGTCAGCCGCACTAGTGCTGGGCTCGTGCTCCCAAACTCGCAGGACCTCCCACCCGAGGGCATTGAGCGCCTGATTGGTGTCAGCATCACGGGCAGCATTGGCGGCGAGCTTCTCCCGCCACCACGTGGAGTTCGATCGAGGCCTCGTGCCGTGCTCTGGACAGCCATGCCAGAAGCAGCCGTCTACGAATACGGCGACCCTTACCCTCGTAAACGCGACGTCGATCGACCTGCGACGCTGGCCCGGCACCGGAAACGCTACGCGATATCGGAGCCCTCGCGCGTGGAGCTCCTGGCGCAATGCGATCTCGGGCGCCGTGTCACGACGCCTCGCCCGCGACATCCGCGCAGAGACGTTCGTCGAAGACGACCCCGGGTGTGCCGAGACGCGTTGAGGTACGAGCGTGTATCCAGCGACCGGCACATCATCCTGTGGCATGCCAGCCATTAGGCCTGCGGCTCAATTGACTGGGCCTTCGCCTGGCCTCGAAGAACAGCCTCGGCGACCTTCCCTCGAAGGTCGCCCCCAGTCTCGGCCATCGTCTTACGGACAGCGTCGACGACAAGTTGCCCTCTCTCGTCAAGCTCGAGGAACCATGCATCCCGTTCGATCTGCGCCGCCAGCGCCTGTGCAACGATCCCGCTGTTGACGCCATTGCCGAGCTGCTTCCAGGTGGCGGCTTCCTTCTGACCAGCCCAGGAGAACTCCATCGGGAGCCCCTGTAGGAGCGCACCCTCCTGAATCGTCAGACGGCGCTTGAGCGGCCCGATGATCGGCGTCTGAGAGATCGCGACGAGAGCTGGCAGATGCGTCAGACGCTTGACACGCAGACCTGACGGACGCATCGAGATCACACAGTCGCGGATCGACTGAGCCTGCTGCGCCTGCCACTCCAACTTCTGACGAGACTCGGGGAAGCCTCGCGTGACGCCCAGCCATCTTGCGGTCCACTTCGAGTCGAAGGCGCGAAGCCGGTCGAACAGCTGGTAGTTGTTGGTGAGGTGGCTGACCTTCCACGCCATGCCTTCTGCCTTGCGGAGTTCCTCAGCCCGTTCGGCTTCGCTCGTCGTCCACATGTTTGCCCAGATCGGGAACCCTGGCAGTTCCTTCGCGACGCGCCCCTCGGCGTCAGCCTCGTGCGCGAGCATCTCGCGGGCCTTCTGGACGAAGGCGTCCCAGTGGTCGATCCAGGTCCATTCTGCCGGCGACACACTCGGCCCGCCGACGTTGTCTTTGTCGAGCGGAAGGTCCTCCATGAGGTCCCACTCGCGTGTCATCTTGATGTGGTCCAGGGAGATCGGCTCGACCTCGTCCAGCGGGTTCGGCAGTACGATCTTCTCGCTCTTGATCACGTCCGCCCCGGCAGCGGTCAAGTGCTCAGGCGCGACGCGCGTCGCCGCGATGAACACTCGGTCCCTGGTCTGCGGGTGCCCTCCGAACTCGGGCGCGACCTTGACTGGAGACAGCACGGCAGCGGTGTGGCTCACGCGGTAGCCCCGCGTACGCAACCTGTCGATGATGATGTCCCACTCGTGCGTGTGACGCGGTCCCGCCAGGTTCCTGACGTTTTCCAGCAGCACAACGGCCGGCTTCCGGTCTTCGACGATGCGCATGATGTCGAAGAACAGGGTGCCTCGAGTCTCGTCCATACCGCGCTGCGCGCCAGACTTGGAGAACGGTTGGCAGGGAAAGCCCGCTACCAAGACGTCATGGTCAGGGACGTCCACCTCGCTCGCGCTCTGGGTATCGATCGTGATGTCGCCCTTGTGATTCCGGCCGAGCGGCTTCGTCCCCCAGTTGGCTTCGTAGACACGTTGCGCTGCGGGGTCGATCTCCACCGCATACACGCACTCGCCGCCCATCGCGTCGAGCACAGCGTGAAACCCGCCGATGCCGGCGAACAGGTCGATGTACTTGAAGGCCGGCTTCACGGGCTGGTCGTCGTTCACGGGCGCTCCGTCGATGGGCTCTGGTTCGAACACGTGTTTAGCTAACCTCATCTAGCGCCCGAGCGCAAGCACCGCCGCGGGGTTGTCGTGAGGACGGCGCCAAGTCTCCCACGATCCCGCCCCCACCGCGCCTGTGCCAGGCTGGTCACGTGACCGAAGCCACCACCTTCAACCCAGCGGCGTCGATCCCCGAGGCAAGCGCGCGCATGTTCGCCCTCAGCGCCGCTCAAGACGCTGGAACACGAGGTCCCAAACGATCTCTCGTGGCGCTTGCTCAGAGCCTCGGACTCGACGTGGACCTGGCAGCAGTCAACGCCGAACTGGGAGGACAGATTGCCCAAGCACTCGACGCTGACTGGCACGCCGACGTCGACTACCGCGATCTCCAGATCACCTTGGTCGGCATGAACCGTCTGCTGCGTGCAGCGACCGAAAATCTCGCGGCGCTGTCGCACGCTGCCACCGTGTCCTCGAACGCGACCGCCGCCCAGGTCCTCAAGGCCTTCTCCGGCTTCAAGCCCGCCCAGCGCAAGCAGGAGGCTGTGAACCGGCTCTCCGACCTAGCCGGCGTCGAGCGGGACACGCTGGGTCCCGGCGGCAAGGAGCACATCTGGACGCTGCAAGATCTCGCCCGCCGTCTTGCCCCACACCTCCTCGATCGGAAGCTGACCAAGCACGAGCTCGCCGCTGCCCTGTGCGCGGACTTCGGTGTGCCGTGGATCGACACAGCAGGCTCGACCGGCGCAAGCATCACGCTCGAAGGACTGAACCTGCTGCTGGCCGGGGCCGAGCGTCGGGCAAACGTCGCCTCGTCTGCATGGACCACCGCCGAAGAAGAAGCCGCAGCCTTGGTCCGTGTCCTTCGAGACGGACTGCCTGCGCGCTGGGACGGCAAGGACTGCATCCAATGGATGCGCGACAACGGCTCCACGCAGTGGCGTCAGATGGAATGGGCCGGCTTCTACTTCGAGGAGAAGGCCCGCGAGCTCTTGAACGAGGCATATCCCACACCCCCTGTCGGCGGACCGCGCACCCGGTTCGGCAACACAGTCTTCGATTACGCCTCACCGACGCGTGTCTGGGATGCGAAAGCGCACACTTCCAAGACCACCAGCGTCCCGTCAGACGGGCAACCACCTCGACGTGCCAGCGCTGGCATGTGGCTCAATGACTCACGGGCTGTGCGCAAGTGCGTCGAGGAGCAAGGACTTGGATTTCTGATCATCGACGGTCTGGCTGGCCTCGACACACTGGGGACGTTCCGAGCCTGGCACAAGGAATACGCTGAGTCAGACGGACGCCCGCTCAGCGGATATGTCGCGAGCACGGGCACGTCTCGCCCCCGCAAGGCCACCTGGGCCCCTCTGCACCTGCAGGCCATCTGGATCGAGAACATGCTCGAGCTCGATGCAGGCATTGCTGCCGGCTGGATCTTCCAGAAGAGCCAGCCTCATTGGGGTGCTGCGGAATCTCGACGCAAGCGCAACGACAAGTTCCAGGCCAGGCCAAGCCTGGCCGCGGACTGGCAGGTCGCGTCGCACTCGTGGGAAGCACCCGCCTGAGGTCCCCTCGCAGAGACTCCGGGATTACCTACCGCTCGTCGACAACTCCGTTGATCTCGACAGCACTCTTCTCCCACCGGCGGACGGCGGCGTTGGAGACGCCGAGGTTCCTCAGCCACTGGGCGTACGACCGCGTAAACCGGTCCACGAACTGAGGCGCCACCCAGGGATGGCTCCACAAGAAGCACAGATCGAGCAGCTCCTGCACCGACGTGACGATCTTGATCAGGGTGTTGTGGCGCTCGGTCAGTACAGGCTCGAGATGACGCAGGTGGTCGTTGCCGCGTCCGAGCGCGAAGTAGATCGCTCGGGTGTAGTTGAGGCGGTCCAAGGTTTCGACGAAGGCAGCTACCTCGGACTCAGAGACGTCGTTGCGGTGCTTGGCCTCGCCGATGAAGGAAGGTTCGCCCCCGTCGATGACCTGCACGTCACCAGGCCACCGGAAGCTCGGGTCGTGGATATCCCCGGAACGCACTGAATCACCGAAGGCAGTTGCCAGCGCGGCGGTCAGGAGCGCTTGGCACCGACGCCCGTCCTCACCGGCGTCCTTGAGGAAGCCTTCCAATGCGCCGATGAGGGCCTCACGCTTGAGCCCGACCAGCTCACCCCCCGTCCGCGCACTGTGGGCCCCGAACTCGTTCTCGGTGATCGCAATGCGCAACAGGGCCGCAAGCGCTTCCTGCGCCTCGTCGGGCGCAAGTGCAGACACGGCGGTCAACAGCCCCTCGAGGATCCTGTAGTCCTCGTCGCCCGCGCCTACCGTGGGATCGAACCGTGCCTTGTCCACCCACGGGTTGTTGTTGAACGGCGCGCGCTTGAGCCCTCGTAGGTCGAAACCCTTCCCAGCCAGCGCGTCACCGACGGAGCGGGTTAGGCCGTTCGCGTCGTACCCGCCGCGGCCGGCCTTCGCCTTGATAGAGAACACGTCGGCATCGGCCGTCTGTGCCCTGGCGGTAAGCGCAGCGAGGTAGAACGCGAAGTCCGTCTTCCGACGAAACCCGTAGGCGGTGATCGCGTTCGCGGTCCACTCAGCGCTCAACGACTGCTCGGATCGAGCGCGCTCGGCCGCGGCCAGAACCACCGCCCGCGTCGCTTCCTTTCGGAACACCAGGCTCCCATGCTCTGTCACGCGCACGGCCTGAGGCAGCCCGCCGTCCACAGACCGCAACTCTTCAGCCGACATGCCGCCCCTTCAGACAAGACTCAGGCCAGCGGCCCGGGACACGTCACCATACCCGCAGGTCAGCTGTAGGAACCCGTCGACCACGTCTTGCGTCATGGCCTCACGGCTCCAGACCGAGCAGCCATGCGGCGATCTCGCCGACGCCGTCGGCCGTCAGCCCGACAGACGACTCGACCTGGAACAGCAGCGCAGGCCCAGGATGCTCCAGCTCGACGAACCAGCGGTCCGTCTCCGTGATGACGTCGTCGACCCACACGAACGGCCGGCCTGCCGCGACCCGGACCAGGGCACGTGTCTTCCACCCCAGACCGTTCGGGTCACCCTCGTCGTAGGGCGGCAGGTCCGCGACCGCCAGCTCCGGTAGCCCGACTCGTGGTGCGATCACCTCGTTCGCGTCGCCCATCCAGGCTGTCGCCCACACCAGGTCGCAGGCCAGACCCAGCAGGAGCGGACCGAGAGCCGGATCGATGAAGCCAAGCTCCGGGCGCGGCGCGTCGGGGTCCTCAGGCCTGCCGTCGCGAGGCAGAGGCAGCATCCCCGGCCCGCCGAACGGCAAAAGGGTTCCGTCGACATCAAGGAACAGCAGCGGGTGGGAAGCAGTCACGCCCGCACGATAGCGGTCCACAAACGGCGGGCGGCATCTGGCGCCCCTGCCTTGGACGGAGCTCACGGATGCCATGCCAGTACGTCGAGGGCGAGACTGAGCCCCTGCGATGACGGGCCCCAGCGTTCAGCCAGCCGCCCAGTCGACAGCACCTCGGTAGACACCGTCCTCATCGACAAGGGTGGCGAAGTCACTGAGATCGGCGTTGGCGAGCACGAGGTCGGCCTCCACCTCGAACACGCCCTGTGGTGCGACGCGGAAAGTGTCGAGGTAGGTCTCGGAGTCGTCCCACAAGTCGACCACCAGGAGAGTGCCATCGGCCATGGACTGACTGTCTGCCACGAACGCGAACGAGTCGACCTCGACCAGCCCGGTCAGACGATCGGGCTGAACGCCCGCGAGCCGGGGGTCATCGATGACGAGCAACCGCGCGGCGTAGGTGGGATCCGGGCCTACCTGTTGACGTGCTTCGGCCAGCACCTGCGCGAAGCGCTCGTCGTCGGTGTAGTCGGTTCTCACCAGCGCCCCTGATAGATCAAGCTCATCGGCGGGCGGCGCGATCTTCGGATGGTGGTTCACGACAGGCACGATAGGCGGGCCGGCCATGACACCCAAGGATGTCCACTCGCTGCGCGACTATCGGCCGGGTTCCCGCCGGCCGCGGCCGGATCAGGCCCGCCACACCCCACTGACCGCGATCACCACCCCGATCAGCGCCAGCGCCCCGTAGAACGGCAAGATCGACCACGACTGCCAGACGCTCCACCCAGGCAGCCAGGGCCGCCCCGCACCCGACGGCCGACCTGGCCGCGCCGCCCCACCGACTCCGGTGGGGTCCAACGAGAAGGCCTTGACCGGCGCAGCGCCCCGCGCGACGGCGTCGTAGAGCCGCCGGTACTCCCGCTCCACCCGCAGATAGTTGGCGTCGATGAACATCAGCAGGAGCACCGTAGCCAGCCCGAGCAGTGCCAGGCCTGCCGACCGTTCGGTCACGCCGAACCCGTACAGAGCGGTGACCACGGGGAGCAGCCACGTCTTCACGTTCGCCGAGGCGCCGGCCATGCGAGTCACGACGGCCTCGATGAGCTCGAGATGCTTGCGACGGTCCTCACCGCTCGGCCCGTCACCCACGGCCACCCCGGTCCGGCATGCCTCGCGCAGCAGCGACCACATCTCGTCTTTCTCGGCCTCCGAGTAGTTCGTCTCCGCCGGCCAGATGCGTCCCATCGCATCACCGGCCCGTCGCGGCACGAGGTGCACGTGCAGGTGGAACACCGTCTGCGACGCGACCGCACCGTTCGACTGGATGACGTTGAGGCCCTCGGGGTCCAGGGCCTTCCGCACGACGCCGGCGAGCCGCACGCAGACCCGCCCGAGGTAGGCGGCCTCGCTCTCGTCCAGCGCCCAGATGTCGGGCACGTGACGGCGCGGGACGACCATGACATGCCCGACGACCGCAGGCTTGGTCGGGAAGAAGGCCACTACCCGTTCGTCCTCGTAGATCACGCGGGCGTCAGGATCGTCCCCGCGCACGATCCTGCAGAACGAGCAGCCGTCGGACGTCGTCAAGGTCGGCACCTCTCCGCGCAGGACAGGGCGCGGCCTCACCGCCGACCGCGTCCCGGATGTCACCTTCGTGACGATCCTTCCAGAATGTTCGCATCGCGGAAACAAACTCCATCGATGGTGGCGCCGGGCGATGCCGGTCAGGGAGGATGACGGGCACCAGGCATCTCCACCCAGGTCAGAGGAGTGCGATGACGCGGGACGTGTACCAGCTCGCCGAGGTCTTCAACGAGTCGAAGGCGTCGGGCATCACGTACGTAGCGCCGGCCGAAGCACAACGGCTCAAAGGTTCGCTCCTGACGCCGGGCAAGCACGTCACGCTGGTCGGACCGTCCGGCAGCGGCAAGTCGACAGTCGCCACGCGGGCACTCGAGGCGGCCGGGTTCGACCCCGGCCGGGTCCTCTCCTTCAGCGCGCGGGCCCATACCGAGACACAGAACCTCTTCACCGTCCTCGGCGCCGAGCTCGGCGTCGGGCGGACGGCGAAGGCGGTAGAGCCGAGGCTGCGGGAGCTCGACCTGATCAAGATCGAGGACGTCCACCGCCTCTCGCTCAAGGCACGCACCCAGCTCGCCGAGCGCCTCAAGCTCTGGCACGAGAGCGACATCCGCGTGTTCATGATCGGGATCGCGAAGACGAGCGAGGCCATCCTCGGCCACGACCCGGAGCTCGCGATCCGGAACGACACCTGGCACCTGGGCACGCAGAGCGACACGTTCATGGACGCGCTCATGACGCAGGGGGAGCACGCCCTCAACATCCGGTTCGACGAGGCGACCCGTGGTGCGGCCATCAGGGCCGCCAGGGGGTCGCCGTCGATCTTCCAGGCGATCTGCCGGGCAGCCTGTGTCGAGGCCGACGTGATGTGGACGGCTCCGGAGCCGCGGCAGGTCGCCATCGACCTCGCCGGCATCACGTCGCGGATCGCCAAGCAGTTCGACGGTCGCTACATCCGCAGTCTCGTCCACCTGACACAGGGGCGGCGTTCTGTCCATAACGTCTACTTCAAGCTCGTCCAGCGCGCCGCGGCCGGCCCGGGATTCCGCACCACCTACAAGGAGCTGGAGGCCGCGATCGTCGGAACCGCCGACCCGGCCGACAGAGGCCGGGTCAGGAGTGCGTTCAACCGCGCCGTCGACGTCCTCCCGGATCTGATCGAGACGAGCGGCCTGGACGAGACCCTCACCTACGAGCACCGGACCCTGCGGATCGACGACCCGGCCTTCCGCTTCTACCTCGACCACCTCGACCTCACCCAGGTGAGCTCCGAGATGGTCCCCCGCCGGTCCAGGTACAAGTACGACGTGGCCGTGTCATTCGCGGGGAACGACCGGTCGATCGTCGAGAAGTTCGTCGAGGTGCTCGAGGAACGGCACATCAAGGTCTTCTACGACTACAACCAACAGGCGGAGCTCTGGGGGAAGGACCTGCGCCGCGGGCTCGCTCAGATCTACGGGGAGCAGGCACAGCTCATGATCATCTGCCTGTCCGACGACTACCCCGAGCGCGACTGGACGACGTTCGAGTTCGAGGTCGGCAGGAACGCGGCGAACAAGCGGACCGAGGACTACCTGCTGCCCCTCGTCGTTGGAAATCGGCCACCCATCACGGGGCTGCCAGCGACCTACGGCTTCCTCAGCCTGCAGGACCTGCCGATGGAGAAGGTGGCGGACTTCGTGGAGGAGAAGCTCGCCGCGGGCGGGGAGATCTCCCCGAGCGCCCTGCGGCTACGACGGGCACCCTGACATCGGCGAGCCGGTGACAGCCGATCGATCCTGAGCCGTCCGCGAACGGCCGGGAGGCTGCGCGACAAGACATGAGGCTCAGAGGACTGACGTGATGTGGCACACGCCGGAGCGCTATCGTCAGCGCGTGTCGTCGCGCCGCGAGTTCCATGTCGTTCGCCCCGAGCTGCCGAGTCCGATCAAGGTCGCAGCGATCTGCTCGGTACTGCTCGCCGCCGGAGCCGGGATCATCGTCTGGGTCTCTCTCGACCCCCAGGGATCCCTGTGGCCGGCGTCGGCACAGCGCGTGATGGCATACGTCATCGCGGCCCTCCTCGTCGTCGTCGGCATCGCTGTACTTCTTCTTGACAGGAAGCGACGGCGACGTGTGCCGGACCAGGCGCCCGAGCTCGTGCTCGACGAGCAAGGATTCACTGCATGGGGCGGCCTCCGGGTCCGATGGCTCGATGTCGCCTCCTGGGAGGTGTTCCACCACAACACGACCTATGACGACGATGTCCCGGAAGGCCATCCCGACTACACCGGCCCGATGCAGATCGACGAGTTCCTCATCCTCGTCCACGTCGACCACCCCGAGGCGCTCCTGCGCCGGCTCGCCCCCGATGTCCGTGCCGCCTACGAGGACGACGCCTTCGGCGACGACGAACGTTTTCCTACACCGATCAGGATCGGGGCCGACGGCCTGGACGCTCCCACCGACGAGGTCATCGCCGAGTTCGAGCGCTACAGCAAGACACCGCCACGTTCCCGGTGACAGAGCGGTTGCCCCACATCGTGCTCAGCGCTGCACGCACGCTCACCGCGCTCTGAACGACTCCGCTTGGTCCCGTCGACAGGACGCGGCCCCAGGGTGTGACCTGGCTGACGATGACGGCGTCGACGGCAACCGAGAACATAGCCTGTCTCCGGACGACGCCGGCACAGCCCACGCCCGAAGGAGCACCACGATGTACGACGAGTGCCGAGGACCGGCATGATCGACCCGCTCGTCGCGACCTTCGCAATCCTGGCGCTGGCGGTGCTCGGCTTCGCGACCAACCGGATACCGCTCGTGATCGTGGCGATGTTCGTCCCGGTGGCGCTGTGGGCCACGGGCGTGCTGCCGCTGGACGAGGCGCTGAGCGGGTTCAGCGACCCGGTCGTCCTGTTCATCGCGACCCTGTTCGTGCTGAGTGAAGCGTTGGCGACGACCGGGATCACCGCGTGGATCGGGATGCAGCTCGAACGGTGCTCGACGCTCGGGCGTACCGGCCTGCTCGCGACGATGGTCGGCGGGACGGCGCTGCTCGCCGCCGTCATCAGCATCAACGGGGCGGTCGCCGCTCTGCTGCCGGTCGCCGTCGTCGCCGCCGCGGGGGCCGGCGTCGTGCCCTCGAAGATGCTGATCCCCGTGGCGTTCGCAGCGAGCGCCGGGTCGATGCTGACGCTGACCGGCACCCCGGTGAACGTCATCGTCTCGGAGCTCGCCGCCGAGTCGGGCGGCCGGGAGTTCGGGTACTTCGAGTTCGCGCTGGTGGGACTCCCGCTCGTCCTTGTCACCATGCTCCTCGTGGTCACCCTCGGCGACCGCCTCCTGCCGGAGCGCGCTCCGGAGCGACTGGTCGACGTCGCAGGCGACCCCCACGAACGGGTGCGCTCGTGGCAGGAGAGCTACGCCGCGGAGCTCGACGCGGGCCGGCTCTTCACGGACTCCGCCGGGGTGGTGGAGGTGCTCATCGCGCCGCGCTCGACCCTGATCGGCCGCCGGGTCAGCCCGGGGATGACCACGCGGGACGAGAACCTCGTCGTCGTCGCGCTGCGCCGGGCGACCGACACGCCGAGCGGTTCGTCGTCGTCGGCCCCGCTGCCGCTGCAGGCCGGTGACTCCGTGCTGGTGCGCGGACCGTGGGACGCGCTGCACCGGTACACGCAGTCGCCGGACGTCATCGCCGTGGAGGCTTCGCAGAGCCTGCAGCGCAGCGTGCCGCTCGGGGCCGGCTGGAAGCGGTGCCTCGGGGTGCTGGTCGCGGCGATCGCGCTGCTGGCGACGGGCGCCGTGCCACCGGTGGTCGTCGGGCTGCTGGCGGCGGGGGCGCTCGTGCTGCTGCGGGTGATCACCGTGCCCCAGGGGCTGCGTGCGGTGTCCTGGGACACAGTGATCCTCATCGCGGCGCTGATCCCGTTGTCGGCGGCGTTCGTGTCGTCCGGTGCGGCGGACATGCTGGCCGAGCTGCTGATGCGGTTCACCGGGAGTGCGTCGCCGCACCTCGCGCTGCTGGCGCTGTGCGCGCTCACGCTGGTGCTGGGGCAGTTCATCTCGAACGTGGCGACGGTGCTGGTCATGGCGCCGGTCGCGGTGTCCTTCGCCCAGACGCTGGACGTGAGCGTGCAGCCGTTCATGACGGCCCTCGCGGTGGTGGGGGCCGCCGCGTTCCTGACGCCGATCGCGACGCCTGTGAACCTGATGGTGCTGCAGCCCGGGGGTTACCGGTTCGGGGACTACTGGCGGCTCGGGTTGCCGCTCGCGCTGCTCTTTCTCGTGGCGGCGGTGTGGTACGTGCCGGTGGTGTGGCCGTTCTGAGCGGCCGCTGCCGGGCCCTCGCTACTCAACGCCACTCCGCCGCCCCATGCCATGTCGTCGGTTGGACTCGCCGTGCGTGCATCCGGACTCGGGCCCCGCAGCGTCCACCACTCTCTTGAGCTCGTCCGCACCGTTGGTACCGGTGGGCGATCCCTGTTGACCACTCCCCCAACAGGTCAGCAGTAGGCCCGCTCTCCCGGTGGCTCCTGCTCACGGCGCCAGAACGTCGGACGCCACCAGTACAGGTCGGTCGAGTCGTTCGGCCACGGACTGGCCTTGACACCCCGAGGCTCGAACGAGTCGATGGCCAGGTCGATCGGTCGCCACACCGCCTCGACCGGCTCGTCGTCGGCCGGCTGGTGCACCAGGCTGGTGAACCGGGACTCCATCGCGCCCAGTTCGACGTACGTCTGCTGCGCCTCGATCAGCGACGGACGGTTCGCCCCGCCTGCCCAGTCGGGCCAGCGCAGCTGGACGGCGTCGTCCTCCCAAAAGCAGATTCCGCAGATGTCGTACGAGCCGGGTGGTTCGTCGAACACCAGATGCCCGCAGCACGGGCACGGGAACCGGACACTCATCGGTACTCCGCGACGACAACGATCGTCCCGACGATGTTCGCGTTGAGCTCGTCCATCAGAACCGTGATCGAGTCACTCTCGACGGCACCGCTCATGGATCTCGGTGACGAGCGCCCGTTCTCGCGCATTCGCGTCACCGTCTACCGCCGCCACCCGACTGGCAGCAGACGCAATGTCGCTCAGATCGCCCGGCTCGGCATCGACACGCTTCCACACCTCCTCGGGGTCGACATCCACGAGACGGGCGAGCCGGTCGTCAACGACGTCGTGCTGCTCCCGCACGAGCCGAACCAGGTGCCGCATCAGGAGGGCTTCGCCGTCGGAGATCTTGCCATCGGCCCGGACCACGAGCCACGCGACCCACAGCATCAACTCTGGGTGCTCGGTCCGCTCGGTCAGTGCCTCGGCGACCTCGATCACCCGCGCCTCGTTCCGAAAAGTCGCCTGCGCGTGCCGGCCCGCGACCAGGGTGGTGTATCTGTTCAGGAGCGCTGCGAGCGGGACGCCGACCAGCGGGATGCCGATCTTGATGACGTTTCGCTGGAGCAGGTACTTTCCGACGACTGGCAGCCCCCTCGCGGCGTGAAGCACAGGTCCTGAGAAGAACTTCTTGACCAGGGGGCGGACCACAGCGGGCACCGCTTTGAGGGCGGTACCGCTGACCGCTTCACCCCCCTTGATCGTGAAGGCCACGCGGATCAGCTTCCACATGTCCTCGGGATCAGGCAGGTCGAGCGGGACGCGGTACAGAACAGCGATGTCGTAGGCCAGACGAAGCTGGAGCTGCGAGAGATAGACGACGTCGACCATGACGGTCGCGAAAGCGGCCGGTACGGTCAACGGTGAAGCCCCTCCAGCGCTTCCGATGGTTGCGGCGACCGCTCCCGTGTATGCGCTGGCGGAGAGCCCGCCCTCGATGGCCGCGTAGCGGGCGGCCATCTTGATCCGCTGATCCACGATGGCGTCAGCAGGGACGCCCTCGTACTTCTCCTGGAAGTACCGCCAGTCGACCTTCTCGGTGTACGTGCTCAGGGCATGCCGGAGCAGTCGGACGAACCATCCGCCCGACTTGATCTCGGTGAGGCTGAGCCCGGACACGAACTCTCGGAGCTCGTCGCGCTCCTGCTCGACAGCGGCCCGGGCCGCCGCTTCGTCGGCTCCCGGATCGTCTCCGAGGCCGTCCGGGACGGCGTCGTCCTGGCCTGCGTCGTCATCTCCGCCTGGCCGGGAGACGAACCCTTTGATCTTGTCTGCTGTGTCGGTCAGGGCTCTTCCGCCCTCGTCCCCAACGCTCGCCACCAGGCCCCTCACCTTGCCGACCGTTCGAGCAAGTGGCGTTGCCGCCGCTGAAACTCTTCCGCCGTTCTCGGTTCCCACGTGGCTACTTCTCCTGTCTCTGCCCCGCACCGAGCTCTTCGGTCGGGTCAGCGAGAGAACGATCCTGACAGACGGCCCAAGTCGTGCGGAACCTGTCGAAAGGGTGAGCCAATGGACGCCACTTCGTCGTGGCCCGCAGACCACAAGAGACCCGGTAGGTTGCGCGTCGTGAACCCTGACGGAGCCCGCGATCAGCTGGCCGAGGCAATCTGCCTGTTCCGCGACGAGAGCCGCCCCGCGACCCGTGAGGCGCTCGTCGACGCAGCAGTTCAGGCGCTGGTCGCCGGCCTTGATTCTCCGGCGCTGGCGGAACTCGCCGGACGGTACCCGGATGACCCGTGGTCAGTCCTCGATCAGACGGTCGACGCCGTCGTGCACGAGCTCGAACTGGCAGTGCCCACGGTCGAGCAGGCGCACCTGGTGCTGTTGCGACGTCGGCTCGAGGCGCTGCTCGACGGGAAGCTCACTGCGCGCGAGCTGACGGCTTGGGCTCATGCGGAGTTCGGTCATGAGGGCATCGACGCTGCTCAGCCGTTCGTCACGGCCCACGAGGAATACGACACCGAATATAGCCATCGTTCCACCGGTGAAATCGACGCGTGGGTTCGGAATCAGGCCCGGGCCGCTGTCGGGCCTTTGGGTACAGGGCTAGGTGCGGTACCGGACATGGAGTCTTCCGAAACGTTCCCGCTGGCGGTCATACGAGGTGACGACGTCGAAGAGGCATGGCTACTGACCATGGTCGAGCATGATGACGGCTACATGCTGCGCCTGGAAGATCCGGGCGGATCGATCTGGGACGTGGCAGACGTCGACGCCTGGCTAGCCCTGAGAGCGCTGCGCGGGATCCTGGACCCGCTCGGTCTACGACTGTGCTGCCAGGGGGCCCGGGTCGACGCCCGCGTCTCGGGGATGAGTGGCTCGATGTCAGGTGGGCGGCTCGCTTACATCCTGCGTTCCTGGCGTGCGCCACGAAGCCGGGACCTCGTCGACATCTTTGACCCCGCACCCTCGCGAAAGATCGGGACAGTCTCCGAACAGGACCTGCACTTCGAACGCTGGCTCGCTCGGACCTGGATGCGGATCTTGTAGCACACATTTTCGCCACCACGCCACGCACGAATGGTCTAGCTTGCCCTTTCACGATGCCCCGGCACCGGGGCATGCCGCCATCTGCTGCACGCGTTGAGAAAGTCCGTCGACGCGCAGCGGCCGTCGTCGTCCATCAGGCAGCTCCACAGCGCGGCACTGAACAGGGCGACCAACTCGGCGCGGTGTCCCGGAACGTACTCGTCGGCCCAGCCAGCCAGCAAGTCGAGGAAGCCTCGCAGATCGCCCTCGACATCGACCATCCGTTCACGCATCTCTGCTTCGGACGTGTCGATCTGCCCCGCCTCGGGACGTTCGTCGTCGACATGCAGCCGGAGAACGCCGTCGCCGATGCGCTCGGCGGAGGGGCTCGGGTCGTGTCCGTGGAAGCCCCAGACGCGCCCACCAGCGAGGAAGTCGTGGACGCACGACAGGATGTCGAGGTCCGCGCAGCATCCCGGCAGGACTACCACTCCGGTCCGACTGTCGGTGATGCGCAACCCACCGTCCACGGAGGGAACGTCATTCTCTGGGTGCCGGGTTGCGAGGGCCAGGCTCACGTACTCCTCGGGTGTGCGAGCCTTCGTGGCTGACTGGAAGTACAAGCTCGACAGGAATGCCTCCACCGTGGCCCCGACCTCGGCCTCGAGCATCTCTCCGGAGGCACGAAGGTACGGACCGCCGGCGGATACCTGCGTCGGCCACAGGTCGAAGTCGGCAGACGCGTGGACCTCGAAGACCACTTCCACGGTCAGCGGCATCGATCCCGCCGTCACCGCATCCCTTCTTCCGTCAGGGTGGCCCGCACGGTGACCGGACGTACGAACGCCTTGTCGCGAGGCGACAGGTCACCGACGGGAGCGGCTGCGCGCAGGATGACGTCGAGCGCAGCGTCGACGTCGGACAGGTAGATCCCTGACGCCCATGCCGCGTTGGCTTCGATCACCACGAGCCGGTCGTCGAGCATCCCGACATCCACGACGATCGCCGACGGCAACGTCTCAACCACCTCGCCGATCAGCGCGGCCGCAGCGGGGATGAGCTCGGCAGGCAAGGGCCCGAGATGCAAGCGGCCGTGGACTGCGTACTGGCTGGAGGCGTGCATCATCCCGTCCAAAACGTGGAGCCGGAATTCCGCGGCAAAGGAGACGATCTCGGCCACCAGGACGAGCGTGTCCGGGTCGACGGCATCGACACCGGGTAGGCGGGTACCGTCGGTGTAGACCATGGCCCGCAACGTCTTGTCGTTCGGAGCTTTGACGAACGCCGGGTAACGCAGGGCCCAGGCGTCTCGGATCGGCATCGCGGTGATGGTTCGTCCGACGACGTCGTACGGCAGGTCCGCGAGCCAGGCCGGCGGTGCTTCGAGGCACGCTATGCCAGAAGCCGGTGCGACCACGTCGGCGAACGTCGGGCCGGCATGGAGGTGGTCAGCTGCCAGGGCTTCGGGGAGGTGGACCGCCGCAGGTTGCACCGTCGTCAGGCCACGCGCGTCGGCGGTCGCGCGGACAGCCTCCGCGGACGCCGTCAGGCGAGAAGGAAACAGCATGGTCCGAGACACCCGCCGAGGATGTCACATCGCGAGGTCTGGGCACCCGTTCTTTCAGCGCCGAAGCGCGCAGGACCGCTCGCAGAAATCTGGCCACCTCGGTCTGTTGGGCTGCTGGACCCGTCAGCGAGCCTGGCGTATCAGGCCCGTGCCGGTGCTGACGGCGCCACAGAAAGCACTCGCACGACGTCGCTGATCCCCTCCGCCTCCGCGTCTGCGTGCTCCCAGTGGGGATAACGCGTCGACGCGTCCTCGAGGATTGCCCGCTGCAACGTGACTGCCTGCCATCCGATGCGACGCACCGCGGACGTTACATGCCCTCGGATCTTGAACTGCCCGACGGCGACGCCAACCGCCGTCTGCGCCGTCGACTGAACGAAATGGTCATCGGCACCGGCGGCACAGGCCCAAGCACGAGCCGCGTCAGAGTCTGCAGACCAAAGGTGGGCTGATGGCGGATACCCGTATCCGGCAAGCGTGTCGATCAGGAACTGCGGCACGCCGTCATCCTGGCCACCTGTTGTGTGCCACTCCTCAAGCGCGCCCAGGATGTCGCTGCCGTTGTCATTGCCGAACGGCGCAAACTCGTCAGCCCCGTCGTAGAACGACTCAGGCGCGACCGCAACGAACGCCGGATGACTGTTTTCTCGCGTACGCCCTCCGACGTACACGCCGTGCACTCGCCACCATGCTCCGCTCCGCACGGCGCCGAGCGTAACAGCGGGGGGACGTCAGGCCGGGTCCGGAACGAGCCCAAGTGATGCGTTGGGGTGCTACGCCCCCGTGTCGATCACGACCACGATCGCTGTTGGCGTCCCGGCGGCGTCGAGTTCCAGCTGCACGGGAAACTCACCGTCACCGACTGACGTCATCGCCATCATGATGTCGGCGCCGCCGACCGAGATCGTGCCCGCCTCATGCTCGTCCGCGCGGACCTTGGCCATCACCTGCCAGTGGTGCGAATGCGGCCGGAAGTCGAAGTTGAACATCACCTGCCTGCTCGATCGCCGGCGCGACTCCAGATCGCGCGCGCGGTCCAGCGCGTCCTGGAACGGCAGGTCCACCCAGCCGTAGCCGACGTCGCCCGGGTCAGTCAGGCGCGGGGCGTCGAGCTCGACTGCGAGCTGCGCCTCGTCCCGACCCCAGAACACGACGTCGACCAGGCCATCTATCGAGTCCTCGTGCACCCACGAGCTGAGTGCGTCGGCGTCGCCGATCACGAGGCGGGCATGATCGACGCGCAGGTCGCCGAGCTCCCGGGTCTGGGCGGTCGATGCAGTGCTGAGCACGATGCGGATCTGTGTCCAGCCCCAGTCACCGGCGGTCGCGGTCACGCGAAACGCGCTGCTGGTGGAGATACCGCCGACGGAGATCACCGGCACACCGAAGTTCAGGAAGCTGTGGTCACCGCTGGTGATCGCGTGCCGAACCCGTTCACGATGCGGGACCTGGTACGGCATGGTCTGTAGGCCGGCATCGAGCCCCGCCTTCTTGCTGTGCTTGGCGAACGCGTCGGTGATCTCCTCGACGCCGTGGGCCGGGACGTCATAGAGCCTGGTCCCGGGCTGCCGGCCGAACGAACGTGCCGCGGCGCTCGCATCGGGTCCGACGATCTCCATGTCCGCGGCGGGACCCGGCCGCGCCGGGACGTCCTCGGGACGACGGTCACCCGACCACAGGCTGAGGTAGCCGCCATCGGTCAGCACGAGCTGGCCCGAAGGGCAGGTGATCTTGCCGAGTTCAACGACGTCAGCCATGTGCCGGGAGTCTAGGGCTCATCGCGGTGTCCCCAGGCTTCCAGGTGCGAGCCACTCGACGTCCCAGCCGTCCTCCGTCATGCCAAGCTCGAATTCACTCACGTCGGCGAACCACCAGTCGCCGATCGTGGTCAGAGAGCCGGGTTGCCCCTCGCAGATGATCGCGATGATCGAGCCGCTCTCGTCCGCCTCGGCAACGACGAACTTGCCCCGGTACGGGCCGGCCGTAAAGCGGGCGTCTCGCCGACTCGTCGAACTCGTTGCGTGGATCGACATGTTCCTACTGCTTCGCACTCTGCGTGGGGGCGTCTTGACCGACCGCGCGGTCACGGAACGCCTGGAAGTCGGCCCATCGCTGCCGCCGTCCTCGATGAAATCACCGGACGAGCAGTCGAACGCACGACATCCGAGCACGCGCGCGGTCTCGCGGATCACCTGGACGGCGTCGTCCCCGCCACCGCGCACGTGCAACATGATGGACTCGACCGGGTCCTTACGACCGATGTTGAACTCGATTACGCAGCCCGGGCGCACGAGGTCGCCCCACGTCGGGTCGCTCAGGTTCAGGTCCGCGAACGTGACCTGCAGCCGGTCGAGGATCTCCGCGACCGACCCGAGTGGCGCCGGGTCGTAGTCGTGCGGGATCTCCTCGATCGTGACCCCGGATGGTGCGTTGAACAGGCTGATGTCCCAGCTCATCGTGCAGTTCCTTGTCGATCTCTCACAAACGACTCGCACCGTAGCGGCACCCACTGACATTCAGACCTCTCGCTCGCCTCGTCAGAGCACGTCTCCGGACGCTCGCGACACACCTACGTGGCAGACCGAACGGCTCGAAAGGAGACCCCATGCCGCACCACGACATCACTCCCACGCGCGACGCTCGCCTCGTCACCCTGGCCGACGCCGCCGAGCACTTCCACGTATCGGTCAAGACGCTGCGCCGCCGTATCGCCGACGGCACGATCACCGGCTACCGCCTGGGCCGCCTGATCCGGGTCGACCTCAACGAACTGACGCAGCGCCTCGTCGTCACAATCCCATCGGCCCGTTCGGTGTGAATCCGCACCGAAAGATGCTTGGCCGCTGAGGCTCGCCCTTGCCGCCCTGGTGCCAATGGAACGAGTTGGACAAGCTCTTCGGACACCCTGAGGATTGCGTGGTGCAGATCAAGGTGTGGTACTCCGACTGGCAACTGCAGTGCTGTGGTGCGCCCTTCGCTGTGGGAGATGACATCGAGTGGGGGATCTCCCATGGCGGTCACGATGAGGTCCTGGAGGACATCTTCGACGAGACAGTGGCAGCCCAGTGCTTCGGCAGCGAAGAGCACCACAGCGATGTCGCCGAGACGATCCAGGGAACAGTGATTGCGATAGCAGTTGTGCGTGCACAGCTCAAGCAATCGGTGAACGATCCTCGGACGTACTTCGCCGCGCCAGGGACCGGAACTGCCGATCCGGCGCAGCGAGCCCACGGCCGTGAAGGCAACCGTGGCGATCACCACCTCTTCGGGTACCTGGTGGACATCGATGTCGCGAGCAAGGGCGCTTAGCACCCTCGCTCGTGCCATCGGGCCTGATCAGTGCCCAGTCATGTCAGCCGACGTCATGACCCCCGCTCTTGATGCGTGCTTCCTCCAGCCGGATCTCCTCCCCCGCCGTCACACTCATCCGCGCAGCGAGCTCGATGTCTCGGGCCATCGTCGCCTTCTGGTACCGCAGCACCACGGTCACATCGGAGTGCCCGCCAAGTCGCATGAGCTCGGCGAGCGTGGCACCCTCCTGGGCGATTCGGGTCAGCCCTGTGTGCCGCAGGTCGTGGAACCGATAGCCGTCAGGCAACCCCGCGACGACACCCCGAGCACCCGCCCAGATGCCGTTCCATCGCGACGCCGACAGGTACTGGCTACCCCGCGCACCACCGGCGCCGTCCGCCCCCGCCCCACGTGCTGGTCGAGGTGCTCCCGCAGCCGCTCGATCATGAGCGGAGGCACGGCCATGGACCGGCGGCCGCTGTCCGACTTGGGATCGGTGAGCTTGCCCGTACTCCCGTTCTTCTGCCGCCGCACGTACAGAGTCGCCGCGGTCCGGTCGCTGTTCCAGACGATGTCGTGTCGCTGCAGCCCCAGTACCTCCCCACGTCGCAGCTGGCACCACGCCGCGAACAGCACGGCGATCCGCCAGGGCTGAGGTACAGCCTCGTAGAGCGCATCGACCTGAGTCGGCGTGGCGACGTCGTCCTCCGGCGTGTGGGAGTCGTCGTGCCGCACGGACTTGCGGGTCGGTGTCGGCACGTCCGGCATCTTCCCAAGCAGCCCGTCACGCACCGCCGCCCGGAGGATCATCTTCAGCACGTCGACAGCGTCGCCCGCGATGCCATTGTGCTTGGCGTCCTCCTTGAGCACCGAGGGCATGGCGACGAGCTCGATCACGAGAGTGCGCACCCGCTCCGTGTCGATCTCCCGGACCTTCATGTCCCCGAGCGGGGCCATGAGGTAGTTGCGCACCCGCCCTCGGTACGCGAGCACGGTGCCCGGCCGGCGGAGCTTGCCGCCCTTGCCTGGCTCCGTCGCGATGCGCTCCAGCCACCGCTCGGCGTACTCGCGGAACGTCACGTCCCGCGCGGCTGCAGCCTCGGCGGCGGCCCGACGCCGTCGGACGGCCTCTGCGGGCGGGAGCCACTCCCCTCGGCTGATCGCCGCGTGCACCCCGTTGAGCCACTCGCGAGCGTCGCCCTTGGCGAGGAACGTCAGCGGCTTGTCGTCCTCGGTCCGCGCCGAGTAGGTCTTGTCGTCCGGCCCCGTGTAGCGGGCCTGCCACCGCTTCGAGGGCAGCCTCCGCAGGCTCCCCCACGCCTCGCGACGCTGCCTGGCCGTCGTATCGTTCCTGGTCATTCCCATCGGTCAACCTCCTGGTTCGTGTCCGTCGTCGTGCCATCCCCGTGCCATAAGTGGCGGCAATTTCGGACCGTTCACGTCCATAGGTGTCCACGACACCCCAGGACGCAAAGAGGCCCGAATCCGCGGAGTTCCGCGGATCCGGGCCTCTGACCAGGCCGACCGCCCAAAGGCGGCCGAGCGACCAACTAGAAGTTGATCATGTGCCCCGCAAGCCCATGAATCGACTCCTGCACCGACTCCGACAGCGTCGGGTGCGTGTGCACGTTCCGCGCCACCTCGTCCGCCGTCAGGTCCCACTTCTGCGCCAGCGTGAGCTCCGGCAGCAGCTCGGAAACATCCGGCCCGATCAGGTGCCCGCCGAGCAGCTCGTTGTACTTGGCGTCGGCCACGAGCTTGACGAAGCCGGTGGTGTCGCCCAGGCCGTGCGCCTTGCCGTTGGCCATGGTCGGGAACGAGGCGACCTTGACGTCGTAACCCTCGTCGCGGGCCTGCTGCTCGGTGAGGCCGAACGAGGCCACCTGCGGCGAGCAGAACGTCGCGCGCGGCATCATGCGGTAGTCGCCCAGCGTCTGGGTCTCGGCCCCGGCGATGGTCTCGGCGGCCACGACGCCCTGCGCCTCCGCGACGTGCGCCAGCATGAGCTTGGCGGTGACGTCACCGATGGCGTAGATGTGCGGCACGTTGGTGCGCATGTAGTCGTCGATGTCGATGGCACCGCGGTCGGTGAGCTGCACGCCCGTGTTCTCCAGGCCGAACCCGCTGACGTTGGGCGCGAAGCCGACGGCCATGAGCACCTTGTCGACCACGAGCTCGCCCGGCTTGTCGTCCTTGACGCCCTTGTACGAGACGGTCACCGACGAGCCGTTGTCCTTGACGGTCTGCACGGCGGTCGAGGTCAGGATGTTCACGCCGAGCTTCTTGTACTGCTTGGCGATCTCCTTGGAGACGTCCGCGTCCTCGTTCGGCAGCGCACGGTCGAGGAACTCGATGATCGTGACGTCCACGCCGTAGTTCTTCAGCACGTAGCCGAACTCCATGCCGATGGCGCCGGCGCCGACGATGGCGATCGACTTGGGCAGGTCGCGCGTGAGGATCTGCTTCTCGTAGGTGACCACGTTGTCCGAGAGCTCGACGCCGGGCAGCAGGCGCACCTGCGAACCGGTCGCGATGATCACGTTGTCGAAGGTCACGGTCTCGCTGCCGCCCTTGTTGAGGGCCACCTCGATGGTGTTGGCGTCGCGGAAGGTGCCGCGGCCGTCGTACTCGGTGATCTTGTTCTTCTTCATCAGGAAGTGGACGCCCTTGACGCGGCCGTCCGCGACGGTTCGCGAGCGGTCCCAGGCCTTCCCGAAGTCGAACGAGACGTCCCCGGCCATGCCGAAGAAGTCCTTCTGGTGGGTGAAGATGTGGGCCAGCTCGGCGTTGCGGAGCAGAGCCTTGGAGGGGATGCAGCCCACGTTGAGGCAGACACCACCCCAGTACTTCTCCTCGATGATCGCGACGGACTTGCCGAGCTGGGCAGCGCGGATGGCGGCAACGTAGCCGCCGGGGCCCGCGCCGAGGAGAACGACGTCGTAGTGGGAAGCCATGGGTCAAGGGTATTAGGGCGCGCCAATCGTGGTGACGTGACGTCGGTCTCGTTGTCCGGACGTGCCCCGACCTGCGTCAGCGCACGCTGTCGACGCCCTTGTTCGCCAGGGCGTCGGCCCGCTCGTTGCCCGGGTCTCCGGCGTGGCCCTTGACCCAGACCCAGCTCACCTGGTGCTCGGCCACCTCGGCGTCGAGCGCCTGCCAGAGGTCCACGTTCTTGACGGGCTGCTTGCTGGCCGTCTTCCAGCCGTTGCGCTTCCAGCCCGCGATCCAGGTCTTCATCCCGTTCATCACGTACGACGAGTCGACGTGGATGATCACGGTGCTCGGCCGCGTGAGCGCACGCAGGGCCTCGACCACGGCGGTGAGCTCCATGCGGTTGTTGGTGGTGACCTTCTCGCCGCCGAACAGCTCCTTCTCGTGCTCGCCGAAGCGCAGCAGCGCGCCCCAGCCGCCCAGGCCGGGGTTGCCCTTGCACGCGCCGTCGGTCCACATCTCGACGGTGCCCCGCAAGGGGGTCGTGCTCTCGCTCACGCTGGTGCCGTTCTTCTCGGCGGTGCTGGTCACGGCCTCACCCTAACCGTGTCAGTGGTGCCGCGTAGCGTGGTGGCAGACGTCGGAGGACCAGCCCCAGGCCAACGGAGGAACAGCATGAAGTTCGGGTTCATCAGCAGCTTCGGCACGATCGACCAGCACGTCGCGCTCGCCCGCGAGACCGAGGAGCACGGCTGGGACGGCTTCTTCACCTGGGACGCGATCAGCATGGACGGCGAGTGGGCCATGCCGGTCTACGACCCGTTCGCGGTGCTGGCCGCCGCGGCGACGGTGACGGAGCGCATCAGCCTCGGCGCCATGGTCTTCGCGGTCCCCCGGCACCGGCCGTGGGAGCTCGCGCAGCGCGCCCTCACGGTGGACCGTCTGTCGGGCGGCCGCCTCGTGCTGCCGGTCGGCGTGGGCGTGCCCGACGACCGCGGCTTCACCTCGGTCCCCGGGCAGAGCACGGACCTGAAGAACCGCGCGGCCCTGCTGGACGAGACGCTGGAGTGGCTCGAACGCTCCTGGTCCGGGGAGGACTTCGAGTTCGACGGCGCCCATCTCACCACCGGCCCGTTCCGGTTCCCGGAACGACCCGTCAACGGCCGCATCCCGGTGTGGCCGGTCGGCGTCTGGGACGCGGAGCGGCCGCCCGCCCGAAACCTGCGGCGCACGCTGAGCTGGGACGGCATCGTCCCGCAGCTGCGCGGCAGCGCGGACGACCTGACGGTGGACGACATCGCCGGCCTGGTCGCCTGGCTCACCGAGCACCGGTCCGAGGTGGAGCGGCACGGCGGTACCGACCGGCCCTTCGAGGTGATCCTGCAGGGCAAGCTGTCGGCCGACCGCGAGGAGGCAGCCAAGCAGGCCCGTGCCATGGCCGACGCCGGGGTCACGTGGTGGATCGACTCCTGGTGGGACCCCCAGAGCGACACCCCGGAGGGGCTGCTGGAGAAGGTGCGCCAGGGACCGCCGAGCCTCTGAGGTCGACAACGGCAGGGCAGCTCGCAGAACAAGCAGCCCGTAGAACAAACAGGTCGAGCCTGCCCGGACCCAAAGGCCCCGACAGGCTCGACCAGCAGCAGACGCTCGGCTCCGGGCGACAGCAGCCGCCCCGCCGTCAGACCGGCCGCGCCGCCTCGATCTCCACCGACGGCAGGTGCCGCGCCGGCAGCGTCTTGGGCCGCCACGCCGCACGGGTCTGCTCGAACGCGGTGATGTCGGCCTCGTTCTGCAGGGTGAGGCCGATGTCGTCGAGCCCCTCCATGAGCCGCCAGCGCGTGTAGTCGTCGATCTGGAACGGCACCGTGACGTCGTCGGCCGTGGCGGTCTTGGCCTCCAGGTCGACGGTCACCTCCGTGCCCGGCTTGGTCTCCAGGATCTTCCAGAGGATCTCGATGTCCTCGGGCGAGACGATGCCCGTGACCAGGCCCTGCTTGCCCGAGTTGCCGCGGAAGATGTCGGCGAACCGCGAGGACAGCACGACGCGGAAGCCGTAGTCCTTGAGCGCCCAGACGGCGTGCTCACGCGAGGAGCCGGTGCCGAAGTCGGGGCCGGCCACGAGCACGGAGCCCGCGGAGTAGGCGTCCTGGTTGAGCACGAACGACGGGTCGCCGCGCCACGCGGCGAACAGCGCGTCCTCGAACCCGGTGCGCGTGACCCGCTTGAGGTACACGGCGGGGATGATCTGGTCGGTGTCCACGTTGCTGCGCCGCAGCGGGACGCCGACGCCGGTGTGGGTGGTGAACTTCTCCATGGTCAGCAGTCCTCTCAGCGCGCGACGGGCAGCGGCAGGTCGACGACGACGGTCTCGCCCAGCGGCGACGCCCCCACACCGTCGAGCGGCGTGCCGTCGAAGGTGGTGATGTCGACGTCCTCGGGCAGGTCCAGGTCGCCCACGCTGGACAGGGTGCCCCGGATCGCCGTGGCGGCGGCGACCAGCGGCGAGACCAGGTGTGTGCGCCCGCCCTTGCCCTGGCGGCCCTCGAAGTTGCGGTTCGACGTGGAGGCCGACCGCTCCCCCGGCGCGAGCTGGTCGGGGTTCATGCCCAGGCACATGGAGCACCCGGCGTTGCGCCACTCGGCGCCGAACTCCTTGAAGATCACGTCGAGGCCCTCGGCCTCGGCCTGCAGCCGCACGCGCGCCGACGACGGCACCACGAGCACCCGCACGTCGCTCGCCTTCTCGCGGCCCTTGACGACCTTGGCCACCGACCGCAGGTCCTCGATGCGGCCGTTGGTGCATGAGCCGATGAACACGGTGTCGACCTTGATGTCGCGCAGCGGAGTACCGGCGTCCAGGCCCATGTACTCCAGGGCCCGCTCGGCGGCGACGCGCTCGGACTCGTCCGAGATCTCGGCGGGCACCGGCACGGCCGCCGACAGCGGCAGGCCCTGGCCAGGGTTGGTGCCCCAGGTGACGAACGGCTCCAGGTCGGCCGCCTCCAGCACCACCTCGGCGTCGAACTGCGCGTCGTCGTCCGACCGCAGGGTCTTCCAGTACTCGACCGCCTCGTCCCAGTCCGCGCCCTCGGGCGCGTGCGGGCGGCCCTTGAGGTACTCGAAGGTGGTCTCGTCCGGCGCGATCATGCCGGCGCGGGCGCCGGCCTCGATCGACATGTTGCAGATGGTCATGCGGGCCTCCATGGACAGCGCCCGGATGGCCTCGCCGCGGTACTCGAGCACGTAGCCCTGCCCGCCGCCGGTGCCGATCTTGGCGATGATCGCCAGGATGATGTCCTTGGACGTGGTGCCCGCGGGCAGCGTGCCGTTGACGGTGATCGCCATGGTCTTGAACGGCGCCAGCGGCAGCGTCTGGGTCGCGAGCACGTGCTCCACCTCGGACGTGCCGATACCGAACGCGAGCGCGCCGAACGCGCCGTGCGTCGAGGTGTGCGAGTCGCCGCACACGACGGTCAGGCCCGGCATGGTCAGGCCGAGCTGCGGCCCCACCTGGTGCACGATGCCCTGGTCGGCGTCGCCGAGGCTGTGCAGGCGGACGCCGAACTCCTTGGCGTTGGCGCGCAGCGTCTCGATCTGCGTGCGGCTCGTCGCGTCGGCGATCGGCCGGTCGATGTCGAGCGTGGGGGTGTTGTGGTCCTCGGTGGCAATCGTGAGGTCGGGCCGCCGTACCTGACGCCCGGCGAGGCGGAGCCCCTCGAACGCCTGCGGGCTCGTGACCTCGTGCACCAGGTGCAGGTCGATGTAGAGAAGATCGGGCGAGCCGCCCTCGCCCCGGCGCACCAGGTGCGCTTCCCAGACCTTCTCTGCCAGCGTGCCGGCCATGGCGGTTCGCCTCCTCATCAGAAACAACTTCGGGCCTCGACTTGCAATCTCACGTTCCGAGACGGCAATATCGCGGTATGGACGATACTAGCGGAGTCGGCGTCTTGGACAAGGCGGCGTCCGTCCTCGGGGCACTCGAGGCCGGTCCGGCCACCCTGGCGCAGCTCGTCTCCTCCACCGGCCTGGCTCGCCCGACGGCGCACCGCCTGGCGGTGGCCCTGGAGCACCACCGTCTCGTGGCACGGGACATGCAGGGCCGTTTCGTACTGGGCCCGCGCCTCAACGAGCTGGCCACCGCAGCGGGTGAGGACCGCCTCCTGGCGGCCGCGAACCCGGTGCTCATCGCGCTGCGCGACCACACGGGCGAGAGCGCACAGCTCTACCGCCGGCAGGGCGACCACCGCGTGTGCGTCGCCGCCGCCGAGCGCCCGGTGGGTCTGCGCGACTCCATCCCCGTGGGGGCCACGCTCAGCATGAGCGCGGGCTCCGCGGCGCACGTCCTGCTCGCCTGGGAGGAGCCGGACCGGCTGCACCGCGGCCTGCGCGACGCCACCTTCACGGCGACCATCCTCTCCGGCGTCCGACGCCGTGGCTGGGCCCAGTCCGTCTCGGAACGTGAGCTGGGCGTGGCGTCGGTGTCGGCGCCCGTGCGGGGCCCGTCGGGCCGGGTCGTGGCCGCCGTCAGCGTGTCCGGACCCGTCGAGCGGCTCTCCCGCCAGCCCGGCCGGCTGCACTCGGCCGCCGTCGTCGCCGCGGCGAACAAGCTGACCGAGGTGCTGCACCGCTCCGGCGAGTGACGACGGCTCCCGACCGCTCGCGGTGCACACGGGGTGTGCGGTCCGTGAGCGGTCGGTGAGCGTTGGCCCGCCACGCCGAGGCTGGTGATTCCCCAGGTCCCGCCTGTGTCAGTAGTGTCACCCGGGACGTGTGCACACCGGGTGCGCACGCACCTACGTCGGAGGAATCTGATGCCGCCTAAGGTGAGACTCATCATCATCTGGGTCGTGGTGATCTTCTTGCTCTACTCGGTCATCAACGACCCCGAGCGCTCCGCCGACGTCGTGCTCGCCCTCTGGGACGTGATCTGGGGTGCCATCGCGAACATCGGCACCTTCTTCGAGGAGCTCTTCACCGGGTCGATCGGCCGGTGACCGCGTAGGGTCGGCGACGAGAATTCCGACCGCATCCTCCGGGGAGGCCGCCATGAGCACGACAGCGGACTTCGTCCCGAACCGTGCCCTGCGGCGGTACATCCTGGCGGACGAGCGCATCGTCGTCGCCACCCACCGGCACTGGGCCAAGCTCTGGGAACCCATCCTCACCACCGCCGGTGCGTTCGTCCTGGCCCTGGCGCTCCTGGTCGCCGTGGACCCGAACGTCCGCGACGACATGGGGTGGGTGTGGCTGCCGTTCCTCGTCCTGGGGGCGCGGCTGCTCTACAAGTGGCTGGACTGGCGGGCCGAGTGGTTCGTCATGACCGACCGCCGCCTGCTGCTGCTCGACGGGTTCCTGGTGCACCGGGTGGCGATGATGCCGTCCGAGAAGGTGACCGACCTCGGCTACGAGCGCACCCCGATGGGCCAGCTCCTGGGCTACGGCACCTTCATCTTCGAGACGGCGGGGCAGGACCAGGCCCTGGACCGGGTCACGTGGATCCCCCGGCCCGACTCGCGGTACCGCCTGATCATCGCGAACCTCTTTCACCCGGACGCCGCTGACGCCGAGGCCGCCGCCCAGGGCGGTCCCGCCGCGGCGGCACCGGCCGCACCGCCGGTGGAGGTACCGCCCACCACCCCGCCGCCCGCGCTCATGCCGCGGATCGGACGGCGCAGCAACCCGCCGACGCAGCGCATCGAGCTGCCGGTCGCCCGGATCGAGAGCGGCGTCGCGGACACGCCCGCGGACACCACTGCCGATGACGAGAACCTCCGGCCGACGGCGGGCGGGCTGCCGGGCATGACCGGCGCGCCGGCGTACGGGGCACCGGGCGGGGCGTCCGCCGGGGCGGCAGCGTCCGGCACCTTCGGGGGCACGACGCCGGGCGGCTCGGACCCCGCGCCCGGCACGCCCCGTGACGGCGCCCACCGCGACGCAAGCCACCGCGATGCAGGTCACCGTGATGCCGGCCACCACGACGGCGGCCATGTACCCGGCGGCCCCACCGCCGCCACGGACGACCCGGAGCTGCGCCCCAAGCCCTTCATCGAGGGCGGCGACCCCAAGATCCGCTGAGTCCCGCCCGGCCCGACGGGGCGAACGTAGGGTCGATCGCCCCATGAGGCACCAGAAGGCGACGAGCCCGACGTTCGCCCGCAGATGCCTGCCACGGTCGCCACATCGGGTGCGCGCAGGAGACGTCGCCACATCGGGTGCGCGCCGGAGACACCGCACCGGAGACACGAAGAAGGCCCGGTCCGCGTGAGACCGAGCCTTCTTGCTGTACCCCCAGCGGGATTTGAACCCGCGTTACCGCCGTGAGAGGGCGGCGTCCTAGGCCGCTAGACGATGGGGGCCTGAACTGATCCGCCGGCCGGAGCCGGAAGACCTGCGTACCCCCAGCGGGATTTGAACCCGCGTTACCGCCGTGAGAGGGCGGCGTCCTAGGCCGCTAGACGATGGGGGCCTGAACTGTTACTGCAACGTGCGCTGGGGTACCAGGACTCGAACCTAGACTAAGTGGACCAGAACCACTCGTGCTGCCAATTACACCATACCCCATGGGGGTAACGGCCCCGAGATGCACCTGTCTCCGACAGGCGTTCCGTGGACCCCTTACCGCTGGAGAACATTACCTGACCTCGGACGGTGCGCAAAACGCAATGGGCGTGCCGTCCGTCACCCGCGCGTGTCCCGGTCCGGTCCGGGCCCCGTCACCGCGGTCGAGCGGCCGCCGGACCGTAGCCGAGCGCCGCCGGGAGCTCGGCCAGCGTCCGGATGACCAGCACGCCCGCTGCCCGCAGAGCCTCCGGATCCTGCGGGTCCCGGCCGCCGTCGGAGGGCCCGCCGTATCCGGGACCACGCCGGTGTCCCGCCCGGTCCAGCCAGACGCCCGTCAGGCCGGCCTCGCGGGCCGCCAGGGCGTCCACGGTGGGCTCGTCGCCCACGTACGCGGTCCGCACCGGATCGGTCCCCAGCAGGCGGGCACCCTCGAGGAACACCCGGGGGTCGGGCTTGCCGAAGCCCAGCGTGTCGACGCCCACCAGGACCGGCAGGTCGGCCAGGCCCGCGAGCTTCAGCTTGCGCTCCCGCAGCTCGGTGGCGGCATTGGTCACGACGCCGACGCGCAGGCCCGCCGCGACGGCGTCGTCGACCGCAGCACGGGCGTCGTCGTGCGCCGTCCACGACCGCTCGAAGGTGCCCCAGAACAGGGCGTCCCAGGCCTCGAACGTCGCGGCCGTCACGGACGGGCCGCCGAACGTCTCGTGCAGCCGCACCGCGCGGTACCGGCGCTGCGTGTCGTGGTCCAGCTCGCCGCGCGTGTAGCGGGCGTAGTAGCCGCCCGGGTCGGTGCGCCAGTGCGCCAGGATCTCCGGGTCGCGCTCGGGCAGCACGTGCGGCAGGTACTCGGCCCGGATCGCCTCCAGGGCCACCGCGAAGGCGCCCTTGGTGTCGACGAGGGTGTCGTCGACGTCGAACAGGATCCCGTCCGTGGTCATGCCGTGCCTCCGTTCACCGGACCGGCGGCCGGCCCCGCGGTCGTGACTGCTGCCGGGGTGGGTACCGGACCCGCCACGGGCCGTGGCGCCGGGTCGACGACCACCACGGCGGGATCCCGGCGTCGCGCCCACCACAGCACCACCGCCGTGGTGACGAGCGTGACGCAGATGCTGACCGCGCCCTCGGCCGGAGCCACCTCGGTGATCAGGAGCGACTCCGCGAAGCCGTCGTAGGCGATGGCCAGCCCGAAGGCCAGCAGGTTGTTCGCCACGTGCAGGGCGACCGCGAGCTCCAGCCCGCCCGTGCGCCAGACGACCAGGCTCGCGACCAGGCCGAACACGAGCCGGTCCGCGAAGAGCCAGGGGCTCTGCGCACCGTGCGCCAGCGCGAACAGCACCGCGGTCACCACGGCGGGCACGACGACGGCGAGCCACCGCCACCGCAGCAGGCTGCCGAGCCACTGCGACGCCCAGCCGCGGAAGAAGTACTCCTCCCCCGCGGCCTGCAGCGGTGTGGTCAGCAGGATCACCAGGCTGAGCGCCAGCCAGCCCGACGCCGGCGTCAGGGGCCACAGGCCGTCGTCGGACCCCGGGGAGGCGTCGCCGGCCAGACCGAGCTGCGACACGAGGACGCTGCCCGCCAGCGTGAGCGGCACCAGGAGCAGCAACGACACCCCCAGGCCGCCGAGCAGCAGGCGCCAGCGCACCCGGCCCAGCACCGACGACACCAGGCCCGCGCGCCCGGACTGCGCCCAGGTCGCCACCAGGGCGACCGGGATGCCGAGCGCGAGCCCGAGGTTGGTCACCAGCATGCCCGCCGGCGAGACGAGAAAGGCGTCCGACGCCGGGTCCGGCAGCTGCGCGCCCACCGCCTGGGCGAGCACGAACCCGAGCGTGGCCAGGAGCACCATCCCGAAGACCACCACCCCGGAGCCCGCGACCGCGAGCAGCCCGAGCAACGGACGCCACCACCGGTACCACGGTCCCCGCAGGGCCTGCGGGTACTCGCGCGGTCCCGTGGCCGCGACGGGCGGCTCCCAGACCGACGGCGTCGGCGCAGGTGGTTCGGGTGAGGGCGGCGCGGCGTCAGGTCTCATGGCGTCGGTCACGTCTCACACGCTACAACGTGGGTGAACTGGGGGTTCGCGGGGACATCGGACCGGCCCGGGCAGGCGCGTCGCGTGCCCGGGCCGTGGCGTCACTCGGCGGTGGCGGGCACCTCGGCGTCGGACGGCGTCGCCGCCTGAGCGAGGCGGGCCAGCGCCGCGTCGATCCGCACGAGCGTGCGCTCGCGACCCAGCACCTCCAGCGACTCGAACAGGGGCAGACCGATCCGGCGACCGGTCACGGCGACCCGGACCGGGGCCTGCGCCTTGCCCAGCTTCATGCCGTGCGCCTCGCCGACCGTGGTCACGGTGTCCTTGAGCGCCTCGGCCTCCCAGGCGACGTCGGCGAGGGCGGCGCGGACGTCCGTGAGGAGCCCGGCGGCGCCCGTCTTCATGGCCTTGTTCCAGGAGTCCTCGTCGATGATCGGGGCGTCCAGGAACAGGAAGTCCACGTTGTTCGTGATCTCGGACAGCAGTGCGACCCGGGAGTGGGCGAGCGGCGCGACGGCGTCGAACACCTTCTGGTCGAACTGCTCCGGGGCCCACGGGGCGGCCGGGGCCTGGAGCCACGGCGCGCAGGCGGCGGCGAAGTCCTCGACGCTCAGGGCGCGGATGTACTCGCCGTTGAAGGCGGTGAGCTTCTTGACGTCGAAGAACGCCGAGGAGGAGTTGATGTCCTCGACGCGGAACCGGCGCACCAGCTCGTCGAACGGCAGGATCTCCTCGTCGTTGCCCGGCGCCCAGCCGAGCAGCATCAGGTAGTTGACCATCGCGTCGGGCAGGATGCCCTCGGCCAGGTAGTCCTCCAGCGCCACCTTGTCGCGGCGCTTGGAGAGCTTCTGCCGCTTCTCGTTGACGATCACCGGCATGTGCGCCCACTGCGGCGGTGTGTGGCCCAGCGCCTCCCACAGCAGCTGCTGCTTCGGGGTGTTGGGCAGGTGTTCCTCGGCGCGCATGACGAGCGTGATGTTCTCGTCGATGTCGTCCACCACGTTGGCCAGCAGGAACACCGGGGAGCCGTTGCCGCGAGCGATGACGAAGTCCTCGAGGTTGGCGTTCGGGAACGTCGGGTTGCCGCGGATCAGGTCGACGACCTGGGTCTCGCCCTCGTCGGGCGTGCGGAACCGCAGCGCCCGACCCGCGGCGTACTCCAGGCCGCGGTCGCGGCAGAACCCGTCGTAGCCGGTCTGCTGGTTGCCCGTGCGCGCGATCAGGGCATCCCGCGTGCAGTCGCAGTAGTACGCCTTGCCCTCGGTGAACAGCCGCTGGGCAGCATCCTTCTGGATGCCCGCGTTCTCGGACTGGTAGTACGGGCCCTCGAACGCCGGGTCGTCCTTGCGGATCCCCAGCGCCTCCATGGCCGACAGGATGCCGTCCACCCACTCGGGCTGGTTGCGCGAGGCGTCGGTGTCCTCGATGCGCAGCACGAAGGTGCCGCCCTGCTGCTTCGCCACGGCCCAGTTGAACAGGGCGGAGCGCGCACCACCGACGTGGAACATGCCGGTCGGGGACGGCGCGAAGCGGACACGGGTCGAAGAGCTGCCAGGAGCGGGAGATGTCACGCCCCAAGCCTAGGCCCACCACCGGCCCTGAGCCGCGGCCACGGTCACCCCGCCTCGTTCCGTGCGGCGACCACCCGGTCCCGTCGGCCCAGAACCAGCAGCCCGACGGCATAGCCCAGCCAGGCCGGTACCGACGCGACGGCGGAGCCTGTCACGTACAGGAGGTTCCATCCCTCGTCGTCAGGGGGCAGCGACGCCGCGACGAGGGCATAGGCAACCGTCGCGGTGACGACGGCCAGAACGCAGGCCGCGCCCAGCACGGCCCAGGCGTTGCGCACGCGCAGCAACCGGAGCAGGCCCGCCGCGGCGAGGATCAGCACGAGTACCCCGGCGGTCACCGCGAGCGCCGTCAGGAGGGCGATCCCTACCGTGGCGAGCGAGAGGTTGCCGGCCGTCATGAGCGGCAGCAGCACTGCTGCGGTGATCGCGAAGGCCGCGGGTGTCAGGACCAGGAACCGCCGGATCGTCTCCATGCGTCCATGGTGCGCGCGGGAGGCCCGAACCGGCCACGAATGTGCTCGCCGGGGCGCCCGCCACCCGCGTCGCCTACTTCGGTGCCAGCACCGAAGGCTTCACCGGACGATCCCGCCCGGTCATGCTCCTCCGACACGGGTCCGGGCCAGAGCCACGAGCTCCGTGAGGTCCGGGTCGGGGAGGGCGTCGGCGGGCCACCAGCGCACGTCGAGCGACTCGTCGGAGACCACGGCCTCGGCGCCCGGCGCCGCGACGGCGACGAACCGGACGTCGAGGTGGTGCACGGGCCGGTCGGGGTCGCCGGTGCCCGGCCGGCAGAACGGTACGACGTGCTCGTCCAGGTGCACGGCCACCGGGTCCACGGTCAGCGCGAGGCCCGACTCCTCGCGTGCCTCGCGCTGCGCCGCACCCGCCAGCGTGCGGTCCCCGGGTTCCAGGTGCCCGCCGAGCTGGAACCACCGCTGGGCCTTGGCGTGGAGGGTGAGCAGCACGTGGGCGCCGTCGTGGGAGAGCACGACGGCCGACGCCGTCAGGTGGTCCGGCACCGACTCCCGGAGCACCCCGGCGCCCGGGTGCGTCGCGGGGTCGTGGGCCTCGAGGTGGCGCACGTACCGGACGCGGAGCCGTTCCTGCTCAGGCGTCGGCGCCGGCCAGCCGCGCAGCGCCTGCAGCGCGTCGGCACGCAGGGCGTCGCCGGGCACGACCGGACCAAGCACGACCGGACCAAGCACGACCGGACCAAGCACGACCGGGCCAAGCACGGCCGGGTCAGGTACGGCCGGGCCAGGTACAGCCGGGCCGCCGTGCACGGGTGCCTCCGTCACGTCAGTTCCGCCGCAGCACCGGGTTGGACAGCACGCCGAGCCCCTCGACCTCGCACTCGACGCGGTCGCCGTGGTCGATGGTGCCGACGCCCGCGGGCGTGCCGGTGAGGATGACGTCGCCGGGCAGCAGGGTCATCGCCTCGGAGATGTAGGACACGAGGAACGGCACGTCGAACACCATGTCGCGGGTGCGGCCGTCCTGGCGCAGGTCGCCGTTGACGCGCGAGCGCACCCCGACGTCCTCCGGGTTCACGTCGGTGTCGATCCAGGGTCCCAGCGGGCACGACGTGTCGAAGCCCTTGGCCCGGGCCCACTGTCCGTCGGTGCGCTGGGCGTCCCGCGCGGTGACGTCGTTCGCGACGGTGTAGCCCAGCACGTAGGACGGCGCGTTCTCGGGCGTGACGTCCTTGCACACCTTGGAGATGACGACGGCGAGCTCGGCCTCGTAGGAGACCTCCTGCGTGAAGTCGGGCAGGACGATCGGGTCGTCCGGTCCGACGACCGCCGTGTTGGGCTTGAAGAACAGCAGCGGCGTGCTCGGCACGTCGTTGCCCAGCTCCTTGGCGTGGTCCACGTAGTTGCGGCCCACGCACACCACCTTGGAGCGCGGGATCACCGGGGCGAGCAGCCGGACGCCGTCGCCCAGCTCGATGCGCTCGCCGGTCGGCATGGCCGGCATGTAGAGGGGGTCGCCACCCAGCACGGCGAGGAAGGTCTTGCTGCCCTCCTGCTGGACGAGGGCGAAGCGGGGGTCGTCTCCGGTGGTGAATCTCGCGATACGCACGGGCTCAGGGTATGCCGACGCCACGGTGGGCGGCGCGCACGCGGTGCTCAGGGGCACCTCAGGGATGGTTCAGGGCCTCGGCCCAGGTGATCCCCGATGCCCGGGACCCGTGCCGGTCCCTAGCGTGTCGCACGAGACGCCCGGCCGTGGCGGCGGGGCACCGACGAGGGGCTCGTGACGATGATCGACCGGACCAGGACGCGACGACCGGCGGGCGTGCGCGGCGTGCTCGTGACGGCGGCGGTGGCCGTGCTCGCGGTGGCACCCGCGCTCCCGGCGGGGGCGACCGTCCCGGCCGCGGCCACCAGCCGCGCGGATGCCCTCACCTCGAACGACGAGGCGGTCGACCGGGCGGTGGACGACGGTCTCGACGAGTACGTCCGGGTTCACCGGACCCCGGGCCTGGCGCTGGTGACCCTCGTGGGCGGCGAGGTCCGGGTCCGCGTGCACGGCGTGACCGGGGACGGCGCACCTGTCGACGAGAACACGCCGATGCGCATCGGCTCGATGACCAAGGCGTTCACGGCGCTGGCCGTGCTGCAGCAGGTCGACGCGGGCCGGCTGGCGCTCGACGACGCGGTCGCCGAGGTGCTCCCGGAGCTGCGCCTGGCCGACGAGCGCTACCGCGACATCACGGTGGAGCACCTGCTCACCCACCGGTCGGGCCTGGCCGCGACGGACCTGGAGTACTCGGCCGACCCGGCGCGCAGCGCCGCCGAGACCGTCGCCCGGCTGTCCGGCGAGGAGCTGGCGAGCGACCCCGGCACGGTCACCCTGTACAGCAACGCGGGCTATGACGTGCTGGCGCGCCTCGTGGAGCGGACGGCAGGCGTCGCCTTCGACGAGTACCTGGCCGAGCAGGTACTGACGCCGCTCGGCATGGACGCCACCCTGGTCACGAGCCGGTGCGACGTGTCGCCCGCCGGCCTCGCCCGGGGTTTCTCGCTCCTGGGCCCCGTGCGGGTCGCCGTGCCGGAGCTGCCGCAGGCCTGCACGGGCAGCGGCGGCATCGTGTCCACCGCGCACGACATGGCGGCCTGGCTGCGGTTCCAGGTCGGGGACGGCACGACCCCGGACGGCGAGCGCCTGCTGCGCCCGGAGAGCTTTCGTGCCTTCCACGACGTGCCCACGGACCCCGCCGGCTACGGGTTCGGCTGGCACGGCACGGCGTCCGACGGGGAGACCGCCCCGCTCGTCGGGCACGGCGGCACGCTCGCGACGTTCGCGTCCGGCATCGAGTTCTCCCCCGTGACGGGCACCGGCGCCGTCGTGCTCGCGAACGCGGCCGGGGACCCGATGGCGCTGACGCACGACGCGATCGTGGCGGCCGACGGCGGCACGCCCCGCGGCACCACGAACCCGTTCGACCCGTTCAACGCGGTGGTCGTCGGCATCGCCGCGCTGGTCCTGGTGGCCGGGGCCGTGGTGGTCGGGCGCGCCCGTCGCTGGGCCGCACGCCGTTCCCTGACGTCACGGGGCAGGATCACACTGCGACTGCTCCCGCTGGCGCTGTTCCTCCTGCTCGGCCTGGCGCTGCCGTGGCTCGGGGCAACGCTCATGGGCCTGACGGATCCCGCCGCGGCGTACCGGGTCGTGCTCTGGCTCTACCCCGCCGTCGTGCTGCTCGGCGCGGCGATCGCGCTTGCCGCGGGCGCCGGGCTGCTCGCCCGGCTCGCACGGCTGCGGGCCGCACGGCGTGGCACCGCACCGCACAGCACCGCCCGGCCCGACGACACCGGGGTCAGGCCCGCGCCAGCACCTCGCCGTTGAGCACCGCGAACCAGCCGTCCGGGGCGGCGGCCCACTCCCGCCAGCCCTGGGCGAGCTGTTCGAGGGCGACGTCGTCCGCGAGCGCCGAGTCCTTGGCCTGGACGGCGAAGTTCGACTCGGTGCACCGCTCGGCCCACAGGCCGCCCCACCAGGTGCGGTCGTCGGGGGTGGCGTAGCACCAGACGCTGGCGCCGGGTTCGATCGTGGCGGGGTCGAAGCCGGCGTCGCGCACCCAGGAGGCGAGGCGGCGTCCGGCGTCGGGCTCGAAGCCGTAGGTGTGCGTGACCTCGTGGTAGAGCATGTTCCACTCGGTGAGCTCCGGGGACTGGGGGTACCAGGCCATCGCGGCGTAGTCGGCGTCGCGGACGGCGACGAACCCGCCGGGCTTGGCGACGCGCCTCATCTCGCGCAGGGCCGCCACCGGGTCGGAGAGGTGCTGCAGGAGCTGGTGGGCGAACACGACGTCGAACGAGTCGTCCTCGAAGGGGAGCTCGTAGGCGTTGGCGTGCTCGAAGGTGATGTTCTTCGTGCCGTGGGCGTCGGCGAGCCCGCGGGCCGACTCCAGCACGTCGTCGGACGCGTCGACGCCGACGACGCTGCCCTGGGTGAGGCGTTCCGCGAGGTCGACGGTGACGGTGCCGGGGCCGCAGCCCACGTCGAGCAGCGTCATGTCGGACAGGAGGTGCGGCAGCAGGAACGCGGCGGAGTTGGCCGCCGTCCGCCGTCGGTGGGAACGCAGCACGGACTCGTGGTGCCCGTGGGTGTAGGACTCGGACTCCTTGGTCAGGTCCTTCACCGCGCCGGGGTTGTTCTGGTCCTGGCCGCTGAGGCGGGACAGGCTGCTCGGCGCGTCCACGGCGTCGATGGGGTCGGTCCCGGCGGGCTGGTCGGCGCCGCGCGCGGCGTCCGGGGCCGGGCCGGGGACGGGCTCGCTCGTGGTGCCGCCGTACGGGTGGCGGGGCGTGTCGCTGCGGGCCGAGTGGTACTCGTTGGCGCTGCCGGTCATGGCGGCACTGTATGTGCGGGGTGCGGGCGCGCACACCTGCGTTCTCATCCCTCGGGACGGCTGTCCGCCGGCCGGGCGGGCGGCGTGGCCGCGCGCGCCGCGGACGACGACGCGGAAGGATGCCCGCATGTCCACGATCGCTCAGCCGTCCGACCGGTCTGCCGCGACCCCGGTCCGGGCCTCGCACCCGGGGCGCCGCCCGCTCGACCGGGTGGGCCGCAACCTGCTCGGCGGGCCGGACCGGGTGACCGGGGCGGACCTTGCCCGGGGCATCGCGGTGCTCGGCATGTTCGCAGCGCACGTCGGCATCACCTCGGCGGACCTCGGTACTCCGGAGGGCTGGCTGGGCCTGGCGCACGGTCGCTCCTCGATCCTGTTCGCGACCGTCGCGGGCCTGTCCCTGGCGCTGGTCACCGGTGGTTCGGCGCCGCTGGCGGGCACGGCGCTGCGCACCGCTCGCGGCCGGATCCTGGTGCGGGTCGTGCTGCTGCTGGCGCTGGTCGCCGTGCTGGACCTGTTCGGCACGCGGGTGCTGCTCATCCTCGGCTTCTACGCCGCGTACTTCGTGCTGGCGCTGCCCTTCCTGCGGGTACCACCCGCGCGGCTCGCGGCGACGGCGGTGCTGATCGCCGTGATCGGGCCGTTCCTCGTGTACTACGGGCCCGAAGCCCTGGCCCGGGCCGGGCTCCGCGCGCCGCACGACGGGTCCGGGGCCGCGACCGACTTCCTCCTCACCGGCCACTACCCGGCGCTGGTCTGGATGGCGTACGTGCTCGCCGGGCTCGCCGTGGGGCGCAGCGACCTGCGGTCGCCCACGCTGCAGCTCGGCCTGGTCGCGGGCGGGTTCGGGCTGGCCGCGATCTGCTCGCTCGCGTCGTCGGTGCTGGTGGCCGGGGCCGGGGGCACGGCCACGATCGAGGGGCAGGTCGCCGTCACGTCGTCCGCGTACGTGACGCCCGCGCCCGGCTGGTCCGACCCGTGGCCGCCGCTGGCCGGCCTCTACCTGGAGGGGCCGCACGACGACACGATGTTCGAGGCCCTGGGATCGGGCGGGTTCGCGCTCGGGGTGCTGGGCCTGTGCCTGCTGCTGGGCCGCGTGGTCGACGGCGGCGCCCGGCCGGGCGGCGCTGAGGGCGCAGGGGGTGCGGGCGGCGCGGGGTGGTTCGGCCGGGCCGCGCGGTGGGTGGTGCTCGTGGTGGTGACGCCGCTGGCCGCCGTCGGCGCGCTGGCGCTGACCATCTACTCCGCGCAGATCATCGCGATCTGGTGGTGGACCCGCACCTACTGGGACCTGCTCGATCCCCCGACGAACGAGCCGCTCGGCTGGATGGTGCTGATCAGCCTCGTGGTGGCGACGCTGTGGCGGGCGCTGCTGGGACGCGGGCCGCTGGAGCGGCTGTTCGCCGCGGTCGCCCGGAAGGTGTTCCCCGGGGGGACGGGTCACTCCGGGTAGACGTTGTCTACGCGGAGTGACCCGTCCCCGCGGGGGACACCGGGTCAGAGAGACCGCCGGACCGCACGCGACGCCCCCGGGTCACGCGTGCGGCCCAGGTCAGAGGTCGACCTGCCCCGCGATGGTGGTCACGGTGTCGCCGCCCACCCACACCGCACCGTCGGGCAGCTTCTCGACGTGCACGCGCCCGGCGCGCCGCAGCACCGTCCCCTGCGCGGCCACGTACGACGCCGGCAGCACGTCACCGGCGAGCCACTGCCCGAGGCCCGCGTTGAGGCTGCCGGTCACGGGGTCCTCCCCGTCCCCGAGCGACGGCGCGAAGGCCCGCACCTCGACGGCGGGGGCGTCGGCCGCCTGCGGGCCGGCGTGGTCACCGTCCCCGACCGGGTACGCACCGACCACGCCGACCTTGAGGTCCCCCATCGCGACGTGGTCCGGTTCGAGCGCGAGCACCGCGGCGGCGTCGCGGAGCTGGACCGCGACCCAGCCGGGGCCGTTGTCGACCCAGGCCGAACGGACGACGTCGGCCGGCTCGATGCGCAGGGCGCGCGCGATCCGGGCGAGGTCGGCGTCGTCGACCGGCCCCGAGCGCGCCAGCGGCGGCGCCGCGAACGCGAGGCGCTGCCCGTCGCCGACCACATCGCGCCGCAGCCGCACCAGGCCCACGCCGCACTCCTGGACCACCTCCGGACCGCCGGGGACGCCGCCGGACTCCAGCCACGCGTGCGCGGTGCCGAGCGTGGGGTGCCCCGCGAACGGCAGCTCGCCGCCCGGGGTCCAGATCCGCACGCGGTAGTCGGCGCCGCCCGCGCGCCCCCCGGGCGTCGGGGCGAGCAGGAACGTGGTCTCGGACAGGTTGGTCCAGCGGGCGAAGGCGGCCATCTGCTCGTCGGTGAGCCCGTCGGCGTCGTGCACGACGGCGACGGGATTACCGCCGACCGGCAGCGGCGAGAAGACGTTGACCTGGTGAAAGGCGCGGTTCATGCGGCTCACGCTACCGACCCGGTCAGGCCGGGAAGATCTCGTCGAGCTCCGCGAGGTCGTCCGCCGTCGGCGTCCACGTCCAGGCCTGGGCGTTGGCACGCACCTGCTCCGGCCGGGTGGCGCCGGCGATCACCGAGGACACCTCGGGCCGGGACAGCAACCACGAGAACGCCACGACCGTCTCGGTGGTCCCGCGCTCCCGGCAGAACGCCGCGAACCGGTCCAGTGCCGCCCACGGCGCCGTCTCCAGCAGGTGCCGCTTCTCGTTCACGAGGCGCGTGCCGTCGGGCCGGGCACCGCCGGAGTACTTGCCCGTCAGCAGGCCGTCGGCCAGGGGGAAGTACGGCAGGAAGCCGATGCCGTACGCCCGCGCGGCCGGCAGCACCTCCCGCTCGACGCCGCGGGCCAGCAGCGAGTACCGGTCCTGCGCGGAGACGAACCGCGTGCCGCCGGCGGCCCGGGCCACGTGCTCGGCGTCCGCCATCTGCCAGCCGGGGAGGTTGGAGTGGCCCACGTAGCGCACCTTGCCGGCGCGGACGAGGTCGTCGAGCGCGGCGAGCGTCTCGTCCACCGGGGTCTGCGGGTCGGGCGTGTGCAGCTGGTAGAGGTCGATCCAGTCCGTGCCGAGCCGGCGCAGCGAGGCCTCCGCGGCCCGCACCACGTACCGCCGCGAGCCGCGCGCCCCGAAGTCGGCGCCGTTCACGCCGCGCATGTCGAGGCCGAACTTCGTGGCCACCAGCACGTCGTCGCGGCGTCCCTTCAGCGCGGCACCGAGCAGCTCCTCCGACAGCCCGGGGCGCGCACCGTAGCGGTCGGCGGTGTCGAAGAAGGTCACGCCCGCGTCGATGGCGGCGTCGACCACGGCGGTCGCGCCCTCCTGCGTGGCGGTGGCGGTGCCGGTACGGCCCAGGTTGTTGCACCCGAGACCGATCACCGGGACGGACAGGCCGGAGCGCCCGAGACGGCGCAGGGGAAGGTCGGACATGGTCGCACCCTACGTCGGCGGGCGGGGCGGACGTCGCCGCCGCCTTACCCTGGAGCGGTGACCACAGTCCTCGGCGAGACGGCCGCTCCCGGTGCGCACGACGCCGTCGCGCACCCGGGCGAGCCGGCGACCACGCGGATGCTGCTGCCCGAGGAGTGGGCGCCGCGGGCCGCCGCGCACGCCGAACGGGCCGACGCCCTCACGGCCGTGTGGCGCGAGGCCCGGGCAGCCGGGCGCAAGCACGCGATCGAGGACTTCCTGTTCACCTACTACCCCACCCGGGTCACGCACCTGCGGCGCTGGCACCCGGGGGCGGGCATCGCCCTGCGGCTGCCGGGCACCCACCCGTCGGCCGACGACGCCGCCGGCCGGGCCGAGACCGACCCGGACGACCGCACGGCCTGGCGCTGGCACACCGTCCTCGACGCCGCACCCGACGCCGCGGCCGTCGTCATGCTCGACGTCGGCGCCTTCCTCGCCGACCGCGGCGACACCGTCCGCTACGTGCGGGACCTGCTGTCGGCGACGGCGTCGCGTCCCGGCACGTTCGGCTGCTTCGGGCTGCACGAGTGGGCGATGGTCTACCGCGACCGCGAGGCGGGTCGCGACCACCGGCACCCGCTGCCGCTCCGGCTGGGCCACGCCGGGACCGACGCCGTGGTCGAGGCGAACCCGGTGCGGTGCTCGCACTTCGACGCGTTCCGGTTCTTCACGCCGGAGGCGACCGGGCGCAACCTGCTGCAGCCGACGCGCGCCACGCAGGTGGGCCTGGAACAGCCGGGCTGCCTGCACGCCACCATGGACCTGTACAAGTGGTGCCTCAAGCTCGGCCCCGCCGTCCCGGGCGACCTGCTGCTCGACGCGTTCGAGCTGGCCCGCGACGTCCGCTGGACCGACATGGCCGCCTCGCCGTACGACGTGTCGGAGTACGGCGTGGCCGCCGTCCCGATCGAGACGCCGCAGGGCAAGGCGGAGTACGTGCGGCGGCAGCGGGCGTTCGCCGAGCGGTCGGCGCTGCTCCGTGCGCGTCTCCTCGACGTCTGCACCACGCTGCTCGCCGCAAGCCCGGCCGGATAGCTCTCCGGACACGGTGCGGGACCGGGCCGCACCCCACGCGGGAGCACCGTCGTCCACGACGCTCCGCATCGATCACGAACCGGCCACGTAGGTACGTAGTTGCCCTACTTGTCCCCTGCCCACGCGGGTTTCTAGCGTCAGAGGGTCCGACCCGAACACTCAGGAGCACTCCAGGAAACATCCAACTTCACACCCGAGGTGAGCCCCATGAGAATCACCGCACCGCGCACATCCGCCACCAGGGTCCTGCTCGGCGTCCTCGCCGTCGTGGCCCTGACCCTGACGGCGCTGGTCGCCGCACCGAGCTCCATGACACCCCGGGCCGAGGCCCACGGCTGGGTGGTCTCGCCGCCGAGCCGCCAGGACCACTGCGCCAAGCGGACCGTGAGCTGGACCTGCAACGGCGTCGAGTGGGAACCGCAGAGCGTGGAGGCCCCCAAGGGCTCGATGCTCTGCTCCGGCGGCAGCCGGTTCACCACCCTCGACAACAGCTCCCTGGCCTGGCCGCGCACCACCATCGGCAGCACCCACACGTTCCAGTGGACGCTGACGGCGTTCCACCGCACGGCGAGCTGGGAGTACTTCGTGGACGGCCGGCTCTTCAAGACGGTGAACGACAACGGGGCCACGCCACCGCCCACCGTCACGCACACGCTGACGGGCCTGCCCGCGGGCAACCACACGATCCTCGCGCGCTGGAACGTGTACGACACCGCGATGGCGTTCTACGCCTGCATGGACGTGAACGTCGGCGGCACCGCGAGCACGGGCGGCCACCTGGCCGCCAGCCCGCTCTGATCCCACCTGCACCCAGCGGCGAGGTCGTGACCCCACGGCCTCGCCGTCGTGCTGCCGGGCGGGTCCCGGATACGGGGAAGCGCGTACGAATTCACCCTCATTGTCAGCAAAGCTGACATTTCCTAGGTTCGATGCCACCGATATTTCACCCGCTCGCCGACGGAGGCATCACCGTGAACCGTGCACGCACCGCAAGCCCGCCCAGCCGTCTCCTGCTGTCCGCGCTCGCCGCCCTCGCGCTCGCGGCGGCGTTCCTCGTCGCCGCGCCCGGCGCCCTCCTGCCGCAGGCGCAGGCGCACGGCTGGATCACCAACCCGCCCAGCCGCGCCGACCACTGCGCCACGGGCACCGTCAGCTTCGACTGCGGCGGCCTGCAGTACGAGCCCCAGAGCGTCGAGGCCCCGAAGGGCTCCATGGAGTGCTCGGGCGGCAGCGGCTTCACCGTCGTCGACGACGACTCGCTCGCCTGGCCCCGCACCACCGTGGGCAGCGAGGTCACGTTCCGCTGGCAGATCACCGCCCGGCACTCGACGTCCACCTGGGAGTACTTCGTGGACGGTCAGCCGTTCAAGACCGTGGACGACGGCGGCGCCCAGCCCGGCGCGACCGTCGAGCACACCCTCAGCGGCCTGCCCGCCGGTGACCACACCGTGTTCGCCCGCTGGAACATCGCCGACACCGTGAACGCGTTCTACCAGTGCGTCGACATCACCGTGGGCGGCGCTGCCGCGGCCGGCCCCGTGGCACCGCAGGGCCTGCCGGGCATCCTGGCCGCACCGGGCGTCCGCAGCGCGGTCTGACGCCGCTCCGACACCCCTCTGACACCGTGGGAGACCACGGGACCGTGTCGGCCGGTGCCCTCGGCCACCACGAACCAGGAGCACTTTTTCACCCGCTCCGTGGGACGATGGTGGGGTGTCGAGCGCACTGGTCGGCATCGGTCCGACTCCCGTCGAGGTACCGCCCGTCGTACACACCCTGGCCGCACGGCTCCGGTCCGGGGCGGCGGTCGTTCCCGTGTGGCGCAACGAGTACGGCGGCCTGACGGTCCGGCTGGGCTCGATCCCGGCCCCGCCCCGCACCACGAGCTCGTACCTCAAGTGGGTCCCGGACGACTCCGCCTGCCCCGACCCTCTCGCCGAGGCCGACCGGCTCGTCTGGGCCAGCTCGTTCACCCGCGTGCCCCACGTGCTCGACGCGGGCCGTGACGCGCACGGCTCCTGGCTGCTCACCGCGGCCGTCGAGGCCGACGGCGACGTCGCGACGTCCGCCGTCGAACCGCGCTGGCGGGCCTACGCCGAGCGGGCGGCGATCGCGATCGGCGTGGGGCTGCGCCGCTTCCACGACGCTCTCCCCACCGACACCTGCCCCTTCGTCCGGACGGCGCGGATGCGTGTCGACGCCCTCACCACGGACGAGACCGCACCCCTCGCCCATGCCGAACGCGCCACGATCAGCGCCGCCCTGGGCGACCCGCCGCCCGTCGACCGGCTGGTGGTGTGCCACGGCGACGCCACCGTGCCGAACACCCTCCTGGACCAGGTCGGCCGGTTCGCCGCCCACGTCGACGTCGGGGACCTGGGCGTGGGCGACCGGTGGTCCGACATCGCGGTCACCACGCGCAGCGTCACCCGGCGCTACGGCGCAGGGCTGGAGCCGCTCGTGCTCGCCGCCTACGGCGTCGCCCCGGACCGCGAGCGCACCACCTACTACCGCGCCCTGTGGGACGCGGAAGAAGCGGTCCGCGCCCGCCGCACGCCCCCCGACCACCAGCCCGCCGGCCGCTAGGCGACCGATGCCGCCCGGTCCGCGCGCCGGGAGTCGTAGACCCGGTGCATGAGCAGCTCGATCGGGCCGCGTGGCCAGCGGCGCAGCCACAGCGGCGCCGCGATCATCAGCACCGCGGAGATGCCCGCCCAGAGCGCCACGACCTGCCAGGTGGCACCGCCGGCGAGCCCGAGACCCCAGTCGTAGCAGAGCACCGACGCGAGCACGTTCTGGAGCACGTAGCAGGACAGCGCCGTCCGCCCCACGGCCTCGACCCCGCGGCGCAGCAGGCCCGGCGCCCGGCCGGCCCGCACGCGCCCTACCAGGGTGGTGCCGAGCGCGAGGATGCCCACCGCGACGAGCGGCGGCACCAGGTAACGGTCCACGAGCACCCAGTCGGGCCCCGCCCACGTGGTCAGGGCGTTGAGCGGCACCCCGGCACCCAGCCCGGCCCACGCGAGCCGGCGGCGCAGGCGCGCACCCTCCGGGGTCGAGGTGAACAGGCCCGCGCGCACGAGGCGGGAGCCCACGACGAACAGCACCAGGGCCGAGGGGACGATGAACAGCAGCTCGATGCGGAAGACGGCGGCGTGCTCCAGCCGCACCAGCACCTGCTCCGGCCAGCTCGCGGTCGACGGGAGGGGCACGGCCCCTGCTTCCCCGGATGCGGGCCCGGCCGTCACCAGGAGCGCGGTGACACCGGCGATCACCAGCACGTAGACGGCGGCCACGGCGGTGCTCCAGGCCCGCACCACCCGGTCGGAACGCCCGATGAGGTAGGCGGCCAGCACGGACGCGATGGCGTACCCCATGAGCACGTCGAACTCGAAGACGAGCACGTAGTGCAGCAGGCCCTCGACGAACAGGATCGCCGCCCGCAGCCCGTACCGGCCCGGCCACCGCAGCCCGCGCCGGACCATGGACCGGTACTGGAGCTCCAGCCCCACGCCGAACAGCAGGGTGAGCAGCCCGAGGAACTTCCCGTTGGACAGTGCCTGCAGCGCCGTCCGGACCGGGTCGTCCGTCACGAACCCGCCGGAGAACAGCGCGGCAGGCCCGCCCGGCATCGTGAACAGCCAGATGTTGCTGGCGAGGGTGCCGAGGATGGCCACCCCGCGCAGGACGTCGAGGGCGGCGATCCGGCCGCCGCCGGGACCGCCCGGCGCAGCGACGGGTGCTGTGCTCGCCGAGTTGCTCGCCGAGGTGCTCGCTGAGGTGTGTGCGGACATGGTCCGACCCTGCCGGTGCCCGGCCCTCGCCCGCGTCGGCCGTCCGGGCGATCTCTGGTCCGCGGCGTACATCCTTTGACGGACCCGCCCCGACGCCGGCCAAGGAGCCGGGGCACCCGCCGCACCGGCACCGCACGACACCGCACGACACGACACCGCCCGGCACCGCCCGGAGCGAAATCAGATCGTGGCCGCACCGCCCGGTCTGCGACGCTGGGCCCATGACGATCCCGACCGAGCCGGTGGCGGTGCCCGATCTCGTCCGTGAGCTCGCCGGTGCCGGTGAGCTCACCCTGGCCTGGCGCAACGAGCTGGGTGGCCTCACGTTCCGCGTCGACCCGCCGGACCCGGCCGAACCCGTCACGTTCGTGAAGTGGTCACCCCGCACGGACCGCGCCCTGACCGAGTGGATCGACCTCGTCGAGGAGGCGGCGCGCATGCGCTGGGCGGAGCCGTGGACCACCGTGCCGCACGTCCTGGAGGCCGGCAGCGACGGCGAGGTGGACTGGCTCGTGACCACCGCCCTCGACGCCCGCTCCGCCGTCGACCCGCGGTGGCTGGCCGAACCCGAGACCGCCGCCCGTGCCATCGGCGTGGGCCTGCGGGCCATGCACGACGCCCTGCCGGTCGACCGGTGCCCGTGGACCTGGAGCATCGAGGACCGGATCGCGGTCGCGGAGGACCGGGCGGCCAGGGGGCACGCGGCCGCCGGCTGGTCGGCCGAGGCCCGTGCCCGCCTGGCGGACGCGCCGGACCACGACCGGCTGGTGGTCTGCCACGGCGACGCCTGCGCTCCCAACACCCTGCTTGCCGACGACGGCACCTGGTTCGGCCACGTCGACCTCGGGTCCCTGGGCGTGGCCGACCGCTGGGCCGACCTCGCGGTCGCGACCTACAGCCTGGGCTGGAACTACGGCCCCGGCTACGACCACCTGGTCTACGAGGGGTACGGCATCGACGAGGACCCCGAGCGTGTCGCCTGGTACCGCATGCTCTGGGACCTGGGATGACGGACGCCGCGACCCTCCTGGTCGTCACGGGGCCGCCCGGCTCGGGCAAGTCGACGGTGTCCGCGGCCCTGGCCGAGCTGTGGGAGCCGAGCGCGCTCGTGGAGGGCGACGCCTTCTTCACGTTCCTGCGCCGCGGCTACGTCTCGCCCTGGCTGCCCGGGTCGCACGCCCAGAACGACACGACGACCCGTGCGGCCGCCGCGGCGGCCGGCACCTTCGCGCGTGGCGGCATCCACGTGGTGTACGACGGCGTGATCGGCCCGTGGTTCCTGCCCGGCTTCGCGGCCCTGACCGGGCTGGCGGCGATCGACTACGTGGTGCTGCTGCCGCCCGTGGAGACCTGCCTGCACCGGGTGGCCACGCGCACCGGGCACGGGTTCACCGACCTGGGGGCCGCCCGGCACATGCACGAGGAGTTCGCCCGGGCCACGGCCCGGATCGCACCGGGCACGGCGCCACCCGCCGACGACGACGCACCCGACGCCACGCCCGACGCCACATCCGCCGGCACCACATCCGCCGGCACCACGCCCGGCGTCGTCCTCACCGACCTCCCGGACGACGTCGCCGGGGTGGCCGAGGCGATCCGCGCCGCCGTGGCGTCCGGGGCGACGCGCTACACCGTGGCGGGCTGACCCGCCCGGTCTGCCTGCCGCGCCCGGTGGGCGGCCTGGGCGTTGCGGTTGCCGCACGTCGTGGAGCAGTAGCGGCGGGACCGGTTCCGGGAGAGGTCCAGGACGATCCCCGCGCAGTCGTCGTCGGCGCAGACGGCGAGGCGGGAGTGCTCGTCCTCGCGGACGACGTCGATCATCGCCATCGCGGTCTCCACCAGGACGCGGGTGGCGAGCGGGGCGTCGGCCGGTACCGCGTGGACGTGCCAGTCCTCCGGCGGGTGGCGCACGAGCCGGGGCACCGCACCGGCGTCGGCCAGCATGTCGTTGACCAGGCCGGCGGCCACGTCCCGGTCGGCCAGCAGGAGCTCGCGCAGGCGCGGCTGGAGGGCCAGGACGTCGCGCAGCTCGGCCTCGGTGCCGTCGTGCCGCCCGGTGTAGCCGTGCCGCGTGAAGAACGCGTCGAGGTCGGCCACCGTCGTGACGGTGACCGGTGGCTCGGCGGCGTTCACGAGCGCGACGGCGGCCTGCAGCGACTCCTCGGTGTCATGAGCGAAAACCACGTTGACACATTACCCCGTCACCCCTAGCGTCAGGACCCATGGGCGCAGTGACACCTGACACCGGCGGGTCGGCAGCGACCGACCCCCTGGCGGCCGGAGCGGGCAGGACCGGAGCGGGCACGATCGGAGCGGGCGCAGCCGGAGCAACCGTGGCCGGAGCAGGCACGACCCCTGCCCGCCGCCTGACGTCCGGGCTGGTGCTCGCGGGGGTCTCCGCCGCGGCGTTCAGCCTCTCCGGGGTGTTCGCCAGCGGGCTGCTCGACACCGGCTGGAGCCCCGGCGCCATGGTCCTGGCGCGCGTGGCGATCGCGGCCCTCGTGGTGCTGCCGCTCGGCATCGTCTCGCTGCGGGGCGACTGGGGACCGGTGCGGCGCAACCTGGGGCTCATCGCGGTCTACGGCGCGGTGTCCGTCGCGGGCTGCCAGTTCGCGTACTTCTCCGCCGTCCAGTACATGCCCGTCGGGCCCGCCCTGCTGATCGAGTACACGGCACCGGCCGCGGTGGTGCTCTGGTTCTGGCTGCGGCACGGCCAGCGCCCGACGGTCGCCACCGTGCTCGGCACGCTCCTGGCCGCCGTCGGGCTGGTGCTCGTGCTGGACCTGGCCACCGGTGCGGGTGCCGGGGCCACCGATCCGGCCGGCGTGGCCTGGGCCCTGGTGGCGATGCTCGGCGTCTCGACGTACTTCGTCATCAACGCGAACGCGGAGACCGGCCTGCCGCCGCTCGCGCTGGCCGCCGGTGGCCTGACGACGGCGACCCTCGCCCTCGGCCTGCTCGGCGCCACGGGCCTGATGCCGCTGGACTACAGCACGGCGGCGCCCGTCTACGCGGGCACGGCCGTGCCGTGGTGGCTGCCCGTGATCGGCCTCGGCGTCGTGACGGCGGCGCTCGCCTACGTGGCCGGCATCGCGGCGGGCCGCCTGCTCGGCCCGCGGCTGTCCTCCTTCGTGGGGCTGTTCGAGGTGGTCGCCGCGATCGGCTTCGCCTGGCTGCTGCTGGGCGAGCTGCCCCGGCCGGTCCAGCTCGTCGGCGGCGTGCTGATCCTCGCGGGGGTGGTGGCGGTCCAGGCGGGCGAGAAGCGCACGCGCGGCGACCGGCCCGCCGGCTGACCGCCGACCTCACCCACCCCCGCACCCGCCTGCAAGAATGGGCGGACCATGACGGCGCCCTCCTCGACCACCGCGACCACCTTCTCCTCGACCAGCCAGCCGGGTACCCCGAAGCCCGCCGGCACCCTGATCCCGTACCTGCCCGCACCCACGGGCAAGGACCCGGACCCGGACGTCCTGTTCGAGAGCTTCGGCGAGTGGGCCGCCGCGGGCGGGCGCGCGCTCTACCCGCACCAGGAGGAGGCGCTCCTGGAGGTCATGACGGGCTCCCACGTGATCCTCGCGACGCCCACGGGGTCCGGGAAGTCGATGGTGGCCATGGGTGCCCAGTTCGCCGCGCTCGCGGCGCACCGGTCGGGCCGGGGCGGCCGCACGTACTACACCGCGCCGCTGAAGGCGCTGGTCAGCGAGAAGTTCTTCGACCTGGTGGCCGCGTTCGGCTCGAAGAACGTGGGCATGATGACGGGCGACTCCGCCGTCAACCCGGACGCCCCGATCATCTGCTGCACCGCGGAGATCCTGGCGAACCTCGCGCTGCGCCGGGGCAACGGCGACGGCGGACGGGGCGCGGACGCCGACGAGGACGCCGTCGCGCAGGTCGTCATGGACGAGTTCCACTACTACGGCGACCCGCAGCGCGGCTGGGCGTGGCAGGTGCCGCTGCTGGAGCTCAAGGACACCCAGTTCATCCTGATGAGCGCCACGCTCGGTGACACGACCCGCCTGCGGGAGGACCTCGAGGAGCGCACCGGCCGGCCGGTGGCCGAGGTAGCGGGCGCCGAGCGCCCGGTCCCGCTCACGTTCTCCTACGTGGTCGAGCCGCTCACCGAGGTGATCCAGGAGCTGGTGACCACGCACCGCGCCCCGGTCTACGTGGTCCACTTCACGCAGAAGGACGCCGTCGACCGCGCGCAGTCGCTGCTGTCGATGAACGTGGCGAGCAAGTCGGAGAAGGAGGCCATCGTCGCGGAGATGGGCGCCTTCCGCTTCGGCACCGGGTTCGGCAAGATCCTGAGCAAGTTCCTGCGGCACGGCGTGGGCGTGCACCACGCCGGGATGCTGCCCAAGTACCGCCGGCTCGTGGAGCGCCTGACGCAGAAGGGCCTGCTCAAGGTCGTGTGCGGCACCGACACGCTCGGCGTCGGCATCAACGTGCCGATCCGCACGGTCCTGCTGACCAGCCTCGTCAAGTTCGACGGCGAGCGCATGCGCCACCTGAGCGCCCGTGAGTTCCACCAGATCGCCGGGCGGGCGGGCCGCGCCGGGTACGACACGGTGGGCGAGGTGCTGGTCATGGCGCCCGAGCACGTCATCGAGAACCGCAAGATGCTGGCCAAGGCCGGTGACGACCCGAAGAAGCTCAAGAAGGTGGTGCGCAAGAAGGCGCCGTCGGGCAGCGTGAACTGGACGGACGCCACCTTCGAGCGCCTGCGCGACGCCGATCCCGAGCCGCTGGTCTCCCAGTTCCGCGTGAACCACGCGATGGTGCTCAACGTGCTGGCCCGCGCGTCGGCGGGCACCACCGACCCCGTCGACGCCATGCGCCACCTGCTGACCGCGAACCACGACACGGAGACGCAGCAGGCCGAGCACGTACGCCAGGCGTTCCGGATCTACCGTTCGCTGCGGGTCGCGGGCGTGGTCGAGAAGGTCCGCGTGCCCGACGCCGCCGGCACCCTGCGCCCGTCGGCCCGCCTCATGGTCGACCTGCCGCGCGACTTCGCGCTCAACCAGCCGCTGTCGCCGTTCGCCCTGGCGGCCATGGACCTGCTCGACGTCGAGAGCCCGACGCACGCGCTCGACGTCGTCTCCGTGATCGAGGCGACCCTGGACGACCCTCGCCAGGTGCTCATGGGTCAGCAGAACAAGGCCCGCGGCGAGGCCGTGGCCGCGATGAAGGCCGAGGGCATCGAGTACGAGGAGCGGATGGAGCTGCTGGAGGAGGTCACGTGGCCCAAGCCGCTGGCCGACCTGCTGGAGCCCGCGTTCCAGGCCTACCGCCGCAGCAACCCGTGGGTGGCCGACCACGAGCTCTCCCCCAAGTCGGTGGTGCGGGACATGGTCGAGAAGGCCATGACGTTCGCCGAGACGGTGAGCGTGTACGGGCTGGAGCGCACTGAGGGCGTGGTGCTGCGCTACCTCGCCGACGCCTACCGGGCCGTGCGCCAGGTGGTGCCCGAGGAGCACCGCACCGAGGAGGTGCAGGAGATCGTCGAGTGGCTCGGCGAGCTGGTGCGCGGCGTCGACTCGTCGTTGCTCGACGAGTGGGAGCGCTTGGCCAACCCCGTGGACGACGATGCCGACCTCGTGACCGACGGCGAGCTGGCCGACGCCGGGGCCGAGGCACCCGCCCGGCCCGTCACCGGCAACCCGCGCGCGTTCCGCCGGCTGGTGCGCAACGCGATGTTCCGCCGCGTCGAGCTCGCCGCCCGCGAGTCCTACCCGGCGCTGGCGGCGCTGGGCGGCGGATGGGACGCCGACGCCTGGGCGGACGCCCTGGACCCGCTGTTCGAGGAGCAGGGCGACGACGCGATCGGGATCGGCCCCCAGGCTCGCTCGGCCGCGCTGCTGACCATCCTGGAGCCGGGCGCGGAGCTGCCGGGCGCCGCCACGCAGGACGGCGGCCGCGTGGAACCCGGCACCTGGTGGGTACGACAGGTGCTCGACGACGCCGACGCGCACCGCGACTGGGCGATCACCGCGCAGGTCGACCTGGCGGCGAGCGACGAGGCGGGCGAGGTCGTGCTGACGGTTCTGGACGTGGGTCAGATCTGAATTTGCCGATCATTTACCTTTTTCCGGGATTGGCGTAAACTCCTTTTATTAGAGTTCCGGTCAGCAGTGCCACCGGCGCTGCCTGGACACAGGAGTGCCAATGACGACGCACCTGCGAACGCTCGGCCACCTCACCCTCGGCTTCCTCGCCTCGCTCGCCCTCGTCGCCACCGCGACACCGGCCACCGCAGCGGCCCTGCCCGCCGCACCCCTGCCCACCGTGCCGCTGTCCACCGCGGCCCTCTCCACCACACCGTTGCCCGCCGACGGTCCCGGCGTCGGGACGCCCTGGGTCGTCACGCTCGGCGACTCGTACATCTCCGGGGAGGCCGGCCGCTGGGCCGGCGCCTCCAACAGCGACTACCGCCGCGCCGACGCCCTGGGCCCCACCGCCTACTTCGACAACCCCGGCGGCACCGGCGAGCTCATCCCCCGCTGCCACCGTGCGTCCTCCGCCGAGGCCTACATCGGCGGAGGGACCAACGGCCTCAACCTCGCCTGCAGCGGGGCGACGACCGCCACCTCGGCCGGCTCCCCCTTCAAGCCCGGCATCGACTTCTACTCCAGCGGCGGGAACAAGGGTCAGGCCCTCCTGCTGCAGGAGGCCGCCGCCACCCGGAACGTCAGCATGGTCGTGGTCTCGATCGGCGGCAACGACTTCGAGTTCGCGAGCGTCGTCCAGACCTGCGTGGTCAACTTCCTCACCTCGCCGTCCTGGTGGAAGAACTACTGCCACGACGACAGCTCGGTCGCGGCCAACTTCACCGCCGCGAACGTCGCCGCCGTCCGCGCCCGGGTCACCACGGCGCTGCGGAACGTCGCGACCGCCATGAGCAACGCCGGCTACCGCACCGACCAGTGGACCCTCGTGGTCCAGACCTACCCGTCGCCCGTGCCGGACGGGTCCGGGTTCCGGTACGCCGAGTCCGGGTACACCCGCCAGTCCGTCGGCGGCTGCGGCCTCTGGAACCGGGACGCCGACTGGGCCAACTCCACGGCGCTGCCCACCATCAACGGGGCGCTGCTGGGCGCGGCCTCCGACGTCGGGCTGCCGAACGTCCGCACCCTCGACATGACGCACGCGTTCGACGGCCGACGGCTGTGCGAGACCGGCGTCGGGCTGTACGAGGAGGTGGGCCTGCCCGACTGGCGGTCGGCGGGCGCCGTCGACCGGACCGAGTGGGTCAACCAGATCCGGACGGTCACCACGATCGGCGACTCGCCGTACTACGTCCAGGAGTCGCTGCACCCGAGCTACTGGGGACAGCTCGCCATGCGCAACTGCCTGCGGCAGGTCTGGAACGGCGGAGCCCCGCGCAGCGGGAGCTGCACGGTCGGCAACCTCGGGACGGCCCGGCTCACGGCGTCGGGCGAGCCGGCGATGGTCCTGGGGCCGCTCGACCAGGGGTGAGCCGACGGCGGCCGGGTGTCAGGCGAGCAGGCCCACCAGCCCGCGCGTCAGGGTGGCCAGGCCACCCACGTAGGCGAGCACCACCAGCACCTTGCGGGTGGCACTCGCCGACACCCGGCCCGCCAGCAGCTCCCCCGCCCAGACCCCGCCGGCCAGGGCGGCGCCCACGACCAGCCACTCCCACCAGTCGAGCGGCGGCAGCACGACGTCGGCCACGGTCACCTTCGCGACGATCGCCGCCACCGCGTTGGTCATGAAGAAGGGCTGGGCGGTCGCGGCGAACGCCCGGGGATCCCACCGGTCGAGCACCGAGTAGACCGCCAGGGGCGGGCCGCCGATGCCGGCGGCCACGCTGCCGAACCCGCTCGCGACACCGGTCAGCAGCAGCGGCCAGCGGGCGCGCTCCGCGAACGGCCGGCGAGCGCCCCGCAGCCGGTTGGTGACCAGGGCGAGCGTCATCGCCACGACGATGACCAGCCCGACCACCAGCTCCAGCGCGGCCGAGCTCGCGTCGCGCATCAGGTACGCGGCGGGCACGCTGGTGGTGACCGACGTCGCGACCAGCCACCCGTAACGGCGCCAGTCGATGTGGGGGAGCATGCGCCAGAGCACCACGAGCGCCATCACCGCGCCGACGACGTTGACGAACAGGACGCCCTCCCGCGCCCCGAGGAGCAGGACGATGAACGGGCCGGCGACGAGCCCGAACCCCATCCCGGCGACGCGTTGCAGGGAGCCCCCGACGAGGATGGCGAGGACGAGGAGTACGAGCACGCCCCCCACGCTAACGGCGTAGATTCCGACCGGGTTGGCCGGGTTTCACCCGCCCGGCGGGTCCGCACCACGAAATTGCTGCGCCCCTGGCCCGCCCGCGCGGCACAATCGCGTCGTGGCCAAGAACTCGAAGTCCGCCCGCGCCAGCCACGGGACGCCAGCCGTGGTGGCCCTGGAGAAGTCCGGGCTGCCGCACACGCTGCACCCGTACGAGCACGACCCCGCCAGCGACCTCGGCTTCGGCCTGGAGGCGGCCCGCGCCATCGGGGTCGATCCGCCCCAGGTGTTCAAGACGCTGCTCGCCGACGTCGACGGCAAGCTCGTGGTGGGCATCGTGCCGGTGGACCGCAAGCTGGACCTCAAGGCCCTGGCCCGCGCGGCGGGCGGCAAGAAGGCGGCGATGGCCGAGCCCGCGGCGGCCGAGCGCGCCACCGGCTACGTGGTGGGCGGCATCTCGCCGCTGGGACAGAAGACGCGGCACACGACGGTGCTGGACGAGTCGGCGCAGGCGTACGACGTGGTCTACGTGTCCGGGGGCCGACGCGGGCTCGACGTCGGCCTCGCCCCGGCCGACCTGCTGACCCTCACGGGCGGGACGACGGCGCCGATCGCCCGCGACTGAGGGCGCGGGCGGGCGCCGACGGCGCAGGGCCCGACAGCGCTGCGCCCGACAGCGCTGGGCCCGACAGCGCTGCGCCCGACAGCGCTGCGCCCGACAGCGGCCGTGGCCGACGGCGCCGGCGGCGCTGGGCCGAGCGCCGCCGGCGACGGGCTCAGGCCGCCGCGCCCTGCTTCCGGTACGTCGGCAGCAGGGCGTCGCTGGAGACGATCTGCTTGCCGAGCGGCATCAGCGACACCGGGATGAGCTTGAGGTTGGCCCAGGCCATCGGGATGCCGATGATCGAGATGACCAGCGGGATCGCGGTGACGACGTGGCCCAGGGCCAGCCACCAGCCCGCGACGATCACCCAGATCACGTTGCCGATGAGCGCGAACGCGCCGGAGCGGGGGTGCTCCACCACCTCACGCCCGAACGGCCACAGGGCGTACCCCGCGATGCGGAAGGACGCGATGCCGAACGGGATGGTGACGATGAGCAGGCAGCAGATGATCCCCGCGAGCATGTAGCCGACCCACAGCCCGAACCCCGCGAAGATGACCCAGATGATGTTCAGCAGCGTCTTCATGGTTGCATCCTTCCGCAGACCGGGAGGCTCGCGGTACCAGGAACCCCCCTGAACCGACCCTGAACCTCCCGCGGCGGACACGCCACCCGGGGTACCGACGGGCCGAAATAGACTCGCCCCGTGCCCGAGCAGCTGCAGTCCCCCTCCTCCGTCGTCGGCCGTCTCGCCGTCGTCCGCGAACGGATCGCCGCCGCCGCGCGCGCCGCCGGGCGGGAGCCCGGCGAGGTGCGGCTGCTGGTCGCGACCAAGACGCAGCCGGCGGAGGCCGTGCTGGAGGTGCTGACGGCGGGCGTGGACCTGATCGGCGAGAACCGCGTGCAGGAGCTCGTCGCGAAGGCGCCGGCGGTCGCGGACCAGGTCGCGGACGGCACGCTTCAGGTCCACATGATCGGTCACCTGCAGCGCAACAAGATCAACCAGGTGCTGGCCACCGCCACGGGCCTGGAGACGCTCGACTCGCTCGACCTCGCCCGGGCAATCTCGGACCGGCGCGTGCGCGACGGCCGCACGCTCGACGTGATGGTGCAGGTCAACGTCACGGGTGAGGCGAGCAAGTCCGGCGTCGGGCCCGAGGACGCCGTCGCGCTCGCCACCGCCGTCGCCGCCCTGCCGGGCCTGCGGCTGACGGGCTTCATGACCATCGGCGCGCACCTGGAGGGTGCGACCGAGCAGACGGTCCGGGCCGGCTTCGCCCGGCTGCGCGCCATCCGTGACGAGGTCGTGGCGTCGGCCGCCCCGGGCACCTCGGCCGCGCAGGAGCTCTCGATGGGCATGACGAACGACCTGGAGCTGGCCGTGGCGGAGGGTGCAACCGTGGTGCGTGTGGGTACGGCGGTCTTCGGCCCCCGCCCGCCCCTCTGACCGCGGCCCCGGCGGTCAGGGTCGGCAGCTCCACTCGGTCGGCAACTCCGCTCGAGGTCGGCAACTCCGCTCGAGGTCGGCAACTCCGCTCGAGGTCGGCAGTTTGCGTCGAGGTCGGCAGCTCCGCCTGAGGTCGGCAGCTCCACTCGAGGTCGGCAGCTCCACTCGAGGTCGGCAGCTCCACTCGAGGTCGGCAGCTCCACCCGAGGTCGGCAGCTCCACCCGAGGTCGGCAGCTCCACCCGAGGTCGGCAGCTCCACTCGAGGTCGGCAGTTTGCTTCGAGGTCGGCACAGGCCTGTACCGACCTCGACGCAAACTGCCGACCTCGCAGGAAAGTCACGACCTCACAGGGCAGGCACGACCTCGCGCGCACGCGCCTACCGAGACGTGCCTACCGAGACAGGCCTACCGAGCAGCAGGACGGGGTCAGCGCGGGGTGACGCCCAGGCGGGAGAGGGCCTCGCGGACCGACGGGGTGCCGAAGCTGCCCGGGGCGGGCGCGAGCGCCGCGAACGCCGCCGAGCGGTCGACGCCCGCGACCAGCATCACGAGGGCGGCCCGCAGGTCGCCGTCGGTCGCGGCCAGGGCGTTCTCGCAGACGTCCGGCTCCAGGTCGGTGGCCTGCGTGAGCAGGCGGACCAGGCGACGGCGCAGCTTGGCGTTGGTGGCGAGCACCTCGACCATGAGGTTCGAGTAGGTCTTGCCCAGCCGCACCATCACCGCGGTCGAGAAGGTGTTCAGCACCATCTTCTGGGCGGTGCCGGCCTTCATGCGGGTGGACCCCGTGATGGCCTCCGGCCCCGTGTTCACCAGGATGGGCACGTCGGCCTTCGGCGCCAGGGCCGCGAACGGGTTGGACGCGAGCAGCACGGTCCGCGACCCGCGCGAGCGGCCCATGTCGAGCGCGCCACCGACGTACGGGGTGTTGCCGCTGGCCGCGATGCCGAACACCATGTCGGCGGGCCCCACGTCGGCGACGAGCGCGGCACCGGCGGCGCCGTCGTCCTCGGCGCCCTCGACGGCCTTCTTGAAGGCGCCGAGGCCGCCCGCCAGGTGCGGCACGAACATCTCCTCGCCCACGCCGTAGGTGGGCAGCAGCTCGGCGGCGTCGAGCAGGCCCATGCGGCCCGAGGTGCCCGAACCGACGTAGTGCACGCGCCCGCCGGCCCGGATGCCCTCCACGGCCAGGTCGACCGCCTCGACGATGCGCGGGTGCGCCGCGCGGACGGCGGCGATCACCGCGGCGTCCTCGTCGGTGATCATGCGCACCATGTCCGCCGTGGAGACCACGTCGATGTCACGGGTGCGCGGGTTGCGCTCCTCGGTGGGTGAGACCGGGCGTGGCGCCGACTGTGCGTGCCGTTGGAATCCCGCCTCCGCGATCATCGGCGTGCCCCTTTCCCTCGCTGATCCTGTGCTCTGTCTCGCTGTGTCCGTAGTTCATCGCCCCTGGAGGCGCGCGACGGCGGCCGCCGCGTTCGCACGACCCGTCCCGCACGCCACCACGACCGCCGGCCCCCCGTCACGCAGCCTCCCGAACCAGTCCTCGACCGGTCCCGGAAGGCCCGTGTGGACCGCGACGAGGTCCGGCCGCACGGCCCAGAGCTGTTCCAGCCGGGCCCGTTCGGCCGAACCCGGGACGGGTTCACGGGTGATCACGACGAGTGGTTCGCGGCGCGGTGCCGTGTTGGACAAGTGTCCAGGAAATTCTGCACCACGTTCGAGCCTGCTTCTGTCGAGATCCGCCGATACACCGTACCGGGTGAATCGGGCAATAAGCACGGCAAGTCCGCGTTCATCCAGGCCGAGTTCTGCGGGCATCTCCCCGGCAGGGCTCTGACCAGGGATGACACCCGCGGACGAATCGTCGGCGGCACGCAGGTCGCCCGTCTCCGGCGGGTCCGCGGCTCCCTCGGCACCGCTCTCCAGATCACCCTCGGCGGGGAGCTCCTGGGCTCCCGGCCAGGCCGCCGCGAGCGCCGACTGCACGTGCCGCGCCGTGCGACCCGCCGCGTGGTCCAGCCGGGTCCGCAGGTCCACGACGTCGGGCGACGCGTCGGGCGGCAGCGGCACCGGGCCGGCGCCCCGCACGTGCACGACGACGTCCGCGATCCGCGCGCCGACCTCGGCCAGCTCCGCGAGAGCCGCCCGGGCGGGGGCGGTTCCCGTCGTCGTCCCTGCCGCCGCCCGACGGCCGCGGACGTCCGCCGCCAGTGCCCGGTTCCGGCCCGCGGACTCCTCCAGGCGCTCGACGGTCAGCCGGCCGGATGCGACGGCGGCGGTGAGCGCGTCGTACGCCTCGGTGTAGAGGGCCGGGTCCAGGCCGAGGCAGAGCAGGTCGGCGCCGGCCTCGACGGCGCGCACCGCGGCCTCCCCCACCGTGCCGGTGAGCCGGCGCAGGGCGCCCATGTCGAGCGCGTCGGTGACGACCGGCCCGTCGTGGCCGAGCTCGCGCAGCAGCCGCGTGGCAGCGGGTTCGACGGAGGCGGGCGCGGGCCCGATCGCGGGGAAGAGCACATGGGCGGTCATGACGGCGTCGAGCCGGGACTGGTCGCGCGGCCCGGCTCCGGGAGCCTGGCCGCCGTCGGTGCACAGGGCGCGCGCGAACGGGACGAGGTCCCGCTCCCGGACGACGGCGAGGGGCGCGTCCACGACGGGCAGCCCGATGTGGGAGTCCACGGTGGTGGCGCCGTGCCCGGGGAAGTGCTTGCCGCACACGCCGACGCCGGCGCTGCGCACGCCGCGGGCGAAGGCGATGCCGTGCTGCGCGACGACCTCGGGCGTGGTCCCGAAGGCCCGCACGCCGACCACGGGGTTGTCGGGCTCGGACACGACGTCGAGCACCGGGCCGAGCAGCAGGTCGACACCGGTGGCCGCCAGCAGCCGGCCCAGTGCACGCCCGGCGTCGAGCGAGACGGCGGGCCCGCCGGGGTGGACGCCGAGCGCGGCCGCCCCGGGCAGCGAGGACCCGCTCGCGGCCTCCAGGCGCGACACGTCGCCGCCCTCCTCGTCGACGGCGACGAGCAGGTCGGGCGAGATCGCGTGCAGCACCGCGGAGAGCGCCGCGGTGGTCTCGACGTCCGGCGTGTTCCGGGCGAAGTAGACGACACCGGCCAGGCCGGCGCGGGCGGCGTCGGCCAGCCAGCCGGGGACGTGCCCGCCGGGGCTCTCGAAGCCCGGCAGGAGCACGCCGTTCACGGCCCGCTCGAGGCGGCCGCCGGGCTCCGCGCTCATGCCTTCACGGCCCCCGAGGTCAGACCGGAGGCGAGGCGCCGCTGGACCAGCACGAAGAAGATCATCACGGGCACGGTGATGATCGTGGAGGCCGCCATGATGGCGCCCCAGTCGTTGGCGTGGATGCCGAAGAACGACCGCAGCCCGATCGCCACGGTGTAGCTCTCGGTGGCACCGCCGAGCATCGTCATGGCGAAGATGAACTCGTTCCACGCCGTGATGAAGCCGAAGATGCTGGTGGCCACGAGCCCGGGCGCCACGAGCGGCAGCAGGACCGACCAGAACATGCGGCCCCAGCTCGCGCCGTCGAGGTAGGCGGCCTCCTCCAGCTCGACGGGGACGGCCGCGACGAACCCGCGCAGCATCCAGATCCCGAACGGCACCGCGAGCGCCACGTAGACCACGACGAGGCCGAGCAGGGTGCCGAGCAGCTGGAGGTCGCGCACCTGGACGAACAGGGGGATGACGAGCGCCTCCAGGGGCACCATCTGCACGATCAGCACGAGCATGAGGATCTGGGTGCGCATGCGGAACCGGAAGCGGGCCACCGCGACGGACGCCAGCAGCGCGAGCAGCGACGAGACGAGCACGGTGCCGAGCGCCACGAGCAGCGAGTTGCGCAGGAACGTGCCGAACCCGCCCTCGGTGAGCACGAACGTGTAGTGGTCGAGGGTGGGCTCGGCCGGCCAGAAGCTGCTGGTGTGCCCGGCCTGCGCGTCGAGCGAGCTGTTCAGCATCCAGTAGACGGGGAACAGCGTGAACACGAGCAGGAGGGCGACCAGCACCCCCTTGGTGACCTGGCGCAGCGGGGACCGTCGTGCGCTCATCGTTCCTCCTCCGCCAGCACGGTGCGGACGTAGACCGCGGTGATCGCGAGCAGCAGCAGCGTGAGCAGCACGGCGATGGCCGAGCCGAACCCGTACCGGTTCTGCCCGAACGACTCGACGTACGACCACACGCCGAGGTTCAGCACCGACCGGTTCGACCCGGCGCCGCCGGGCATGAGGTACACCTGCGCGAACACCTTGAAGTCCCAGATGGTCGACAGGATGATCACGACGGCGAACACCTGCCGCAGCTGCGGCACGATGATGGAGAAGAACCGCCGGAACGAGCCTGCGCCGTCCATCTCGGCGGCCTCCAGCATCTCCTTGGGCACGCCGAGCAGGCCGGCGAGCACGGTCACCGCGACGAACGGGAAGCCGTGGTGGATCACGTTGAGCAGCACGATCGCGTAGAAGGTCCACCGGCCCGTGAACCAGTTGGTGGGGTCGTCCAGGAGCCCGAGGTTCATCAGGGTGTCGTTGAAGACGCCGCGGTCGGCGTCGAAGATCCAGACCCAGACGTACGTGCCGGTGACGGCGGGCATGGCCCAGGCCGCCATGATCGCGCTGGAGGTCACGGTGCGCCAGAACGTGCCCAGGGAGGCGAGCAGCACCGCGACGGCCGTGCCGAACGCGACCGTGCCGGCCACGGACAGCACCGCGAAGCCCACGGTGTTGGGCAGCACCACGGTCCACAGCTCGGGGGCGGTCAGGATCTCGGTGTAGTTCCGCAGGCCGATCCAGTTCGGTTCGCCCGTGGTGATCTCGCGCAGGCCGTAGTCCTGCAGGGAGAACAGGAACACCCGCACCAGCGGCCACAGCAGCAGCACCGCCAGGACGAGCAGGGCGGGGGCGAGCAGCAGCCAGGGCCGCGCGGCGGCGGCCCTGGCCCTGCCCGACCAGCTACCCGACCGCCCGCCGGCGGTCCTGCGGGCCGCCGGGCCGGCCCCCGTCGGGACCGGCCGCGGCGTGGGTGGGGCCGACGCCGTCATCCAGCGCCGTTCAGCACGTTCGTCATCTCCTCCGCCGCGGCGGCCGACGCCGTGGCGACGTCCGACTCCCCGGAGAGGATCGACTGCATCATCGTGCTCGTCGTCAGCTTCGCCTGCACCGCGCCGTAGGTGGGGGCCGCGGGCACGGACGCGCCGCCGTCCACGAACTGCTCGGCGAACGGCGCCACCAGCGGGTCGGTGCTCGCCAGGGTCTCGTCCAGCAGCGACACCTGGCCCGGGAAGTACCCGGACTGCTCGGCCCACTGCTGTGCGAACTCGCCGGTCGTCATCATCTCGATGAACGTCCAGGCGAGGTCCTTGTCCTGCGCCGTCTCGAACATGCTCAGGTGCGAGCCGCCCAGCACCGACGGCGCGATGCCGCCGTCCTGCCCCGGGATCGGCACGGCGGCGAACTTGCCCTCCATGTCGGCGTTGGCCTCGACGATCGCGCCGGGGGTCCACGAGCCCATGACGGCCATGCCCACGTCGCCCGCGGCGAACGCGTCCAGCACGTCCGTCTCGCGCCACGTCGTGGCTCCGGTCGACGAGTAGCCGCCCTCGGTGGCCAGGCCCGTCCAGAACTCGATGCCCTCCTGCGACTCCGGGCTGTCCAGGCCGGACGTCCAGGTGTCGCCGTCCAGCGTCGCGACCTCACCGCCCGCGCCCCAGACCCACGGGTACACCGTGAACTCGGCGTCGCCGGGTACCGCGACCGCGATCTTGTCGGGGAACTCCTCCTTGAGCCCCGCGGCCGCCGCCTCCAGCTCGTCCCACGTGGTGGGCGGCTCGACGCCGGCCTGCTCGAACATCTCCGTGTTGTACACGAGCGAGCGCACGCCGGCGTACCAGGGCATGCCGTAGAGCTGCTCGTCGTACGTGCCCGCCTCGACCAGGCCCTCGACCAGGTCGTCGGTGACCCCGGCCTCGTCCACGTACTCGTCGAGCGGAGCGAGCGCGCCGGCGTCGGCGAACTCGGGGGTCCAGGTGGTGCCGGTCTCCGCGACGTCGGGGGTGGTGCCACCCGCGATGGAGGTGACGAACCGGTCGTGGGCGTCGCCCCACTCCACGAACTCCACGTCGAGCGTCGCGCCGGTCTCCTCCTCGAACGCCGCGGCGACGTCGTCGAAGAACGCGTCGGCGTCGGGGTTGGTGCCCTGCATGATCCAGACGCTGAGGGAACCGTCGCCCTCGGTGTCCCCGCCGCTACCGCCGCCGCACGCCGCCACCGTGGCCGCGAGAAGCACCGCGCCCGTGGCCGCTGCCACCGGCCGCCGCATCGCTCGATTCATCGTTCGGCTTCCTTTCGCTCGGTGCCGCGAGAGTAGCCAGGTGATATTTCTGAGAAATGAACTTCCCAATACGCGGCATTGCGTGGAGATTACTGACGCACTGATGTATCTGCTAGGGGTGTTACCAAACCGTGATTGCCCATCATGGCACGGTCTGTCCGTACCGGCCCTAGGGCACGCGCGCCGTCCATTCCGGGGTGCCGAACTTCGACTCGACGAGCTTGTCCGCCAGCTCCCACTCCCGCGTCGTGACCTCTCCGGTGACCGTCCGGTACCGCGCCCGGAACGCGGCCTCCAGCGCGTCGATGACCTCTGCCCGGCCCAGCCCGGTCTGCGAGCGCAGCGGGTCCACGCGCTTGTTCGCGCTGCGGGTGCCCTTGTCGCTGAGCTTCTCGCGACCGATCCGCAGCACCTCGGTCATCTTCGTGGCGTCCATGTCGTACGCCATGGTCGCGTGGTGCAGCACGGCGCCCCCGGCGAGCCGCTTCTGGGCGGCGCCGGCGATCTTGCCGGCGGGCGAGGCGATGTCGTTGAGCGGCACGTAGGTGGCGTCGATCCCGAGCCCGTGCAGGGCGCCGATCACCCAGTCGTCCAGGAAGGCGTAGGACCGCTCGAAGCTGAGCCCGTCCACGAGCGAGCCCGGCACGTACAGCGAGTAGGAGATGGTGTTGCCAGGCTCCATGAACATGGCGCCACCGCCGGAGATCCGCCGGATCACGCGGGCCCCGTGCCGTGCCGCGCCCTCGGTGTCGACCTCGTTGCGCAGGGACTGGAACGAGCCGATGATGACGGCGGACTCGTCCCACTCCCAGAACCGCAGGGTGGGCCCACGGCGGCCGGCGCCCAGCTCCTCGGTCAGGACCTGGTCGAGCGCCACGTTGAGCAGGGGCGAGACCGCGGGGGTCCGGATCACCTCGAACTCGTGGTCCTCCCAGGCGGTCGCACGGCCGAGCGCCCGCCGGGTGGCCACGGCCACGGCGTCGGCGTCGAACCCGACGGCGGTGGCCCCCTCGAGGGCACCCCGCACGGCCTCGGCGAGCTGGGCCTTGGAGGCGTCCGCGGGCATCCCGTCGAGCGCCTCCCCCATGGCCTCCAGCGCCTCGTCGGGCTCGAGGAAGAAGTCTCCGCTCACCCGCGTCCCGGCCAGCCGCCCGGCGGCCAGACCGGTCTCGACACGAACCAGCTTTCCCGATGGAACCTTGTACTCTCCGCGCACGTGTTCACAGTAGGCGACGGTGCCTGCGGTGTCCGACGCCGGTCCCCGCCTTAGGTACGGAAGGTGGGGTTCCCGGCGTCGGGCACATCCGGACTTTTGGCGAGAAGGCACCGCAGATCAGGCCAGAATTTACTCCTTTCTTTAGACAACCTTGCCCTGGTTTCGTGTCAGAATGACCGGGTGTCCGAACTCGCACTGGGTATTGATGAGACGGCGGTCGACGCCTGGGTCGTCGCGCTCGACGTAGGCGGCAGCGGCTCGCGCCTGGTCGCCGAGTTCGGCAACTCCGTGAACCCCGAGCGCATCAGCCTGAACGGCCGCGCCGTCAAGGTGAACCACCGGGGCAGCGACGCCCCGGCGGTCGTCGCCTCCCTGTGCCAGTCGTTCAACGCGTGGGCCGCCCGGATGGGCGTGGACGGCATGAGCGACGGCAGCACCGCGCCCGTCGCGTCCGCCGCCGTCGGCATCACCGGCCTGACCTCGCTGGTCGAGAAGCCGCTCGAGGTGCACGACATCCTCGCCCGCGAGCTGCGGACCAACCGCACCGCCGTCGCCGGTGACGCGCTCACCGCCCACCTGGGCGCGCTGCGCGGCCGCGCGGGTGCCGTGCTCTCCGTGGGCACGGGCGCCGTCGCGTTCGGGTACGACGGCGTGAGCCGCTGGCGCCGCGCCGACGGCTGGGGCCACCTGCTGGGTGACCTGGGCGCCGGTGTGTGGGTCGGCGGCGAGGCCCTGCGCGCGGCGGGCCGCTACCACGACGGCGCCAGCCGTGGTGGCTCGAAGCGCCTGCTGGACGCCGCGGTCGCCAAGTTCGGCCTCATCGAGAGCTGGCCCAACCAGTTCTACAAGAACACCCAGCGCGCCCGGCAGCTCGCCTCGATGGCCCCGGAGGTCATCATCGCGGCCGCCGAGGGGGACGGCGTCTCGATCCGCATCCTGGAGGAGGCGGGCCGGCACCTCGCCGACACGCTGTCCAGCGCCCTGGGTCGCGGCATCCCGCCCCTGGCGTCCACGACCGGCCGCCTGGTGCAGGAGGAGTCGCCGCTGACGGTGTCGCTCACCAAGCACCTCTCGGAGGACCGGCCGGACGTGTCGCTCGTGCCGAGCGGTGGCACGCCGCTGGACGGTGCGCTCCACCTGGCCCGCCGCCTGCGCGACACCCCGCAGTCGGTGGCCGGCTTCCGGCCGTGGCTCACCGTCCGCGTGGACGGTCACCACACGCTGCGCGAGTCCGCCGAGGACGCGAACGCGAACGACATCCTCACTGCGGAGCTGTCGGCCACCGAGCTGCCGGGTGACGACTTTCAGTGACGCCGAGCCGTCGGCTGCCTCCTTCACACCCCGTTGTGCCCGAATCCCCGGTACGGGTGTATGTTCCGAGCCCTAGGCCTACCACCCGATCTGCGGGAGATGCGACATGACAGGTGACGTTCTCGTCCGACTCAGGCGCGCACTGCCGACGCTGCGCCCAGCGGAGGCGCGTGTGGCGCAGACGGTGCTCGACGACCCGAACACGGTCGTCGCCTCGACCATCACCGAGCTCGCCGGTCACGCCGACACGTCACAGGCCACCGTGGTGCGGTTCTGCCGCGCCGTCGGCTACGCGGGCTACCCCGAGTTCCGGATCGACCTGGCGCAGGCGACCAGCCGGCGCGAGGTGGAGATGGAGCGGTCCGGTATCGCCGAGGGCGAGATCAACCAGACCGACGACATCGAGGCCGTCGTCTCCAAGATCGCGTTCCACGAGGCGCGGACCATCGAGGAGACGGCCCGCATGATCGACACCGCGGCGATCGAGCGCGTGGCCGTGGCCATCTCGGAGGCCAAGCGGGTCGACGTGTACGGCGTGGGCTCCTCCAACCTCGCCGCCGCGGACCTGGCGATGAAGCTGCAGCGCATCGGCGTCTTCGTGTTCAGCTCCCCCGACCCGCACCAGCAGCTGGCCTCCTCGGCGCTGCTCGAGCCGGGCAACGTCGCCGTGGCCGTCTCGCACTCGGGCCAGACGCGCGAGACCAACCAGGCCCTGGAGATCGCGCGCCGGCGCGGCGCGCTGACGGCAGCCATCACCAACTTCCCCGACGCCCCGATCGGCCTGGTGTCCGACGTGGTGCTGGCCACCACGGCACGCGAGACGCAGTTCCGGGTGGGCGCCATGTCCAGCCGCATCGCGCAGCTCACCGTGGTGGACTACCTGTTCGTCCGCGTCGCCCAGCGCACGTACGACCGGTCCTCGGCCGCGATCCGCGCCACCTACGAGGCCGTCCGCGACCCGCAGCTCCACGTCGGCGCCGCCAAGCTGGACCGCCCGGCCGCCGTCTGACCACGTCGCCGAGAACAGAACGGTGGGGGGGGCGGGGCCCCCCCGGGGGGGGGGGGCCCCCCGCGGGGGGGGGGGCGGGCGGCCCCCCCCCCGGGGGGGGCCCCCCCCCCGCCCCCCCCCGCGGAGCGTAGCCCCCCGGGGCCCCCCCCCCCCCGCCGGGCGCGGGCCGGGGGGGGGGGGGGGGGGGGGGGCGCGGGGGGCGCCCCCCCCCCCCCCCCCCCCCCCCCCCCCCCCCCCCCCCCGCCCGGTCCAGGTCACCGGCCAGGGCGGCCCCGGAGGCCGCCTGGGCGAGGCCGAGCCGCAGGACGAGGGGCGCCCCGGACGTGCGGCCGTTCTTCAGGAGCCACTCGACGATCGTGGTGTGCAGTCCCGGGTCCCACAGCTCGGAGGCGAGCACGACCGCGAGCGCCGGGTGCCGGGTCCAGAGCGCCCCGTCGGCACCGTCGAACGCCTCGCGCAGCAGCGGGACGGCGGCCCGGTGGCCCTCCCGGGCCAGGACGGCCAGGGCGTCCAGCACGTCGGGCTGCCGGGCCGGTGCCGACGTCGCCTGCGCGGCGCGCAGCACCCGGTCGGTCGCCCCGCCGGCCCGGCCGACGAGCAGGCTCGTCTCCAGGGCGTCCAGGTAGCTCGCGCGCGACCGTGCGGGGTCGACGGCCGCGAGGCGGGTGGCGGCGCGCAGCATGTGTGCGGTCCCGTCCCCGTCGCCCACTCGGGCGAGCGCGATCCGGCCGCGCATCAGGTCTGTCTCGGCGCGTCGGGACTCGTCCAGGTGGCGGTCGTCGATGGTGCCCAGCAGCTCCGCGGCGCGGTCCGGTGCACCCGCGTCGAGCTGTGCGGCCACCGCGGCCAGCGTGCGGACGGTGCGGGGGCCGGGTTCCGGGGTCAGCTCGGCCGCTCGCTCGAGGAACGCAGCGGTGGCCGCGACGCCGCCCCGGGTCCGCGCCCGGGAGGCGGAACGTTCCAGGGCGGCGGCGAGCCCGGCGTCGGGTGCCACGGCCGCCTGCGCTCCGTGCCAGGCGTGGCGGTCCGGGTCGGTGCCGGCGTCGGTGACGTCGGCGAGGAGGCGGTGTGCCAGCCGTCGTCGGGCCGGCTCTGCCGTGTCGTAGGCGACGGCGCGGGCCAGGGGGTGGTGGAAGCGGACGCGGGTGCCGAGCTCCACCAGCCCGGTGGCGGCAGCGGCGTCGGCGGCGGTCTCGACATCGAGGCCGTGGGCCTCGGCGGCGGGCCACAGCAGTGCGGGGTCACCGGTCGGGTCGGCCGCGGCGATCGTCAGGAGCATCCGGGCGTCGTCCGGGAGGCGGGCGAGCGATGCCGCGTAGCTCCGTTCGACGCGGCTGCGGGCGGTGGCGCCGTCGGGCGGTGCGAACCCGCCGGCACGGGGCAGCGTGAGGAGTGCGAGCGGGTTGCCGCGGGCCTCGACCAGGAGCCGGTCACGGACGCGTTCGTCGAGCACCTCGTGGCTCAGCGTCGTGAGCAGAGCCGTCGCGTCGGCGTCACCGAGCGGGCCGACGTCGAGGCCGGGCAGCACGCCCAGCCCGGTCGGCTCCTCGGGCAGGCGTACGGCGAGGACGAGCGTGACGGGCTCGGCGGAGATCCTCCGTGCGACGAACGTGAGCGCGCGGGAGGAGTCCGCGTCGAGCCACTGGGCGTCGTCGACCAGGCACAGCAGGGGCTGCCGGCCGGCGGCGGCCGACAGGAGGCCGAGCGCGGCCAGGCCGACGTGGAACGGGTCCGGCGGCGCCGTGCCGAGGCCGAAGGCACCCGCGAGCGCTTCGCGGTGCGGCGCGGGCAGCTCGGACAGGTGGCCGAGCAGGGGGTGGCAGAGCTGGTGCAGCGCGGCGAAGGGCAGCCCGGCCTCGTGCTGCACCCCGGAGACCCGGAGCACGCGGGATCCCGCGGCCGTCCGGCCGGCGTGCTCGAGCAGGGCGCTCTTGCCGATGCCTGCCTCGCCGCGCAGCACGAGGGTCCCGCCCCGCCCGGCTCCCGCCGCGTCGATCAGCTCGTCGAGCCGTCGTCGCTCCGTCTCGCGGCCGACCAGCGGCCGGCGTGCGGGTGCCGCCGACGTTCGCATGTGCGTAGGTTATCGGCCGCCGCGGACTGGTCGACGCCGAGGGCGGCGACCGCGGGAGGCGTGGTCCACCACCCGGCCCTGCGCCGCCGATGTCCGAATAGTGAGAGCAATCGCCCAGGCTCTGGTCAGGCCGGGAACTCGCGCCTATACCTCGCCCTCGCCAGGAGAACCGGCCACGACGCGAGGAGCTCGCCATGACCGCACCACACCAGCGATCGGACGCCCCGATACCCCACCACCCCGGTGCCTCGGCCACGAGCCGGGGCGCCCTCACCGCCACCGTGACCGCCACCGTGGCGGCCCTGGTGCTGCTCGCCTCGGGCTGCGCCGTCGGCGCGCAGGCGGACGACGACGCCGCCGGAACCCTCTCCCTCGACGCCGAGCTGCCCACCGAGGTCCCCCCGGGCACCACGCTCGCGATCGGCGACCCCACGACGCAGAAGGCGTTCGAGCTGGCCGGCGACGAGATCGACTCGGACTTCGACTTCGAGATCGAGTGGGCCAACATCTCCGGCGGCCCGCAGACGGTCGAGGCGTTCAACGCGGGTGTCCTCGACATCGGCTCCGTCGCCGAGATCCCGCCGATCCACGCGGCCTGGACCGGTCTCGACGTGCAGGTCTACGCCTCCCAGTACCGGGAGGACTGGGCGGATCACCCCGTCTACGAGCTCGCCGGCGCTCCCGGTGTCGAGCTCGACGACCTGTCGGACCTGCGCGGCAGGCGCATCGCGTTCAGCCCCGGGCAGGCCCAGGGCGCGCTCGTGCTGAAGGCCCTGCGGTCGGCCGGCCTCGACCAGGACGACGTCGAGCTGGTGGAGCTCCCGTCCACCGGCGACGTGTATCCCACCGCGCTGGCCGCGGGCGAGATCGACGTGGCCCCCGTCGGCGGCACCGCGCTGCTGCGCTACCTCGACAAGTACGCCGCCGACGGCGCGACGTCCCTGCGCCACGGTCTGCGGGACGACCCCAGCCACCTCTACGGCCCCACCGACGTGGTGCGCGACCCCGCCAAGGCGGCCGCGCTGCGCCAGTACGTCGCCGCGTGGGCCCAGGCGCGGGTCTGGATCTACGAGCACCCCGACATCTGGAAGGAGAAGTACTACATCGAGGACCAGGGGCTGACCGAGGACGACGCTCAGTACCTCGTGGACACGGCGGCGCGGCCCGAGGTGCCGTCCGACCTCACGGCTGGCATCGAGCGCACCCAGGACACGATCGACCTGCTCGCCGCCGAGCTCGACCGGCCGGAGCTGCGGGCCGCCGATCTCTTCGACGAGCGGTTCGGGCCCGTCGCCGGGGAGTCCGCCGAGCAGGCCTGGAGCGCGTCATGACCGCCGTGGTCCAGGCCGGCCGGGCCACCGTGCCTCGTGCGGCGGGCGGGCCCGCGGCCGACGTCCGCCCGCAGGTCCGCCGGCTCGGCCTGCGCACGCCGGTCCCCCTGGCCGCGGGCTCAGGCGTCGCACTGCTCCTGGCGGTCTGGGCCGTCGGCTCGGCCACCGGTCTGGTCGACCCGCGGGTGCTGTCGGCCCCGTGGACGGTCGTGACCACCGGCGTCGGCCTCGCGGTCGACGGCAACCTGCTGGAGAACCTCGGCGTCTCGCTGGCCCGGGCCGCGCAGGGCCTGCTCTGGGGAGTGCTGGCGGGCGTCGTCCTGGCGCTGGTCTCTGGCCTGAGCCGCGCCGGTGAGGCGCTGCTGGACGGTCCGATCCAGGTCAAGCGCGCCGTCCCGAACCTGGCCCTGCTGCCGCTGCTCATCCTGTGGTTCGGCATCGGCGAGGAGATGAAGGTCGTCACGATCGCGCTCGGCGTGTTCATCCCCGTCTACATCCACACCCACAACGGGCTGCGGTCCATCGACAAGCGGTACGTCGAGCTCGCCGAGACCCTCCGCCTGGGGCGCCGGCAGTTCGTCACGCGCGTCGTCCTGCCCGGCGCGCTGCCCGGCTTCCTGCTCGGGCTGCGCTTCGCGGTGACGGGCTCGCTGCTCGCGCTCGTCGTGGTCGAGCAGGTCAACGGCACCGCCGGCATCGGCTACATGATGGAGCTCGCGCGCACCTACGGGCAGACCGAGGTCATCGTGGTGGGCCTCGTGGTCTACGGCGTCCTGGGCTACACCGCGGACTGGAGCGTCCGCCTGCTGCAGAGGAGGGCGCTGACATGGCGACGCACGCTGGAGGACTGAGCGCGGCCGTGGCCGGGCGGCCCACCGGGGCGAGGCACCCCGCCGTCGTCGTGCGCGACCTGGTACGGACCTACGGGACGCCCGCCGGTGTGCTCGACGGGCTCGACCTGGAGATCGCCGAGGGTGAGTTCGTCGCGATCCTCGGCCGGTCCGGGTCCGGCAAGAGCACGCTGCTGCGGGCGCTCGCAGGGCTCGACCACGACGTCCGGGGATCGGGCGAGGTCCAGGTGCCCCGCAACGTCTCGGTCGTCTTCCAGGACTCGCGGCTGCTGCCCTGGGCACGGGTGCTCGACAACGTCGTGCTCGGCCACGAGGCCCCGCCGGCCCGGGCCCGCGACGCCGGCCGCGCGGCGCTGGCCGAGGTGGGGCTCGCCGGGCGGGAGCGGGCCTGGCCCAACGAGCTGTCCGGTGGCGAGCAGCAGCGCGTGTCGTTGGCGAGGTCACTGGCCCGCAGCCCGGAGCTCCTGCTCGCCGACGAGCCGTTCGGCGCGCTGGACGCCCTGACCCGGCTGCGCATGCACGACCTGCTGCGCGACCTGCTGCGGCGGCACCGGCCCACGGTGCTGATGGTCACCCATGACGTCGACGAGGCGATCGTGCTGGCCGACCGCGTGGTCGTCCTCGACCAGGGACGGATCGTGCTGGAGCGCCGCACCCCGCCCGCCGGCCCGCGCACCGCTCCGCACACCGCTCCGCACCCCGCCCCGGCCGACGACGTCGACCAGGGACCGCACCGCACCCTGCGGGCCGAGCTGCTCGGCGCGCTCGGCCTGGACCGAGAGGACACCCCATGACCGCGAACCACCGCCCCGGACGGCTCCACCTCAACGCGTTCCTCATGAGCAGCGGCCACCACGAGGCGTCCTGGCGCCTCCCGGAGACCGGACCCGACGCCACCGGCCACGACATCGCCCACCTGCGCCGGCTCGCGCAGATCGCCGAGGCGGGACGGCTCGACTCGATCTTCTTCGCCGACGGGCCGGGGCTGCAGGGCGACGTCGGACGGCGCCCGTCGGGCACGCTCGACCCGCTCATCGTGCTCACCGCCCTCGCGGCGGCCACCGAGCGGATCGGGCTCGTCGCGACGGCGTCGACCACGTATAACTCGCCCTACAACCTGGCGCGGCGGTTCGCGTCGATCGACCACGTGTCCGCGGGCCGCGTGGGCTGGAACGTGGTCACGACCGCCGGCCCGGACATCGCCCGGAACTTCGGGCTGGACGACCAGCCCGCGCACGCCGAGCGCTACGCGCGCGCGGCGGAGTTCCTGGAGGTGGCCCTCAAGCTCTGGGACTCGTGGGAGGACGACGCCATCGTCGCCGACAAGGCGGCGGGCGTCTGGGCCGACAACGCCAAGATCCACCCGCCGCAGCACGTGGGCCGGTACTTCTCGGTCGCCGGGGCGCTCAACGTCCCGCGGTCGCCGCAGGGCCGGCCACTGATCGTGCAGGCCGGGTCGTCGCAGGACGGCAAGGACCTGGCGGCCCGGTACGCAGAGGCCGTCTTCACCGCGCACCAGACGCTCGGCGACGCCCAGGCGTTCTACCGGGACCTCAAGGCGCGCGTCGTCGCGGCAGGCCGGGACGCCGACGGCGTCCGCGTCCTGCCCGGCATCGTGCCGGTGATCGGCGCGACCGAGGCCGAGGCCCGCGCCAAGGAGCGTGAGCTCGACGAGCTGATCCTCCCCGAGTACGCGCGGCGGCAGCTCGCCCGCACGCTGCGGCTGGCGCCCGAGGACCTCCCGCTGGACCGCGAGCTGCCGGCCGACCTGCCCGACGAGGACGAGATCGAGGGCGCCAAGAGCCGCTACACGCTCGTCGTGGGGCTCGCGCGGCGCGAACGGCTCACGGTCCGCCAGCTCATCGGCCGGCTCGGCGGCGGCCGCGGTCACCGCACCTTCGCGGGCACCCCGGAGCAGGTCGCCGACACCCTCCAGGACTGGTACGACGCCGAGGCCGCCGACGGGTTCAACATCATGCCGGCCGCGCTGCCGTCCGGGCTGGAGCAGTTCACCACCCACGTGGTGCCCGTGCTGCGCGAGCGCGGGCTGTTCCGCACCGAGTACGAGGGCACCACGCTGCGTGAGCACTACGGGCTGGAACGGCCTGCCAACCGGTACGCGACAGCCGGCACGACGACGGGAGCCTGACGTGGCCGACGACATCCTCTGGTACATCCCCAACCAGACCTACCCCGGCCACCGCGGTGACGACGCCACCCACGGGCACAACAGCCTGGACACCCTGACCGAGCACGCGGCACGCCTCGAGAAGCACGGTTGGGACGGTGCGCTGCTCGGCACCAGCTGGGGCCGCCCGGACACGTTCACCGTTGCCACGGCCCTGGCCGCCCGGACCACGACGTTCGAACCGCTGATCGCCGTCCGGCCGGGCTACTGGCGCCCGGCCCACCTGGCGTCGTCGGCGGCCACGCTGGACCATCTCTCGGGCGGACGGGTGCGGATCAACATCGTCTCGGGCCAGGACCACCTGGCCGCGTACGGCGACGCCGAGGGCGACCAGGCGCACCGGTACGCGCGCACCAAGGAGTTCCTCCAGATCGTGCGGCGGCTGTGGACGCAGGAGTCGGTCACCTACACGGGCGAGCACTTCCAGGTCACGGACTCCACGCTCGACCTGCGCCCGGTGGCCCGGGCGGGGCGGCCCCACCCGAGGCTCTACTTCGGCGGGGCGTCGGCGGCGGCCGAGCGAGTCGCCGCCACGGAGGCGGACGTGCAGCTCTTCTGGGGCGAGCCGCTGGACGGCATCGCGGAGCGGATCGACCGCCTGCGCACCCTGGAGGCGGAGCTGGGCCGGGAGCACCCGCCGCTGGAGTTCGGCCTGCGCATCACCACGTTCGTGCGGGACACGACCGACCAGGCATGGGCCGACGCCGAGGCGAAGGTGGCGCAGCTCGCCGCACAGGCGGACCACGAGCAGCCCGGTGGTCGCGCGTGGGGCCGCGCCTCCGCCGTCGGGCAGCGCCGGCTGCTGGAGCTGGCGGAGCGGGGCGACGTCCTGGACGACATCCTCTACACGGCGCCAGGACGCGCCGGAGGTGGCGGGGCCGGGACCACCTGGCTGGTCGGGACGGCGCAGGAGGTCGCGGCGGCGCTGCGGCGGTACGAGCGGCTCGGCGTGACCCACTTCGTGCTGTCGGACACCCCGTACCTGCCCGAGATCGAACGGCAGGGCCGCGAGCTGGTGCCCCTGCTCCGGGGCGAGGCACCCACGGGGTGATCCGGCACGAGGTCGTCCGGCACGGTCAGGGACGCACGACGATCTTGCCGTGGGTGTGCCGCTCAGCCTGCCGGGCCACGGCGTCACGGACCTGATCGATGGAGAACGACTCCGCGATCGGCACGGTGACCGTGCCGGCGAGGATCGCGTCGGTGATCTGCTCGAGGGCGCGGGGGTCGGCGGCATGGGCGCCCGTGGCGTGCACGCCGGCCGGCGTGGGGCCGCCCGCGACCGACGAGATCCGGTCCGGCGGCACGCCGAGCGTCAGCGCCGCATCGACGGTCTCGGTACCGAACAGGTCGATCGCCGCCGAGACCCCGCCGGGGGCCAGCGCAGTCGCCCGGTCGGCAAGGCCAGGGCCGTACGCCACGGGTACCACGCCCAGGCCCCGCAGGAAGTCGAAGGTCCCCGGAGAGGCCGTGCCGAGCACCGTCGCCCCCCGGAGCCTGGCGATCTGAGCCGCCAGGACACCTACGCCGCCCGCGGCGCCACCGATCAGGACGATGTCACCGGGGCGCGGACGGACCGCGTCCACGGCCGCGACGGCGGTCAGCCCGGGTGTGGGCAGCGCGGCGGCCGTGTCGTCGCCGATGCCGTCCGGGGTGTGGAACAGGACGTCGGGGGCAGGCAGCGGCACCGGGAGGACCAGGTGGTCGGCAGCGGCGCGGGCCAGGACCCCGCCGTACACGCGGTCCCCCGCCGCGAACCCTGCGACACCGGGCCCGACCTCGTCGACCACCCCGGCGAGGTCGCACCCGAACCCGCTCGGGGTCGGGACGCCGAACGCCGCCGCCAGGCCGGGCGCCGACGCGAGCTGCCAGTCCAGCGGGTTGAGCCCGACGGCCCGGACCCTGACGCGCACCTCGCCACGACCCGCGTGCGGTTCCGCGACGTCGCGCACGTGGAGCACCTCGGGACCACCGAACCCCTCCCGGACGACGGCGCGGCTCATGCGACGCTCCGGGCGTCGCCGACGAGCGCTCCCCCGATCAACCTGCCGTACATCCGCACCGACAGGCGACGGGGCATGAGGTACCTGCTCATGAGGTCCGCGACGTTGTTGACGACGCCCGGGACCACGTGGGCACGCCGGCCGAGCCCGTCCAGGGCAGCGCGGACCACCCGGGACGGGTCCATCTTCCGGCCCACGAGCCTGTCGAAGTCGATCCCGGGGGTGTTGTCCAGGCCCTCGGTCCGGGTCTGGCCGGGAGACAGGACGAGCACGTCGACGCCGTCCCGCTTGAGCTCGTGGTTCAGCGCCTGCCCGAGCGACGACACGTAGGCCTTCACGGCCGCGAAGTTGGCCTGGTACGGCACCGGGACCGCAGCGATCATCGACGACAGGAGCACGACCGCGCCGCGGCCGCGGCGGACGAAGTCCTGTCCGAAGCCGTGGGCGAGCTGCAGGGTCACCGTGCCGTTGAGCGTGAGCACGTCGAGCTCGTCGGCCAGCGAGTGCTCCGTGAGGACGCCCGGTACCGACGTACCGGCGTTCGCCACGACCATGCCGACGTCCAGGTCGGCGACGGCGGCCCGCAGTTCCGCCACCGCGCCGTCGTCGAGGAGGTCGAGCACCACGACTCTGCTGGCGGTGCCGTGCCGGTCGGCGAGCTCGGCGGCCAGCGCCGCGAGGCGGTCGCGGCGACGGGCCACCAGCACCAGGTCGAGCCCGGCGGCGGCCAGCTGGCGCGCGAACTCCGCCCCGATGCCCGAGGACGCCCCGGTCACGACAGCGTACGAGCCGTACGCACGAAGGTCTTTCATCTCGTCTCCTGTCCTGGGCGGTGCCCCGTGGCACACGCCGTCCTGCCCGCCCGGCCTGCGACTGCCCAGCCGTGTCACGACTTCCGTGCGGGCGTTCCAGAATTAACGTAGGACTTCTTGGACGAGCAGTCAAGATGTCGTAGCCTGGGCCCATGGCAAGGACGGGACGACCGCGCGGGTTCGACACGGCGGTGGCGGTGGACCGTGCGCGCGGCATCTTCTGGGCGTCGGGCTACGGGGGCACGTCCATCCAGGACCTGGTGGACGGCCTCGACGTGGAGCGTGGCAGCCTCTACGCGGCGTTCGGCGACAAGCGGCTGCTCTACCTCGAAGCCGTGAAGCTGTACTGGGCGGAGTACGAACGAGCCCTGGAGACCGCACTGGCCAGCGTGCCGCTGCTGCCCGCCCTGCGCGAGCTCCTGGTCATGCCGGCGCAGCTCGGCGGCGCGGCCGACGATCCCGGCGCTCCCCACGGCTGCATGATGGGCAACACCGCGGTCGAGCTCGTGCCCTACGACGCGGAGGCGACGGCGATCGTCAGACAGTCGTTCGACCGATTCGTGCAGCACGTGTCGGAGGCTCTGCGCGCCGCCCAGAGCCGTGGCGAGGTGACCGCAGCGTCCAGCCCCGAGGCGCAGGCGCAGCTCCTTCTCGTCCTGGCCGAGGGAACGTCGCTGCTCGCGCGCACGGGTGCGGATCCCGCAGCTGCCACCGCAGCGATCGACGCGGCGCTCAGCGGGTTGCGCGGAACCAGCCCCGACGGTCCCTGACGCCGGCATCACGCCCGGCGCCAGGGACAGGCCGAGCCTGAGACGCCGGCGTCAGGCCCACCGGGAGAAGAAGCCGTGCAGCGCCTCGAGCAGCAGCTCCGGCTGCTCGTCGGGGATGAAGTGGCCGGAGCCGCTGATGCGGACCCCCGTGACGTCGGCGGCGATCGGGCGCAGGGCCGCCGCCATGTCCGGGATCGAGCCCTGCTCGCCAGAGACGGCCAGCAGCGGGACGCGGACCTGCCCGCGCTCCGCGAGCTCGCGGTTCTGCGCGGCGGACAGCGTGATCGCGCGGTAGTACGCGAGGACGGCCCGCAGACCGCCGTCGGCGGCCAGGAGCCGCGCATAACGAGCCACGTCCTGCACGCCGAACGTCCCGGGGACGGCCGACTTGCGGGTGAGGAACCACTCCACGTACTCGCGCTCCCGGCCGGCGATGAGCGTCTCGGGAAGGTCGGGCACGGCATGGAACGCGAAGTGGGCGAGCTTGGCCGCCCGCTCGTCGAGCGGAACGGCCTCCGGGAGGCTCACGCCGGGGATCCCCGCGTCCATCAGCACGACGCCGAGGAGCGCGGTCCCGTCGCCGCGCAGCGCGTAGGGGGCGGCGACCCACGCGCCCACGTCGTGCGCCACGAGCCAGTAGCGCGTCAGGCCGAGCTCGTGCACGGCCGACCGGATGCGCGACGCGACCGTCCCGGTGTCGTAGCCGTCGACCGGGCGGCCGGAGTGGCCCTGGCCCGGCAGGTCGAAGGCGATGACGCGGTACGTCCGGACCAGGTCGGTCATGACCTTGTGCCACGCGTACCAGGTCTGCGGGAAGCCGGCGAGCAGCACGATCGCGGGCGCCGTCGGGTCTCCCCCGTCCACGAGGTGCAGCCGCACTCCCTCGACGTCGAGCGTCCGGTGCCGGAACCCGGGCACGTCGTCATGGGGCACATCAGCCACGGTGGTCGGCGTCGGGGACGCGCCGGACGCCGCCGCCTCCGGGACCGCGGAGGGCGTTCGTAGAGTCGTCACGAACACACGGTAGCCATCTTGAACCGATTGGTCCAACATGTATCGGACGCGCCGCACCCGGCGCGGACGGACCGCCAGAGAGGACCCGACCATGGTCGGCAGGAAGCAGTTCGACGTCGACGCCGCGCTCGAGCAGGCGATGCTCACCTTCTGGCGCCAGGGCTACGCCGAGACGTCCCTCGGGGACCTCACCACCGCCACCGGGCTCAACCGCAGCTCGCTCTACGCCACGTTCGGCGACAAGAGCCAGCTCTTCCTGAGCTGCCTGGAGCGGTACGCGCAGCGCTACGGCGAGCGGTACGACCGCGCGCTGGCGACCGCTGCCGACAGCCCTCTCGACGCGGTGGCCAGGTTCTACGACGTCACGCTCGACCGCATCGCCGATCCAGCCCTGCCCACCGGCTGCCTCGTGGCGCAGTCCACGATGGCGGCCCCCGCCCTTCCCCCGGGGATGGCCCGGCGCACCACACAGGCCCTGGGCGCACAGCGTGACCGCCTGCGCGCAGCCCTCGCGCACACGCGGCTCGACCCCCAGGAGGCGGACCGGCTCGCCCTGCACCTGGCGGCGGTCAACCAGTCGCTGGCCGTGCTGAGCCGCGCGGAGGTGCCCGCCCGGCAGCTGCGGTCCGTCGCCGACGTCGCCGTCGCCACCCTGGCCCATGCCCTCGACGCCGCCGGGCAGAGGTAGGCCCCTCGGCGACGACGCCGCCGAGGGGCCTCCGCGATGACCGTGCGCGCTCAGCAGCGCGTCAGTACAGGATGGACGCCTGCTCGCGCGGCCACGCCAGGGTGGCGTAGATCTGCACCATGGCCGCCTGCTCCAGCAGCTCGGTGTGCTCGTCCCCGGCGTTGAACAGCCCGGTCGCGCGTTCCCGCTCCGTGCGCCACTGGTGGTCGGCGTAGTCCGCCATGGCGTTGCGGTACGTCGTGCCGCCGGTCACGGACTCCAGCAGCAGGAGGTTCTTGAACCAGATGGAGTTGAAGAACATCGGCTGGCCGTCCAGCCGCCCCTCGGTGACGTAGTAGCGGTAGGACGCCGCCGCGATCGCCTTGGCCTTGTCCAGGTACCGCTCGTCGCCCGTCGCCTCGTAGAGCAGGGTGTAGGTGCCCACCGGGACACCCTGGTTGTACGACCACTGCGTGCGGTCGACGGACCCGTCGAGCTTGATGTTGTCCCAGTAGAGGCCGTTCGGCGCCAGCAGGTGCTCGTCGGTCCACCCCACCATCCGCAGCGCCCAGTCGAGGTAGTGCCGCTCCCCCGTGATCATGTACAGCCGGGTGGCGAGCTGGGCGCCGGGCATCGTGGAGACGGTGTTCCGGTCGGTGCTCCACGTGGCCTGGGTCCAGAACACACCTCCGGGCGCCGGGTGGGACGGATCGGTGTCCCACCCCGAGACGACGAGGTCGAAGATCTCCTCGGCGCGTGCCAGCGCCGCCTCGTCGCCGGTCGCCAGGTGCTGCTGCACCTTGGCGAGCGCGACCCACTCGTTGTCGTCGTAGAACATGTCGCCGCCACCGCCGTACGGGGCGCGAGGGTACGAGTCGTAGCCGGGCAGCCCCGTGGTGCCGCCGTCGGCGTTCCAGAAGTGCTCCTGCCCGCGGGCGACGTCCGCGAGGTCGTCCTCGAACGACCGCCCCAGCGGCCCGGCCAGGCCGGTGAGGTCGAGCGTCGCGACGTGCGCCTGGGAGTGCGGCCACTCGAACGAGTAGGTCCGGTCCTCGGCACCGCTCGGGTACCGCTCGCGGTAGAGGCCGGTGCCGGCGTCCGCGGCCATGTACTCCTGCATCGCGTCGTACGACGCGATGGCCCGCTGCACCTGCGTGCGCTGCGACGTCGCGGCGGTGGCCTGCGCGCCGGCAGGGGTCGCCGCCCCCAGCGCGCAGGCCACCGCGACGACCGTGGCGGCAGCTCTGGTGAACCTCATCGTTCGCTCCTTCGTTCGGTGGTGCTCGGTCGTTCGGTGGTGCTCGGCCCTCCGGTGGTGCTCGGCACGAGCCCCACATCCCCGCAGCGGTGGATGTCAGCGCTGTCATCCCGACGTGCAGACATCCACGTGCTCAGTTCCCTGTGCCACACCGGGAGTCCCGGCGATCCCGTCGGCCACGTGCTCGGCCGCGGACGGTGCGGTGGTCGGACGCAGCCCCGCGAAGTCTTCTTCGACCCGGTCCTGCAGACGCCCTCGCCAACCGGCCGCCAGCCTAGGTGCCCTGACCTGCCCGGTCAACGACACCACCTGGCCGGCGGCCCCTGAGGCGCTACGGGGCGGGCGCGTCGGCCCCCGCCTGGCAGGCGAGGCAGAGCAGCGTCGACTCGACGACACCGCGGCGCACGAACCGCTGCCCCAGCTCGACGGCGAACTCGTCGCACTCCGGACACGTCCAGGGTCCGTTCGCGCCCTCGTGCACCGACGTGATGATGTCGTTCCACCCGTAGCTCACGGCGGGGACTCTATCGGCAGGTGACCCGGGAGCCGGTCTGAGCGAGCGCCCCCTTCCCGGTCGAGATCGCGGACGCTAGCCTTGCTCAATCGGTCTAGCACAGTCGCCCGACCGTCAGTGTGCACCGTTCCCGCGCCGTCGAAGGAGACCCGCATGCGCGCATCACACCGTCGCGTCCACCCTCGAACCCGGCCCCTGGCAGCAGTGCTGGCCGCCGTCCTCGTGCTGGGCGGGGCCACCGCGGCACAAGCCGCCGCACCCCCGACGGCGGACCGGAGCGCCCGGCACGAGGTCCTGGGCGTCACACCCGTGACGGAGGTGGGTTCGTTCGGCCAGCAGGTGACCAAGGTCGTCGTCGAGTACCCGACGAGGGTCGACGGCAGGAGGCTCACCCCGTCGGCGTTCCGTGTGGAGGACTCCGGGTACAACTTCCGCTTCGACCCGGCGTCCGAGCTCGGAAACCTCGTGGACCGGCGGATCGCAGACGTCTACACGACGGACGACCCCGCGCGGCTGCTCGACACCGACCGGCCCCGCCGGCCCGGGCGCTACGTGGTGCTCGAGCTGGCCGACGACCCGAACGGCGGCTGGACCGTCATCACCTCGCTGTGCCCCACGTTCCTGTGCTCGGTGCGCGTCAACCCCGACCAGCTCACCCAGGTCACCCAGCTCGCGGACGTCATAGGCCCGCGCGGCACCGTGGTCTCGGCCGCCGCGCCGCAGACCGCGCACCGGATCACCGAGGAGCCGATCGACCGTGAGGTCGACCAGTTCCGCAGCGGGTCGCTGGAGACCGAGACCGGTGAGCTCCTCTACGACTACCGCCTGCCCGACCGCTACGACCCGCGCAAGCGGTACCCGCTCGTCGTCGCGCTGCCCGGCCACGGTATGGGCTACGACGGGCAGAACCGCGGCGTCCAGCTCGCCTCGGACATGCTCGCCCTGGCGTGGAACCAGCGCGAGTGGACCAGGACGCACGAGGACGTGATCGTCGTCGCCCCGCAGAACCGGCGCGTCGGCAAGACCGTCGAAGGCGCGCAGGTCGTCGAGCTGGTCGAGGACCTCACGTCCCGCCTCGCGGTGGACCGACGGCGCGTGTACGCGACCTCGGTCTCGTACGGCTCGCAGCTCATGTGGGAGGCGTTCTCGACGCGACCGGACCTGTTTGCCGGCGGACTGCTCACCGGAGGCTTCCCCGCGGACGCCGACGAGCTCGCGCCGATCGCGGCGGCCGAGGTACCGATGTGGATCACCCACGGCACCGGTGACCACCTGCTGCCGGTCGCGAACGCGCGGGCGTCGTACGACCGTCTCGTCGCGGCGTACGAGGCCCGCGGGCTGAGCCAGAAGCGCATCGCCCACCTCGCCCGGTGGACCGAGTACGGGGACGACGCGTTCTCGCTGCCGGACCGGCACCTCGCCGCCGCTCCGACACTGGAGGACCCGGAGACGCTCCAGTGGTTGCTCGCCCAGCGCAAGCGGTCGTGACGCCGGGCGTCGGCTGAGAAGGCAGTGGCCGGCGCCCCGCGACGGGCGCCGGCCGGTCACGTCGGGTCAGCCCTTGACCGCGCCCTGCATGAGCGCCGCCACGAAGTGCCGCTGGAACACCAGGAAGACCGCCAGCGTCGGCGTCAGGATCAGCAGGGACCCCGCGCACAGCAGCGGGATGTCGGTCCCCCACTGGCCCTGGAAGGCGCCGAGCGCGCCGGCCATCGTGCGCTTGGTCGGGTCGTCGACGAGCACGATGGCCAGGAGGAACTGGTTCCACGTCCACAGGAACAGCAGGATCGCCAGCGAGGACAGCGCGGGCATCGACAGGGGCACGTGGATCCGCGTGAAGAGCTGCCATGTCGAGGCGCCGTCGAGGCGCGCGGCCTCGGACAGGTCCTCGGGCATGTTGACGAAGTGCGCCCGCATCCACATCACCGCGAACGGCATGTAGAGGCCGATGAGCGGCAGGATGATCGCCCAGCGCGTGTTCAGCAGGCCCAGGTCGCGGATCTGGTAGTAGAGCGGTACCACGACGCCCTCGAACGGCAGCGTGAGCCCCAGGAGGAAGGCGATGAAGATCGCCCGGTGTCCCGGTGGACGCAGGTGCCCGAGCGAGAACCCGGCCAGGGTGCCGATCAGGAGCGCGACGGGCACGACGCCCAGCTCGATGAGCACGCTGGAGACGAGCATGTCCGCCATGTCGGCCGATTGGAACGCCGTGACGAAGTTCCCCCAGTAGGGGGTCTCCGGCAGTGCGAGCCCTCCCGGGTACGTGCCCGGTTCGTGCAGCGCGGTGATGAACAGGCTCACGAAGGGCACGATCGTGAACGCCATGAGCAGGACCAGCAAGATGCGGCCGGTCAGCTTCTCGCGTGCCGAGGTGATCATGACTCCCTCCCGCGGGTGACCCGCTGGAGCGGCAGCACGACCGCGAGGACGAGGACCATCAGGACGACCGCGAGCGCCGAGGCCTGGCCGACCTCGCGCTCGAAGAAGGCCAGGTAGTAGATCTCCAGGCCGGGTACGAGGGTGCTGTTGCCCGGCCCGCCCTGGGTGGAGATGTAGATGATGTCGAAGCTCGCCAGGGCGCTGATCACGGTCACGGTCAGGCACACCGCGAGCTCCTGGCGCACGCTGGGCAGGGTGATGGCGAAGAACTCGCGCACCGCTCCGGCGCCGTCGAGCCGTGCGGCCTCGTACAGCGCCGGGTCGATCTTGGTCATCCCCGCCAGCAGCAGGACCATGCACAGCCCGAGCGAGACCCAGGCCCCGATGAGGCCGACGGCGGGCAGCGCGGTGTCGAAGTCACCGAGCCAGGCGCGGGCGACCGACCCGAGCCCGACCAGGCGCAGGAGCTGGTTCACGAGGCCGTCGGTGGACAGGAGCCAGGTCCACATGATGCCCGCCGCCACGAGCGGGATGACCTGGGGCAGGAAGAGGATCACGCGCGCCACCACGGCGACCCGGCTGGTCGCGAACTTGCGGATGGTCGCAGCGGCGAGCAGTCCCAGGCAGACGGGAACGAGGCTGAAGTACACGATGAGCTCGAACGCGTGCAGGATCGGCCCGAACAACTCCGGGTCGGTCAGGATGCGGGTGTAGTTCTGCAGGCCCACCCAGGTCGACGGCGAGATGCCGTTCCAGTCGTAGAACGAGTACTGCATCGTGGTGAGGATCGGGCGGATCACGAACATGCCGTAGGCCACCGCGGCGGGCACGAGGAGCAGCAGGGCCGTGCCGGCCTGGCGCCGGCGCCGCGTCCGGCCGGCGCGACGCCTGCTGACCGGCGGCATGACGGGTCCGGCCGCGCGGCGGTCCGGCGCGAGGCCGGCGTGCGCTGAGTGCGTCATGGTGTGGCCTAGCCGCCGATCTGGCTCTCGTAGTCCGACTGGACGGAGCCGAGCAGTCCGGCCGGGTCCTGCTCGCCGGCGACCAGCTTCTGGAGGTTCGGCGTCCAGCTCTTGGCGTAGATGGAGCCGGTCGCGTTGGCGATGAAGTCCATCGCGCCGTTGTTCTCGCCCACGGCGGCGCCCGCCTGGAGCGTCTGCGCGGTGACGGTGTCGGGGTCGACCTCGGGCATGAAGGCGTCGGTGGGGCCCATCGGGTGCGAGCCGCCGACCTCGACGGCGATCGTGCGCGCCTCGTCGTTCGTGGCGATCCAGTCCAGGAAGAACGCCGCGCAGTCCGGGTGCTCCGCCCGGGCCGAGATGCCGTAGGTCAGCGGGGCGGACATGGCGCCGATCCCGCCGTCCTCCTCGACGGGCGGCACGAGAAAGAAGCCGACCTGGCCGGGCATCTGCTCGTCGAGGTTTCCGGACTCCCAGTCGCCGTTGAACATGAAGACGCTGCGGCCGTCGATGAACCGGCTCATCATCGTGGCGTAGTCCATCGAATTGATGTCCTCGGCGAAGTAGCCGGCGTCGATCCAGCGCTGCAGGTGCTCGGCCGCCTCACGGCCGGCCGGGGTGTCGATCGTCGCGCCCGGCTGCTGGTAGATCCACGAGTTGATCTCCGCGGGGTCGCCGTAGGACGCCATGAGGCCCTGGAGCGGGAAGGCGAGGCCGCCGGTGGCACCGCCGTTGAACTGGGCGGCGGGAGTCAGGTCGGCGTCCTTGGCCGCCTGCATGAGTGCGTCGAGCTCGGCGAGCGTGGCCGGGGGCTCGTCCATGCCGATCTGCGCCGCGAGGTCCTTGTTGTAGAACACACCGGTCATCGAGAAGTTGAGCCCCATGGCGTACAGCGGGCCGTCCCCACGTCGTCCCTCGTCGTCGACCCGCATCTGCTCGAGCTGGGAGGACGGCCACCGGTCCCAGCCGAGCGCCTGCGCGTAGCCGTCGAGGTCCAGCAGCAGGCCGTCCGCGGCCAGCTCGGACACCTGGGGCAGCCGCATGAGGTCCGGCGGGTCGTCCGCCAGGACGCGGGGCGCGTTCTGGGTGAGCACCGCGAACTGGTCCTCGCGGATCTCGAAGGTGACGTTCGGGTGCTGTGCCGTGAACTCGTCCGCGAGCGCCTTGAACAGCGGGAAGCCCGTCTCGATGTACGAGTCGAGCGTGACGTCCTGCGAGCCGCAGGTGGGCGCACCGGCGGCGGTCTGCCCGGACGGCGCGGCCCCGCCGGGCTCCTCGGAGGTGCTGCCCCCGGGTGGCGTGCAGGCGGACAGCACCAGTGCGGTGGTCAGTCCCAGAACGGGCACGGCCGCCAGCCGTGTGCGCATGCTTCCTCGTCGACGAGACACCGTCATCTCCCTCTGCTCGGGCTCCAGAGCTTCCTTGCCTGGATTGCTAAACCGACTTAGCATCGCCAAATATGGGCGCGGTCGCTCGAACCTGTCAAGTGTCGGGCGGGCGATCCTCGGACGGGCGCGGCACCGGCAGGGCCGCCGGTCTGGCTACTATTCAGGCGACGGGAGGAGGGCCGTGGGACACAAGCGGGTCACGCTCGCCGACGTCGCGCGGGCAGCGGGGGTGTCGTCGTCGACGGCCTCGCTGGTCATGACGGGTCGTGGTCGCCAGCTGCGGATCTCCGAGGCGGTGCACGCACGAGTGCGTGCCGCGGCCCAGGACCTGGGCTACCGGCCGAACGCCGTGTCGGTCGGGCTGCGCAAGGGCACCACCAGGACGCTCGGGTTCGTGTCCGACAGCGTGGCGTCCTCCCGCCTCGCCGGCGACATGATCAAGGGCGCGATCGAGGCCGGCCGGGAGCAGGGGTTCATGCTCTTCATCGGCGAGACCGGCGGCAAGCCGGCCGAGGAGGCCAAGCTCGTCGAGGCGATGCTCGACCGGCAGGTCGACGGGATCATCCTGGCCTCGATGTTCACCCGGTCCCGGCCCCTGCCCGAGGACGTGGACCGCATCCCCGCCGTCCTGCTCAATCTCGTCGCCCCGGCCGGGGCGAGGGTCCCGAGCGTCGTGCCGGACGAGGAGCGGGCCGGGCGTGAGGCCGCCCAGCTCCTCCTCGACGCGGGCCACCGGGAGATCCACCTGATCGGCGCCGGCCCGGGAGCGGACGACTGGCCCGCGGTGTCCGTGGCCGCCCACCAGCGGCTCACCGGGATCCTGGGCGCCCTGGAGGCCGCCGGCGTCCGGCCCAGCTCCGGGTACGAGGATCCCGCGTGGCTCCCGCAGCAGGGCTGGGACGCGTTCCAGCGGATCGTCGCCGGAGGCGGCGGCCCGCCGCGCGCGCTCATCTGCTTCAACGACCGCCTCGCGTTCGGCGCGTACCAGGCCGCCCAGGAGGCCGGCCTGACCATCCCCGACGACGTCTCCGTCGTCTCGTTCGACGACGCCTCCGTCGCCGGGTGGCTCAGGCCCGGGCTCACCACCTTCGCGCTCCCCCACCGCGCTCTCGGGCGACGCGCCGTCGAGCTGCTGCTGGAGCTGGTGGCCCAGGGGAACGACGCCGCCCCCGCCACGGCCGCTCCCGTCGTCCACCGCCTGCCGATGCCCCTGCGGGCACGAGGGTCGGTCGCCGCCCCGCGGGCGGCGGGTGCCTGACCCCTGGCCGTCTCCTCTCAGGACGAGCGCGACGTCGCCGTCCGCGCCCGGTCGATCTCGGCGATGTGCTCCTCCGCCCACTCACGCAGCACCTCCAGCGGCCCCGACAACGAGCGGCCCAGCGGCGTGAGCGCGTAGAACACGCGCGGCGGCACGGCGTCCTCGACCCGGCGCGCCACCAGTCCGTCCGCGCCGAGCGACCGGAGCGTCTGCGACAGCATCTTGTGCGACACCCCCGGCATGAGGCGGTCGAGCTCGGCGAACCGCAGCTCCCGGCCGCCGTCCTCGGCGAGCAGCTTGACGATCATCACGGTCCACTTGGAGCCCACGCGGTCCAGGAGCTGCCGGGTCGGGCAGGCCGGGTCGAACAGGTCCCCCCGACCGGTGCCCGCACCACTCGTCGTCACCACCGGGTAACCACCTTTCACCGAAGTGCGCTCTTCCGCGCCGGCACCACCCTACCTACGGTGACGTTGTCACCAATGGTTACCGGAGGACGAGAGATGACCGGCATCGATGTACGGACCGTGACCGCCCACGGCGCCGACCTGAACGTCGCGATCGCGGGCTCCGGCCCGGCGGTCCTGCTGCTGCACGGCTTTCCCCACACCTGGGCCGTGTGGTCGCCAGTGATCCCCCGGCTCGCCGCCGCGCGCACGGTGATCGCGCCCGACCTGCGCGGGCTGGGCGACTCGCAGCGCACGGCCGGCGGGTACGACGCCGCGACCACGGTGGCGGACGCCGTCGCCGTCCTGGACGCCCTCGACGTCGCCACGGCAGACGTGGTGGGCATCGACCTCGGCGCCTCGACCGCGACGCTCCTGGCCCTGACCGCGCCCGCACGCGTCCGCCGGCTGGTCGCGATGGAGGGACTGGTGGGCACCCTGCCGGGCGCCGAGGACTTCCTGCGCGACGGCGCCCCGTGGTGGTTCGGGTTCCATGCCGTGCCGGGCCTGGCCGAGCACGTCCTCGCGGGCAACGAGGCCCCCTACCTCGACTTCTTCCTCCGGGCGGGCACCCGCGGCCACGGGGTCGACGCCACCTTCCGGGCCGAGGTGCACCGCACCTACGCCGGGGCCGGCTCGCTGCGGTCCGCGTTCGAGTACTACCGGGCCCTGCCCGCGAGCGCGGCACAGATCGCCGACGCCGCTGCGGGTCGGCTCACCATGCCGGTCATGACAGTCGGGGCCGCCCCCGTCGGGGACGCGACGTTCCGTCAGCTCAGCCGTCTCGCCGACGACATCGTGGGCCACGTCATCCCGGACTGCGGGCACATCATCCCCCAGGACCGGCCGGGCGAGCTCGCCGCACTGCTGGAGGCCTTCCTGACCTGAGCCGCTGCTGCCCGCACGCGGTGCCCGGCGGGCACCCGCCGCCGCCCGCTCGCGTGTCACGGTGCAGGCTCCGACGCGGGGAACCGCTGCCGTCGCCCTACGTGATCCGGTCCGTCGCGCTTCCCTACAGCACGCGGGAGACGTGGTAGTGGCTGATCAGCCAGCGTCCGTCCCGCTCCACGGCGACGACGGTGAGGTGCACGCGCACCGGCCCGTCCGGGCGGCGGAAGGTGACGTCCGCGTATCCGAGCGCGGCGCCCGGTGCGACCTCGCGGGTGTGGAGCACGGTGTGATCGGCGGTGAGCCCGACCGGCTGCTTGCCGTAGTAGGCCATGACGGCGTCGCGGCCGAAGGCCGGCTCCGGGTCGAAACCCTGGAACAGGGCGTCCTCGGTGAACTGGGCGGCGATCTGCTCGAGATCGCGGCGGCGGATGCCGTCCGCCCAGCGGTCGAGCAGCGCCGAGATCGTGGCGGTGGCGGTTTCGGGGTGGGTCATGACAAGGGTCTCCTGGTTCGGTCGTTCGACGACGGGATGGCGGGCGGGACCTACGGGGCGGCCCGGCGGGCCGCCCCGTCACGGCTCAGTGGCCGGCGATCTGCCCGCCGTCGATGTGCAGGAACTCGCCCGTCACGAAGGGCGACTGCTCCAGGTAGACGACGCCGCGGGCGACGTCGTCGATCTCGCCGAGGCGGCCCATCGGGTGGAGGCCGGCGAGCGCCTCGTGCGTCTCCTCGGGGTGCATCGGGGTCTTGATGACGCCGGGCGAGACGGCGTTGAAACGGATGCCCTGCGCCGCGTACTCGATGGCCAGCGCGCGGGTCGCCGAGGCGATACCACCCTTGGTCACGGAGGCCAGGGCGGAGGGGAACACGGACAGCGCGCTCTCGACGAGGGTGGTGGTGATGCTGACGACGTGTCCGCCACCAGACCCCTGCATGTGCGGGATGACGCGCTGGGTGAGGTGGAAGAAGCCGCCGACGTTGATGGCGACCATGGTGTCGAGGTCCTCGGCGGTGTACTCGGTGAACGGCTTGGCGATGAAGACGCCGGCATTGTTCACGAGCGTGTCGACGCGCCCGAAGCGCTCGACGGCGGTCTTGACGATCATGTCCGCCGTCGCCGGGTCCGAGATGTCTCCCGCGACGACCGCGAGGTCGTCCGCCTCCTCCTGGTCGATGGTGCGCGAGCTGGCCACGACGGCGTACCCGAGCTGCCGGTACGCGACCACGAGGCCTGCACCGATGCCCTGGGAGGCCCCCGTGACGATGGCTACCTTGCGAGTGCTCATTGCCTGAGCTCCTTGTCGTTCGATCTAGTAGACGGTCGGTCAACTACCGACCGCTTCCCGTTATAGTTGACCGGTCGTATACTGTCAACATGCCGAGAAGCTCAGATGGTCGAGAACGCCTGATCCAAGCGGGCGTGGAACTGTTCTCCCAGCGCCCCTACGGCTCGATCGGCGTCGCGGAGCTCTGTGCGCACGCCGGCGTGAACAAGGGGTCCTTCTACTACTTCTTCCCGTCCAAGGAGGCACTGGCGCTGGCCGTCATCGACCGCCACTGGTCCTGGCAGCAGGGCGTCTGGGCGCAGATCCTGGACGGCCCTGGCACGATCCTCGAACGGCTGCGCGGGCTGTTCGACGCCACCGCCCAGATGCAGATCGACGCCCGCGCGGGCACGGGGTGGGTCACGGGCTGCCTCTTCGGCAACCTGGCACTGGAGGTCAGCTCCCAGAACGAGCCGGTACGGGTACGGCTCCAGGAGATCTTCGACGAGCAGATCGACATGATCCGCACCCGCCTCGCCGCGGCCGTCGAGTCGGGCGACCTGGAGCGCCCCGTCGAGGACGTGGACGGCGCCGCCAAGGCGATCGTCGCGCAGCTCGAAGGGCTCGTGCTCTTCGCCAAGGTGTTCAACGACCCCTCGCACCTGGACGCCCTCTGGCAGAACAGCCTGCTGCTGCTCGGGCTCACACCGGCGAACGCGGCCTGACGCCGGCGGACCTGAGGCGTTCCTGACTAATCGTACACTGTTCATTAACAATCCATTGCCCTTTTCTGGAAGTGCCGCCTATAAAGGTACAGACCGGGTCATCAGGGGTGACCCGGCATACCTGCGGGGGTGCTGTCCATGAAGCGACACCTGTTACGCATCGTCGGAGCCATCGCGGCGACCGGCCTGGCCACCATCGGACTCACGGCGACACCGGCGCCGCCGTCGTACGCCGCCGGCGAGTCCTACGTCGCCCTCGGCGACTCCTACTCCTCCGGAACCGGCACCAGGACCTACATCGACGACGGCACCGAGTGCCTGCGCTCGACCTACGCCTACGCCAGCCTCACCGCGGCGGCCAAGGGCTACACGCTCAACTTCCGCGCCTGCTCGGGCGCGGTCGTGGCCGACGTGCAGAACACCCAGCTCAGCGCCCTGAGCTCCAGCACCCGCTTCGTGACCATCTCGGTGGGCGGCAACGACGCCGGTTTCGCCGACGTGCTCACCGAGTGCGCCCTCCCGGCGTGGGCCAGCGACTGTGCCGGTGCGGTGGCGGGTGCCCGCTCGTTCATCAACGGCACGCTCCCAGGCCGGCTGAGCGCCGTGTACGGCGCGATCCGCACGCGGGCACCGAACGCGAAGGTCGTCGTGGTGGGCTACCCGAAGATCTTCATGGGTGAGGACTGCAACCTCGCGACCTTCTTCAGCCCCGAGGACCAGACGGCGCTCAACAACGCCGTCGTGCTCATCAACTCGGTCACCTCCTCCGCGGCGTCCGCGCGGGGGTTCACGTTCGTCAACCCGGTCAGCCGGTTCACCGGCCACGCGGTGTGCGACTCGACCGAGTGGATCAACGGGTTCTCCAACCCCGTCCAGGAGTCCTACCACCCCAACCGGCTCGGCCACTCCACCGGTTACCTCCCGCTCGTCAGCGGTGTACTGACCGGGACGAGCAGCGTGGCGACCGACGCCGTCCTCACCGCGGCGCGGGCCGGCGCCGCGGATCAGGCGGAGCTCCAGCGGAGGTACGCCGAGCAGGACCGCTCGATCAGGCCGAAGCTCTTCCGGCCGCCGACCGAGGACCGGCTGCGCGAGCTGGCGAAGGAGAAGGGCGTCGACTACGACGCCTGGCGGGCGACCGGGTCCCACGCCTAGGACGCGAGCCCGTCCGGCCCACGGGCCGGACGGGCTCCGTCGCACCCGACAGCTCACCCCGTTCGGCCAGAGGGGTTGAAACGTTTTCGACACACGGGCGTCACGGCAGTGGTCAGGACGCATGCCAGCGTCTGCCCGACAGGTCCGGCCTTCCGCGCGGACCACACTGCGTGAACCCTGGAGATCGTCGTGAGAACGAGAAGATCAGTCGTCGCGGCCACGGTCGCCGCACTCGTCGTGGGCGTCCTGCCGACGGCGGCCGCCGAGAGCCCCACGCCACCGGACGCGGCCGCGAGCGCGGCGTCGCCGCCCGCGGTCCCCGACGCCGACGTCGTCCTCGTGACCGGCGACCGCGTCACCACCGGCACCGGCGCCGACGGCTCTCCGACCGTCGGGTTCGAGGCCGCACCCCGCCCCGACGGCCGCCCGGTCACCTACGAGGCCTTCGGCGACGCGGCCGGCCACTACTTCGTCGTCCCCTCGGACGTCGCGCCCCTGGTCCCGGACCGGCTCGACCTGAGGCTCTTCGACGTCGCCGCGCTCGACGCGGCGCAGGACGAGGGCACCGACCTGCCCGTGATCGTCGGGACCACCAGCGCCCGCGCCGCGCGGGCCGGCGCGCCGGCCTGGAAGACCCTCGGCGTCGACGTCGACCGGTCCCTGGAGTCCATCGACGCGGTCGCCGGCGACGTCCCGGCCGACGACGCCCGCGAGCTCGTCGACGCCGCCGAAGAGGGCGAGACCGTGACCAAGGTCTGGCTCGACGCCCCGCTCGAGACCTCGGACGCCGACTCGGCGCCCCAGATCGGCGCGACCGACGCGTGGGACGCCGGCGTCGACGGCACGGGGGTCACCGTCGCGGTCCTGGACTCCGGCATCGACACGAGCCACCCCGACCTCGACGGCGGCGTCGTGGCCCTCGAACGCGACTTCACCGGGTCGGGCAGCGCCGGCGACGCGCTCGGCCACGGCACGCACGTCGCCTCGATCATCGCGGGCAGCGGCGAGGCGTCGGACGGAGAGAACCGCGGCATGGCCCCGGGTGCCCGGCTGCTCAACGGCCGCGTGCTGAACGACGAGGGCGAGGGCGAGGAGTCCTGGGCCATCGACGCGATGGAGTGGGCGGCGGCCAACGGGGCCGACGTCATCAACATGAGCCTCGGCGTGCGCGGTGCGTACACCGACGGGACCGACCCCGCGGCCCTCGCCGTCGACGCGGTGTCCGAGCGCTACGACACGCTCGTGACCATCGCAGCGGGCAACGAGGGCAACTGGGGCACGCCGTTCACGGTCACGACGCCCGGCACGGCCGACAGCGCCCTGACGGTCGGGGCCGTGACGGACTCGGACGCCATCGCGTACTTCTCCTCGATGGGGCCGCGGGCCGGCGACCACGCGATCAAGCCGGACATCGCGGCCCCCGGCGACGGGATCGTCGCCGCCCGGGCCGCGGGGACCAGCCCGGAGGTCCCGGTCGGCGACCACTACGCGGCCATGTCCGGGACCTCGATGGCGACACCGCACGTGGCGGGCGCAGCCGCGCTGCTCAAGCAGGCACGCCCGGGCCTGGACGGGGAGGCCCTGAAGTCGGTGCTCATGGGCTCCGCCCAGCCCGCGGGCAACTCGGTGTTCGCCGAGGGCGCCGGCCGCGCCTGGGTGCCCGGCGCGATCGCCGAGACCGTCTACGCCACGCCGGCGTCCCTCTCGTTCGGCCTGTTCGACTCGCCCCGGGCCGACCAGGAGCCGCGGACCGAGACGGTGACGTACACGAACGACTCGGACACGGCCGTCGAGGTGGACCTCGCCCTCTCGGTCAACGCGGCCGACGGCGAGCCGGTCCCCGCGGGTCTGGCGTCGCTGTCCGCCGACTCCCTGGCGATCCCGGCCCACGGCACGGCGTCGGTCGACGTGACGATCGACCCGCGCGTCGACGATCCCGACGTCTTCGCCGGGGTGCTGCGCGCGAGCGGGGCCGGCTTCCCCGCCGTCCGGACCGTGCTGGCCTTCCAGGTCGACCCCGACATGTACACGCTGCGCATCGAGGCGAGCCGCCTGGGCGGGCTGCCCGCGGGCAACCCCGACGCGGGCTGGGTCCACGGCATCGACGACCCGAACGTGAACCAGTGGTTCCAGTTCACCGACGGCGTGGCCGAGGTGCGCCTGCCTGCCGGCCGGTACGCGGTCCTGGGCCAGCTCTTCGACGCGGTGTCGCCCGAGGCGGCCTTCCTGGACGGCGTGGTCAACTTCGCCCGGGACGCCGACCTGACGGCGGGCGACGTGACCCTCGTGCTGGACGGCAGCACCGCCGTGCCGGTGCGGATGGACACGCCGCAGAAGGTCGCTCCCCGCGCCCTGTCCTCCGAGCTGGTCCGCGACCTGCCCGGTCGCGTCGGTCCGGTGGTCACCGACGTCTCGTTCAGCACCGGCGACTACACCGGCGGCATGGACCTCACCGCCTACGTGCTGCCGGGCGACGGCCCTCTGACGGGCGGGACCACGGTCGCGTCGCGCTACCTGCTCGACCAGCCGCTGCTCGACGTCTCCGCCACCGGCCGGGGCAAGCCGCTCGACGTGTCCCGCGAGCTCGGCTGGGCGGTCCGCTCGCCGCGGTACGAGGGCCGGATGGCGGCGCGGCTCGTGGACGGGGGGACGGGCACGCCCGAGGAGCTGGCCGAGGTACGGGCCCAGGGCGCGGTCGTGCTGGTCGAGGACACCGGGGACCTGTCGCTCAACCCGCAGTCCCGGGCCGCGAAGGACGCCGGCGCGGTCGCGCTGATCGTGTACGGGTCCACACCCGGCCCGTTCTACCACCAGGTGGACAACCGGACGATCAACACCATGGAGGACCAGGCCCTGCCGACGCTCACGCTCGAGCGCGACCTCGGGCTGGCCCTCGTGGACGCGGCACACCGCGGTGCGACCCTGCGGGGCACGGGCCGCGCGACGCCGTCCTACCAGTACGTGCTGGGCTACACCGAGGACGGCACGACGATCCCCCGCTCGCTCACCTACCGGCCCTCGGCCAGGGACCTCGCCGCCGTCGAGACCGAGCTGCGGTCGTTCAAGCCGTTCGCGCCCGGGCTCCGCAACGCGGAGCGGGTCACGATCACCAGCGGCAGCACGATGAGCGGCTGGCAGCAGTCGTGGACCACCGGAGCCGTGCGCGACCGGACGGTCTACTACTCGACCGAGCCCGGCGTCCAGTTCCAGCGCGGCGCCACCGCCGCGCAGGGCCTGAACGCCTGGCCCGCGTGGGTGGACGGCACGGCGACGACCTACTCCCCCGGGCGGCAGCCCCAGGAGACGTACAACGCCCAGGTGCACCACGGCGGGTTCTGGGAGTCACCGGCAGCGCCGCAGGACGCCGCCGTCCACCGCGACGGCAGCACGCTGGCGATCGACCTGCCCTACCGGGTCGACGGCGCGGGCCATGCCCAGGAGTGGGGTCCCGACGAGGCGTCGACGGGCCGGTTCCGCGTCTGGCGGGGCGACGAGCTGCTCACCGACGACACGTTCGGCACCTTCGCCACGCACGACGTCGGCTCGGCCCGCGAGCGGTTCCGCATCCGGCTGGACACGCAGCGCGAGACCCCCTGGTGGCCGCTGTCCACCGACGTGACGACCGAGTGGGGCTTCACCTCGGGAGCGACCAGGACCCCTGAGGTGCTGCCGCTGCTCCAGCTCGACTACGGGGTGCGGGGGCTGGACGAGTACAACACCGCGGACCGGCGCACCACGGCGCTCGACCTCAGGGTGTCGCACCAGGACGGCGCGACCGGCACCGCACGCGTGACGAGCCTGAAGCTGTGGTTCTCCGCCGACGGCGGCGCGCACTGGGCGCCTGTCCGCGTCACCCCGACGCGGACGGCCGGCGCCTACACCGCGAACGTCACCGTCCCGCGCAGGGCGACGACGGTCTCGCTGCGCTCCGAGGCGCGGGACGCGGCGGGCGCGACGTTCTCCGAGACGGTGATCGACGCGTTCGCGGTGGACGCCCGCCGCTGAGCCGTCCGGCGTCGGTACGCGACGGAGGCCCCCGCCAGGTGGCGGGGGCCTTCGTCGTTCGGTTTCGTGGGTCTCCGGGTCCCGCTTGACTTCAAGCGCTTGAGGTATCGGAGGCTGTCGGCATGGCAGGAGCGACCAGAGAGCACACCGCGGATCTCACCATCCAGCAGATGGCCCGGAGGTCCGGTTTCAGCGAGCCGACGCTGCGCTACTACGAGCAGATCGGCCTGCTGGGCGAGATCCCCCGGGACGGGTCCAGCGGCCACCGCCGCTACGGCCCCGAGGCCGTGGACCGCATCGAGGCGCTGGCCTGCCTGCGCTCGTCGGGCATGACCGTCGACGGCCTGCGCCGCTACCTGGACCTGCTCGCCCAGGGCGCCTCCGCCGCTGCCGAGCAACGCGACCTGTTCACCACGCAGGCGGGCAAGCTCGCCGCCGAGATCGAACAGCTCCAGGTGCGCCTGAGGTACCTGCGCGGCAAGGCAGACATGTGGGACGCCCGCGTACGCGGCGACGCGGACGCCGAGGCGCAGGCGATCGACGCCGTCACGCGCGTCATGCACGACATCACCAGCGCTCACCTCGAATCCACGACGAAGGACCGATCACGTTGAGCACAGAAGACCTCATCACCCCGTCCCCCGCTGAGCCCGGTACCGTGCTCGTCACGGGCGGCACCGGGTTCCTCGGCAGTCACACGGTCGCGCGGCTGGTGCGCGAGGGGCACCGCACCCGCGTCACGGTCCGCGGGCCCGAGCAGCAGGCCACCGTGCTGTCCGCGCTCCGCCAGACCGACGTCGAACCGGCCGGCCGGCTGGAGTTCGCCGTCGCCGACCTGAGCGACGACCGCGGCTGGGCGCAGGCCATGGACGGCGTCAGCCACGTGCTGCACCACGCCTCACCCTTCCCGTTCACGCCTCCGGAGACGGAGGAGGAGCTGATCCGCCCCGCACGTGACGGCGCGCTGCGGGTCATCGCCGCGGCCCGCCGGGCCGGGGTCCCGCGCGTCGTCATGACGTCCTCCTATGCCGCCGTGGGCTACACGCTCAAGCCGGACGACCACTACTCGGAGCTGGACTGGACCGACCCGCAGACTCCCGGGCTGCCCGCCTACCACCGGTCGAAGGTGCTGGCCGAACGTGCCGCCTGGGACGACGTCCGGGCCCACGGGGACATCGAGCTGACCGTGATCAACCCCACCGGCATCTTCGGTCCCCAGCTCGGTGACCGGCCGTCGGCCTCCGTAGGACTGGTCAAGGCCATGCTGACCGGACAGATGCCGGTGGTCCCGGTCATGTACTTCGGCGTCGTCGACGTCCGCGACGTCGTGGACGCCCACCTGCGTGCCATGGTGCACCCGAAGGCCGCCGGTGAGCGCTTCATCGCCGTCGGCGGACCCGCGATCAGCTTCTTCGACATGGCGCAGATCCTGCGCGAGCACTACCCCGCGGCCGCCGACCTGCTGCCCGCCACCGAGCTGACCGTCGAACAGGTCCGCGAGGCCGCCCGGACCGACCCGGCGCTGGCCGACGCCGCAGCACTCCAGGGGCGCATCCCGGTCATCAGCAACGACAAGGCCCGGTCCGTGCTGGGCTGGGAGCCCCGCGACGTCCGCGACACGATCGTCGCGACCGCCGAGGGGCAGATCCGGCTGGGCCTGACCCTGCCCGACGGCTCCTGACGCTCCTCACCCTTCGCCGCGCGCGGGAGACCTGGCCGTCAGGGTCGAGCACGCCGCGGCGCCATGGCCGGCGCCGCGGCGTCTCGCGCCCGCCGTGTCAGGCGGGCGTCCCCGGGGTCTGTTGGCCGAGCCACTCGGCGAACGTCTGCGTACCCCGCGGACCCTGCCCCGTGGGCAGCAGACCACCGCGGCTCATCCCGCCGGGAAAGTACACCGGCAGCACCGGACGCCGCCGGGCACGACCCGCAGCCATCAGCCGGCGCGCCATGTCGGCCAGCGACTCGACCTGCGGGCCGGCGAGCTCGGGCGCCATGGCTCGCGCCGGCTCGACGACCAGGTCGGCAAGTGCCTGCGCCACCTCACGCACCGCGACGGGCTGCACCTTCGCCGTGGGCACCACCGCGACCGGCCCCGCGACGCTGCTGAGCATCTGGCCGGCGAACTCGTGGAACTGCGTGGCACGCAGGATGGTCCACGGCACCGACCCGTCACGGACGATCTCCTCCTGGCGCAGCTTGCCGTCGTAGTACGGGGTGCGCACCCGGTCGACGCCCACGATCGACAGGGTCACCAGGTGTCCCACCCCGGCCCGCCGCGCCGCATCGAGGAGGTGCCGCCCCGCCCGGTCGAAGAAGCCGACGGCGACCGCCTTGCGCATCGTGATCACGTTGCTGACGTCGATGACGGCCTCGGCCCCCTCCAGCGCCCGGTCCAACCCTGCCCCGGTCAGCAGGTCGACGCCCTGCCCACGCGAGAGCACCACCGGGACGTGCCCCCGCGTCCGGAGCTCCTCCACCACCAGCCGTCCGGCCACGCCGGTACCACCGGCCACCGCGATCCTCATCGTCACTCCCGTCGCTCGATGCCGTGTACACCACATCGACCACGCGGGCACGCGGTTCGTGACAGGGGCCCGGCGTGACCGGAGTCACACAGCATGGCGTCGGCGCCGTGTCACCGATCGGCGGTGCGCGTTGTCTGACGGGTATGACACCTGGACCTTCCACGACCTGGCTTCGGGCAGGGCTCCTCCTCCTGGCCGTGCTGCAGACCCTCGTCTCGGTCTGGCAGTACTTCTTCCCCCGCTCGTTCTACGACGACTTCCCCACCGTGCGCCTCGATCCCCCGTACAACGAGCACCTCGTCACCGACATCGGCGGGCTCGGCCTGGCCCTGACCGCCGTCCTCTACGTCGCCGCCCGGACGCTCGACCGGAACGTGGTCCTGTCCGCCCTCACCGGCTACCTGATCTACGCCGCCACCCACTTCGCCTTCCACGTCCGCCACTTCGCCCACTTCTCGCTGCGCGACGCCGTCGGGGTGGGCACGGGGCTCGGCATCGAGGTGGCACTGGCGCTCGTCCTGCTCCTGGTCGCCTGGCGTGCCCGCCGGACAGCACCTGCCGGATCGAACGGGGACGCGGCCACCAGCCCCGGCACCTGAGGCCACGATCCGTCTGGCCCGCGGGTGCGGCTCCGGCACGGTGGCCCGGCCACCCCTGATCAGGGGTGTCCGGGCCACCGGCGATGGCCGCCTCGGCCCTCAGTGGATGGCCGTGAACCGGGAGCGGTGGTGCTCCGGTGTGTCGACCTCGTCGAGGACCGCCAGCGCCAGGTCGGCTGCGGAGATGGTGGAGGTCCCGTCGTCGGCCCGGAGCAGCACGTCGCCACCCAGCACGTAGGTGCCCTTGTCCGGGGTGCCGAGCCACGCGCCGAAGTCGGCGGGCGGGCTCACGTAGAACCAGTCCAGGCCCGCCGGGCTGGAGCGGAGCAGCTCGAGCGCGGCGAGGCCGGTCTGGATCTCGGGCTTGGTCTCGGCCGGGATCTGGTCCTCGGTGACGTCCCACAGCCGAGGCCCGCCCTCGGTGACGTGGAGCGAGGACGCCCCGCCCACGTAGCCCAGCCGGGTGGGCGTGCCCGCGAGCCGCCCGATCAGGTCCTCCACCACGCCTTCGACCCGCCCGGCCATGTCGCCCCGCGGCGACAGCGCGACCACGACGACGTCGCGCCCTGCGGTGACGGCATCCAGGACGTCGGCGTCGAGCACCGAGCCGGTGACGTACTCGACGTCCTGCACCGGGGCGTCGGGTGCCGTGCGGCTGACCGCCGTGACCTCGTGACCGCGCCGCTGCGCCTCCGCGACCAGGGCGGCGCCCGCGTAACCGGTACCACCCAGGACTGTGATGCGTGCCATTTCCTGCTCCCTCACTCGTGTTCCGGTCGTGAAGCCTCAGACCAGCATGATCAGATCAGCGTGAATCCGCCGGTCCAGGGGGTCTTCTCGGCGGCGGCCAGCGTGATGCCGAGGAACGCGAGAGCCTCCAGCTCGCGCGCCCGCTTGAGCGCACCGGCGTCCACGGCCCGCAGGCCCGCGGCCGTCACCAGGTCGACCACCGTCTGCTTCGCCGCGCCGTCGTCGCCCGCGACCAGGACCGCCGTCACCAGCGGACCCGCCTCGCCGGTGGCGATCGTGGCCCCGAAGTTGGCGTTGAAGGCCTTGACCACGTGCGCGTCGGGCACCGCGTCCTGGATGACCCGGGTGGCCGAGGAGTCGGCGGGCACCACGAGGTCGTCGAACGTGGAGAAGTCGACCGGGTTGGTCACGTCGACCAGCGTCTTGCCCGCCAGCCGGCCCTTGTACTGGTCGAGCACCTCGGCCACGGCCTGGTACGGCAGCGCCAGCACCACCACGTCGCCCGTCATCGCGTCCCCTACCCGGCCTGCCTCAGCGCCCAGCGGTGCGGCGACCGTGGCCGCCTTCTCCGGGTCCCGGGCGAGCACCTGCACACCCGCCCCCGCCTTGCTCGCCAGCGCGGCGACCGCGCCGCCGATGTTGCCTGCCCCGATGATCGTCACCGTCGTCATGTCTTCCATCCTTTGGTTGTTGCGACAACTATGGGTCGAACGCCCACACGGTCGCACACACTTGGTTGTCGCATCAAGTAACGTACGATGAGGCCATGGCATTCCAGGTCGCCCGCATGACCAAGCAGGAGTCCGACGCCTGGCTGGGCATCGTCACCGTGTGCCAGCTGCTCCCCACGGCCCTGGACTCCCAGCTCCAGCGCGACTCGGACATGACCCACTTCGAGTTCTTCGTGCTCAGCGCCCTGCGCTTCGCCCCCGAGAGCACGCTGCGCATGACCGCCCTCGCTGAGACCACCAGCGCCACCCTGCCGCGGCTGTCGCACGTGTGCTCACGACTGGAGAAGCGCGGCCTCGTCCACCGCTCGCCCGACCCGGACGACCGGAGAGCGACCAACGTCCAGCTCACGCAGACCGGCCGAGCGGCACTGGTCCGCGCCATGCCCGGCCACCTCGCCACCGCACGGCGCCTCGTGATCGACGCGCTCACCCCGGAGCAGCTCGACGCCCTGGCCGAGGTGACGGCCGTCATCCGGGACAGGCTGGACGGGCACCTGCCGTTCGACACGGCCGGATGACGGCTCGGGCTCGCGGGATCGGTGCGACGACGTGCGCTCTCGTGGTCGAGGCACAGGCCCGTGACCCCAACCAGAGCCCGTCCACCAGCACCGAGCCGGGTGGGCTCGGAGATCGAGCCATAGGATCGACGAGATGGTCGTCAGACCACCCCAGGTGCACGACAGGAGACAGCACGATGACCGCGGACGCCCGATACGAAGCTCTCCGAACCGCTCTCGAACAGGACCCGGACCTCGACGTCACGGTGCGCGACGGAGCCCTCGTGGTCCGCCAGACAGCATTCGCCTTCCTGGCGGGCACCTCGCTCGCCGTCCGCCTGCCCGCCGGCCGCGCGAAAGATCTCATCGAGCGCGACATCGCGGTGCTCCTCAGGCACGACCCTGGCGCCGACTGGGTGACGGTCTCGGACCCCGAGGACTGGCCGGAGCTCGCCGCCGAGGCCCACGAGCTCGCCAGCGGCCACCAGCCCGGCAACAGGTCGTGACGCTGGTCCGGTGTCCGGCACGGCCACCGGAACCAGAGGCTCATCAGGCACGATGGCACAGAGCAACGACATGCTGGCGACATGTCGTGGAGACGAAAACGCCCCCGCCTGGAGCAGGGCAGGGGCGTCATACGCGTAGCGGTGAGTACACGAGGTGCTCACATGAGACCCGGAACTCAGCGTCTCCGCAGGTCATCAGTGGTGTCCGGAGGGGGACTTGAACCCCCACGCCCGATAAAGGGCACTAGCACCTCAAGCTAGCGCGTCTGCCATTCCGCCACCCGGACAGGTGGACCGATCCCGGCGTTTCCGCCGTCCCGGTGCGTGGAAAAACATAGCACGCAGGACGCGTCGGTTCCGAATCGAAAAGCGTGTGACCTGGGCCGCGCGCCAGGATCCGCCTCAGCGCGCGCCCGGCGCCGTCGAGACCTCCCCGCACGCCGGCCCCTGGTCGCCCCCCTCGGCGAGCACGCCGGCCACCAGCAGCTGGGCCAGGCGCGACGCGTCGTAGCGCAGCGCGTCGCACCCGCCGATGGACAGGTTCCCGATGCCGCGCATGAGCATGTAGCCGGTCACGCGGCCCGAGGCGGCGGGGCCTACCGCGGCCTCCAGCAGCGCATCGCACACCGGCACGAGCCGGTCGATGAAGTACTCGTGCAGCGCGTTCGCCCCCTCCCCCGCGTCGGCCCCGAGGGCATCGGCCAGTCCGTGCTTGGTCACGAGGAAGTCGACGAAGCCCGCCACCCAGCGGCGAAGGGCCTGGCCCGCGTCCCCCGCCTCGCGCAACAGGACCGGCCCGGCCTCCGCGAGCGCCTGCACCTGATGCCGGTAGACGGCCACCACCAGCGCGGGCCGGGTCGGGAAGTGCCGGTAGATCGTGCCCATGCCCACCCCGGCACGGGCGGCGATGAGCCGGACGGGGGCGTCCACGCCGTCCGTGACGAACACGGCGGCCGCGGCGTCCAGGAGCGCCTGCTCGTTGCGCCGGGCGTCGGCACGTCGCGCGCGGGAGGTCGTGCCGGCCGGGGTGGGGTCAGACGTCGTCATGGGTCACCTTCGTCGATGCTTGCTAAACGGAACAGCGCTCCGTATGATCCGGAACGGCGCTCCGCTTCCATTCTCCCGGGCGGAGGCCCTCCATGCAAAGGACGGCACACCCACCATGAGCACCACCCCCGCAACAGCCATCGGTACCCCGATCGTCCGCGCCCTGGACGACGTCGTCGGCCACGGCGAACCCGTCGTCTCCGTCGCGCCGGTCACGCTCGACTCCCCCGGCCGCGCCCGCCCGCTCGAGGTGCGCGTCTCCGCCCCCGTCACCGGCACGGACCTGCCGGTGCTCCTGTTCTCCCACGGCAACGGCTGGTCCTACGACGGGTACGCGCCCCTGACCACGTTCTGGGCCTCCCGCGGGTTCGTCGTGGTGCAGCCCACGCACCTGGACTCGCGTCGCGACGGCATCGCGTTCGACGACCCCCGGTTCGGTCAGGTCTGGTCCCGGCGACGCGAGGACCTCGTGAGCGTCCTGGACCAGCTCGGCACCGTCGAGGACGCCGTCCCGGGCCTCGCCCGCCGGGTCGACCGCGACGTCGTGGCCGCGGCCGGCCATTCCTGGGGCGGGCAGACCGTGCAGATGCTGCTCGGCGCGCGCGTCCTGGACGAGGCCGGCCGCCCCGGTCCGGACTGGACGGACCGGCGCGTGCGCGCCGGCGTCCTGCTGGCCACGGCCGGTCTCGCGGGTGACGAGCTGCACCCGTTCGCCCGGGAGCACTTCCCGTTCATGAACCCGTCCTTCGCCGAGCTGACGACGCCCACGCTGGTCGTGGCCGGCGACGCGGACCAGTCGCAGCTCACCAGCCGGGGGCCGGACTGGTTCACCGACGCCTACACCCACGCGCCCGGGGCCACCGACCTGCTCACGTTGGCCGGGGCGGCCCACGGCCTGGGCGGCATCTCGGGCTGGGAGGCCGCAGAGACCACCGACGAGAACCCGGAGCGCGTGGCGGTCCTGGCCCGCCTGACCACGGCGTACCTGCGCACCGCGCTGGACCCGGCCGATCCCTCGTGGACACGGGCGAGCACGGCTCTGGCCGACGTCGGCGGCTCGGTCGGTCACGTCGAGTCCAAGTAGCCGCCCGGACACGTGCTGCGCCACGCCGTACACCCCGGCTCGGTGGACGTCGACCGTTGTCCACAGGGTCCACGCCACCAGGGCGGCCGGTGTCACCGGCTCCTGGCACACTGGCGGCCATGACTTCACCGGACGGCGCCCCGACCGCACCCGCGCTCGACCTGGCGCCGACCCCGCTGGACGTGCTGCGTGACGTGTTCGGCTACGACGCCTTCCGCGGCGACCAGCAGGAGATCATCGAGACCGTCACGGGCGGCGGTGACGCCCTCGTGCTCATGCCGACCGGCGGCGGCAAGTCGCTGTGCTACCAGATCCCGGCCCTGGTCCGGCAGGGCACGGGCGTGGTGATCTCACCGCTGATCGCCCTCATGCAGGACCAGGTCGACGCACTGGCGGCGCTCGGCGTCCGGGCCGGGTTCTTCAACTCCACGCAGAACCCGGACGAGCGACGCGAGGTGGAGCAGGCCTACCGGTCGGGCGAGCTCGACCTGCTCTACCTCGCGCCCGAGCGCCTCGGCGTCGAGTCGACCGCCCGCCTGCTCGACCAGGGCACCATCGCGCTGTTCGCGATCGACGAGGCGCACTGCGTGTCCCAGTGGGGCCACGACTTCCGCCCCGACTACCTGCGCCTGAGCGAGCTGGCGGAACGCTGGCCCGGCATCCCTCGCATCGCCCTGACCGCCACGGCGACCCGGCACACGCGCGAGGAGATCGCCACGCGCCTGGGCCTGACCGACGCGCGGCACTTCGTCGCGAGCTTCGACCGGCCCAACATCACCTACCGCGTCGCACCCAAGGACAACCCCGGCCGGCAACTCCTGGACCTGCTGCGCACCGAGCACGCGGGTGATGCGGGCATCGTCTACTGCCTGTCGCGCGCATCCGTCGAGAAGACGGCCCACCAGCTCACCGAGCAGGGCATCCGCGCGCTGCCGTACCACGCGGGGCTACCAGCCCCCGTGCGTGCCGCCAACCAGTCGACGTTCCTGCGCGAGGACGGCGTCGTCATGGTCGCCACCATCGCGTTCGGCATGGGCATCGACAAGCCGGACGTCCGGTTCGTCGCGCACCTCGACCTGCCCAAGTCGGTCGAGGGCTACTACCAGGAGACCGGCCGCGCGGGGCGCGACGGCCTGCCCTCGACGGCATGGCTCGCCTACGGCCTGGCCGACGTGGTGCAGCAGCGCAGGATGATCGCGGAGTCGGAGGGAGACCTCGCCCACCGCCGCCGACTCTCGGCGCACCTGGACGCCATGCTGGCGCTGTGCGAGACCGTCGAGTGCCGGCGGGCCCAGCTCCTGCGCTACTTCGGTCAGGACCATCCGGGCGGGTGCGGTGCGTGCGACACGTGCCAGAACCCGCCGGAGGCGTGGGACGGCACCGTCGCGGCCCAGAAGCTGCTGTCCGCGGTGTACCGGCTGGACCGCGAGCGCAACCAGCGGTTCGGCGTCGGGCACGTGGTGGACATCCTGCGCGGCAGGGCGACGCCGAAGATCACGCAGTGGAGGCACGACGAGCTCACCGTGTTCGGGGTCGGGGAAGACCTCTCGGAGGCGGAGTGGCGCTCGGTGGCCCGCCAGCTCCTGGCCCAGGGGCTGCTGGAGGTCGACTCGAACCACGGCACCCTGCTGCTCACGGAGGCCAGCGGTGAGGTCCTGGGCCGGCGCCGTGAGGTGCGGATGCGGCGCGACCCGCGCCCCCAGGGTGGCGCCCGCCGGCCGGCCCGCGCGGGCGGGACACGCCCGGAGGGCGCGGCACTGTCGGACGCCGACCAGGGCGTCTTCGAGCGGCTGCGCGCGGCGTGCGGCGGCCGCCAAGGAGCAGGGCGTGCCCGCCTACGTGGTGTTCCACGACGCGACGCTGCGCGCGGTGGCCACCGGACGGCCGGCGGACCTGGACGCGCTGAGCGGGATCAGCGGCGTGGGACAGGCGAAGCTGGACCGCTACGGCGCGGGCATCCTGGCGGCGCTGCACGCCACGGACTGACCGGGGCCACGCTCACAGGTCGTGCTCGGCGAGCTCACGGAACTCGTCGGGCACGACGCCGCCACGGCGCAGCACCACCGGGAGGTAGCCGACGGCGTCGGTGCCGAACCACGAGCGGATCGCGTCCACCGACTCGTCGACCGCACTGCGCGCCACGCCCGGCCCGGAGCCGGGCCGCCACGGGTCGGGCGGTTGGAGGTCGAGCTCGAGCTGGACCGCCGTCTGGTCCACGATGTTCGAGACGGAGACGCCGAGCAGCGTGATCTCGCACGGGGCCGCGTCCTCGATCGCGGACCAGGCCAGCCGCACCGCGACCTCGGTGAGGGTGAGCGTGGCGGCGACCGGGACCGGCAGCGTGAGCGACCGCGTCGCCCGCTGCATCCCCGCGAAGCGGACCGCCACCGTCACCGTGCGCCCCGCGCGCTGCTTGGCCCGCAGGCGCCGCGACACCCGGTCGGACAGGTGCGCCAGGACCGCCCGGACGCCCTCGGGCTCCGGAGCGCGCCGGCTCAGGGCCGACTGGGCTCCCACGGAGCGGGCGCGGCGGCTGGTCACGACCCGGCGGGCGTCCTGGTCCTGCGCCATCGCGCTGATCTTGTGGCCCACGGCGTGCCCGAGGATGTGCTCGACCGCGGACGACGGGGTGCGCGCCAGCTCGCCGATCGTCCGGATGCCGAGGTCGGCGAGCCGCTGCCCGGTCACGGGACCCACGCCCCAGATCAGGCCGACGGGCAGCGGGTCGAGGAACTCGCGCTCGGCGCCCGGGTCGACGACGACCAGCCCGTCCGGCTTGGCCACCTGGGAGGCGATCTTGGCGAGGTGCTTGGTCCGTGCGGCACCGACCGAGATGGGCAGACCCACCTCGGCACGGACGCGCTCACGGATCCGCGCCCCGATCGCGGCGGGCGGGCCGAACAGGTGCGTCGCCCCCGACACGTCGAGGAACGCCTCGTCGATCGAGATCCGTTCGACCGTCGGCGTGACGTCGGCCAGGACCGCCATCACGGCGTCACCCAGGCGCTGGTACTCCCCGAAGTGGCCCCGCACGAACACGAGGTCCGGACAGAGCCGGGCCGCTCGCCAGCCCGGCATCCCGCCCTGGACCCCGTGGACCTTGGCCTCGTAGGAGGCCGCGAGCACCACGCCCCCGCGCGGCCCGCCCCCGACGGCGATCGGGCGCCCGCGCAGCGCAGGGTCCAGCAGCTGCTCGACCGACGCGTAGAACGCGTCCAGGTCGGCATGCAGGATCGTGGCGCCGCGCGAGGACATACGGGCAGTCTACTCGAACACCCGTTCGAACGCCGGCGAGGCCGTCAGGGATTGGCGTACATCTGCACCAGGACCCGGTCGAACCGCTCCGCCTCCAGGTCCTGGCGCGTGATCGTCCAGTACAGGACGCCCATCGGCACCCCGATCCACTGCGCGAGCACGACCCAGTCCTCGGGGCGGGAGCGGTGCTCGCCGGAGCTCTCGTGCGCCGAGGCACGAGCAGGGTCCCCGTACCCGTCGAAGTCGTAGGCGTGCCCGCCGAGCTGCCACTCGCCACCGCCGTCGGACTGCTCGGACCAGACCTCCTGGAGCACGCTCGCCCAGGGGTGCCCGGCGGCACTCTCGGCGTCGAGCGGGCAGGCGGGCAGGGACACCCCGGGGACCAGCCGAAGGTCACCGGTCCGGCGCAGGGTCGCGTCCAGGTCTGCGGGCGAGTCGAACTCGTACGGCTCGTAGTCGGGCGCGGCCTCCCGCGCCTCGACCGGAGTTCCCGCCGGGACGTACACGGCGCCGCCCGGCAGCACCACGTCGTCCAGCTCGACGTTCGCGAACAGGAGCACGTGGCCGCCGGGCGGCAGCGGCAGGTCGGTGGCACCCGGCGGGATCGCCGCGAGGTCGAGCGTGACGACGAGCTGGTACTCGTCGGAGCGGTCGGGTCCGTACACCGTGGCGGGCGTGGGGACGTCCGGCGGGAGCATCAGGGGCGTGCCGAGGCGGCCCACGGCCGGGCCGTCGCCGTCGGGCGCCGTCCGCAGCGTCGGCCGGGCCAGGCCCAGCCACCGGTCGACGTCGGCCGCCGGGACGCCCCGGTCGATCGCCTGCTCACGAAACCGGTCCAGCCACCACAACGTGCCGGCCGGAAGGTGCCGCACCGACCCGGGCAGCACCCCGGCACCCACCCTCCGGCCCGCCTCCCGCCTGCCAGCACTGCCCTGACCTGCCACTTCCCCATCGCCTCTGTGCATATCGGGAGTTTACGGACACCCTTCAGGTGCCGGCCGACAGCCGCCCGGCCCACCCCGCTGAGGTTCGTTCAGCAGGCCACGGGCGACCGTCGAGCACCCGACAACCGCCACCGGCGTCCTGCTGAACGACGGTCGGGACCAATCATCTCCCGCCGTCATATATGATGTACGACGTGACCACGACTTCCCCGGCCGCTCTCCCCTCCCGGACCGAGCACGCGCTCGCCACCATCAAGGAGGGCATCCTCAGCGGCCGCCTCGCCGCCGGACAGCCGCTGGTCGAGGCCGAGATCGCGACCGAGCTCGCCATGTCCAAGACACCGGTCCGCGAGGCGCTCAAGACCCTGGAGATGAGCGGGCTCGTCGTCGTGCGGCCCTACGTCGGGGTGCGGGTGCGCGAGCTGACGCAGGAGGACGCCGTGGCCATCTACGAGACCCGCCTGCTGCTGGAGCCCGAGGCCACCCGCCGCAGCGTGCTGCGCGGTATGGACACGGCTGCGGCCCGTGCCGCCCTGGAGCGTGCTGCCCGGGCGACGGAACCCGCGCAGCGCAGCCTGGCCAACCGGGCGTTCCACGCGGCGCTGTGGGGCGCGTCCGGCAACACGATCCTGATCGGCATGCTGGAGGGCCTGCGGGACCAGACGGCGCTCGCCGCGGTCACCACGTGGGCCAGGCAGCCGAGCTGGGGCGACGAGGCGCAGGAGCACGAGCGGATCCTCGACGCCGCCGAGACGGGCGACGCAGACCTCGCTGGCGACCTGACCCGCCGGCACATCGCCGGCTTCCTCGACCGGCTCCACCAGGGAGGTGCGACCGACTGACCCGCAGGATCTGAGCCGCGAGCGCCGGCCGGCCACAGTGCCCCAGGCCGGCAGGAGCGGTACGCACGCGAGGTGCAGCCCGTTCACCGCCAAGTTCCCGGGCCGCACCTCTGGAACGTGTGCTCCATGGCGGAGCACGCACGTCACTCGATGGAGGAGCAACGATGCTCAATAGTACAAAGCAGCCCGCGCCCGTCGCGGCCCGCGCCCGGCGCAGCCAGATGCGCTGGACGATCGTCGCGTTCTCGGCGCTCGGGCTCACGATCGCCTACCTCGACCGCGCCGCCCTGAGCGTGGCACTGCCGTTCATCGCGGAGGACTTCCACATCAGCCCGGCCGTCCAGGGCGTGCTGCTGTCGTCGTTCTTCTGGACCTACGCCCTGTTCCAGGTTCCGTCGGGCTGGCTCCTGGACAAGTTCGGACCGCGCGTCATCTACCCCATCGCCGTGGGCTGGTGGTCTCTCTGGACGGCGCTGACCGCCGTCGCGACGGGCGTGACGAGCCTGATCGTCTTCCGGCTCGGCCTGGGGATCGGCGAGGCACCGGTGCAGCCGGCGAACATCAAGGTGGTCTCCACCTGGTTCCCGCGTCGGGAGCGGGCCTTCGCCTCCAGCCTGTTCGACATGGGTCAGCAGATCGGGTCGGCCCTGTCGATCCCGATCGTCACGTCGATCGCGGTCTTCGCCGGGTGGCGCTGGACCTTCGTGGTGATCGGTGCCGTGGGCCTGCTCTGGATCGTGGGCTGGCTCGCCATCTACCGCGCCCCGCAGGACCACCAGCGCGTCAACGCCGCAGAGCTCGACCACATCCGCTCCGACCAGGCCGAGATGGTGCGGCACAGCGGCGAGGAGGTGCGCTGGAGCACGCTGCTGCGCGACAACCAGACCTGGGCGCTCCTGCTGGGTTACGTCTTCCGGTCGCTCGCCGGTGCGTTCTTCCTGACCTGGTACCCCAGCTACCTGCTCAACGAGCGCGGGTTCACCGAGGCCGAGTTCGGCATGGTCGGCGCCCTGCCCGCCGTGATCGCCATCGGTTCGACCGTGCTGGGCGGCATCGTCTCCGACCGCATGCTCGCGAGCGGCCTGTCCCCGAACGTCGCGCGCAAGGTGCCGATCATCTCGGGCCTCGTGCTCAGTGCGTGCATCGGGTTCAGCCCGTTCGTGGAGAGCAACGTGGTGCTCATGGTGATCCTCACGGTCTCCAGCGCCGCGCACTCCTTCGCGGGTGCCGCGATCCTCAGCCTGCCGGCCGAGGTCTCCCCCAGTCCCGAGCGCGTGGGCTCGCTGGCCGGCTTCCAGAACTTCGGCTCGCAGCTCGGCAACCTGATCAGCCCGATCGCCATCGGCCTGGCCCTGACGGCCTCGGACGGCTCCTACCTGTGGCCGCTCGTCTTCGCGGCGATCAGCTGCCTGGTCAGCGCCGCCGTCTACGGCTTCTGGGTGCGCATCAAGCCCGTCGAGCAGCAGGACACCCCTCAGAACGGAGAATCATGACCGGGTACCACGACATCGTCGAACGCCTGCGGACGGTCGTCGGCATCCCCGTCGTCCCCTACGCGGCCGACGGTTCCGTCGACCTCGCCCTGACCGGGCGGCTCGCCGGGCGCCTGGTCGACGCGGGGCTCGGCGCCATCACGCCCAACGGCAACACCGGCGAGTTCTACGCCCTGAGCCCGCGGGAGCGGGCCGACGTCGCCCGCACGGTGACCGACGCCGCGGGCGACCGGGCCGTGGTCGTCGTCGGCGTGGGGCTGGACCCGGCCACGGCGCAGGCCGAGGCGCGGGCGGCCGCTGAGCTGGGCGCGCACGCCGTGATGGTGCACCAGCCGGTACTGCCGTACATGTCACGGCAGGGCTGGGTCGAGTACACGGCCGCCGTCGCGCACGCCGCGGGTGGCCTCGCCGTACTGCCGTACGTGAGCTCCCCCGTGATCCGCGGAACGGACATCGCGGCGCTCGCACAGGCCGCGGACAACGTGGTGGGCATCAAGTACTCCGTGCCGGACCCGGTGGCGTTCGCCGAGACGGTGCAGAACACGGACGCCGACCTGCTGTGGATCGCCGGGCTCGCCGAGTCCTACGCACCCTCGGCGTGGCAGGCGGGCGCCCGCGCGTTCACCTCGGGCCTGGTCAACGTGGCGCCCGACGTCTCGTTCGGCCTCCTGGACGCCCTGCGGCAGGACGACGCCGCCCGCGCGTCCGCGGTGTGGCGGCGCATCCGGGAGTTCGAGCAGCTCCGGGCCCGGGACCGGTCGGCGGACAACGTGTCGGTGGTCAAGGAGGCCATGCACCAGATGGGCCTGTGCGACCGTTCCGTGCGGCCGCCCAGCACCACCCTGGGCGAGCCCGACCGCGCCGCGATCACGCGCATCCTCGACGACTGGAAGGCCTCGGCATGACCACCGGAACGAAGATCGCCCGGCTGACCACCTACCTCCAGCGGGTGGGCAACCGCCCGCGGGTGCTGCTGCGGATCACCACCGACGGCGGCCTCGACGGCTGGGCCGAGATCTACAACCACGGCCCGGACCTCGCCTACCCCGCGATCATCGAGTACATCGCGGACCAGGTCACGGGCCTCGACGCGACCCGCGTCGCCCACGTGAACCAGCTGCTGCACCAGTCGGCACGGTTCCCGCAGGGAGCGCTGGGCCTGGCCGCCATCGCCGCGGTGGACCACGCCCTGTGGGACATCGCCGCGAAGGCCGCCGGCGTGCCCGTGTACCAGCTGCTCGGCGGCGCCGTCCGCGACCGGGTGCGGGTGTACGCGGGCCTGTACGACGCGCCCGACGTACCGCAGCTGGTCGAGCGCACGGCCGCGCTGCACGAGCACCACGGCGTGGACGCGTTCAAGCTCAGCCCCTACCGCCGCGACCTGCACCGGTCGCGGTTCGGGCTGGTCGCCCGCGAGCTCGGCGACTGGTTCGGGCAGATCCGCGAGAGCCACCCCGAGGAGTGGGAGTTCGCGTTCGACGCCCACGGCTGCCTCTGGGAGCCGCGCCAGGCCGTGGACCTCGCGGCAGCGCTCGCGCCGAACGAGCCGCTGTTCCTCGAGGAGCCCATCCGCCCCGAGTACCTGCCGGCGTGGGGCCGGATCCGCGCGGAGATGACGGTGCCGCTCGCCACGGGCGAGTCCCTGTACTCGCCGAACGAGTTCCTGGGCCTGCTGACCGTGCAGGGCGCCGACATCGTCCAGCCCGACATCGCCGTGGTGGGCGGGCTGACCCAGATGCGCAAGATCGCCACGCTGGCCGAGGCGCACGACGTGCCCGTGGCGCCCCACAACCCCATGGGCCCGCTCGCGACGGCGGCCAACGTGCACTTCGCGGCGGCCACGTGGAACTTCTCGATCCTCGAGTACAAGCCGGACGACGTCTCCTGGTGCCACGACCCGTACGTGCCGGTCGACGGGCACCTGGAGCTGCGGCCGGACCGACCGGGCTGGGGCATCGAGATCGACGAGTCCGCGCTGGCCACCGACGACTGGGTGCACTGGGAGCGCACGGTGCCCGTGCGCCGGGACGGGTCGACGGCATGGATGTGACGACGCCGGGCGCGGCGCCCGATCCGCACGCCGTGACCAGCCGCGACGCACGCACGGGTCAGGTCGTGGAGCTGCCCGTGCGGGAGACCCTGCCCGCTGCCCTGGACGAGGTGGCCCACCGGGCCGCCGCGGTCGCCGACGAGCTCGCCGCGTGGCCCCGCGCCCGGCGCGCGGAGCTGCTGGACGCGCTCGCCGACGCCCTCGACGCCGAGCGTGCCGCCCTGGTCGCCGAGGCCGACCGGGAGACCGCCCTCGGGCCCGCGCGGCTCGGCGGCGAGCTCACGCGCACGGCCTATCAGCTGCGCACGTTCGCGCGCGTGGTGCGCGACGGCGGCTACCTGGAGGCGACGATCGACCACGCGGGCGACACCCCCATGGGCCCGCGCCCCGACCTGCGCCGCATGCTGGTGCCGCTCGGTCCCGTGGCCGTCTACGCGGCGAGCAACTTCCCGTTCGCGTTCTCCGTGCTGGGCGGTGACACCGCCTCGGCGCTGGCGGCGGGCAACCCCGTCGTGGTCAAGGCCCATCCCGGGCACCCCGCGACGTCGGAGCGCGTGGCGCGGCTGGCCGAGCGGGCCGTCGCGGCAGCCGGTGCGCCCGAGGGCACGTTCGCGCTCGTGCACGGGTTCGACGCGGGAGCCGCCCTCGTGTCGCACCCCGCGATCCGGGCGGCCGGGTTCACGGGGTCGCTAGCCGGCGGGCGGGCCCTGGCCGACGCCGCCGCCGCGCGGCCCGCGCCCATCCCGTTCTACGGGGAGCTGAGCAGCATCAACCCCGTCCTGGTCACGCCGGCCGGCGCGCGGGAGAACGCCGACGGCTTCGGCACGGGGCTCGCGGCGTCGGTGCTCCAGGGCGGCGGGCAGTTCTGCACCAAGCCGGGGCTCGTGCTGGTGCCCGCAGGCGACGCCGGGGATGCCCTGGTGGACGCGCTCGGCCGCGCCGTCCAGCGGGCGCCCGCCCTGCCCGCCCTCACGGCGGGGATGGCCCGGGCCTACGCGGACGGGGTGGTGGCCCGGTCGGCAGACGCCGCCGTCGTCGCACGCGGGCGGGACGACGGCGGGCACACCGGGTCCGACGTCGCGGCCGACGGCGGTGCGCCGCACAGCCAGGACGTCGGGTCGACCCGCCCGGCCCTGCTGGAGGTCGCCGCGGGGTCGGTCACGCCACGTCTGGTCGAGGAGTGCTTCGGCCCTCTCGCCGTCGTGGTGCGCTACCGCGACGAGGCCGAGGCGGTCGCCGTCGTCGAACGGGTCGAGGGGTCCCTCACCGGCAGCATCCTCACCGGGGGTGCCGCCGACCGGGACCTGCCCGCCGCGCGCGCCGCGCTCACCCGACGCGTCGGGCGGGTGCTGTACGACGGCTTCCCCACCGGGGTCGCCGTCACCTGGGCCCAGCACCACGGCGGACCCTGGCCGTCGACGAACACGCTGCACACCTCCGTGGGCGCGACGGCGATCCGCCGGTTCCTGCGCCCGGTCGCCTGGCAGCAGGCGCCCCAGCACGCCCTGCCACCGGAGCTGCGGGACGGACCGGCGGTCGTGCCCGTCCGGGTCGACGGGGAGCTGGTGCTGCCCGGCGGGTCCACTTCACCCGCTGCCCCGGGGGCGCCCCTGGGCTCCCCGGCGTAGCGTCGCGGGTACCGCAGCACCAGGCGGTGCGCCCGGACCCGACCCGCGGCACTGCCGCGCACCGGCCCGGCGCGCCCGCCCTGGTCCGTCCCCGCGGAAGGCTCCGCGGCCGGGCGCAGCGTCGCCGGCCGCGCGGTGGGCTCCGTGGAACGCCTGCGCGCACCACGCCCGGGCGCGACCGTGAGAACTCGACGCGAGCGGCGTCCGGTCCGTCGACCCGCCCCAAGATCGCCGGGACCCCGCGATCGAGCGAGCCACCGATCCCGTACGGCACGGTCCCACCCGGCGGCGCCCTCGCGCGGCTGGAAGGAGAACGGGATGAGCTCCGAGAACCGTCGGGCCGGAGGATTGAGCCCGCAGGCCTGCGCAGTGATCCTCGGCGTCGCCGGCATGTGCGCCTGGGTGGCGCACGACGTCCTGACCGGTACCGCAGCGGCGTCGCCCGCGGCCGCGGCCACCGCGCCCGCGGGCGACGTCTACGTGACGACGCCGGGCGCACCACCGGCGGACACGCCACCGGTCGTGCTGATGCTCGCGCCGGACGGCTCGGCCCGGCCCGCCGAGACCACCTCCGCGCCGGCCCAGGCCGCACCCGCCCCGGCCGCACCCGCCCCGAGCGCCGGGCGCGCCCGCACCGCGCCGTCGGCCACGCATACCGGGCCCCAGGCCGCACGTACCAGCGGTGCGGCCCCGCTCACGGAACCGCCGCAGGCCGCGGGCACGCCACCCCGCCCGGTGCGCTCCGCACCCGACCAGGGGCGAACGACCGACGCCGCAGGCCCTGCGGACCCCGTCGTCGTCGTGCCCATGGGACGGGCGCCCCGGAGCGGCGGTACGCACGGCACCACCTACCAGGTGCTCGCGGCCGACGGATCGATCGTCTACATCGGCGAGGACGGTGAGCTGGTGGCCAACACCGGCGCGGTCACCTCCAGCGGTGTCCTCTCCCTCGGGTCCGACGGCTCGTCGCTGCGGTCCGGGCAGTCCACGACAGGGTCGCACCAGAACGACACGTTCGGCGGGCTGCTCCTGGGTTCCGCCGGCGACCGGCCCATCGCGATCAGCGGCTTCGAGGACCACTCGGTCAGCGTCGTCGGCGACGACCAGGTGGTGACCTACGACGACTCGAACGTGTTCCTGGGCCGGGACGGCCGGATCAACGCGAACACGGGCGACACCGACTCCAGCGGTCTCAACGCGGTCGACGTGACCGGGTCGGTGGTCCGGTCGGGCAACTCGGGGGACGCGGAGGACACGGAGGACGAGGAGGAGGACGAGCAGGAAGACGACGAGCAGGACGACGGCGACGACGGCGAGGACGAGGAGGTGACCGCCCGGCAGAGCACCGGGAAAAGTGGTGCCCACCGCGACCGGGGCGGTCCCGCCGGAGCGTTCGTCGGCCCTGTCGCCGGCCCTGTCGCCAGCCCTGCACCGGCCGGGCAGGCCACGGTCACCGACGAGGGCGAGTCCTCGGCCACCGGGCGCGGTGCGCTCGTCGTCGGGGCCGACGGGTTCGACGACGTCTCCGTCCGGAGCCGGGGTCACCGCAACGTCGTCACCTACGACGACTCGAACGTCGTGATCGGCGGCACCGGCCCGGTCAACACCCAGATCGGGGACAGCGACACCGGGGGCGCCGTCGTCATGGGCGTGCACGGCTCGGACGTGCGGGCGGGCTGCGAGGGAGACCTCTGCTACTCCGACTGACCCGCACCGACGCGCGGGTCCGCGCCCGCCCGCCACCGACGCGCTGGCGGGCGGGCGCGGACCGGCGACATCTCGTCCCGGAGCGGGATAGCCCCGGCGCCGCCGTCGACCTACGCTGGAGGAGTCCCCCTTCCGCGACGACGACGTGGCGGTGACGATCGATGGTCTGGACCTTCCTGACGCGCCCGAGGCCGGCGCCCGACCCGCTGGTGACCCTGCGGCTGCAGTCGCGGCTCGGCCAGCTCGCGACCGAGCTGCGCCGCGTCGAGCAGGACCCCGGCCTGTACGCGCGCGCCCACCACTGGTTCGCGGTGCAGAACGCCTACGACGCCCTGCTGCGCGAGGCGTGCCGCCTGGCGGAGCTGCCGACCGACGCGGACCCGCTGCGCGCGGACCAGCGGTCCGCCGCGGACGAGCGGCTCCGCGAGGAGCTGGAGCTCAGCGCGCGCGGCTGGTCGTGGTGACGCGCGCGACGCACCCGGCCGCCGCCGGACCGGAGCAGGCCCGCCTAGAGTCAGCACATGCTCCCCTGGCTCGAGATCGCCGGCTGGGTCGGTTCCGCCCTCGTCGTCCTGTCGCTGACGCAGGCCCGCGTGCTCCGCTTCCGCTGGCTCAACCTCACCGGCTCGGTCGTGGCCACGGCCTACAACGCGATCGCCGGCATCTGGCCGTTCGTCGCGATGAACGCCGCGATCAGCCTCATCAACGTCTACTGGCTGTGGCGCCTGAACCGCGAGCGGCACGACGCCGCCGTCTACGAAGTGGTGGAGGTGGCGCCCGACGACGCGTACCTGCTGCACGTGCTGCGCACGCACGCGGCGGACATCGCGGGCTTCGCGCCAGGGTTCGTGGCCGTCCCGGAGCCCGGTGAGGAGCGGTCGGCGTTCCTGGTGCAGCGCGGCGACGAGACCGTGGGCGTCGTCGAGGTGCGCGACGCCGGGGACGGCGCGGGCGTGGTGGAGCTCGACTGGGTGTCCAAGCGGTTCCGCGACCTGACACCGGGCGAGTTCGTGTACCGGCGCAGCGGCATCTTCGCGGCCAAGGGCTTCGACCGCGTCGTCGTGCCGCAGGCGGCACCGAGCGAGCACGCGTACCTGAGCGGCGTGGGCTTCCGTCCGCAGGACGGGGCGTGGGTCCGGGACGTGACGGCGGACAGCGGACGCTGATCCCGCGGCGCCGATCCCGCGGCCGGCGCCCGCGCCGCACCCGGCCCGGTCGTGCGTCAGACCGCCTCGGGGTCGGCGCCCTGGGCGGCTCGTCCCCCGTCGACGGGCAGTACGGCGCCGTTGACGAAGCCCGCCTGGTCGGAGAGCAGGAACGCGACGACGTCGGCCACCTCGCGCCCCGTGCCGACCCTGCCGAGCGGGTGCAGGGCGGCCATCTGCCGGTCCACGTCGGGGTGCTCCTGCCGGTACCGCTCGTAGCGCTCCGTCTCCACCGACCCGAGGGCGACGGCGTTGGTGCGGATCGCTGCGGGCCCGTGGTCGACGGCGACCGCGCGGGTCAGCGCCTCGATCGCGCCCTTGGCGGTGGCGTAGGGCAGGGCACCGCGCACCGGGCGCTGTGCCTGGTGGGAGGAGACGTTGACGACGGCGCCCGGCCGCCGGTACCGCAGGAAGTGGCCGACGGCGGTGTGGCAGCCGGTGATCGCCAGGGCGAGGTTGGCGCTGACCGCGGCGAGCACCTCGCCGGGCGGTGCGGTGACCGGCAGGTCCCGGAAGACGGCGGCGTTGTTGACCCAGCCGGCCAGGGGTGCCCGGTCCTCCGCCGCGTCGGCCGCCCGGCGGGCCGTGACGGGGTCCGCGGCGTCGCCGCGCACGAGCGTGACGCGCGGGTCGTCCGTGAGCCTCCTGATGTCGCCGCTGGGCGGCTCCCCCGGCTCGCCCACGAGGTCGAGGACGACGACGTGGCCGCCCTGGGCCAGCCGCTCCACGACGGCACGTCCCACACCACGACCGCCTCCAGTCACCACGAACGAGCGCATCCAGGCCTCCCCTGTGTCGCGTCCACCGACGACATCACACCTTGACACCGGAGCGCACCCCCGAAAAACTCACGGCAGCATCCGTCTGCATCGAGGCAACCGGATCCCCAGCTGCGACACCGACGTCCGGGAGAGAGAACAGTGGATACACCTTCGCGAGCTCAGGCAGGCCGGCGACGCCGGTACAGACCCCACCCCGCGGCGGCGTTGACCGCGGCGACGACCGCCGTGCTGCTCCTCGGCCCGGCGGTCGTCGCCGCCGGGGCTCCCGCCGTACCCGGCACGAGCGCCAGCGCCGTCACGGCGCAGGACCGGGCCGGCACGCTCGACGGACACCGGGTCGCGTCACCGGACAGGTCGATCGAGGCGACCGTCGGCGTCGTGGACGGCACGCTGACGTACGAGGTCGTGCGGGACAGGACCACGACCGTCGTGGCGCCGTCGGGTCTCGGGCTCACGCTGCGCGATCCCGCGGTCGACCTCACCGCGGGCCTGAGCATCACCTCCACCGACCGCGACGAGGTCGACGAGACCTGGACCCCGGCCTGGGGCAACGACGCACGGGTGCGCAACCACGCCAACGAGCTGACGGTCCACGCCGTGCACGAGGCCTCGGGCGTGGAGCTCGACGTGGTCCTGCGCGTGTTCGACGACGGTGTCGGCCTGCGCTACCGCCTCCCGCAGCAGGAGGCACTGGGCGACGGCGTCGTCGTGGCCGGGGAGACCACCGAGTTCGCGCTGCCCGCCGACGCCACGGCGTACTCGATCCCCGCGGGAACGAGATGGAGCGCCGACGAGCAGCACTACCGCACGCAGCCCCTGCCCGACGTGGCCTCGGCGCAGACCCCGATCACGATGTCCCGCTCCGACGACCTGTTCCTGGCCGTGCACGAGGCGGCCCTGATCGACTTCCCGAGCATGACCGTGGTCCGTGGCGGCACGCCCGGCACCCTCGTCTCGGACCTGATCGCGCTGCCGAACGGTGACAAGGCGGTGATCGACGTCGACGCCGACGGGTTCAGCACGCCCTGGCGCACCGTGACCGTCGGCCGCACCGCCGGTGACCTCGCCGGGTCGCACCTGATCGAGAACCTCAACCCGCCGTGCGCCATCTGCGACGTCGACTCCGACGGCGACGGCACGGCGGACACGACCGACTGGATCGACCCCGGCACCTACGTGGGCGTGTGGTGGGAGCTGCAGCGCCGCGACACGACGTGGAACGCGGGGCCGAAGCACGGCGCCACCACGGAGCGCATCAAGGAGTACGTGGACCTGGCCGCGGAGGCCGGCGCCAAGTACGTGCTGGCCGAGGGCTGGAACCAGAACGCGGGCGGCGAGTGGAAGGGGCAGGACTTCGTCACGCCGCAGGCCGACGTCGACATCGACGAGGTGCTGGCCTACGCGGAGGCGAACGGCGTCGGCTTCATGGCGCACAACGAGACGCGCGGCTACGTCGACTACTACGACGAGCACATGGACGAGATCTTCGACCAGTACCAGGAGTGGGGCATCCACGCCCTGAAGACCGGGTACGCCACACGGTTCGAGCTGGGCGGCGTCAACCGCAGCCACTACGACCAGGAGGCGGTCAGGCACTACCAGCGCGTCATCGAGTCGGCGGCGCAGCACGAGATCTCGGTCAACGCGCACGAGGCGATCAAGCCGACGGGGCTGTCACGCACCTACCCGAACATGATGACGGGCGAGGGCGTGGCGGGCATGGAGCAGCACAACTACATGGGCGCGGGCGGCAACCCGCCCGAGCAGGCCACCATCCTGCCGTTCACGCGGTGGATGGGCGGCCCGGCGGACTACACGCCCGGCGTGCTGGCCGTGACCTGGGACCCGGCGAACCTCAAGACGCGCGTGCAGACCACGACGACGGCGCAGCTCGCGCTCTACCCGACGTTCTCCAGCCCGCTGCAGATGCTCGCGGACACCCCGGAGAACTACGCGGAGCACGCGGACGCGTTCGACTACCTCAGGGACATGCCCACGCGCTGGGACGAGTCGCACGTGCTGGACGCCGAGCTCGGCGACCACACCGTCACGGCACGCCGCAGCGGCCCGGTCTGGTACGTCGGCTCGATCACCGACGAGCACGACCGCGCGGTCCGCGTGCCGCTCGGGTTCCTGGACCGCGGCACCACCTACGTGGCCGACATCTGGTCCGACGCCGCGGACGCGTCCTGGAAGGGCAACCCGACGGCCGTCGAGGTGAAGCGCGCGCTCGTGGACCGGACCGACACGATCGAGGCGGCCATGACGGCCGCCGGCGGCCAGGCGGTCCGGCTGCGCCCGGCCACCGCCACCGACCTCGCGGAGCTGCCCCGCTACGCGGCCCCGACGTTCCGGCTCCAGGGGTCGCCCGAGGCGTCCTACGACCCGGTCGCGGAGGTCGTGACCGTCACGGCGACCGTCCGGAACAGCGGCACCACCGTCGGCCAGGCAGGGCTCGCCGTGGACGGAGAGGCCGTCGACGGGGCCACGGGCCGCGTCGCGGGAGGCGGCACGAGGACGTTCACCGCCCGGATCCCGGCCGACGACGTCACCTACGACGCCCGCAACGCGCTGAGCGTCGTCGACGCCGCGGGGAACGCCGGCCGGGCCGTCGACGTCGCGCTGCTGCCCTACCCCGACGCGGACCTGCTCGACCTGGTGGGCGACCGCCGTGTGGCGCCGGACCGGTCCGCGCTCCTCGTGCGGCACGCGCGACGTGCCCTGGAGGCAGCCGAGCGGCACGACCTCGCGACGACCCGGCTCGCCCTGCAGGCGGTGCGTCACGTCGCGCTCACCTCCGGTACCGACGACGTCCCGGCCGACGTCGGCGCGGCCGTCGACGCCGCCGTCGTCCCGTACCTGGGCGAGGCCGTGGGCGTGTTCGGCGTGCTGTCGCTGGTCCGGGACGCGGAGCAGGCGGGCGCCGTCGACCACCCGACGGCAGCCGCCCTGCGCGAGCCGGCGGCGGCCGCGGCCACCCACGCCCGCACGGGCGACGCCGCCGCGCTGGCCGGGTCGCTGGACGATCTCGCGGAACGGGTCGCCGGCGCCGCGGGCGACGCCGCTGCCCTGGACCGGCTCCGGGCCGCCGTCGGGGCGCTGCGGGCCGAGCACGTCGCCGAGGCCGAGACCGCCACGCTGGTGGGCGGCGCGCGGATCACCACGGAGCACCCGGGCTACACGGGGACCGGGTTCGTCCGTGACCTGACCCGCACGGGAGCCGGGGTGCGGTTCACGTACGAGGCGGCCGCTCCCTCGGCCGTCGACATCTCGTTCCGCTACGCCAACGGCATGGTGGTCGCACCGCTCGACCGGCAGCTCTCCGTGTCGGTCGACGGCGGACCGGACCGGCCAGTCACCTTCCCCAACCTGGGGCAGGACGCCGACCGGTGGCGGCGCTGGGGGCACTCCCCCGCCCTGCAGGTCACCCTGGCGCCCGGGCGGCACGAGATCCTGCTGCACCACACCGCCACCGACACGGGCAACATCAACCTCGACCACCTGCGCGTGGAGGCGACGCCGGGCGTGCGGCCCGAACCCGCGCTCCCGGCCTGGTCGGCCACGGAGACCTACACGGCGGGCGCCCAGGTCGTGTTCGAGGGATCGGTGTGGCTGGCATCCTGGTGGACCCGGGGCGAGACACCGGGCACCTCGGCCCACGGCGCGTGGCAGGAGGTCACCGCGGCCGTCGACGGCACGGCGGTGTGGACACGGTCCCGGATCTTCGTCGCCGGCGACTTCGCGGTGCACGACGGCAGGCTGTACGAGGCCCGCTGGTGGACCCGCGGGCAGGTGCCGGGCGCCGCGGACGGCCCGTGGCGCCCGGTGGCCTGAACGAGCCGAGGCAGGCCGCGGGGCTGCGTGGACGTCGTCCCCGCAGCCCCGCGGCCGTCGGGTCGTGGCGTTCTACCCCGGGTAGGGACGGAACGTCTGGGTGCGGTCGAGGAACGCCTCGGAGAAGTACTCGCTGCCGGCCGTGCCCTGCTGCACCCCGCGCAGGAAGTCGGTCGTCGTGATCTCGAGCCGCTCCCAGTCGCCGTCGGCGCTCTGGACGTACAGCGGGTACGACGCCGGGGCGACACCGGGGTCGACCCGCCAGAACAGGGTGGCGCCGGTGCCCGTGCTCGCCCACGCGATCAGCTTCGTGTCCTCGCCGATGTCCTCCGGCGGGTCGGAGAAGCCGTTGTCCCAGAAGATCTTGAGGTCCTCGAACACGCCGAGCGAGTCGAGCAGGTTCCGGTCCTCGTACCGCTCACCCGGGGCGTAGACGCGCACGTAGTCGAACCACAGGCCGGCGCCGCCGGCGTCGACCAGGGCCCGGTAGTCCTCCGGGAGGGCGACCTGGAGGGTGGCCTCGGCCTGCTCCCAGTCGTAGGCGTCGGCGGGGGGAACCAGTCCGCCCGCGTCGATGAGTTCGTCCAGGCTTGCCATCTGTTACCTCGTCCCGAAGAGAAAGCCGTGCTGGTTCACGGAGATGTTCCCGGCCTTCATCTCCTGGCTGAGCAGGGGAAGGTTCGAGTTCGACAGGGTGTAGTCGAGCTGGTACCCGTTCGACCCCTGACCGCTGAAATGAATCGAGTGGGGAATCTCCGACGCTCCGTCATACTGCGGTGTCACCTTATACACGACGTCCTCGCCGTTCTCGACGACCTTGCGCACCTCGCCCTCGATGGCCCGCTGCCAGGGATTGTTGGACCTGTTGTACTGCGAGACGAAGTTGGCGGCATGGTCGTTCGGACCGCCGAGCTGCGCGCCGTGGAGGTGACCCGCCTGATGGATGGACGGGTCGTACCCGAGCGGCTTGACCGAGGGGTTGGTCTTGCCACCGATGGAGCTCTTGGTGAGCTTGACGTCGATCCCGGCGGGACGGCCGAGACCGTCCACCTTGTAGCTGCCGCCGTTGATCTTGTACGTGTGGTTCTTCTTCAGGGCGTTCGCATGAACGGCGTTGTGGACGAGGATGCTGATCTCACCGGCGTGGACGTAGTAGGTGGTGTAGGTCTCGACGTGGAAGTTGTAGACCGTCTCGACCTGATCCTCGGGCCGCTGCTCGATCTCGATGGCCTGAACGGGTGTGGTGGTTCCCTCGGGGGTGACCAGCAGGTCACCTTCCTTCAGGAACGCCGCATCGGTCCACCCCCGCCCGTGCACCATGAACGGATGCTCCGCCGTGGTCGAGACGACCTGGTCGTTGATCCTGAGGTGGAACAGCTCGTCGGTGGTCCGCACGAACGTCTCGACCACCAGACCCAGCTCGTCCCGACCGGTGACCGTGTCATGAGCCCAGACCTTGTCCCCCACCCGGATCTCCTCGATCGGGCGCGGACCGTCCGGAGTCCGGACCATCGTCCCGGCCACGAAACACTTCCCGAACCCGAACTTGCACCACCCGTTCTTCAACCCCTGCTTGAACGTGCCCTTGGCGATGCTCTTGGACAACCCCATCGCAGCCTTCGCGGCACCACCCAGACCGATCAGAGACAACGCCGCACCCGCGATCGCGATCCCCGCCTCCGCCCACGACCGCTCACCCGTGGCAGCCAACGTGATATTCGC
>NZ_JBITFV010000003.1:0-535518 GCF_044456525.1 Promicromonospora sp. NPDC050880
ACCATCCAGCAGCACGATCCGAAACAAGAGAGTCAAATAATTGGCATTGACTATCAAGCACACTGTTGAGTTCTCAAACAACCGACGCACACCGTTGCAGTCATCATCCTGTGGATGCTGACCCCATCCGGGGCAACCTCTTCAACTTACCAGGTCCGAATCCGCCTCGCAAACTCGCAGTTCCTGAAGAACTACTCGTTGCAGTAGGACCCGCATCTGATATCCCGCAGAGCAGTGTGAACTGCTCTGCATCAGAGATGGGATCCAGCCCCGGCGCGGCCACTCGGTCCGTTTCCGGCCCCTCGTGTCCGTCGGCCCGTCGGGCTGACATCCAGAACACTACGTCAGCCGCTGGGGTGCGTCAAAGCCAGGGTCCGTGACAGCGGACACAGAGGCGCTGTTCACCGGCTGTTTTTCCAAGAAGCTCTCAGGTCGGGGCGGTCCAGAGGCCTGCCGAACCGCCGTCGGCGCGCTCCGACGCGGCTCGTCGGCCTGTGATCGACCAAGAACCCTCTCGCTCGGCCATGTCTTCGTAATCTTTGATTCAGATTTCGCCAGACTCGCCCCTGAACGTCGGCTCGCACCGCAGGGCACTCACCGGGAGCCCCTGAGCACGCCGGCGATGCCTCAGCGATCACCCACCGCTCGCCCTTGCTGCGCCGATCCCCCCGGGACCAGCGCACCGATGTCGTCCGTGACGGCATCGGCACCCGCTCGCCGCAGCTCGATCCCGCGTCGTCGCGTCGTGGCGTAGCCGATGGAGCGGACGCCCGTTGCCCTAGCGACCTCGATGTCGGACACCGAGTCACCGATCAGGACCGCTCGCCGCGCGCCGGCCCCGGCGATCGTCAGCGCGCGCTCGACCGTGTGCGGATGCGGCTTCATCAGGTCCGGCCGCACGGCAGGCCGGCCGACGACGTCGCGCACCCACGAGGTCAGGCCATGCCGTTCGAGGTAGGCGTGGATCGCCGCCGCGGCGTTGTTGCTGACGACGACCACCGGGACACCGACACCGTCGAGCGCGGCGAGGAGTGCGTTCGCCCCCGACGTCGGTGCGCACGTCCGGGCCGAAGCCGTCTCCGCGGCCGCGCACGCATCGTCCACGGCGCCGAGCGCCTCACGCGCGTGCTTCCCTGTCCAGCGGATCACAGCGAGGTGGTCGGACGTCGTCGCGACGGCGGCGGGTACCGCGATACCGCAGGCCTGGAGGGCGCGGCGACCGTCATCGGCGACGTGCAGGTTGACCGGCCTGGGCAGGAGTGCGGTGACCGGGCCGTCGAAGTCGAGCAGGACGGCGGCCGAGTCGTCGAGGAGCTGGGCGGCATCGATCACCGAGGCACTGTGTCACCCGCTCGTCCGGCGAACCGTCGGACAACGACGAGGCCCCGGCCAGCGTCTCCGCCGGCCGGGGCCTCGTTCCTGATGTGCGCCCGGAGGGATTCGAACCCCCAACCTTCTGATCTGTCGCCTCTGGAGGACCTCCTGGCGATCGCCGCGGCGGCGGCCGACGAGTGCTGGTGCTCCCGCGAGGGGTGCACGGAGAACTACCTGGTCCCCTGCGCCTGCCCGTGCCACGGCGACGTCGACGCGTGGGAGCTGGCCGCATGATCCCCGCCGGATACTTCCCCGCGGCGCCCGTGACGTGCGTCCACGTCGGGTGCGCCGGCGACGTCTGCCGGTACGTCCCGCCGGCGATCGGCCCCGAACTCCCGCGGCGGATCACCACGGCCGACGGCGCGGTGTGGACGCGCCACGGGGACCTCTACTACGGGCCGAGGAACGGCGAGGGCGGGCTGGTCGCCACATGGAAGGCGGTCGCCGGCGCTGGCGCTGGGCGGCCGATCTTCGGCGCCGTGTTCCCCGCCGGGGCGTGGGAGGTGGCGGCATGAGCGCCCGCCGGAGCACGGTCGAGCGGCGCGCCGAACTCGTCGCCGAGTTGGAGCAGCTCGCGGCCGCGAAGTCGGCATGGTGGGACGCACTGCGCCAGGCCAACGCCGAGGGGGTCGACGGCCGGCGCATGAGTCGCCTGCTGGCCGAGTCGGCCGAGGTCGACGAGCGCGCCGAGCAGCTCCGCCAGCGCTACTTCCCGCGCGCCGGGAAGCTCTGCATCACGGCCGACGAGACGATCGGGCAGACCGCGAGCGCCTTCACGATGTCGCCGCGCGGCCGGAGCATCCGGACGGTGTGGACCGCCGCGGATGGGCTCGCCGCATGAGCGCCGTGCTCGACCGTGACGACGTCGTCGTGGTCGTGGCGGAGGAGCTGGCCAACGGTGCGCCGCACCCGTATGCCGGCCGCGTTGGGCTCGTGGTCGAGGTCCGCACAGCCGGGCGGTACCGGGTGCGCGTGGCGATCGACGGGCGCGAGCTCATGTTCGCGGCCGACGAGCTGGAACGTCACCCCGGCGCGGTTTCGCATGATGAAACCGCTGTCCGGGATGTCCGTTGAGCACGATATTCGCGCCCTATGACGTTTTCATGACTGAACGATGGGAATGTCACATGGCGGACTGGACTCTGTGGCTGCGCGCGGTCGGGCGTGCGTCCACGACGATCAAGACGCGGGTCGAGCACATTCGGTGGCTCGCGCGGGACACCACGGCCGACGAGCCGTGGACCCTCACGACGGGGGACCTGGTCGCATGGCTCGGCTCGCACGACTGGGCGCGTGAGACGCGCCGCAGCGTGCGGGCGAGTCTGCGCGGCTTCTGGCGCTGGGGCGTGCTCGACGGGCGCGCCGGCGAGGATCCGACGACAGCGCTGCCAGCGCCGCGTCCCAGCGTGCCCGCGCCGCATCCGACGCCGGAGCATGCCTACGCGGCCGCGCTTCACCACGCCTCGCCGGCGGCCCGGCTCATGCTGCAGCTCGCGGCCGAGTACGGGCTACGCCGCGCGGAGGTGGCACAGGTGCACGCGCGCGACGTCGTCGAGACGAACGACGGCTGGACTCTCACCGTCCACGGCAAGGGCGGCCGCGAGCGCCCGGTACCCCTCGCGCCGTCCATGGCGTGGGACCTGCGCACGAAGTGCCAGGGCTCCTTCGCGTTCCCGGGCCGGATCGATGGCCACGTGTCCGCGCGGTGGGTCGGCGTGCGGATCAGCCGGCTCCTGCCGCCCGGTCTGAGCATGCACGGGCTGCGGCATCGGTTCGCCTCGAACGCGTACCGGCTGTCCAACGACCTGCTGGGCGTGCAGAAGCTGCTGGGGCACGCGTCTCCGACCACGACCCAGGTGTACGTCCTGGTCCCCGACGAGCGTCTACGGACGATCGTCGACGCCGTCGCGGGTGAACGTGGCCGAGCACTCTCCCATCCACCTGATACGGGCCGCTACGGTGCCGCGCATGGCTGACGACGACCTGAAGCGGATCCGTGAGCTCCTCGAGGTGCAGGAGGCCCGGCGCGCTCGCGCGCGCCGGGCCTGGTTGCGGTGGTTGCCGGTGCTGCTGGTCGTGGCGGTCGTCGCTGTCTGGGGTGGGGTCGCCTGGTCGAACCACGTCGAGGACCAGCGCAAGACGGACCTGATCTCCTGCCAGTACCTCAAGTCCCTGACTGGCGGCGACATGGACGACTGCCTAGCTGACGGGCGGTAGCCGGCGCTCGACGTCGGCCTTCCAGGCGGTGTCCTGGGTGACGTGGTCCTCCAGCAGGAGCCGGACGGCGGTGATCTCGTCGCGCTGGGTGGATCCGCCGTTGTGGCGCGTCTGGCCGGCGGCCGTCGCGGCGTCCTGCCGGACACGGTGGGTCATGACGAGCTGGACGACCTGGAGCGCGGCGCCGACCAGGACGACGACGATCGCGACGGCGGCCGCGGGCCAGGACACGATCACGGTGGGGTCGATCATCGGTGGTAGACCTTCCTGGCGAGCTGGTAGGCGCGGTCGGTGGTGGTGCCCCACCTGCCGTCGACGACGACGTCCAGGGCCCGCTGGACGTCCATGACGGTGTCATCGTGGGCGCGGCGCGAGGCCAGACCCCAGACGCCGTCATCGGGCGTCCCCACGACGCGCTGGGTGTAGGCGATGCCGTACGGGAACCGGACGCCGGCGAGCACGGACGCCTGCTGGACCGCGCGGAGCCGCTTGTCGGTGTCCGGGCCCCAGAGGTTGTCCCGGCCGGCGGCCGGCGTGTGGACCGCGCCCTGCAGCTCCCACACCTTGAGGTCGCCGGCACGCCGGCGCACGTCGCCGGCACCGTAGTTGGACCACTCCCCGACGTCGACGTGGAGGTGGTTGCGGTGGTTCGCGGCCACGCCGGCGACGCCGTCGCGCGCGAAGATCAGGGCCAGGCCCATGGACTCGGCCACCTCGAGCGCGACGACCAGGTGGGCGCGCTCGCCGGGCGGGTTCCCGGTGCCCCAGTTGAGGTCCGCGGCCAGGCCGTCGTAGTGCCACGAGCCGGCCGCGTGCACCCCGCGCGTCACGCCGCCGTACGCCGGGTGCTCCCCCACGCGGTAGCCGGCCGCCTGCGCCCACGCGAGGAACCGCAGGAGCGAGCTCGTCGGGGTGACCTGCTTGGACAGTGCCATCGTCGGGTCCTCTCAGGGGGTAGCGGTCAGCTGCACGACGGAGGTCCCGTCGGTCAGGTTGTGCATCACGGACCGGACCATGTACTCGACGCCGTTCGGGTCCGGGTAGACCTGGTACGGGACCAGGCGCAGGTCCATGGGCACGGTGACGGTCTGTGCCCGACCGAGCGGCGCGCGCCGGGACAGGTAGTAGCCAGCGCGCGTGTTCCGGTCACCCTGCGACGTGTCCGGGTAGGTGCGGGTCGAGACCTGGACCTGCTTGCGCAGCGCACTCGTCGAGCCGGACAGACCCCGGTTGCTGAACTCGTAGTTGAACGTGGTGCCCGCGGTGATCAGCGTCGCCGTGCCGGTGGCCATGCGGCGCGGGAACTCGAGGTACATCGCGTTGCCCCACTCGGGCACGTCGCGGGACCGCTGAACAGTCCACGCGGTCGGCTCGACGTCTCCTGGGTCCAGGCTGGCATCAGGATCCGGGTAGGCGGGCACGACCCACGAGTGCGCGGGGGTGCGTTCGTAGGTCGGCGCCGACAACAGCCACTCCAGCGAGTCGCCGCCGGACGTGCCCCAGCCGAAGTGCTGGACGGCACCGCCCGGGGAGGTGCTCACGGTCTGCTGCACGTACTCCCAGACGTTTCCGCCCGGGACGACGAACCGGCCCTCGTACGCGGCCGGCACGCTGCCCGTGCTCGGCGCTGTCCAGCCCGCACCGACCGTCGTCCCGACCGCCGTGTTGACCAGCGACTGCACCATGGAGAGCGCCGTCGGGTAGATCGACGTGTCGGACAGGTTGATGCTGTTCTGGGTGCTCCCGTAGTCCTGCACGAGGGCCTCGTACGACGCCAGGACCAGGGTCAGGGTCTCGGCACGGGCGTCGATCGTGTACCCGCGAACGTTCAGCTCCCATAGGGCCTGCCGTCCCGTGACGGCGTCCACGAGGAACAGCTGCACGAACTGCGCGATCGACGGGTCGACGAGCTGGAGAGACGTGGCGTCGAACTCCCGGAACGGGAACACGAACTCCGCGCGGACCGCCGGCGCCCACGTACGGTCCATCGTGATCGTCCCGCGCAGCGCCGGGATGATCGCCAGAGCCGGGCCGCCGGGCACCGTCCCGGTGAGCTGCACGAAGCAGTCGAACTCACCGATCATGGGGCGACCTCCTGGACGCCGAGAACGGACACACGCCAGTAGCTCGTCGCGGTCGGGGTAGGCAGGCCGGCGCCGCCCACGGGGACGTACCAGAAGTCCAGCGCGTAGTCCGTGTCCTCCAGCCGGAGCAGGCCGCCCAGGTGTGCGTCGTAGACCGCTTCGGCGTTCGCCTTGGACGGGCACAGCAGCTCCAGGTTCCCGGCCAGGCCGCCAGGATCCTTGAGGACCACGTAGGGCAGACCGCCCGTCACGGGGTCGTGCACGATGTCGGTCCGGCGTTGCATCAGGCTCGACTCCAACAGCACCGTGAAGCCCGTGGCGATCGCGGAGTCGGCCGCGTCGTAGAGGGTCGCCATCACACGGCCGCCTGTCCGAGACGAACCTGAACCTGGATCGCGGGGAGCCGGATCCCGTTCACCGTGTTGTAGACGTCGTTGATGGACGACTGCGGCACGTACACGTTCACCGGAACGTCCCTTCCCCTGATGCGGTCCACCTCGCGTTGTGTGCGGCCAGCGGTGCCGCGGTCGTCGACGTCGACGTCGACGTCCTTGCCACGGATCCCACGCACCGCGCCATCGACCTTGTTCGCGGAGCTCACGCCCTCGCGCCCGAACTTGCGCGAGGCGCCCTCCAGAAGGTCGTACTCCCGCTCGGCGTTGGAGATCCCGTCCTGGAGGTTCCCGGTCTCGTCGGTGACTACCGAGGTCTGGTCGCGCAGCATCTTCAGCGCGGCCTGGCCGTCCAGGGTGAGCGGGCCGCCGTAGTTGTCTGCGGCGTGCTCGATCGCTTCGCTGTACGCCTCCGAGACGATGCGGGTCGACTCGGTGTCGCCGGCCATCGCGGCCAGGGCCTCCGCGGCGGTCACGCCGAGACGCTCCGCGGCAGTCTCGATCGCTTCCACCCCGTACTGGGTGAGCAGCGCCTCCGCGCGGACCTGCTGGTACGCCTCGCGGGCCTCGGCCGGGAGCTGGTCGAACGAGCCGGTGCTGTTCTCGATCAGGATGTCCCGCACTTCGGTGCCGATCGCCTCGACGGCTTCCTTGGACTGCTGCCACTGCCCGACGAACGACTGGATCAGGGTGGAAGCGACCAGGGCGCCCGCGATGCCGGCCGGCCCGCCAACGGCTCCGACGGCGACCAGGGTGTCGGTGAGCGCGTCGGTGATGGTCTCGATGTCCTCAGAGTCGAACCCGTCCTTGAACCCGCGCACGACCTCAGCGCCGGCCTCCGAGAAGTTGGACACCAGCTCGGCCTTGATCTCGGCCTTGTACAGGTCGTCCGCGTCGATCGCGTTGTCCTCGACGGCGCGCTTGATGCCGTCCAGGCCGTCCTGGACGTCGTCGCCGGCCTGCTTCCCCGCGTCGCCGGCGTCACGCAGCGCGGTGCGCATCTTCTCGATCTCGGTGGGGCCCTGCTCCCCGATGCGGCGGGCGGCCTCAAGCAGGTCGTCCCGGGCGCCGGCCTCCCGCAGCGCGTCCTCGACCTTGGCGGCGGCGGCCTCCCAGTCGCCGCCCATGCCGTCCGCTTCGCGCTTGACCTCCCGGCGCAGGTCAGAGAACTCGCGGCGGGTCGCTCTCGTGTCGGTGTCGACCTCGATCCCCAGGCGCATGTCCGCCATCAGGTGTTCCTCCCGTCCAGGGTCTCGTGGATCGTGCGGACGATCGTCTGGGCGTACGCGGACAGGACCCGGCGCACGGCCTCTTTCCCGTACCGGAACAGCACGCGGCCGGGGCGAGAGCGGGCCGGGAGCTGGCGCTGGGTGTGCCGGCGCACCGGGAACCTCGTCGAGCCTCTACGGCCCGTGTACGTGGTCACCTTCTGCCCGGTCGATCCGAACTCGACGGCCGGCCAGTCGTCGCCCAGCCGGGAGCGCGTCGCGCCCGTGAACCTCGTCGAGCGCGCCGACGCCCGCACCCGGGACCCGGACAGAGCCATGCGGTCCTGGGGTCCGGTGGCGTACTTCAGGACCGTGGAGTCCGACCAGACGGCGGACGCGATCGTGGGGACGTGGGCGCCGAGAGCCTTCGTGACCTCGGTGCCCACGTCCTCCATCTGCGCGGCCCGCTGGTAGAACGCGTCCCAGTCCCGGAGCCGGAGCTTGGACGGCATCAGGTCCGGAACCCGTCCAGCGCGGCGCGGACGGCCGCGTCCTTCGCCTCCAGGAGCTTGCGGAGCGCCGTCGACTTCTCGGCGCCGTCGGGCAGGCTGTTGTCCACCTTGATCGCGAGCACGCGGAACTCCTCCGACGTGTCGCGCATGATGCCGTACGGCAGGTGCGAGAACTCGAAGTAGCGCAGGATCGGCGCGGCCATCAGACGGCCGGCACAAGCGTGGGCTTGCCGGTGCAGGGCAGGGACACGCTCCCCGTGGCGACCGTGTTGACGGCGCCACCGATCGCACCGGGGGCGATGATCAGCGGCACGGTGAACGCGGCTCCGCCGTCGACGGGCTCCAGCTCGACGGTGATTGTCGTGCCCTCGTTCGCGTGCAGGTACTGGGACAGGCTGTTGGCCGTCTCCCAGTCCTGGGCGTACTCGATGGCACACACCCAGGTCGCGGTGCCCGCGGCGTTGAACGTGTTCCCGGCCAGGCCCGTCCAGGAGAACGTGGGCGTGGTCGGGGTGATGGTGACCGACGAGACGTGCGCGGCGTAGTTGTCCGTGGGCACGAGGAATCGGGCCTTCTTCATGACGATCGGGGCGACAGCGATATCAACCATGGCGGGGGCTCCTAGCTCTCGGTGGCGACGATGTTGGACGGGACCTGGACGGCGACCTCGAACACCGGGACGGTGTCGTTCAGGACCTTGTACGTGGCCGACGTCCACGTGACGTTGTGGAGGGTGTAGAGCGCGACCAGGACGTCGTCCAGCGCCACGTCCAGGGCGTCCAGCGCGGCGGACCCCACCTGCTTGGCCGTGGCGACGTACAGGGTGATGGTGTGCGTCATGTGCGTGTCCGGTGCCTCCGGCGTCGGGACGACGGACGAGCGGTAGAACATCACCGTTGGACCGGACGGCGTGATCGTGCTGTCGTACGTGATGAGCGTCCAGCCGTCGTCCAGCTCTGTCCTGAGCCCGGCTTCGAGCCAGGTGCGCATGTTCGTCACCAGATGCCCGCCTTCCCGGACTTGGGCTTGAGCAGCTGCTTCACGGCCCAGTCGAGCGGATGGACCGTGATGGGGAAGTCGGCGCCGATGTTCTCTGCGCCGCCGGCGACCAGGGACCGGTACCGGCCGCGGGCCTGGACGATCACGGCCTGCTTCCAGGACGTGGCCACGAACGTGTCCGTGGACAGCGCGGTGTCCGTGGGCACCTCCAGGAACGCCATGCAGTCCCGCTGGGCGGACGTGAGCAGCGCGGCCAGGACGACGTCCGACTGGGGCGCGTCAGCCCACAGGACTTCCAGCAGCTCCGCGTCGTCCGTCACGTCCACCCAGGCGGGCATCAGGCGGCCGTGTCGATCGTGACGAGCTGGAACGACTTCGCGTCGCCGGTGTGCAGCGCGTAGTACCCGAACAGGCCCGTGGACACGGAGCCGTCCCCGACGTTCACGGACTCGACGCGCAGCTCGCGCTCGCCGAACTTCTCGTGAGCGCCGGTCGCGCCGACCAGGACCTTCTTGTCGCCGGTCGCGGTCTCGATCGCCGTGTTCGTGGTCGGCACGATCTTGAACTGCTCGATCCGCCCGTCGGTCGGGTCCAGGCCCAGGGACACTGCGAGGTACCCGAGGATGTCCTGCTGGCGGAGCATGAGCAGCTCCTTGTACGCGGTCAGCGGGACGATCGCGAAGTCCGGCACGGACCGCTCCTCGATCGCGAGGATGCCGTCGACGATGCCCCCGATGACCTTGTCGACGACCGTGGTGCCCGTCACGGCCGACGCGGTCAGCGCCGTGTAGTTCGCCGCCGTGACCATGTGGGCGATGGCCGCCGCGTCCAGCTTGCGCGAGACGTTGTTCGCCTGCTCGCGGTAGTACGCCGTCCAGAACTCCGCGTTCGGGAAGTCCACGTTGATCCGGTCGACCTTGTTGCCGCCGGCGTACCGGACGGCGTCGATCTCGACCGACGTGGTCGAGAAGTCGCCGGTGGGGATGGCGGCCATCTCGCCGGCGTAGTCGTCGACGGTGCCGCGCTCGGCGTCGGTCACGACGAACCCGACGGCCTTGGGGCCGGTGAGCGGGCGGCCCGTGAACAGCGACGCGAACTTCGGGCGGTGCGTGCGCTGGGCCCACACCTCGCCCAACCAGGTCGGCTGGATCGCTGCTTCCGAGTCGGTGAGCAGGATGTCACCGGTGGCCGCGGTCAGCCGCGTTGCGGCCATCTCCTGGACCAGCTCGCGCTGGGCCTGCTCGGGGCCGACCTCGAACGCGCGAGCGGTCAGCCGCCGGGCGACGTCCTCAACGGTCCTCGGGACGCCGACGCCGGCGGCCTTCGTCCTCAGGACGTCGCCCAGCGAGCGCGGGGCCGACGCCGTCAGGTTGTCCGGTGCCGTCTCGTCGACGGCGGTGTTCTCGGGCACGGTGCCCTCCTCCTCTGCCGCCGCGGCGGCCTCGTCCTCGGCCTGGTCGGCGTCGGCAGTGTTGGGGTCCTCGGTGTCCGCGGCGACGAGCTGGGCGGACGGGAACGCGGGGTTGGTGACGAAGCCAGCGCCGTCGAGCACGCCGGCCTGTAGAGCGCCGGCCTTGATCACCGGTGCGTCGATCTCCACGGAGATCCCGGTACGCACGCCCTCGGCGGCCTCGACCAGGAGGTCATTGCCGGCCGACGTCGCCAGGACACGGACGACGGCGTCCAGGCCGTCGTCCGACTCGGTGACCGATACGAACTTCGCGACAGGCCGGGTGCGGTCGTGCTCCAGGTTCGCGGACATCGCGGTCACGTCGGCCGGGAGTTCGACGACGCCGGGGGACACGGTGACCGTGCCCAGGCTCGTGCGGCCGGGCTCGCCGAACGGGAGCAGCCGGTAGGTCAGGGTCCGGTCGTCGGTGCTCGCGGAGAGCAGCGTGCCGGCCACGCGTATGGCGGTCATCCCTCGCCCCACTGCTCACGGATGTAGTCGAGCGCGTCCCGCGGCTGGTCCGGCTCGACGTCGGGCTGCGCCTTCGGCTCGACGTCGGGCTGCGCCTTCGGCTCGACGTCGGGCTGCGCCTTCGGCTCGACGTCGGGCTGCGCCTCCGGCTCGACGTCGGGCTGCGCCTCCGGCTCGGGCGTGGTCTTCTTCGTGGCCATCAGGTGGTCTCCGTTCCTGCGGTTGGTGCCGGCCGGACGCCGGGTGCCTGCATGGCACCGCGGTAGGACAGCGCGTCGTCGAAGTTCATGCGGATGTCTGTACCGGCGGCGGCGGCGAGCGTGAACGCGTCCTCGAACCCGACGCCGTAGAGGTTCTTGATCGCGTCGACCAGGTCGATGCGGCCGGCCTCGACGGTCGAGTACTTCAGCGAGCTCGCGACCTGGGAGGCGTCCAGCTCGGAGGCGGGGATGCCGGTGTGCCGGGCGACGTCGAGGGTGACCGCGTTGCGGCCGTTCTCGAACAGGGACACCGCGGCCTCGCCGTGGGTGCGCAGCTCGACCGACGACGGCGTGACGGTGACCATGCCGCCGTCGCTGTCTCGGCGGTTGGCGACGTAGTTCGTCGCGAGCTTCTTGCGCGCCGTGGCGGCCTCCTCGTCGTCGCCGTCGTACAGCGACGAGGGGTCGGTCACGTGCAGCTCGGTGACCGGCACGGGGTTCTTCACGCGCGCCTGCCACTGGGTGTCCAGGTCGATGGCGCCGCGGATCGTGCGAGCAGCAGAGATCAGCAGCCCCTCGAACGGACCGCACACGAGGATGACCTCGCTGCGCTTCGGGGCGTACCCGTCGCCCACGATCACGTTGTTCGCGGCGTCGAACGTCCACGACTCCTTGGGCACGCGCCGCGCATCCTCGATCTCCCCGTCGGCGTCGCGCTTGGTGTGCACCAGCGCCCAGCCGTAGAAGAGCGCGTCGTCAGCGAGCGCCATCATGGAGGTGCGGCGGCCGACGTCGCCGCCCATGTTCACCAGCCAGCGCGGCGCGTCGACGTCCTGCCCGTCACGGACGCCGACGAACTTCGCCTGCGCGAGCGTCGAGCACACCAGGTGGCGCGCCTTCGCGACGGCCGGGACCTGCATGGCCATCTCGCGGGTGACCAGGAGCTGGTCCGGGCGGCCCCAGATGTCTGCGAACGCGACCTGCGCGAGGGTGTTCTCTCCCGACCACGGCGACTCGATCTGCATGGTCTGCCCGTAGGAGGGCGACGGCGGCGACGGGATGCGGCGGGTCAGCCAGTCCCCGAACCAGCTCATGCAAGCCTCCCCACACGTTCGAACATTCATCCGAACTGTAGCCGTCACACAACGGTTGGTGGAGGTTGGTGTGCAGGTGGCGGTGTGTGTAGGCGGATTACTCCTACGCGAAGGTGAGAGCGCCGGCGGTGCGGGCCGGCATCTGGTCGAACTGGTACAGGGCCAGGCTCGCGGCGACGAGCGGGGCCGTGTCCGTCGTGGCGAGCCGGCGGGCGAACAGCCGGGCGCCCTCGGTCTGCCGCCACGCCGCGCCTTCCGCGGCCGCGTTGAGGGACGACTGGTCGAAGTGCACGAGGATCCCGTCGCCCAGGTTGGACACGAGCAGCTGGGCGGCGGCCGCGGCGTCCTTGAGATACCCGGGCGCGAGGGTCACGCCTCCGCGCCGGCGGCCGATGTCGCCGGCGGGACCGTGGTTGGCGCCGATGCCGTCGTACCGGACGGGCACGCGGTACTTGCGTGCGACGCGGTGCACGACATCGGGCACCCAGGACATGCCGGCGCGGTAGTCGAGGATCGCGACGTACGCGAGACCGGCGGGGTCGCGCCATGCCGCGGCGACGGCCGCGGTGGACCCGTCCGGCGCGACGTCGTACGCGAGGCCGAACCGAGCCGGGAGCTCTTCGCGAGGAGCCGCGGCCGCGCGCCAGGCGTCCATATCGATGGCCGCGGTGGATCCGTCCGTGGGCCACAGGCACAGGTACTCGCGGGCGAAGCGGACCGGGCCGAGCCGGTAGCGGCGTTTCTCCAGGGTGGCCATGGTGACCATCCCGGACGACACGCCGGGGTGCACGCGGCGCCACACCTTGCGGTCCTCGGGGTCGTCGCCGTCGGCCGCGGAGTAGTCCAGGATGCCGGGCGCCATGGGCCCGCCTTCGCGACCCTCGGACAGCAGCTCCCAGAACATCCCGTCTCGGAACTTGCCCGGGGTCCCGGACACGACGAGCTGGGCGAGCGGGCCGCGGGTGTCCATCAGCGGGAGCACGCCGGTCAGCAGGTCCGTGCCGACGTTGCCGTCGAGCTCGCCGGCCTCGTCGATCCAGATGTCGTCCGACGCCTGGGAGCGCACGGCGCCGGCGTCCGGGGGAACGGCCCAGACCTTCGAGCCGAGACGGATCCCCCGTTCCTCCAGCTCCTCGGGGGTGACGTCGTCGAACTCCTCCTGCGACACGTCGATCACGTTCCCGTCGCGGTCCGTCGAGGGCCACTCCAGCCGTTCGCGGCCGCCGTTCGCGTAGTACACGATCCGGCCGGGCCGGCGCCGGCGGGAGCGGGACTCGACGGCGTACCCGCGCGCGAGCAGGATCTGCGCGTGCTCGCGCATGATCTGCGAGGCGATGTTGCCGGACTGGGCCGTCACGACGACGCGGTGACCCGGTCGGGTGTCCGCGCGGCCGAGCATCGTCGACATGATCGACGTGGTCTTGGTGCTGCGGCGGGGGATCTGGACGACGAGCTCCTGCCGGAGCGCCTCGTCCGGCCGGCGCCGCCGGCGGGCCTCCAGGAGCCGGGCGACGCGCTGGCCCTGGTCCTTGAGGTCGAGGCCGAGCATGGTCGCGCCGCGGAGCGCGGCGGTGATGTCGGTGTCGCGGGGGACCGGGGTCGCGTAGCGGGGCCGTGCCATGGGGCCAGTGTGCGACATCGCCGCTGGTCAGGGCCGCTGCCCACACACACGGAGGCAGGGGCATACATGCGTGGGTTGCCAGCGAAATTCAAAACGGCCGGCCCCGCGTCCCGTGAGGAGACGCGGGGCCGGCCGCGGTGCATGACGGACACCTTGGGGGTGCTGGGTTCGAGATCCCTGTGCAGGTCACCAGGCTAGCGGCCGCTCCTCCAGCTTGCGTGTCCTGGCCGTGGTGCGTCGTACATTCGTTCGAGGTGCGGCGCGGCCGCCCGACGCGTCCGAGCACCCGCGGTGGGAGACCCCCACCTCAGCCCAGGCGGGGATCACCCGGACCCCCTGGGCCCGGAACCAGCGCCGCGGTGGGTCGTGCTCGACGACCCACGCGCCGCCGGTCACCGGCCGCCCGCAGAGGTAGCACGGGAGGGGGAGCCGCGAGCGCCAGCGGTCGCGCGAGCTCGCGACCTTCCGCCCGTTCCAGTCGTCAGCCGCCATCGGGGCCCGGGATGATCCCGTCCCGCACCGCGCGGCGGAGGATCGCGTCCAGCATCCCGTGCCACGCGAGGTGACGGTGGGCCTCGTGTGCGGCGGCCCGCGCGGTGGTGTGGCCGCCCGTGCGCTCGCCACAGACCAGGCACCGCGTGCGCCAGCGCGTCCGGAGCCAGGCGCGCCACGAGCGGTAACGGATGACGTCGACGCTCATGATCTCGCTCACTGGTGGAGCCATGCGTCGAGGCCGATACCGCCCGCCACGCCGACGACGACGGCGGCGAGGTACGCGAGCGCCGTCCGGACCTCGCGGCGCCGCTGGGCCCGCGCACGGCGCGCGTCACGTGCGCGGCTCATGTGCGGATCACCCCCCGGGTGTCGCCATGCAAGATCCGGCGGATGTGGGAGAGCACCGCGCCGAGCGTGAGGAACGTGAACTCGGGACCACGGGCCACGATGCGGTTCGTTGCGGCCGCGAGCGCCCCGGCCTCGTTGAAGTCGTCGTCCGCGAGAACGAACGCGCACCCGAGGTTGACGAGCTCGCCGGCAGCGAGCTCGAAGCCGGCGGTGTCGTCGGCCGGCATGGTCGTGTGCGTCCGGACACTGAACCTCGCGCGCTCGACGGGGTCGTCCAGGTCGACGCCGGCGGCCTGGAGCGTCGCCATGCCAGCGGTGGTGCCCACGGCGCCGAGCACCTTGGCCAGGTTCGGCCCGCTGAGGGGCAGCGAGTACAGCAGGCCGAACAGCATCGGGTCCGGGTCCGGCTCGCGGAGGATGGCCAGCATCTCCTCCGTGGTGGCAAGCACCTCGGCGTCGGTCAGTTCTCGAGTCATGCCTGGACCTCCTGGTAGAGCGCGTGCGCTGTGCTCTTCGGGATGTGGAGCTCCTGGCCGATGGCCTCGAAGCTGGGAGGGGGGACCTGGGCGCGCAGCTCGCGCACCTTGGCCGCGAGCGCCTGGCGGTCGGGCGTGCGCGTCCGGCGTCGACGTGGCGGCCGCGCGTGCCGGCGGCCGGCGAGCGACTGGCGGACGGCGCCCAGGTCGACGACGCGGGACACGACGGGCGTCGGGGTCGTGGCCGTCTCGTCGACGCGCGAGACGCGCTCGGTGAGGAGCTGGGCGAGCGTGTGGGTGGCCAGGAGCATGGCGAGCGGGGCGAGGCCGACGACGGCGGTCCCGACGATGCGCTGGACGGCCTCTGAGGGCTCCCAGCCGTGCAACGTGTTGCCCAGGGTGCTCACGGCCGTGAAGAGCGCCAGCGACACCCAGGAGAGCCACACGGACTCGCGGCGGGCCCGCTGGACGAGCCAGGCCAGGGTGTAGCACAGGACGGCGGCGTCGATCATGACGGGCACGAGCCAGGCGAGCCAGAGGGGCACGCGGCCCCAGGTCGCGACGTCGCGCAGACCGTGGAACGAGAGCACGAACGACGCGGCGGCGATCGTCACGCCGAACAGGATGGTCAGGACGACGACGGGCGCGCGGTCGGCGTCGAGCCGCCGGGCCGCCATCAGAGCGCCTCGATCGCGTCGACGATCGCCTGGAGTGCCGCGAGGACCTCGTCGACGTCGGCGCCGGGCGCGCGGACGAACGGGCGGCCGTCGTGCACGCCGGCCATGAGCGAGTAGCCGGCGAGCTCGAAGGTGTGCGGCTCACCGGCGGGCGGGACGAGAGCCGCGGGGAGACGGTGCGGGAGCGGGGCGCCGAAGTCGACGTCGACGGGCGGCTGGTAGGTCGTCATCACGCACGCTCCCCGACGACGATGGCGGCGCGCACGGACTCCGCGTGGTGGCGCATCCCAGCCGCCCGGATCCGTCCGGCGTCGGACTCCTCGATGGCGAGGTTCTCGTCCAGCTCGGGGTCGTCGAGCACGTGCGCGCGGCAGTCGGTGCAGACGATGTACGGGCCGTTCTTGCTCAGGAGCGACAGCTCCCAGTTGATGCATCGGTCGAGGAGCTTGGTGAGCTCGTCGACGTCGAGCGCGGCCGCCAGGCCCGCGCGGACCGTCGCGAAGTCGCCCAGCTCGTCGTCGTGGGCCAGGTCCTTGCGGAAGTCGGCGCGCATCGCCCGCGCGGCGCGCTCGACGGCGGGTGTGGCGGTGGCGTTCAGCAGGTTCATGGGTCGTCTCCTGGTGTGTCGTGGGCCGCGAGCGCCGCGTAGTCGAGGGCGGGCGGCCGGATGTTGGCCAGAGCGTTCGTGGTACGTCGATAGGTCAGCCGGCACAGGGGGCAGAGCGGTTCGCCGGCGCGGGTGTGGCGTGTGCGGTCGTCGCCGTGTTCGCACTGGTGTTCGGGTCGCATACCTCCCAGAGTGACACCCGGTCTCACATGAGGCCGGGATTCCGGCGGAGCGGATCCCGCCGGCGGCGGGAGCTCTTCCGGAGCGGTCCCCTCCCCCAAAGCGGCCCAAGATCCATGCCCCGATATCTCGTCTCGGCCAGCACCCGTAGCGCCCTCACCGAACGTGAGCGCGCTCCTGTACTGGACCGGGACGGGATCTCGAGCTCGCGCGTGCCGGTGCCGCCGGGCCCCCACCAGCGGACTGAGGAAAGGGAGGCCGTCAGCCTGGTTTGGTACCCGGCGGGGCGACGTGAAGAGGAAACGCCGGGTGCTGGCCCGCTGGGCCAACACGGAAAGGCCGGCCCCCGGTGCGGGGGCCGGCCTGATCAGACGGCTACGTCGTCGAGCCGCTGCTGGACTCGTACGTCGTCGAGGGGCTCGGTCAGCGTGAGCTCCAGGTCGTCGTCGACGGGCGCCAGGATGGAGGTCAGGTCCATCTCCAGCGTGACGGCGGCCGCCTCGATCTCGTTGAGGCGCCAGGGGATGTGCCCGCTGGCGCGGTCGGACAGGGACTGCTGGGAGATGCCCAGCTGTGCGGCCGCCCGGCGCTGCGAGAGCCCCAGCTCTCCCATGCGGCGCTCGATGTTGCGCCGTGCGCGATCTGCGAGCGAGCCGCGCGGGACAGCAGCGTGGCGAGCGGTCGTGACTGACATGGCTGTAGTTCTAACCGACATACCCGGTCACTCGCAACAGCAGTAGGTCACCAGGTGCGGGTGAAGTCGCCGAGGGACCTTCTGTCGCCCTCTGGACACTACCGAGTTTCCCGGTAATGTTGGCGGCATGACGACACAGGAGCTGGTCGCGCCGGCCTACACGGCGCCGACGACCTACAGCGAGATCATCCGGGACGAGATCAAGGCGGAGTGCGGCCGGCGCGGCATCAGCCAGCGTCGGCTGTCACGCGTGATCGGCATTTCCCAGCAGTCGCTCTCGGACCGGTGGCGCGGACGGATCCCCTGGACCCTGGACGAAGTAGAGCGCCTCGAACCAGTCCTGGGACTGGATCGAGGCGCTCTGTTGTTCCGGTGCGCCCGAAGGGATTCGAACCCCCAACCTTCTGATCCGTAGTCAGATGCTCTATCCGTTGAGCTACGGGCGCCTGCTGTACTGCACGACTGTCGGTTCGCCGCTCGTGCGGCCGACCGACGAGAACACTACCGCCTGTTCGGCGCGGGCCCAAACTCAAACCGCGCTTCCCGGAGAGAACTCCGTCACAGACCGTCCGGAACCGCCGCCCGACGAGTCGCACGAGAGTTCCGACAGAAAAGGCCCCGGGCGTCACGCGCGGCCGGGACCTTCCTGGCGGAGACGGAGGGATTTGAACCCTCGAACGGGTTGCCCCGTTACCACCTTAGCAGGGTGGCGCACTAGACCTGACTATGCGACGTCTCCTCGCGACACCCCACGCCCAGACAGGGCGATGCCGCGCGGCCCAGGGTACCTGCCGCACGGCGGCCTGAGCAAAGCGGAGGGCCGATCAGTACTGCTGCGCGCTCCGGAACCGCGTCATCCTGCGGTTCCTCAACCGCGCGCACGCTGGAGCGACCGGCCCGCGGAGGCCGTGCGAGAACTCCCACCCGGCATATTTCACCTGGCGTCAATAGCGGGTACATTCGCGGACATGGACTACGACGTCTTGGTCATCGGATCCGGTTTCGGCGGCAGCGTCGCCGCCCTCCGGCTCACGGAGAAGGGCTACCGCGTCGGCGTGCTCGAGGCCGGCCGCAGGTTCGAGGACCACGAGTTCGCGAAGAACTCCTGGCACCTCAAGCAGTTCCTGTGGGCTCCCGCGCTCGGCTGCTACGGGATCCAGCGGGTCCGCCTGCTGCGCAACGTCCTGTGCCTCACGGGCGCAGGCGTCGGCGGTGGGTCGCTGGTGTACGCCAACACGCTCTACCGCCCCTTGGACCCGTTCTACGCCGACACCGCGTGGTCCCACATCACCGACTGGAAGTCCGAGCTCGCGCCGTACTACGACCAGGCGGAGCGCATGCTCGGCGTGGTGCGGTACCACGGGCGCTCCCCGGCCGACGAGATCGTCCGCGGCGTGGCCGACGACATGGGCGTGGGGCACACCTTCCGGCCCACCCGCGTCGGCGTCTACTTCGGGCCCGGCGGGGCCGAGGCACCGACACCGGGACGCCGGGACCCCGATCCGTTCTTCGGCGGCGTGGGTCCCGAGCGGTCCGGCTGCACGGAGTGCGGCGAGTGCATGACCGGCTGCCGTCACGGCGCCAAGAACACCCTGGTGAAGAACTATCTCTATCTCGCGGAACAGGCGGGCGCCACGGTGCACCCGCTGACCACGGCCGACGTCGTGCGGCCGCTGGACGGCGGCGGGTACGAGGTGCGCACGCACCGTACCGGGAGGCGGTGGGCCGGCGGACGACGGTTCACCGCGCGGCAGGTGGTCTTCGCGGCCGGCACGCTCGGGACGCAGCGGCTGCTGCACGCCATGAAGGACGCCGGCACGCTGCCGCGGCTGTCGGCCCGGCTCGGGCATCTCACGCGCACGAACTCCGAGGCGCTGCTGGGGGCGATGACGCACAAGGTCGGCTCGACCGACTACTCCCGCGGGGTGGCCATCACGTCGTCGTTCTACCCGAACGAGAGCACGCACATCGAGCCCGTCCGGTACGGGCACGGGTCCAACGTCATGGCGGCCCTCCAGCACATCCTCGTGGACGGCGGACCGCACCGCTTCGTGCGCTGGCTCGGCGAGATGGGCAAGAACCTGAGATGGCTGCCGGTGCTGCTGGACTGGCGCCGCTGGTCGGAGCGGACCGTCATCGCCCTGGTCATGCAGGCCCAGGACAACTCGCTCGTCACCCTGACCAGGCGGTCACCCTTCGGACGTTTCATGACGTCGCGGCAGGGCACCGGGGTGCCGAACCCGAGCTGGATCCCGGAGGGGCACGAGGCGGTGCGGCGGATGGCCGACAAGCTGGGTGACGACGGTGTCGAGGGCATCGCGGGCGGCACGATCGGCGACCCGTTCAACATCCCGCTCACCGCGCACATCCTCGGCGGCTGCGCGATCGGGTCGGACGCGGAGAGCGGCGTCGTCGACCCGTACCTGCGGGTGTTCGGGCACGAGGGGCTGCACGTGATGGACGGTTCGGCGGTGACGGCGAACCTCGGGGTGAACCCTTCGCTGACCATCACGGCGCAGGCGGAGCGCGCGTGCGCGCTGTGGCCGAACGCCGGTGAGCCGGACGCCCGGCCCGCACCGGGCGGCGCGTACGTGCCCGTCCGGCCGGTGCGACCGACGGCGCCCGTGGTACCCGAGGCGGCACCGGCCGCGCTGCGGCTCCCCATCGTCGGGATCAGCTAGATCGTCGGGACCAGCCCGCAGGAGCGGTCTGGACGACAGAGGGCGCCGGCCCGGAGGCGAGTCCCCCTGGCCGGCGCCCCGTGACGTCGACGTTCCTGAGCGGAGGGCGAGGGATTCGAACCCCCGGTGCGTTGCCGCACAACGGTTTTCAAGACCGTCACATTAGGCCGCTCTGTCAGCCCTCCTCGCGCGCCCGGCGTCCGCCGTGCAGACGACAGGACCGCGCGGCCACACAGTCTAGCGCCAGCACGGACGGCGACGGCGGGCCGCCTCGAAAGGTGGCCCGCCGTACGCGAAGTGCTGGAGAGTGACTCAGCCCTGCGCCTGTGCGCCGGACCGGAGCTGACGCATCGCGAGCTGGACCAGCGCGATGAGCGTCTGCTTGGTGGCCGCGCGCGAGCGTGCGTCGGTGTACAGCATCGGCACGTGGGAGGGGATCTGGAGCGCCTCGCGCACGTCCTCGAGCCGGTGCTTGGCCACGCCGTCGAAGCAGTTCACGCCCACGACGAACGGGATGTTGCGGGACTCGAAGTAGTCGATCGCCGGGAAGCGCTGCTCCAGGCGGTCCGTGTCCACCAGGACGACGGCGCCGATCGCGCCGCGCACCAGGTCGTCCCACATGAACAGGAAGCGGTCCTGACCCGGCGTGCCGAACAGGTACAGCCACAGGTTGCCCGGCAGCTCCACGCGGCCGAAGTCCATGGCCACCGTGGTGGTGGTCTTGCGGTCGGTGACACCACCCGCGTCGTCCACGCCGACCGAGTGCTCGGTCATGGCGGCCTCGGTGTTCAGCGGCTCGACGTCGGAGATGGAACCGATGAACGTCGTCTTGCCCACGGCGAAGCCACCGGCGACGACGATCTTGACGACCGTCGGAGCCGTGCGCTCGGACGCGGGCTGCGCGCCGGGAGCGGGCTGCGCGCCCGCGGTGCCGGCAGGTGCCTGCTGCATCACCGGCGGCGCGGGCTGGGTCTGCGCGGGCCGGGATGCCTGCGCGGTGGGCGCCGGGGCGCCGCCGCCACCACCGAGCACGCTCTGGCGCGCAGGCGTGTTCGAGGAGGCCGTCGCGGTGCCGGCGTTACCCGAGACCGGGGCCCAGTTGGGGCCGCTGCGGGCCCCGCCGTCAGAGGGCGGAAATGCCATTCAGAACACTCTCCAAGACGCTCAGCGACAGGCCCGAGTTCGAGCTGCCGTGGCCTGTGTGGACGTTAACCGGTGTCGAGGTGTGCACGGTGACGTGCCCTTCCTCCTGCATGTCCGCCACCAGGATCCGGACGACCCCCAGGGGCAGACGCAGGAGGGCCGACAGCTCGGCGATCGACACGTACGTGTGCGCGGCGTGCTGGAGGATCGCGCGCTTCTCGGGCGGCAGGCCGTAGCTGCTGACCGCGCCGGGAAGAACCTCCACGAGGGCCTCGAGCGGCAGGTCGGACAGCTCCGACCGCACCCGGCCTCCGGTGACCGCGTAGGGACGCACGGTGGACGTCTCACGGACGTCCCCCTGCCCCTGGGAACCGAAAGGTGCGTACGTCATGGTCGAGTCCTCATCCCACGCTGGCTGCTCGGGTCTGCCCATCGACCGGGAGGCTGCCCCGCATCTCCGAGATGAGCTGCGGCGTGAGCGTGGCCTCGGTGCGGGACACCAGGAGGGCCATCTCGTAGCCGATGAGGCCGATGTCGCAGGTGGCCTCCGCGACCACGCCGAGCACGGACCCGTTCGAGACGTTCATCAGGAAAAGGAACCCGTTGTCCATCTCGATGATCGCCTGACGGACATTACCGCCGTTGAGCTGCCGGGAAGCTCCACGCGTAAGACTTGACATACCCGAGACGATTGCCGCGAGCTGATCGCCGCTGGTGCGGTCGAGCTGGTCGGACATCGCCATGAGCAGGCCGTCTGCCGATACCACGAGCGTGTGCCGGCTGCCGGGAACGGTACGCACGAAGTTGTCGAGCAGCCACCCGAAATTCGTTGCTTCGGTGCTGAGGGTCACTCTCTGTTCCTCCTAGTCAGAATCCACAGACGCGTCTTGGTCACCGCGACTGCGGCGCTGAGTCAGGGACATGATTCACGGTCGAGGGTGCCCACGTCGAGTCCCCATCGCCGTTCTTGCCGTTCTCGTGCTCCGACTTGCCCTCGTCCACCGACTCCGACCGGCCACGCGCGGTGGCCGACTGGAACGCCGAGAGACGCGAGCGAAGCTGCTCGGGATCACGATCGATGCGAGCTGAGAGGCGCTCGACAGTCGGGTCCGCCCCGGTGCCGGAGGCACCACGCGTACGACGGGTCAGACCGCCGCCCACGCTCTCGGCGCTGACCGATGCCGGGCGGTACGAGTCGTTCTCCTTCACGTCATCTTCCTGGAATGCCCCCCGCCGAAGCAGGCTCGTCATCTCCTCGTAGAGAACCGCCGAGGCCGTCCACTCCGAGCGAGCCTCCACCGAGTCCCGCACGTACTCCGGGTCGAGTGGGTCCTTGCCGTCACCGTCCGTACCGGCGGCACGCTTGGCGAGCGGTGCCGGCGAACCGTACGTCGGGTCGTACACAGCGCCGGTCGGGTACGGCTCGCTGAACTCGCGGACCGGGGACTGGACGGGCTGCTGCGCGGTCGCCATCGGCACGGCCTGGGTGGCCGGCGCCGACGCGAACGAGGTGGGCGCCTGCTGGGGCGCCGGGGCCGGAGCGGCCGCGGCGCGCGGGGCCGCGTCGACGAACGGGTTCGTCCCCTGCGCCGGCGCCGCGGTCTGCGCGGTCGGCACGGGCACCGTGCCGCCCGCGGGTGCGCTGGGCACCGACGGCATCGCCGACGTCATCGACTCCTGGACCGCCCGCTGGTAGCCCTCCTGGTAGCCCCGCTGGTAGGTCGGGTCCTCCAGGGGCGGCTGAGGTGCGGCGGGGGTCTGGGCCGGGAAGGCGCCGGTCCTCGGGCCGCTCGCCTGCGGGGCGGGGGCGCCCTGCGGCTGGATCAGCGACTGGAAGTCCTGCGGCTGGTTCGGGACGTAGACGTCCTGCGCCTGGTTGGGGACGTAGAAGTCCTGCTGCTCCGGCGCCTGGAAACCCTGCGCCGGGAAGCTCTGCGTCTCCACGCCCGGGGCGCCGAAGCTCGGCACGCCGGCCACCGGACCGCTCACGGCCTGGACCGGACGCGATGCCGGACGCTCCTGCGGCTGGTAGGCACGCAGCTCGCCGGTGGCGGGCTGACCCGGCCGGCGGCCGAACAGCCCACGCTTCTGGGCGGGCTTGCCGCCCTGCGGGGACGCACCCGTCGAGCGACGGCTCGGGAGGTCCGCCATGAGCTCCTCGAACGCGGGCAGCGCCTCGAAGGACGAGTCGGGCCCTTCCGGAGCCTCGGCCCCGAAGCCCTGCGACAGCCCTCGGTCGCCCTGGTCCTGCCGGCCGAAGCTCTGGGCCGGGGCCGGCGCCTGCGGGCCGTTCGCGGCCGGGAAGCGCATCACGTCGGTGTCGGACATCCCCGGCAGCGCGGCCGGGTCCTGGGTGACCGGGTCGAGCTGCAGCGACTGGGTGCCGCCGCCGTCCGCCGGGTCGATGGTGCTCAGCGAGCGGAAGCTCGAGAAGAGGGCGCTGCGCTGGTCCACGTCCACCGCGGCGGGCGTGGTGTCCTCGAAGACCGGCGCCACCGGCTCCGCCGGCTGCGGCGCACGCTGCCGGCTGGGGAGCGAGCTGCCCTCGGAGACGTTCGACGGCGGGGCCCAGGCGTTGTCGTCACCCTGGTACTCCTGCGGGAGCGACGGCGTCTGGATCTCCGGGAGGACGATCGATCCGGTCGGTGTGGTCTCCGCGACCGGCTGCGCCGCCGTCGAGCTGCGGCGCCGGGCCAGGCCGAGCGCCGTCGTGCCGTCCGTGAGGGACTCGATGTCCACCTGCTGGGCGACGGGTGCCGGCTGGGCCGCGAACGCGGCGGCCGCGATCTGCGACGTGCCGGTCGGGACGGGCAGACCCTGCTGGGGTACGGACGTCGTAGCCGGGCCGGCCGAGGTCACGGCGGGCGAGCCGAAGCCGCTCGTCGGCGCCCCCGCGCCACGCATCGCACCCGTGCCGGGGCCGGTGGCGACCGGGCCGTTGAACTGTGAGGCGGCCTGCTGGGTGTTGGCCTCCAGCGGGTCCGTGGGCATCGGCAGCGGCATGGCGTTGTCCGGCATGAACAGCACCGCCGGGAATCGGACGGTCACCTCGGTGCCGGTACCGCCCTCGCCCGCACCGAACGCCACCTGGGCGCCGAGGCGGTCGGACAGGCGGCCCACCACGTAGAGGCCGAGCCGCTGGGCGCCGACGGCGTCGGACGCGGAGTGGCTGAGCACCTTGCGGTTCGCCTCGGCGATCTCCTCGGGGTTCATCCCGAGGCCGTGGTCGCGGACCACGACGGTGACGTACTGCTCGTCACGCGCCGTGGTGACCTCGACCGGCGTGTGCGGCTCCGAGAACATCGTCGCGTTCTCGAGGAGCTCGGCCAGCAGGTGCGCGGCGTTCAGCGCGTTGTGGCCCAGCATCATCGGGTCGACGACGAGGTTGAGTCGCACGCGGTCGTACAGCTCGATCTCGGAGGACGCGGTACGGATCACGTCGGAGACCGGCATCGGCTGGCGCACGCGACGACCGGAGTCGATGCCGGCGAGGACGAGCAGCGACTCCGCGTTGCGGCGCATCCGGGTCGCGAGGTGGTCGAGGCGGAACAGGTTCGACAGCGTCGACGGGTCCTCCTCCGACCGCTCGAGGTCGTCGAGGAAGGCGAGCTGCCGGTTCAGCAGCACCTGGTCGCGGCGGGCCACGTTGACGAACATCTCGGCGATGGAGCCACGCAGGGCGGCCTGCTCGCGGGCGACGTCGATCGTGGTGCGGTTGACGTCGTTGAACGCCGCGGCGAGCTGACCGATCTCGTCCGACGACTCGACGGTGATCGGGTCGAGGTCGATGCTCGGACCCTGGCCCGGCACCGACACCTGCTCCACCAGGGTGGGGAGGCGGTCACGGACCACGCCGGCGGCCTGCGTGAGGCGGCGCAGCGGGGAGACGAGGCGACGGGCGATGACGAGGGCCATGATGACCGAGAAGCCGAGGGCCGCGATCGCGACGCCACCGGTGAGGTACGCGCGGTTCGCGGCGACGTCGGCGCGCTCCTGGGCGAAGGCCGCCGTGTCCTCGCGGACGGCGTCGCGGACGATGCGGCCCTCCTCGACCCACTTGGCGGACTCGTCCTGGAACGCCTGCACCTGGGCCGGCTGGATGGAGGCGAGGTCGCCGCGCGCGACGTACCCGCGCACGGTGCCGTAGACGCCGTCCATCCCCGGCACCTGGTAGTCGCCGGGGATGCGGTCGAAGAGGTCCTGCGTGCTGTCCCACTCGCGGTCACCCAGGTTGACCAGGTCCGCGGCGCGCAGCGCGAGCGAACGGGAGGCGGCCTCGGCCTGGTCGTCGGGGTAGGCGTTGAAGATGCCCAGGGCCAGCGAGACGATCGGCCGCTCGTACGTGTTGGTCAGCATGAGCTGGTCGATCGCGTAGTAGGCCTCGAGGCGGGTACCCAGGTCGCGGTCCTCGGAGGTGTCCGCGATGGCGTCCATCACCTCGAGCGCACCGTCGATGTACGTACCGTAGGCGTCGGTCGCGACCTGCTCCGTGAGCCGGCCCTCGGCGACCTTCTTCTGCACGTCGGTGATGGCGGCGCGGTCCTCGATGGTCTGCGTGACGGCGTCCTTGACGCGCTGGTCGAGCATCGAGATGTCGATGTCCAGCAGCTCGTCGTCGCGGGCGTCGAGCGCCGTGATCGTCTGGGCCTGGGCCGCCGGGGCGGCCCACACCGGGTTGCCGTCCTTGTCCGTGACCGGCTTGCCGTCCTCCCCGATCTCCGGGGTTCCCTGCAGCAGGGCGAGGCGGGCACCGTCACCGGACTCGGAGTCGTCGATCATCGCGACGATGTTGTACGCGCGCTCCTGCGCGAACGCCGTGCCTGCCTGGTCCTGGTACTCGAGCGCGGCGACGAGATCAGCTGTCTGCTGCGCGCGCATCGCGTCGGCCACCGAGAGGCCGATGATGTACGCCGCTGCGATGACCAGGACGACGGCAGGCGTGACCAGAGTCGCAAGAACTTTCCCGCGCACTCCCAACCTGCGGAACATGCGTACCTCTCTCCATCACTGATCCGGAAGGGTGTGGCGTGCGTGGTGCCCGCCGCGCATCCCTCGGTGCTGCGTACAAGTTACCGGCACCCGGTTCCCGCTGACGACCCTCGTGAGGCCACGCGGAAGTAGGCTTCATCGATGTGCGAGCCGTCACGATATCCGGACCGGGGCCCTCAGGGAAACTCTCCCTCTCCTCGCTGAATCACCCGAATACTGGCCAAAGCGACGTGCTGATCGAGGTCGCCGCTGCTGGCGTCAATCGCGCTGACCTGCTCCAACGGGCCGGATACTACCCCCCTCCGCCGAATGCCCCGGACTGGCCGGGTCTGGAGATATCCGGAACAGTCAAGCGTGTCGGGCGCGGCGTGTCGCGCTGGCGGGTCGGAGACCAGGTGGTCGCGCTCCTCGAAGGGGGCGGGTACGCAGAGCTGGCGGTGGTCCGCGAGACGCAGGTGCTCCCGGTGCCCGACGGCATCGACCTGGTGGACGCCGCAGCTCTCCCCGAGGCGGCCTGCACCGTCTGGAACAACCTCGTGGACGTCGGCCGGCTGCGCGCCGGCGAGTGGGTGCTGGTCCACGGCGGGTCCGGGGGCATCGGCACCATCGCGATCCAGGTCGCCAAGGCACTGGGCGCACACGTGGTCACCACGGCGGGCGGGCCCGAGCGCACGGCCCGGTGCGCGGAGCTCGGTGCCGACGTCGTCGTCGACCACCGGACGCAGGACTTCACGCAGGAGGTGCTGCGCGCGACGGACGGGCGCGGCGCCGACGTCGTGCTCGACCTGCTCGGCGGGGGCGCGCTGGACGCCAACGTCCGCACGCTGGCCCGCGGCGGCCGCCTGGTCGTCATCGGGATGCAGCAGGGGCGGCGCGGGGAGCTCGACCTCAGCGCGCTGCTGGCCCGGCGCGGCACCGTCACCGGCACGCTGCTGCGCTCGCGCCCGCCCGAGGAGAAGGCCCGCATCGTCGCCGACACCGAACAGCACGTGTGGCCGCTGTTCGCCGACGGGCGCGTCCGGCCGGTGGTGCACGCGCGCATCCCGTTCGCCGAGGCGCAGTCGGCCCACGACCTCCTGGAGTCGGGAGAGGCCTTCGGCAAAGTGCTCCTGACTCCGTGATCAACCGATGCCTATATATAGGCATGGCCGGTAATTTCGTTCCGGCGCACAGAATGCCGTGCGGGTGTCAGCCGAATGAGGCAAGACTGGGTCCATGACCGACGAGCGAGCAAACCCCGAGACCGACGAGCGATCTGCCGGCACGCCCGGCCGCCCCGGCGGCCCGACGCCGGTGCACCCCCAGGTGGTGACCCCCGACGGCGCGGCCGTGCCGCCCGACCGTGCGGCCGAGCACGCCGAGGAGGAGAAGGTGGACGAGGCGGAGGCCGTGGTGGGCCAGGTGGAGGAGCCCGCCAAGGTCATGCGGATCGGCGGCATGATCAAGCGGCTCCTCGACGAGGTCCGCGACGCCCCGCTGGACGAGGCGGCACGCACCCGGCTCGCCGAGATCCACGAGCGCTCCATCCACGAGCTGGAGGACGGCCTCTCGCCGGACCTGGTCGACGAGCTGCACCGCATCACGCTGCCGTTCACCGACGACTCCGCGCCGTCGGACGCCGAGCTCCGCGTGGCCCAGGCACAGCTCGTGGGCTGGCTGGAGGGTCTGTTCCACGGCATCCAGACGGCCCTCGTAGCTCAGCAGATGGCCGCCCAGGCGCAGCTCTCGCAGATGCGGCGCGCACTGCCGCCCGGTACGGCCGCATTCGGCCCCGGCGGGCCGGGCGGCCCCACCCTGCCGGGTGCCCAGGACGACGAGGGCGGCGAGCGCCGGACCCCGGGCCAGTACCTCTGAACCTGTACTTCTGGACCGCTACCGCTGGACGGGGCGGTCAGAGGTCGGTGGGATCGACGAGAAACCCGTCCTCGTCGGCGATCTCGCCGCCGGCTGCGCCGTGGATCGCCGCGGCCAGCCGGGCCACCAGCTCGGCCGCGCGCTTGCGCGCGACGCGCAGCTCCATGGCGGGGAACTCGCGCTGCGACTCGACGAGGTCGTGCGGCGCCCAGTGCACCCAGTAGCGCACCGCGCCCTGCTCCGCCCACGGCAGGCCGCGCAGCAGGCGCGGCAGCTTCTCCTCACCGCTGATCTCGATCGACACGATGCCGTCGACGCCGAGCTCCACGACCAGGCCGTACCCGTCGAGCACGCGGGGGCCGGTCAGGGCCTTGATGTCGTAGTCGTCGGCGGCGTCGTGCAGCCGCTTGCGCAGGTCCGGGTCCAGCGGGTCGCCCGGGTACAGCGGCTTGTCGGCGATGCCCTTCGGCGGGCCGCCCCACTCCTGGCCCTCCATGTGGAGGCGGGCCCGCGGGTGCACCTGCTGCAGGATCGTGTGGGCGGCCTGCGGGTCCAGCCAGACGTCGGAGTACACGGTCATGTCGATGGCGGCGCCGGCGTCCGGGGTGAGGACCACTCCCGCGCCGGGCTGCGCCGTCGGGCCGCCCGGGCCGTCCCACAGGCCGCCGACGTCCAGCCGGAGCGAACCGCCCAGCCGACGCGCCACGGCGACGAGCCACTCGACCAGGCGGCGCTCCTCACGTTCGGGCATGCCGCCGGCAAAGGCCCGCCCGACGCCGTCGCGGTCGCCACCGCCCGGGAAGGGAACCTCGCCGCGCTCGCGGTGGCAGACGATGTCGAAGGCCATGGCGGCGCCCGGCGGGACGCCGAGGTCGAAGCCGTCGCCGGCGGGCTGGTACGGGCCGTTGATCACCGCGTGCCGCGAGACCCGCAGCACGCCGACCTCCTTGCCCTGTGCCCGGCGGCCCTGGGGTGCGCCGGCCACGTTGCCCGGGAGGATGCCCGCCGGGACCACGTCCCATCGGGTGGCGGAGAACCGGGAGAGCGCGAGGACCTCGATCTCGTCCAGCTCCACGTCACCCGGCACCGTCAGGACGTGCCGTGCCTGGTGTGCCTGCGCGGCCGTGCGCGGCAGGAGCGGGAGCTGGGGAGAGGCCATCGGGGTCCCTTCTGACGTCCGGATCGCCCGGTCCGTGCCGGGCACCCGGAGCCTACCTCCCGCCGCTGACCTTCCGGACGCCCCGCCCGGCCCGCGGCCGTCACACCGCCGTGCGGTGGAAGTTCTGCGCGGAGCGGGACGCCGTGGGGCCGCGCTGGCCCTGGTAGCGGGACCCGTAGAGGTCCGAACCGTAGGGGTGCTCCGAGGCCGAGGAGAGCCGGAAGAAGCAGAGCTGGCCGATCTTCATCCCGGGCCACAGCTTGATCGGCAGCGTCGCGACGTTGCTCAGCTCCAGGGTCACGTGCCCGCTGAAGCCGGGGTCGATGAACCCGGCCGTGGAGTGCGTCAGCAGGCCCAGCCGCCCGAGGGACGACTTGCCCTCCAGGCGGGCGGCGACGTCGTCGGGCAGGGTGACCGTCTCGTAGGTGCTGCCCAGCACGAACTCGCCCGGGTGCAGCACGAACGCCTCGCCGTTGTCCGCCTCCACGAGGCGCGTCAGCTCGGGCTGGTCCGCGGCGGGGTCGATGAACGGGTACTTGTGGTTGTCGAAGAGCCGGAAGAACTTGTCGAGGCGCACGTCGATGCTCGACGGCTGCAGCATCGACTCGTCGTACGGGTCGAGGACCACACGGTCGGCCTTGAGCTCGGCGAGGATGTCACGGTCGGAGAGGAGCACCCGGCTACGGTACTGGGCCTCCCCGGGCGGCGCCGCCCCGTCCCGGGGAGGCGCCGCGGGCGTCACCGGGCGCCGGTCACCACTGGAGCGGCCGGTGCTTCGCGTCGACCGACCAGTAGCCCTTGCGCATCACGAGGAACAGGACGCCCTCGATGGCACCCCAGATGGCGGGCACGAACCACGCGTTCCCGAGGGACACGGCGGTGATCAGCAGCATGACCCAGCCCAGTCCCTTGTAGCCCAGGTAGAACCGGTGCGCGCCCACCACGCCGAGCAGGATCCCGAGCAACCCTGCGGTGAGCCGGGACTTGCGCCCCGGGACGTGCGCCGGGGGCGGGGTGGGGCGGTCGTAGTCGTACTGCTGCTGGTAGTTCGCCGGGGGCTTCGAGGGCCGCATGGCACGCGTCTCGCGTGCGGGTTGCGCGGGTTCCGGCGGCTGCGGCGGCCGCGGAGGAAGGGGCTTGGTCTCCTGGTAGATCGGCTCGGTCGGCTTCTCGCTGGGGTGCTCGCTCACTGCTGCTCCGGCTGCTCGGCGACACTCGCACGGGAACCGGTTCGGGCATCCGGGCGAGGTTGGGTATGATCAGGTCGCGCGCCAGGTTCACGGGGCGCTGTTGCGGAACCCTAGCGGGATTCGCAAACAGCAGATACCCGGGCAGAACCGGACGATGCGGGTGTAGTTCAATGGTAGAACTTCAGCTTCCCAAGCTGACAGCGCGGGTTCGATTCCCGTCACCCGCTCCACAGGCTTCGCCCCAGGTCAGGATGCAGATCCGGACCTGGGGCATTCTTGTCTCCTGTCACAGGCGGGCGACGCGCCCGGTCTCCAGGGCATGAGTCGATCCACGACGCCGAAGCCCGGCATCGCCCGGGGCACCCACACCATCCCCGTCACCCACGACGGCGCGACCGTCGAGCAGCGCTACCACGTCGCCGGCACCGGACCCGTCTGCGTCGTCCACCCCGGCGGGCCGGGGATCGGCTGGGACTACCTGCGCATGCCGGCGCTCGAAGAGCACCTGACCATGGTCTACGTCGAACCCGTGGGCACCGGGTCGTCCGGCCGGCTCGCCGATCCGCGGGGGTACGACCTGGCCACCTACACGCACTTCCTGCACGCGGTGGTCGAGCACCTGGACCTGCCCTACGTCATGGTGCTCGGCCACTCGCACGGCGGGTTCGTGGCCCAGCGCTACGCCCTGGACCACCCCGACCGCGTCGCCTCGCTGATCCTGTACGACACGTCCCCGGTCACCGGCGGCGACTTCTGGCCGACGGCGGTCGCCGGCATGGAGCGGTTCGCGCGGCGCCACGCCGTCGACCACCCCGAGGTGGCCCGCTACGTCGCCGGCCTGACGGGCCGGTCCGCGCCGTCCGACGACGAGGGGGCGACCCAGGTGCTCCGCCTGATCACCCCGGCCTACTTCCACGACTACTGGGGCCGCGAGGACGAGTTCGCCGCGGGGCGTCAGGCACTGCACATGTACGCGGCACCGGCCTGGGGCGAGGGGCCTGCCTTCGACGTCCGCGCGGAGCTGCCCGGCCTGGCCGCGCCGACGCTGGTGCTGGTCGGCGACGACGACTTCATCTGCGGTCCGCGGTGGGCCCGGATGATCCACGAGGCGGTGCCGGGCTCCCGCCTCGCCGTCCTCGACCGGACCGGGCACCTGGGGCACATCGAGAGCCCCGTGCAGCACGCGGCGGCGGTGCGGGGGTTCGTCACCGCGGTGACGGGACCCGCAGCCTGAGGCGACCGGCCGACGCGGGCGCTGCCCGGCGGCAGCGCCCGCGGTCCGCTACGGCTCCTGGACCCGTTCCCCGTCGACGTAGACCTCCAGGTCCGCGTTCTTCTCGGGCCAGAAGCAGACCAGGCCCGCCACGAGCAAGCCCTCGCGCAGCGGGTTGTCGTACCCCCAGGCGACGTCCGTCAGCTCCAGGCCGCCGGCCCGCACTGTCCAGTACGCCGCCGTGCCCTTGTACGCGCAGTAGCTCACCGTGCCGGTCGGGGTCAGCAGGTCCATCCGCACGTCGACCCGCGGCAGGTAGTACCTCGGCGGCTGCCCGGACTGCACCAGGACCACCGGCCGGCTCGACTCGGCGACCACCTGCCCGCCCGCCACGACCCGCACGTGCCGGCCCGAGGGCATCGCGTCCACCCGTACGTACGGGTCACGGGCGTGGGTGTGGACCACCTCCTCCTCCGCCAGCCAGGTGTCGAGCGCGGACCAGTCGAACGTCACCGTGTCGCGCACCTCCTCGACCGGCGCCTGCGGGTACCGCCGCGCGGCGCCGTCGAGCACGGCATCGCCCACCACGACGTCGAGCATCTCGCTCGGTCCGAGGCTCGGGGACCGGGGTCCCGGCCCCGCCGGGCGCAGCTCGACCCGTACCTGCCCGGGCGAGAAGAAGTACTGGGGGTAGAAGCGGTGCTCCCACACCAGCAGGGGCGGGTCCGCGTCCGCGACCAGCACACCGGAGCGATAGCCACGCACCCGGACCGACCCGGGCTCCACCGTCCCCGGCTCGATCGTCACTGCCCTGCGTACGGCGTCAGCCATCTCTTCGTCACCTCTCGCGGTCGGACGTGGCCCGGATGTCCCGTGAGCCCCCCGTCACGACCTCGACCGGTGAGGGATGTCGCGTGTGACAGGCCGCCTCATCCCTGGCGCGGCGCGGTCACGTGCAACGAGACCGGCATCCCGCGGTCCGCCGCCGGGACCCAGCCGCACCAGCACCGCCACGCCGACCCGCCGTCGTGATGCTCCAGGCGCTCGCCCAGGTGCAGCAGGCCGGCCAGCTTCACGGCGTCCGGCACGCGCGCGGCGACGACGTCGACCGTCAGCACCCGCACCATGTCGTCCTCGAGGTCGAGGTGGTCCACGCCGGCCCGGACGTCGAGGGTCCGGATGTCGAAGACGTGCGCGATCAGCGCCGTGACCCCGACGAGCTCCGCGAGGTGCGCCCCCGGCACGACTCCGGTGACGGCGTCGTCGTGCGCGCCGCCCGTCACGTCGGCCATGCCCGGAGCGGGCGTGCGGTTCTGCGGAGCTCGCCGTAGACGAACGTCTCCATCCCCCGCCAGTAGCCGGTCCAGATCGTGAACCCCGGCCGGGTCGCGGGATAGTCGGTCGCCGACGTGATCTCGAGCTGGGCTGCGATGGCCGCTCCCTCGCTCAGCTGCTCCGGGTGCACGACCAGGTGGTCCCGGAACACCTCGACCCACTTGACGCGCGCGTCCCCGATCTCCTCCAGCAGCGCGCTCGCGCCTGCCGCCGACGCGGTCAGGCTGGCTGCGGTCGCCCCCATCTCCCCCACCTCTCTGTGCCTACCTCTGTACCTGCCTCCGCGCCCTACCTCTAGGCGCATAGACAGCCTCCGGGGCGCCGGAAGACGGCCGCAACCCGTACGCCGAAAAGTTGCGTATACGCACTGGCTGCGGGTTAGGTGGGTTCCGTGTCTAGAGAGGGACGTGTGACTGCCGCAAGCATCGCCAAGGATCTTCGTGCCGCGATCCGCTCCGGGACCTACAAACCGGGCGACCGCCTTCCGAGCGAAGCCGCGCTCATGTCGAACTACGGCGTGGCGCGCATGACCGCGCGCCACGGGCTGTCGATGCTGAAGGACGAGGGGCTCACCGTGACCCGGCACGGCTCCGGCGTCTTCGTGCGGTCCTTCGAGCCGATCGTCCGCGACACCACCGGCGCCCCGGCCGACGCGTCCACCGTGACCGCCGAGACGGACGAGACCGGGGCCGGGCTCGTCGTCCGCACCCTCGCGGTCACCGCCGAGGCCGAACCGCCCGAGAAGGTGCGCACGACGCTCGGGCTCGCCGAGGGCGACAAGGTGACCGTCCGTGAGCGCCTGCACCTGCGGGAGCGCAAGCCGGTCCTGTTCGCCACGTCGTACCTGCCGGCCTCGATCGCCGCAGGGACGCCGATCGCCGCCCAGGAGGCCGGGCCGGGTGGCACGCACGCGCGCCTGAGCGAGGCCGGGTACGCGCCGGTGCGGTTCCGCGAGGACGTGGTGGCCCGCATGCCCTCGATCGAGGAGATCGAGGAGCTGCGCATCGAACCCGGCACCCCGGTGCTGTCGGTCACGCGGACGGCGTTCGCGAAGGACGACACGCCCGTCGAGGTGAGCTACGTGGTGCTCGACGCGGGCGAGTTCATGCTCCGCTACGACATCTAGCCGGCCCGGGGCCCGCTAGGCGGGCCGCGTCCGCGGCTTGAGGCGCAGGTCCGGCAGCGCGGGCGCCCGCAGCGGCCCGCTCGGGTAGCCGAGCACCTGACCGAACCGGCGGCCGGCCGCACCGTCCGCGTACCCCGTCGACCCGTCGTCGAGCTCGGCGATCTGGGCCATCCAGTCGTCGCGGGCGCGGACGACGTCCTCGTGCGTGCGGCCCATGAAGTTCCACCACATGATGACGTCCTCGGCAAACGGCTCCCCGCCGATCAGGACGGCGCGCGCACCCGACCCCGCACCGGCCCGCACCACGAGCCGGGCGCGGCCCGGAGCCACGTAGCCCAGGGCCGACGGCGGTACCGCACTGCCCTCGAACGTCACCTCGCCGGCGTCCACGAGCAGGGCGTGCTCGTGCCCCGGTTCGACGTCGAGCGACACCTCGGCACCCGGCTCCAGGTCGATCTGCGCACCCACCAGCGGCGTGTACGTCGTCGCGGGCGAGGCCAGCTCCTCGCCTCCCGCCCGCAGCCTCCCGACGAACACCTGCACGACGACGCCGTCGTGCCCGACCGAGGGAAGGTCGCCGTGGTGCTCGAAGTGCGGGTCGACGCCGAGCGCCGAGCCGGGGAGCGCCGTCCAGAGCTGGACCCCGTGCAGGCGGGGCGGGCGGCCCTCGGCGGGCGACTCCTCGGAGTGCGAGATGCCCGCACCCGCCGTCATCAGGTTGAGCTCGCCCGGGCGGACCGTCTGGAGCGAGCCCACGGAGTCGCGGTGCAGGATCTCGCCCTCGAAGAGCCAGCTCACCGTCTGCAGGCCCGTGTGCGGGTGCGGCGGCACCTGCATGCCCTCGCTGGTGGAGACGTCGTCGGGGCCGTAGTGGTCGCTGAAGCACCAGGCGCCGACGAGCGACCGGACGCGCTGGGGGATGGTGCGGCGCACGTTCATGGCACGGGGGCCGCCCAGGGGGACGTCACGCGGTGTGAGGAGCTCGACGCCGTCGCCCCGCTCGCCCGCGGCGCAGACCTGCTCGGCCGGCCGGGTCTCCAGGTTGCTCATGCCCTGAGCCTAGGGCCCGGGAACGGGCCAGGACCCCCGGGGCAGGCCGGGGGCCCTGGCATCACCGCGCACCGTGGACCGCCGGAGCGGGACAGGGCGTCGTGTCGACGTCACGACCCCGAGGTGCCCGTCAGACCCGGGCCGCCGGGTCTGCGTCTGGGTGAGCACCTCGGACGCGGGTGGTCTTCCGGCCCCGTACAGGCACCTGTGGCGTCATCCACAGCCCGCACCGCGGTACGGGACGTCCTGTCGTTCTCCGGTTGACCATGTATCCGATGTTCGGAACCGGTCGGTACTGCTGCAGCGCACCGCGTCGATTCCGAATCGTCGAACCATTGCCACGTTTCTATCCGCGTGTCGTGCACCCGGCAACCGCTCCACGGTTGTAATTTTCACCCTTTTCTTGCCCACAGTTCTGTCCACAGGGAGAAGCCCGAGTTTCCCGTGCCACACACAGGGCTGTGGACAAAATCTGTGGATAACATTGCGGATCAGACCCAGGCCCGTGCGCCCGGTGCACCGCCCGACGTCGGGTCGTTGCGACCCTCGAGCTCCTCCGCGCCGGCGATGAAGCCGCCGTCGTCCACGATGATTCCCGCGATGCGGCTCTGGAGGCTGACCGCGAGACGCGCCAGCGAGACCCGCATGCGTGCCCGGGCGATGACGTGCAGCCCGGACGGCTGCGCCAGCTCGAGCTCGTACGGGTCCGCGGGCAGCCAGGTCATGCGGTAGGCGAACGGTCCGTAGCTGCGCCAGTCGAGCGTGCCCAGCGCGCGCGGCACGCGGTCGACCCGTTCGACGTCGATCACGATCGACCCGTCGTACGCGGTGCTGCCCATGAGCGTGTAGCGGGGCGACCCGTCGGGCGTGGGCTGGTCGGCGGTGACGTCGGCGGTGGCGATGAGCGACCGCAGCATCGGCAGTAGGTCGCCGGGCTGCAGCGGATGCGCGGAGTAGAGGCCCAGGTCGACCGAGGCGGCGGGATCCGGCACCAGGGGCTGCCGGCCGTCGGCGAGCACCCCGCCGCCGGTCTTGCGGGCGGCCGCGACCATCCACTGCACGAGGCGCAGCTCCTCCCCCTGCGGGAGCGCATGGGCGAAGGCCCGTGCGATGCCGTCCCGGTCGTCGTAGGACGTGGGGGCCGCGCCGCGGACGTCGCGCAGGCCGTCGTCACGCGTGATCGAGTACGCCTCGGCCTTCGCCGCGGGGATCTCCAGCTCGGCGAGGTGGGCCTCGCCCACCTCGAAGGGTCCGGTGGCGACATACCCCGGCCCGAGACGCAGGACACCGGGAACCAACGAGTCGGGCTGCGCCATGCCGCGGAACCGGGCCCCCGCCATCCGGCGTGCCCCCGCGGCGCGAGAAGGTTCTCGGAGCCACTCGACCTCCGGGAACCACGCGGCGGCGAGCTCGCTGACGGCCACGGGGCCGTGGGTGCTCGGCAGGATCAGAATGTGACCCGAGACGTGTTCCGCTGGAATCACGCCCGCCAGAAATGTCATGCGGGAACTTTACTGCCGGTCACTTTCCACGATGATGCAAGCATGTTACAGATCGGAAACACGCAGGTGACAGTGGGCACACACGGCTGCGCTTTCCGGTCGGCCTGTTTCTTTGCGCAGCACAAATGTATGTCTATGGATATTCATGGCGACTGAGTCTCAGCACAAGAGGCGTGAGCCCGACGGCGGATACCCGCAAAGACGGCGGGCGGCGCGGATGCCCGATCCCGGGTTCCAGTTACCTGACGGCAAGAGCATATGATGTCAGCATGCCCAAGATCATCGGCAAGAGCCTGCACGAGCACCGCCAGATGACGAGGCACAAGCTGTTCACCGCCCTGTCCACCCTCATGGCGGAGCGCGGGTTCGACACCATCACCCTGGCCGACATCGCCGCGGCGGCGAACGTCGGCCGGACCGCTGTCTACAACCACTTCCACGACAAGGAGGCGCTGCTCCTCGGGTTCATCACCCACGAGACGGAGCAGTACGCCCACACGCTGGAGCGGGCCCTCGACGGCGTGGACGACCCGGTGGAACAGCTCCGTACCTACATCCGCCAGCAGGCCCAGCTCACCCGTGTCTTCCACCTCGCCCCCGGCCCGGACCTGCGCACGGTCCTGTCCCGCGCCACGCAGCAGCGCCTGCGCGAGCACGCCGACATCGTGGAGGCGATCCTGCGCCGGATCCTGACGGCCGGGATCGAGGCCGAGACGTTCCCGCCCCAGGACATCGAACCGACCGTGCACCTCGTCAACGCGTGCCTGTCCGGTCGCCTCATCCCCGACGAACCCGTCGCCCGCGAGCGCACCATCCGCGCGGCAGAGGCGTTCGTGCTGCGCGCGGTGGGCGCCCGCGTGCCGGACCCGGTGCCGGCCTGAGCCGCGGCCCGGGCCCGGACCTGGACCTGGACCTGGACCGGGACCGGGCCTGAAGGACCTCGCCGCCGAGACGGTAGCCTCGGGCGCGTGTCTTCCGCCGCCGTGAGCCCTGGTTCCGCGCCGCTCGGGCGCGCGTTCGGCCGCGTGGTCGCCGCCAACCTGAGCTCCAGCCTGGGCGACGGCATCGCCCGGGTGGCGGCACCGCTGCTCGCCGCGCAGCTCACGGACGACCCGCTGCTCGTGTCGCTCGTCGCGGTCGCCGCGCTGCTCCCCTGGTTGCTGTTCGCGATCCCCGCGGGCGTGCTCGTGGACCGCGTCGACCGGCGCGTCGCCCTCTCCCTGGCCGGCGGCGTCCGGGCGCTCGTGGCCGGCGGCCTGCTCGCCCTGCACCTGACGGGCACGCTCACGATCTGGTGGCTCCTGCTGGTGGTGCTCCTGTACGGCGCGCTGGAGACGGTGTACGACGGTGCCATCCGCGCCGTGGTCCCGTCGATCGTCGGCAGGGGCGACCTGCCGCGGGCGAACTCCCGCATCGAGGCCACGGAGATCGTGGTGCAGCAGTTCCTGTCCCAGCCGCTGACGTCCTGGCTGCTGGCCTTCTCGGCGTTGTGGGCGCTCGGCCTGAACGCGGGGGCCTACGCCGTCGCGGGCGGGCTGGCCCTCACCCTGCCCGCCGTCGCGTCGGGCGTCGCCGCGCGGCGTTCCGGCCGACGGCCTGCCGAACCGGGTCCCACGCCGGAGGCCGCCCGCGCGGCACGACACCGCGCCGAGCTCGCCGCCGGCTTCCACTTCATCTGGTCCAGCCCGATGCTGCGCCCGCTGTGGATCGTCAGCGTGCTGATCGGCATCTGCCACGCCGCGATCACGTCCACGCTGGTGCTGTTCGTGCTGGAACGGCTCGACGTGCCGGAGGCCTGGTACGGCACCTTCATGCTGGCGGGAGCCGTGGGGTCCCTGACGGCGGCGGCCGTCACGAACCGGCTCAAGACGCGCTTCGGGACGGGGCCCGTCATGGCGGCCGTGAACGCCGCCGGGCTCGGTGCCTGGTTCCTCGCCGGTGCGTTCCCGCTGGTGTGGGTGGGGGCCGTCGCGATCTTCGTGTCGTTCGGCTGCACGACCACCTGGAACGTGCTCGTCATGTCGCTGCGGCAGGCAGCGGTGCCGAACCACCTGCTCGGCCGGGTGCACGGGACGTGGCGCACCGCGCTGTGGGGCGCGATGCCGCTGGGGTCGCTGGCCGGCGGGCTCCTGGCCCGGACCGGCTACAGCACCCCGCTGCTCGTCGGCGCCGTCGCCGGCCTGGTGGTCGCCCTCGTGGGGCACCGGTACATCGCGTCGCTGCCCGACCCCGAGACCCTCGACCCGGAGCCCGGCGACCCCGCCTGATGCGGGGCCGCCACCGGGCTCAGATCCAGCGCTTGAACCGGAAGACGCCGAAGAGCCCCACGCTCACGGCGAGCATCGCGACCAGGGCGGCCGGGTAGCCGTAGGCCCAGTCGAGCTCCGGCATGACCTCGAAGTTCATGCCGTAGACCGTGCCGACGAGGGTCGGGGCGAAGAGGATCGCCGCCCAGCCGGAGATCTTCTTGACCTCCTCGCCCTGCCGGATGCTGACCTCCGACAGGTGCTTCATCTCCTCGTTCTGCCGCTGCGCGACGAGGGTGGCGGCCACCGTCAGGATGTCCCGCAGCGCGGCGCGGAACACCTCGATGCGGTCGGCCGCCTCGGTGAGGTGGTCGGCGACGTCGCGCAGATAGGCCTGCAGCTCCGGGTCCACGCCGTACTTGTCGGCGCCCTTGGCGAGCGAGGCGCACAGTGCCTGCTCGGGGCGAACTGCGCGCTGGAAGTCGATGACCTCGCGGGACAGCTCGTAGATGCGCCGGGAGACGTCCGGGGCACCGCCCCAGACGTCGGACTCGATCTCGTCGATGTCGTGGTCCAGACCGGCGACGACGGGCGCGTACCCGTCCACGACGCTGTCGAGGATCGCGTACAGCACGGCCTCCGGACCACGGGCGAGCATCTCGCGGTCGGCCTCCAGCCGGGTGCGGACCGCGGCCAGGTCGGGCGAGGCACCGTGCCGCACGGTGACGACGAAGTCGGGGCCGACGAAGACGTGGAGCTCGCCGAACTCGACCTCCTCCGCGGCGTCCAGGTAACGGGCGGCGCGCAGCACCACGAACAGCGTGTCGCCGTACCGCTCGATCTTCGGGCGCTGGTGCGCCTGGATCGCGTCCTCGATCGCGAGGGGGTGCAGGTCGAACTCGCGGGCGAGGGACGTCAGCTCGGCCTCCTCCGGCCGCTCCAGCCCGATCCAGGCCATGCCGCCCGGCCGCGAGCGCAGCGCGCTGAAGGTCTCGGCGAGGTTGTCGTAGCCGGCGGTGCGCACGCCGTCGTCGTAGATGGCGGCGGCGACCACGGACGAGCGGGGTTCGGGGGCGGCGACGGGGCGCGGGGCGGCCTCGGGCGCGGGGCCGCCGGCGCGCCGCTGGCGCAGGGCACCGAGCAGCGGCCGGACCGGACGAGCGGGACGGGAGGGCAGGAAGGTAGCCATGGGGAAACTCCTGGGGTCGAGCGCAGGGAAAGGACTGCGAACGGACACCGCAGCAGGGACGGCCGACCGACCGGTGGATCTCACGCCCCTGGACGAAGGGGCGGAGCGCACCGGTGCGCGAGAACCCGCGGGCACGCGGGTGGGGAACCGTCAGCTCAGCTGCGGTTCGGACTACTCGGAGGCTCGCTACGGGTCATGCGCGCCACCTCCCTGGTCCGTGCGGCGGATCGCCGCTGCCGTTTCTCGACGGGGTCCAGTCTAGACCCGCCGACGGGGCCGATCGAAACCGTTCGAGACCAGGATCACACTCACCAGGCGTCGTGCGGCCGGTGGTGCGCGCCCGGCGGCGTGTGGAACTCGTGCGGGGCCGGGGACAGGTAGGCCCGCGCGAACTGGAGGGAGGCCGCCAGGTCGTCGTGCCGCTCGGCGGCGGTACGGGCCGCGCGCGTCGAGATCTCCACGCAGACGTCACCGCTCCAGCGCCGGGCGACGAGCTCCTGGAGCACCTTCTCGGCCTGCATGCTGCCGCGCCCGGGCACCAGGTGCTCGTCGCGCGCGCCGTGGTTGCCGTCCGCCAGGTGCACGTGGCGCAGGCGGTCGCCGAACGTGTGCAGCAGCACCAGGGCGTCCTGCTGCGCCACGCTCGCGTGCGACAGGTCGAGGGTCACGGCGTCGTAGTCGTGCTCCGCCGGGTCCCAGCCGGGCAGGTAGGCCTGGAACTCGCGCCGTCCGCCGCGCCACGGGTACATGTTCTCGACGGCGATGGTCACGCCCGTGGCCTCGCTCAGCGAGCGCACCTGGTCCTGGAACTGCCGCGCGTACTTGTACTGCCAGCGGAACGGCGGGTGCACCACCACGGTGCCCGCGCCGAGCTCGAGGGCCATGTCCGCCGTCCGCTCCAGCTTCGCGACCGGGGACCGGCCCCAGACCCGCTGGCTCACCAGCAGGGTCGGCGCGTGCACCGACCGCACCGGCACGCCGGTGTCGGCGGACAGCTTCGCCAGGGACCGGGGGTTCTGGGTGACCTCCTCGGACCAGACCATGACCTCGACGCCGTCGTAACCGAGCTCGGCCGCCGACTCGAACGCGAGCGGCACACGGCGGGGGAAGACCGACGCCGTCGACAGCGTCACCCGCACGTCGGGTGCTGCGGGTTCCTGCGGATCGGTCCGGATCGGTTCGGGCATGCGGGCCACCTTAGAGCGCCGACGTGACTGGGATGTGACTGGTGGGTTCAGATGACGTTCAGGGAAGAAGTCTTTCCCGTGCCACGTCGCGTGCGGCCTGCGCCGTCGGACACCCGAGGACCACGCGTGCCAGCTCCGCGCACTCGTCGCGGGACACGCGTGCCAGGGTGTCTGCGACCTCGGCCAGCGCACGCGGCGTCATGGACAGCGAGGTGACCCCGAGACCCACCAGGACGGGCGCGAGGAGCGGGTCGGCCGCCGCCTCCCCGCACACGCCCACCGGAGCACCATGCACCGCACCACCTTCGCACGCCACCCGGACGAGCTCCAGCACGGCGGGCTGCCAGGGGGTGGACAGGGCTGCCACACCGGCCAGGTCGCGGTCGGCGGCCATCGTGTACTGCGTGAGGTCGTTGGTGCCGAGGCTCGCGAACCTGACCTCGGCCAGCACGTGCCGTGCCTGGAGCGCGGCCGCGGGCGTCTCGATCATCACCCCGGGGTGGTCCAGGCCGTGCGCGGCGCACGCGGCCGCGAAGTCACGGGCCTCGTCGACGGTCGCGACCATCGGAGCCATCACCCACACCTCCGCCGTCTCGGCCGCGGCGGCCCGGGCGATCGCGTCGAGCTGGCGGTCGAGCACGTCCGGGTGCGCGACGGCGGTCCGCAGCCCGCGCACGCCCAGCGCGGGGTTGTCCTCGTGGTCCGGCGTGAGGAACCGCAGGGGCTTGTCGGCGCCGGCGTCGAGCGTGCGGACCACCACCCGGCGTCCCGGGAAGTGGGACAGTACCGCCCGGTAGGCGGTCACCTGCTCCTCCACGCTGGGCTCCTCGCCCCGGCCGAGAAAACAGAACTCGGTGCGGAACAGGCCCACCCCGCGTGCGCCCGCCGCAGCCGCGGCCTCGGCTGCCGCCGGGTCGGCGACGTTCGCCACGAGCTCCACCTCGAACCCGTCGCGCGTCGCGCCGCGGCCGTCGAAGGTGGCGGCGACGACCCGCCGCCGGGCCCGTTCCACGTCCGCCGGGGTGGGCGAGCGCAGGACGGTGCCGCCCGTGCCGTCCACCACGAGCTCCTCGCCGTCGACGAGGTCGTTCGCCTCGGGCAGCGCGACGACCGCCGGGATGCCGAGGGCCCGCGCCAGGATCGCCATGTGCGACGTCGGCCCGCCGCGGGCCGTGACGACGGCGACGACCACGGCCGGGTCGAGCATCGCCGTGTCTGCCGGGGCGAGGTCGCTCGCGACCAGCACGAACGGATGCCCCGGATCCGGTACGCCGGGCGGGGCGGCACCCGTGAGGGCGGCGACGATCCGGTCCCGGACGTCCCGGACGTCCCGGGCGCGCTCCGACATGGGCGGGCCGAGCGACTCGAGCTGGGAAGCCACCGAGCCCGCGGCGTCCCACACCGCGCGCTCGGGGGTGAGCCGGTCCTCGCGGACCCGCCGTGCGGCACCGGCGGCGAGCGTCGGGTCGGCGGCCATCGCGGCCGTCACCGCGAGCACGTCGGCGGCAGTGCCCGACGCGCGCCGCGCCCGCTCGGCCAGGTCGGCCTCCACCTGGGCCGCGGCCTCCTCGACGGCGCGGACGGCGGCGTCGGCGTCCCCGGTCAGGCGGCTCGTCCGTGGTTCGGGGACCCGGGCCGGCATCCGCACCACGATCCCGGCCGCCCGCCCCGGGCTCGCCGGGACCCCCGTGAGCCTCTCGCTCGTCATCCGTACGCTCCCCACCGGCTCGTCGTCGAGTGCGCTGGGAACGTTACACGCGAGCGCCTCAGGGGGCGAGACCCCGGGGCGGCGCCCCCTGCCCGCTGCGGGCGGTGGCACCCGGACGGGTCGTCCCACCCCGTGGCACGGCAGTCGGTCTGACAAGATGACGTCATGGCCGAGGCCCTGTTGGTCGGATCGCCCGTGGCGGGACGCGTGGTGGCGATGCGCGACGTGCCCGACCCGGTCTTCGCCGAGAGCATCGTCGGCCCGGGGCTGGCCGTCGACCCCGACCCGGAGACCGGGGGCCGTGTGGTCGCGCCGTGCGCCGGCGTCGTGGTGAAGCTGCACCCGCACGCGTTCGTCCTGCTGGCGCCGTCGACGCCGGGCGCTCCCGACGGAGCCGCGAGCTCGCCCGGCGCACCGGCTCTCGCCACCGGGCGGGGTGTGCTGGTGCACCTCGGCATCGACACGGTCCAGCTCCGGGGCGAAGGGTTCACGCTGCTGGTCGCCGAGGGCGACGCCGTCGAGGCGGGTCAGGAGCTCGTGCTCTGGAGCCCCGCCGCGGTCGCCGACGGCGGTCGCTCACCCCTGGTGCCGGTCGTCGCGCTGGACCTGAGGCCCGGGGACCTGGTCGAGCTGGCCCGGCCGGGCGACCGGGTGCAGGTCGGTGACGGGCTGCTCAGCCTCCCCTGACGCGGCGCGCGGGTCTTGTGCCGTCCAGGCTCGGTCGGATCCCGTCAAGAACGGATGCTGTTCGGTCAAGAACGGATGCTGTTCGGTCGCTTGCCTCGAGATCGGTCCGGTGATGGACCGATCTCGAGGCAGGCGACCGAACCCGCCGTTCCTGCGGTGCAATGGACCGAATCTGGAGGCATAGGGTCGGGGCCATGGTGCGCACGGTGGTGTTCGACGTCGGGGAGACGCTGGTCGACGAGTCCCGGATCTGGCTCCGGTGGGCCGAGCGGCTCGGTGTTCCTCCGCTGACGTTCCTGGGTGTGCTCGGCGGCTGTGCGGCCCTCGACCTGTCCCACCGGGAGGCGTTCGAGCTCGTGCGGCCCGGCGTGGACGTCGAGGCGGAGATCGCCCGCTGGGCCGTGGACGACCCCGACGGCCTGCGCAACGGGTTCGACGCCGACGATCTCTACCCCGACGTGCGGCCGGCCCTGGGTGCGCTGCGCGAGGCTGGGTTCGACGTCGTCGTCGCGGGGAACCAGCCACCCGAGGCGCGCGCCGCGCTGGAGGCGATGGACCTGCCGGTGAGCGCGATCCGCACCTCGGACGAGTGGGGTACGCAGAAGCCGGAGCCGGAGTTCTTCGCCCGCGTGGCGCAGCTCTCGGGCGTCGCGCCCGAGGAGATCGCGTACGTGGGCGACCGGCTGGACAACGACGTGCTCCCCGCCGCCGACGCCGGGATGCGGCCGGTGCTGCTGCGCCGCGGTCCGTGGGGGTACCTGCACGCGCGCCGTCCCGAGGCGGCCCGCACCACCGTCATCGACTCGCTGACCGAGCTGCCGGCGGTGCTGGCGGGCTGACCTGTCGGACTCTCGCGAAGGCGTCAGACGCACAGGTCACCAGAGGGACCTGTGCGTCTGACACGTCAGCCGCGCAGCGGCAGCGTGAGGCCTGCCTCGCCGTCCGGCACCACGCGGACCGGCACGCCCCAGTCCTGCTGCGCCAGGTGGCAGGCCGGGAACACGTCGGGGTCCGGCTCGCCGTTCGGCAGCAGCGGCACCTCGTCGCACGACGCCGCCTTCGCGGTCACGTGCAGCACGCCCTCGGCCACCTCCGGGTTGATCACCAGGTCGCGGAACAGGTCGGTCCCGGTCCCCGCACCCGACAGCAGCAGCTCCGGCGGGGTGGCACTGACCTGGAGCGTCGTCGACGGTCCCCAACGGTCGTCGAGCTTCTGGCCGGGCGCCGGTGCGAACGGCACGTCGAGGCGCAGCGCGCCGGAGCCCACGTCCGTGGCGGGCCGGGCGACCTTGTGCGCGCCGCCGTCGAGCACCTCGCCCGCGAGGGTGGCCGGGAGCGCCACCCGCGTGAGCCGGTGCGCGGCGGACTCGACCACGAGCAGGTGCACGGCGTCGTCCGCCACCTCGACGAGCACGTCGGACGGTTCCGCGAGGTCCTGGGCCAGGGTGGTCACCTCGCCGGAGGCCGGGTCGTACCGGCGCACCGCGCCGTTGTACGTGTCGGCGACGACGACGCTGCCGTCCGGCAGCACGGCGACGCCCAGCGGGTGCTGCAGCAGCGCCTGACCGGCGACGCCGTCGCGGTGCCCGAAGTCGAACAGCCCCTGCCCGACAACCGTCTCGACGGTCACGTCGGTCTCGTCCACCGGCACGAGGCGGCGCAGCGCCGAGGTCTCGGCGTCGACGAGCCAGAGCGCGCCATCGGCCGCCGCGGCCAGGCCGGAGGGCTGGGCGAACCAGGCGCCCTCGCCCGGGCCGTCCTCCAGACCCTCGTTCATGGTGCCCGCGAGCAGCGAGACCACGGGCAGGTGCGGGCCGGGGTGGAAGTCCCACAGCGTGTGGTTCCCGGCCATCGCCACGACGAAGGCGCCGAGCTCGGCGGACCACTCGACGTCCCACGGCGAGGAGAGCCGCACGCTCAGCGCGTCGTACGACTCGCCGGGCTCGAACGCACCGACCGTGCCCGTCACGTTCTCCTGGCCGCCCACCATGAACTGCTCGCCGGTGCCGGCCAGCGTCGTGACCACGCCGTCCGAGAGCCGCACGCCGCGCAGGGCGTGGTTGACCGTGTCGGCGACCACGACGTCGTACCCGAGACTCGCCGTCAGGTCGGAGGGCACCAGGCACAGCCCGTTCGGCTCGGAGAACCGCGCCTCGCCGGGCGCGCCGTCCACCAGCCCGCGCTCGCCCGAGCCGATGCGGCGGACCAGGGTCTCGCCGTCGGGCGCGAGCTCCGCAAGGGAGTGGTGCCCGGCGTCCGCGACCAGGAGGTTCCCGTTCGGCAGCGCGAGGGCCTTGGCCGGGAACCGCAGCGTGCCGGAGGCGGGGGCGGGCGGCACGTAGGGCCCCGAGCCGCGGTGCAGGGTGCCCTTCACGGCGTGCTCGGCGATCAGGTCGGACACGAGCGCGGCGATCGCGGAGCCGTGCCCCTCCCCCGCCATCTGCGCCACGATGTAGCCCTCGGGGTCGATGACCACGAGCGTGGGCCACGCCCGCGCGGTGTACGCGCCCCAGGTGACCAGCTCAGGGTCGTCGAGCACGGGGTGGCGCACCTCGTACCGTTCGACGGCGGCCGCGAGCGCGTCGGGGTCGGCCTCGTGCTCGAACTTGGGCGAGTGCACCCCGACGATCACGAGCTCGTCGCGGTGCTGCTCCTCGACCTCGCGCAGCTCGTCCAGGACGTGCAGGCAGTTGATGCAGCAGAACGTCCAGAAGTCGAGGACGACGACCTTGCCGCGCAGGTCGGCGAGGGTGACCTCCTGCCCGCCGGTGTTCAGCCAGCCGCGCCCGACGAGCTCGGAGGCGCGGACACGGGGAAGGTTCTGGACTCCTGTGCTCACCGGCCCATTGTCACTCGCGCGTCGCGGTGTCCTGCTCCGTGTCCGGCTTGCGGGCACGCCACTGCTCGACCAGCGCCTTGTCGGCGCGGCGACGGGTCAGGTCGCTCTTGCTGGAGTGCACGGCCGCCCGGTGCGCGAGCAGGGCGTCACGGTCCCGCTCGAGGGCCCACATGAGAGCCTCACGCACGTCCGCACGGGTCACCCGCGTGCTCCGCGTCTCGTCCATCGTCCCGATCATTCTCGCCGTTCCGTGATCACCGGCGCCCAGGTCGGACGCCGCCATCGATTCAGGAGGCAGCCTGGAGATGTTTGTGACATCCCAGGTCTTCCTGGCTTTCACCCGGCCATGGTTGGGTGTAGCAGAGGAACGTACCGCGCAAACCTGGCAGGGTGATATCCGTCTTTCGGATGACTTTGTGGGACAGACCGGCGTGTCGGTAGGGGTGTGCCGTGTCGTGTCGGTGGGTGAGGAGAGGATCAGGGCATGGACCGCGACCAGGCCAGGAAGATGAAGGAGCAGCTCGCAGCGTTCGCCCGGGAGCTCGCCGAGCGCCACGGGGTCGTGGCGACACCGCGGTCCCTGGAGGGGCACACGACCGGAGAACGGGTGTCGGAGGCGGCCGACGTCGTGCGGGCGCCCACCCTCGCGCTCGGGCTGGTGCCGCAGGGCGAGGGCGGTTTCGGCATCGCGGTCCGCTACCGGCTCGGGGTCCCCCGCGCCCGTTCGATCGTGCGCAAGGTCACGGCGGAGATCGGGCCCGACGCCGACGTCCGGCGCACCGGCCGCATCCGCCCCGTCAGCGAGCTGGGCCCGCGCCCGCCCGCACCGACGTCGCTGGCGTCCGGCGACACCGACCGCCGGCGGCCGATCCGGCCCGGCGTCTCCATCGGCCACGTCGCCGTCACGGCGGGCACCCTCGGCGCCTTCGTCACGCGCACGACACCCGGCAGCGACGGCGCGCTGTACGCCCTGTCGAACTACCACGTGCTGGCCGGGTCCCCCGAGGCCCGCCCGGGCGACGTCGTGCTCCAGCCCGGGCCCGCCGACGGCGGGCTGGCGCCCGGCGACCGGATCGGGGAGCTCACGCAGGTGGTGGACCTGGACGCGCTCGAACCGGCCGCGACGGACGCCGCGATCGCGCGCCTGGACCGGGTCCCCGTCGACTTCGACTACCCCGTGGGCCGGGTGGTGAAGACGGCCCGTGCCCTCGGCGGTGAGATCGTCGGCAAGGTCGGCCGCACGACGGCGATCACGCGAGGCCGGGTCACGGCCATCGAGCTGGACGACGTCATCGTGGGGTACGAGGACCTCGGCGCGCTGAGCTTCGACGACCAGATCGAGATCGAGAGCCTGGACGACGGCCCGTTCTCCCGGGGCGGTGACTCCGGGGCGCTCGTGTACCGGGAGGACGGCGTGGCGCTCGGCCTCCTGTTCGCCGGTTCCGAGTCCGGCGGGCGCAGCGGGAAGGGCCTCACCTACGCGAACCCGATCGACCAGGTGCTGGAGATCCTGGGGATCGAGCTGGCGCGGGAGGCGACGCACCCGTTCGGGTGACGTCCGGTGCGCGCACCAGCGTTTCCCCCGCCCGGGCGTGTCGCGGGAGACGGGGAACCTCGTGGGCGTGTCCGCACGGCGTGTCAGGCGCCGTCACCCCGCTGACCTGCGGTGCCGCGTGGCGGTCGGCGACGTGGTCCAGGACACGCCCCGGCCCGCTGGAAGGGGGTAGACACGGGGGACACAATGGATGACCAGGAGGTGATCGGGATGGCAACACTCGACGAGGCTCGGTCCGCAAAAGCCGCATTGCGGGAAAAAGTGACCGGACTGGACGGTGTCATCGGCGTCGGCGTCGCCCCTGAGTTCACGACGTCCCTCGACCAGCCACTTCGCGAGCACCGTGCGCGCAAGCACGCGGAACCCGGCACGTCGCCGGTGGAGGTGCTCACCGAGGAGGTCTCCGTGGAGCAGGTGACCGGCCCCGGCGGGAGCTGGGTGCTCCAGGTCAACGTGACAGACCCTCGCCTGGTGGACAAGGTCCCCGAGGAGATCGACGACGTGGCCGTGCGCGTCCGCGTCGTCGGCGCCGTCAAGGCAGGCTGAGCGCGACCTCCGCCGGGGTGGGACGCGAACGTCCCGCCCCGGCGGACGCGTGTCAGCCCAGGGTCGCGGGCAGCTCCGGCGTCTCGCCCAGCACCCGCTCGGCCAGGAAGGCCGAGACCACCTGGTACCAGACCTTGGCGTTCTGCGGCGTGAGCACCCAGTGGTTCTCGTCCGGGAAGTACAGGAACCGGTGCTCCGTCTCGCCGTCGTCCGAGGCGGGCAGCCCCGACCTGGTCAGCAGCTCGAACCAGAGCCGCAGCCCCTCACCGACCGGGACGCGGTAGTCCTTGTCGCCGTGGATCACGAGCATCGGCGTGCGGATCTCCCCCACCGACAGGTGCGGGCTGTTCTCCAGCGCCATCTCCGGCGTCATCTCGCGCGCCCAGTAGTAGCCCGCGTCCGTCGTGGGGCCGAACTGGTCCAGCGCCCACAGGCTCGCGTGCGTCACGACCGCCTGGAAGCGGTCCGTGTGGCCCGCCACCCAGTTCGCCATGTAGCCGCCGAACGAGCCGCCCATCGCCGCGGTGCGCGTCCCGTCGATCTCCGGCAGCGCCTCGGCGGCGTCGGTGATCGCCATGAGATCGGTGAACGGCGCCTTGCCCCACGCACCCCAGCCGCGCTGGACGAACTCCTGCCCGTACCCGGTGGACAGCGCGGGGTCCGGCAGGAGGACCGCGTAACCCTGGGCGACCATCAGCCACGGGTTCCAGCGCCAGCTCCACGCGTTCCAGGAGCCGAGCGGGCCGCCGTGGATCCACAGCAGGAGGGGTGCGGGGGCGTCCGGGCCGGCGTCGGGCGGCAGCGCGAGCCAGGCGCGCACGCGTGAGCCGTCCTCGGCCGTGGTCTCGATCTCGGTGAGGGTGCCCGGCAGCGCCGGGGCCGGGACGGGCGAGCGCAGCAGCGTCGCCGCGACCGGCGTCCGCTCCCCCGGCGCGCCCGAGGCGACGAAGCCCGCCAGGTCGATCCGGACCGGTTCGGCCGGGGCCGCGTAGGAGGACCGCAGCGCGAGCACGGCGGCCCCGTCGGGCGTCACCGACAGGTCGGAGAAGACGGCGTCGTCCGAGGTCACCTTCTCGACCACCACGTCGGTGCCCGGCAGGGCGCCGGTGAACGTGAGGAGGAAGACCGGGCCGCGCCCGTCGTCGTCCGCCTGGACCAGCAGGCCGCTGCCGTCCGGGAGCCACGTGGGCCGACCGGGCCAGCGGTCCCAGTCGTCGGCGAGGACCACGGGCTCGGCGGAGCCGTCGGCCGGCACCAGAGCCAGGCGGATCACCGGGGCCTCGTGCGGCGTCGAGATCGACTCGGTCACGTACGCGACCCAGGCGCCGTCGGGCGAGACGCGGGGCGCCGTCGCGTCGGCGTCCGGGTCGTCGACCAGCACCCGGCGGTCGCCGGTGGCGGTGTCCACGGCGACGAGCGTGCTGCGGGTGGCCGCTCCGGCGTCCGGCACCGCCCAGGTCAGCACGAGCGTGGTGCCGTCCGCGGACAGGTCGGCCGCGTGCTCCTCCAGGTGGCGGCCGGGGCCCGTGAGGTCGCGCAGGTCGAGGTGCCGGCCGTCGGCGGGCTCCGTGCCCGACGGCGTGGCAGCCGTCTCCGTGCCCGACGGCGTCGCGGCCGGCAGCGGGGACGCCGGCTCGTCGGTGAGCGCGGCGAGGTCGCCCACGAGACGCCGGTCCTGGTCGGGCCCCAGGTCGTGGTCCCAGAACCGGACCGGGTAGCCCGTGTGCAGGATCGCCGACACCTTCTGGTCTTTGCGGGCCTTGCGCAGCCCGGCGTCCTGCGTCAGGTCCTTCGCGGACGGCAGCAGGCTCGCGGCGACGCTCACGACGTCGGCGCTGCGGGCCGCGAGCGCCCCGGACACGCCACCTGGCGCCGTCGCGACCACGCGGGCCTCGCCCCCGTGCGCGGGCAGGAGCCAGAGGGCGGGCACCGGGTCGTCGCCGTCCTTGCCGTCGGGGTCGGGCCGGGCGGAGGTGAACAGGAGGTCGCCCGACCGCGTGAAGACGGCGGACGACTCCCCCTTCGCGGACCGGGTGAGCCGTCGGGCGGGGGCCGCACCGGTCGGGTCCACCTCCCACAGGGCCGTGCGGTAGGCGGTGCGCTCGCCGTCGAGCGTCTGGACGGTGGCGACGAGGCGGGTGCCGTCCTGGCTGGCCGCGAGGCCGGTCAGGCGCGGGACGGCGACGTAGTGGTCGAGGTCGTGGAACGGGGTCTGCGCGGTTTCGCTCACCGCCCACGTCTACCACGCCCGCGGCCCGTCGTGGGCCTGATTTTGGTCAGCGCTCCGTGCGCCTGGCCTGTTCCGCCTTCTCGGCCAGCATGGCGTTGTACGCCTCCAGCTCGGCGTCGCCGTCCCGCTCCGCCTTGCGGTCTGTACGCCGCGCCTCCCGGGCGTCGGACCGCGTCCAGGAGATCGCCACGCCGACGGCGAGCAGCAGCGTCGGCAGCTCCCCGATCCCCCAGGCGACGGCGCCGCCCTTCTGCTGGTCCACGATGGCGGACGGCCCCCAGGGCCGGCCCATGAGCCCGAACCAGTCGGGGACCAGCAGCGCGGTGCCCGAGGTGAGTGCGACACCGAAGAACGCGTGGAACGCCATGGTGGCGAACAGGAGCACCAGGCGCAGCGGGTACCCGGGACGGGAGGGACCGGGGTCGACGCCGATCAGGGCGTTCGCGAAGAGGTAGCCGACGAGGGTGAAGTGGGCGACCATCCACAGGTGGCCCGCGTAGGTGGTCAGGGCGAGCTCGAACAGGGGCGTGAAGTAGAAGACGATCATGCCGCCCGCGAACAGGACGGCGGCCACCACCGGGTTGGCCATGAACCGGCCCCAGGGCGAGTGCACCAGCGCGAGCACCCATTCGCGGGGACCCCACGAGTCGTCCTTGCGCGCCGGGACCGCCCGGACGAGCAGCGTGACCGGCGCGGCCAGCACGAGGAACAGCGGCACCACCATCGCGAGGATCATGTGCTGCACCATGTGCGCGCTGAACAGGACGTGCCCGTAGGTGGCGGCGCCGCCGTTCGTGGCCCAGAACAGGACCAGGATGCCGAGGCACCAGGAGATGGTGCGGCCCACGGGCCAGGCGTCGCCACGGCGACGCAGCCGCAGGGTCCACCGCACGTAGACGAACAGCGCGGCCGCGCAGGCGAAGGCGAGGACGACGTCCCACTGGAACTCGGTGAACCAGCGCACGAGCGTGGGCTCGGGCGGCAGCGGGTGACCGGTCACGAGCTCGGCCGGGGTGGGGTCGGTGATGGGCTCGTCGGGCACGGGCGGCGCCGTGGAGCCGAGGGCGACCGCCACGCCGGACACCGCGCCCATCACGCCGACCTCGACAGCGGTGAGCCGCCAGAACAGGCCGATCGCCGCCTTCCGGGTGGTGCCGGCGGAGAGCCGGGAGACGACGGTGCTGCGGTGCAGGTAGCCCAGGCTGCCGAGGACCACCAGCAGCGCGACCTTGACCACCAGGAGGATCCCGTAGTCGGTGCCCAGCCCGTCGAGGGAGCCGATGCGGATCCAGGCGCTGACCAGCCCCGAGACCGCGACCGCGACGAAGCACCAGAACGCGATCTCCGAGTAGCGCCGGATCACGTCGGGCGTCGCGGCGTACCGCAGGCCGACGAGCGCGACGGCCGCGAGGCCACCGATCCACAGGGCCGCGCCACCGAGGTGCAGGAACAGGGCCGAGATGGCCAGGTCGTGGCTCGCGGCCCCGGCCGCGTGCCCGGTGGAGGACTGCATGCCGAGCGCGACCACCGGCAGCGCCAGGGTGCACAGGGCCCCCACCGGGCCGCGCACCAGCAGGGCGACGGCCGCCGTCAGCGCGGCGACGATGACGATGCCCAGGTAGGTGCGGCCCACGGTGATGGTCGAGACGTACTCCATCAGCGCCGGACCGAACCCGCCGGCGTCCAGCGGCAGGTAGGTGGACCACGAGAAGCGCAGGACGAGCTGGACCAGGGCGGCGAGCGTCCACAGGCCCGCGGCCACGCCGGCCACGCCGAGCGCGCGGTCCACGAGCGGACCGCGCGGCAGCACGAAGGCCGCCAGCGCGAGCGCGCCCACGGTCACGGCCAGCGCGAGCTCGGTGACCACCGTCGCGACGGGTGCCCCCCAGCGCACGAGCGCGCCCGGGTCGGTGAAGTTCGTGAACGCCGTGAAGGCGCCGGAGAAGGCGCCGGCCGCGACGAGGGCCGCGAGCGCCACGAGGGCCGCCGCCGGCAGGGCGACGGCGAGCCAGGACGGGCTGGCCGGGCCGCTCGCGGTGCTCGTCCGTGCGGTTCTGCTGGTCCTGTTCCGGGCGTCGGTCGGGGTCACGCGGTCCAGCCTAGGCGTGCCACGGCGCGGTTCTGACCGTCCGCGGGTGTCCGGTTGACCACGGCGTGAGCAGGCCCGAACCGGGCATTTCGACGAAGTTCAGGAAAAGTTCGGCCGGATTATGCACCAAACCCAACCCTTTAGCCCTCTTCTGCGTTGTGACCAGTGTGGACCTCGCGAACATCATCACCGAGACCGACGACTCCGTGCCGTGCTCGGAACAGCCCGAGCTCTGGTTCGCGGAGCATCCGGCGGACCTGGAGGCGGCCAAGCGCGCCTGCGCCGAGTGCCCGCTGAAGGCGCAGTGCCTCGCGGGCGCTCTCGCCCGCCGCGAGCCCTGGGGCGTCTGGGGCGGCGAGATCGTCGTCGACGGCACCGTGCGCAGCCGCAAGCGCCGGCGCGGCCGGCCGCGGTCGATCGGCGGTATGCGCGTGGCATGACGCCACGCGGCCCGGGTGGCGGACCGCCACCGGGCACCGGACCTTGCCCGGGGCACGGCGATCGAGTCCAGTCGCCGTGAGCTGCCGGGACCGCGCGCCCTTCGCACCGGGATCTCCCAGACGGATCCGGGGGCGCACGGCCCCGGTCGCACGACACGTCAGGCCCTCAGGTCGGTGACCTGAGGGCCTGACGTGTGCGGTCGTCCGGTGGATCAGCCCCAGACGAGGCCGCGGGCCGGGTCCTCCAGCACGCGCGCGACGTCGGACAGGAACCGGGCGCCGAGCTCGCCGTCGGCCAGCCGGTGGTCGAAGCTGAAGCTGAGCGTCGTCACCCAGCGCGGCTTGACCTTGCCCTTGTGCACCCAGGGCTGCTGGCGGATCGCGCCGAAGGCGAGTATCCCCGACTCCCCCGGGTTGAGGATGGGCGTGCCGGTGTCGATGCCGAAGACGCCCAGGTTGGTGATGGTGATGGTGCCGTCGGACATGTCGGTGACCGAGGTGCGCCCCGCTCGTGCGGTCGCCGTCAGCCCGGCCAGCGCCTTCGCGATGCCGAGCAGGTCGAGCGTGTGCGCGTCCTTGATGTTCGGCACCACGAGACCCCGGGGCGTGGCCGCGGCGATGCCCAGGTTCACGTAGTGCTTGTAGACGATCTCCTGGGCCGCGTCGTCCCAGGAGGCGTTGATCTGCGGGTGGCGCTTGACGGCGAGCAGCACCGCCTTGGCCGCCACCAGCAGCGGCGTGACCTTGACGTCCGTGAAGTCGCGGTCCTCCCTGAGCGCCGCCACGAGCTTCATCGTCTTCGTGACGTCGACCGTGTGCAGGACCGTGACGTGCGGTGCGGTGAACGCGCTGGCGACCATGGCCTCCGCGGTGCGCTTGCGCACCGAGCGGACCGGCACGCGCGTCTGGCGCCCGTCCGGCGAGACCACGCCGGAGGCGAGCCAGGGCTCGTCGTCCGGGTAGTGCGTCAGGGTCGTCACCGTGGAGCGCTCGGCGTGGGCCACCACGTCCTCACGCGTCACGATGCCGCCGGGACCCGTCGCGTGGACGCCCGCCAGGTCGACCCCGAGGTCCTTGGCGAGCTTGCGGACGGGCGGCTTGGCCAGCACGCGCGCACGGGCGGCCGTGGTCACCCCGTTGTCGGACGGCGGGGTGGCCGCCCTGGGCGGTGCGGGTGCGACGGGCGGTGCCGCAGGTGCGGGGGCCGCCGGGGCGGGGGTCACCGGCGCGGGGGGCACCGGCGCCGGTGCGACGGCGACCGGGGCCGGGGCTGCCGGGGCGGAGGCCACCTGGTGGCGGCGACGCCGACCGGTCGCCTTCGCCTCGGCCGTGCCGTACCCGACGAGCACCGACCCGGAACCCTCGTCCTGCGCGCCCTCGGCCGGCACCGCGGCGCCCTCGGGCGACGCACCTGCGGGCGCACCGCCGGCGTCGGGCACCGCGATCTCGATGATCGGGGTGCCGACGTCGACCGTGGTGCCCGCCTCGACGAGCAGGGCGGCCACGGTCCCGGTCCACGGCGACGGCAGGTCGACGAGCGACTTCGCCGTCTCGATCTCGACGATCGTCTGGTTCACCTCGACGGAGTCGCCGACGGCGACGCGCCACTCGACGATCTCCGCCTCGGTGAGGCCCTCGCCGACGTCGGGGAGCGGGAACCTCTGGTTCTTCGAGCTCACTCTCGGTTCACTCCTGGCTCAGTGCGCGAAGGCACGGTCGACGGCGTCCAGCACACGGTCCACGCTCGGCAGGTACTCGTGCTCGTGCTTCGCCACGGGATACGGGGTGTGGAAGCCGCCCACGCGGAGCACCGGCGCCTCCAGGGCGTAGAAGCACTCCTCGGTGACGCGGGCCGCGATCTCGGCGCCGGCACCGAAGAACACGGGGGCCTCGTGGATCACGACGCAGCGCCCCGTCTTGCGGACGCTGGCCACGACGGCCCCGGTGTCGAGCGGCGAGATGGCGCGCAGGTCGACCACCTCGGCCGAGCGGCCCTCCTCCGCGAGCGCGGCCGCGGTCTTCAGCGCCGTCTCGACGGACGGCCCGTAGGCCACGAGCGTCACGTCGGTGCCGGACCGGACCACCTGGGCCGCGTTCAGCGTGGCCGAGCCCACCGTGACGTCGAGGTCGACCTCACCCTTGGCCCAGTAACGGCCCTTGGGCTCGAAGAAGATCACCGGGTCCGGGGAGGCGATCGCCTCCTGGATCATCGTGTAGGCGTCCTGCGGGCTGCTCGGGGAGACCACGCGCAGGCCCGCCGTGTGCGCGAACAGCGCCTCCGGGCTCTCGCTGTGGTGCTCGACGGCGCCGATGCCGCCGCCGTACGGGATGCGGATGACGACGGGCATGTCGATCGCTCCGCGCGTGCGGTTGTGGATCTTGGCGAGCTGGGTGGTGATCTGGTTGAACGCCGGGAAGACGAACCCGTCGAACTGGATCTCGCAGACCGGCCGGTAGCCGCGCATGGCCAGGCCGATGGCGGTGCCGACGATGCCGGACTCCGCCAGCGGCGTGTCCACGACCCGCTGCTCGCCGAACTCCGCCTGCAGGCCGTCGGTCACCCGGAAGACACCGCCCAGCGGGCCGATGTCCTCACCCATGAGCATGACCTTGTCGTCGTGCCGCATCGCGGCGCGCAGACCTTCGTTGACCGCCTTGCCGAGCGTCAGGGTCTTCGTGCCGGACGCACCGGACGTGGTGTGCGTACGTTCCGCCATGGTTGTCATCGTGCGCCTCCCTGGGCCGTCTCCGCGATCGCGTACTGCTCGGCCGGCGGGTCGCCGGCCTCGTATGCCTCGTACCAGGCCCGCTCGGAGGCGACGATGCCGTGCGGGGTGGCGTAGACGTCGTCGAAGGTCGAGACGGGCGCACCGCCGTCCAGGGCCCGGACGCCGGAGCGCAGGCGGACGCCGAGCTCGTCGGCGGCCGTCTGGACCTCGACCACGAACTCGTCGTCGAGCTCGCCCTCGGCCCGGAGGAGCGCGACGAGGCGGTCGATCGGGTCGCGCCGGCGCCACACCTCCTCCTGGTCGGTGGTGCGGTAGCGCGTCGGGTCGTCCGACGTCGTGTGGGCGCCCATGCGGTAGGTGAACGCCTCGATGAAGCTGGGGCCCTCGCCCGCGCGGGCCCGCTCCAGCGCCTCCTGCGTCGCGGCGTAGACGGCGAGCACGTCGTTGCCGTCGACCCGCAGGCTCGGCATGCCGAAGCCCTCGCCGCGGCGGTAGAGCGGGGTCCGCGTCTGCCGGGTGGTCGGCTCGGAGATCGCCCACTGGTTGTTCTGCAGGAAGAACACGACGGGCGCCTGGTTGACCGCGGCGTACACCATGGCCTCGTTGACGTCGCCCTGCGAGGTGGCGCCGTCGCCGAAGTAGGTGACCACGGCGGTGCCGTCGTGCTTGTCGAGCGGGGTGCCGTCGCGCTGGACGCCCATGGCGTAGCCGGTGGCGTGCAGGGTGTGCGCGCCGATGACCACGGTGTAGACGTTCGCGTTGTGCTCGTTCGGGTCCCAGCCGCCGTGGTCGGACCCGCGGAAGAACCGCAGCCGGTCGACGGTGTCCACGCCGCGGACCTGCAGCACGCCGTGCTCCCGGTACGACGGGAACACGTAGTCCTGCGGCCGCAGGGCGTAGGCGCTGCCGACCTGCGCGGCCTCCTGGCCACGAGAGGGTGCGTACAGGGCCAGCTCGCCCTGGCGCTGGAGCGACGTCGCCTCTTCGTCGAAGCGGCGGGTCAGGACCATGTCGCGGTACATGCCACGGAGGTCTTCCGCGGTCAGGTCCGCTGCGCGGTCGCGGTACCCCTTGGTGCCGCGTGTCGTGACGCGGTGCCCTTCGGGGTCGAGTAGCTGCAACGTCGGGATCGCCTCGTTGGAGCCGTTGGTCGTAGTCACGCTTTCCTCCTTCGACTGCGGACGCGAGCGCCCGCAGTTGCGGAGACGCCCGGCCCGTTCCGGGGACCTTTCCATCCTGGCACGGGTCCAGCCGGAAATATGGCCGATCCGCAACCTACGCTCTCGTAGCCTACGCAAGCGTAGGCTACGGCTCCGTAGGTTGGTCTGCCGCGATCCCGCCCAATCTCTCGCCGACGCGTTTGTCGGGTTCCGCCAACACCCGCGACGCAGTCTCGGCGCCCTGACCGGAGTCTCGCGCGGGGCTGGCCCTCCCAGGGCGAGTGGTCGGTAAGAGGTCAGGTGATCGGCACCCCGGGGTGCCGATCACCTGACCTCTTACCGACCACGCTGCCGACCACGCTGCCGGTTGCGATGTCTCACGCAGTCGTGTGGCGCACCACCCGGGAGGCCAGCAGCGCGAAGACGACGGCGCAGGCCGCCTGCGCGGTCACCGCCGTGACCAGGCCGACGGTGAGCCCCGAGCCCGGTCCCGTGGCTGCTGCCAGCGGCGTGCCGTCCGCCGCACCCGCCACCGCGTGGAAGAGCCCGCCCAGGAGCGCCACGCCCAGGCCCAGGCCCAGCTGCTGCAGCGTGGTGAGCAGTCCGCCCGCGACACCGGCCGCCCAGGTCGGCGTGCGGGAGAGCACGGTCTGCAGCGCGGGGCCGTACATCATCGCCTGGGCCGCACCCAGCGCGACCAGCAGCGGCTGCAGCACCACCGGGGCGGTCCCGCCGCCGTCGCGCCCCACCACCAGAGCGATGCCGAACAGCACCACGGCCTGCCCCGAGGCGGCGTACACCATGATCCGCGGCCCGACCCGCCGCAGGATCCGGGGCAGGGCGAGCGCCGTGACCACGAACGCCCCGCCGAACGCGAGCAGGAGCACGGCGGCGCCCCAGCCGTCGGCGCCCCACACCGTCTGCGAGTACTCCGAGATCTCGTACAGGAACGCGCCGTAGGTGACGAAGAAGAGCATCGTCATCAGCAGTCCGATCCGGACCACCGGCACGCGCAGCACGCGCGGCGGGACCACGGGCAGCAGGCCGCGGCGTTCGGCGCGGCGCTGGGTGAGCGCGAACAGGGTGAGCGTCACGGCAGCGACCACCAGCAGGCCGACCGCCCAGGCGGGCCAGCCCGCGCCGGGGCCGGTCGTGAGCGGCACGACCAGCGCCACCAGGCCACCGCCGAGCAGCGCGGCGCCCGGCAGGTCGAGCGCGAGGGGCGCCTCGGACCGGGACTCGGGCACCGCCCGCAGGCCGAGCAGGGCGCCGAGCGCGATGATCGCCGTGACGATCTGGACGGCGCGCCAGCCGAGGTGCGCGGGCAGGGCGACCACGAGAGCTCCGGCGGCCACCTGCCCCACGATGGTCGCCACCGCCCCGGCCGCCGTGAACAGGATGATCCCCCGGGACCGGAGCGCGTCGGGCGCCGTCGCCTGGATGGTCGACAGCACCTGCGGTGTGAAGAGCCCGGCGGCCAGGCCGAGGGCGGCGCGCAGCACCACGAGGTCCGTCAGGCCCTGGGCCAGTGCGGTGAGCACCGCCAGCACGCCGAAGCAGGCGAGACCGACGGCGAAGAGCCGCCGCCGGCCGTACCGGTCGCCCAGCCGGCCGGCGACGACCAGGCCGGCGGCGAACGTGGTCGTGTAGGCCGACAGCACGAGCGCGCCGCCGGCCGGGCTGACCGCCAGGTCCGCGGCGATGGCCGGGACCAGCAGGTTCACGGCACCGAACGTGAAGTTGACGGGGACGAAGCCGAGCAGCAGCACGGCCAGCCCGCCGCCGGTCAGGGCGCGGGTGGTGTCCGGGGCGGGCGATGTCGCACCGTCCGCCGGTGCGGCGACGGCCGGGCGCACGCGGGAGTCGACGGCCGTGGGGAGGGATGGCGTCATGCTCCGACCATGCGCCGTCGGTCATCCTGGTACCAGGAGCCTGTTCATACGGGTACCGGCGCCACCTGGTTGTGCGGCCGCCGCGGGGTGACACTGGTTCGGTGACCACCACCGACCCCGACCACAAGGCGCTCGGTGCCTTCCTCCGGGAGCGCCGCGGTCGCGTCACCCCGGCCGATGTCGGGCTGCCGCAGTCCGGCCGCCGGCGGACACCCGGGCTCCGCCGCGAGGAGGTGGCGCAGATCGCCGGCGTCGGCGTCACCTGGTACACGTGGCTCGAGCAGGGGCGCGCGCCCAACCCGTCCGACCAGGTGCTCGACGCCGTGGCCCGGGCACTGCGGCTGCGGCCCGAGGAGCGGCGGCACCTGATGATCCTCGCCGGGCGGGCGGCCGACACCGACGCCGGCGTGCCCAACCCGCTGATGCGGGTGCTGCCCGAGCACGTCCTGCTCCTGGAACGGCTGCTCCCGTACCCGGCGGCGATCCAGACCGCCGCCTACGACCTGGTCGCCGCCAACCGCACCTACCGGTTCCTGTTCGGCGACCTCGACGCCGTGGACCCCGCCGACCGGAACTGCGCGTGGCTGCTGTTCACGCACGACGACTGGCGTGACAGCCTCGTGGAGCCCGAGGTGGTGCTCCGCGACCTCGCCGGGCGGCTGCGTGCCCGCGAGGCCGAGTTCCGGCACCACCCGCGATGGGAGGGGCTGCTCGGCGGCCTGCGCGAGCGCTCGCCCGAGTTCGTGCGCTACTGGGGCGAGCACGAGGTGCGCGGCGACCGGCCGGGCCAGCTCCGCCGCTACCGGTCCTCCCGGGTGGGCCGGGTCGACGTCGTGTTCCAGAGCCTGTGGCTCGACCGGGACCGCGGTGAGCGCATCGTGGTGCTGACGCCGGCCGACGACATGGCCGCCCGCCGGATCGAACGGCTCGACTCGCTCGTGGGTGCGGCCCCGGCCTGGACCGCACGGGACGGCGTGCTGGCGGACGCGCTCATCGGCTGAACGTGCCCGGGCCGGCCCCGGCGTCAGGTCAGTGTCAGGTCAGCGCCAGCCCGCCGCGATCCGCAGGAACGCGTCGTTCGCCGCGACCTCGCCGATGGTCACGCGGAGCCCGTCACCCGCGAACGGACGGACCAGGACGCCGCCGGCGGTCGCCTCGGCGGCGCGCTGGACGGTCTGCTCGCCCAGCCCGAACCAGACGAAGTTGGCCTGCGTCCCGGGCAGGTCCCAGCCCTGGTCGCGCAGGGCGTCGGTGACGCGCGTGCGCTCGGTGACCAGCGCGTCGACCCGCTCCAGCAGCTCGCTCTGCGCGGCGGGCGCCAGCGACGCGAGCGCGGCGACCTGCGCCAGGTGCGAGACGCCGAACGGCGTGGACACCGACCGGATACCCGCGGCCAGCCGGGGTTCGGCGACCGCGTAGCCGACGCGGAGACCCGCCAGCCCGTACGCCTTGGACAGGGTGCGCAGCAGCACGACGTTCGGGTGCCGGCGCAGCACGTCGACGCCGTCGGGCACCTCGGGGTCACGCACGAACTCCAGGTAGGCCTCGTCCACGACCACGAGCACGTTCCGCGGCACCGCCGCGAGGAACGTCTCCAGCTCGTCCGCGTGCACCGCGGGACCGGTGGGGTTGTTGGGCGTGCAGACCAGCACCACGCGGGTGGCGGACGTGACGGCGGCCGCCATCGCAGGCAGGTCGAGGCGGCCCGTGCGCTCCTGGACCGGGACGGTCACGGCCTTGCCGCCCGCGACCGCCACCGCGATCGGGTACGCCTCGAAGGACCGCCACGGGAAGACGACCTCGTCCCCGTGCTCGACGACGGCCTGGAGCACGTGCGAGAGCACGGCCACCGAACCGTTGCCGACCACCACGTTCTCGGCCGCCACGCCGGTGTGCGCCGCGAGCACCTCGACGAGCTCGCCGGCGTACATGTCCGGGTACCGGTTCACCTCGGCCGCGCCGCGCGCTATCGCCTCCAGCACGGACGGGAGCGGCGGATAGGGGTTCTCGTTCGACGAGAGCTTCCAGGCCTGCGACCCGGTGGCGACGCGGGCGCCGGGAACGTAGGCGGGCAGGGCCGACACGGCGGCCCGGAGCGGTACGGATGCTTCTTCCACGGGGGTCAGCATGCCACGATGGCCGGATGAAGCTCGTGGCGCGCATCCTCATCACCGCACTCGCGATCGGGCTGTCGGCTCTGATCCTCGGTTCGCACATGGACGTCGTGAGCGACGGCACGACCCTGGGCACGATCCTCGCCCTGGTGGTGGTGGCCGTCGTCTACGGCCTGGTCCACATGGTCGTGAAGCCGATCGTCCAGCTCATCTCGCTCCCCCTCTACATCCTGACGCTCGGCCTCGTGTCCGTGCTGGTCAACACCCTCATGCTGTGGATCACCACTCTCATCACGAACCAGTCCTGGTTCTCGGACCAGCCCAACTGGGGGCTCGAGGTGACGGGCGGCTTCTGGTGGTACGTGCTGGCCGCGCTCGTGATCTCGGTGGTGCAGACGATCCTGCTGGCCCTGCTGCCCAACCGGGTCTCGGACTGAACCCGCGGCCGGACGGGCCGGTCACGGGCCGGCCCGTTCGACCCGGTAGTACGAGGTGGTCACGCTCTCCCCGGCCAGCCGTGGTCCGATCCGGCCGGTCACCTCGGCCACCCGCGGGTCGCCCGTCGCGAGGGCGAGGTCCAGCGTGCGGACGTGCGTGGCGACCGAGTGCGCCGCCGGCAGACTGCCCGACGCCGCGCGGTCGCCCGGGTCGGCCGAGTCCTGGAGCGACCGGACCACGGTGACCCGGTCGCGGGTGCGAGGGTTCTCCGCACCGGACCGGCCGTCGGTGTTCGAGACCAGCTCCTCCGGGGTCTCCAGGTGCAGCACCGGGACACCGGGCGGCGCCGGGATCAGCCCGGTCGGGGAACCGGCGGTGACCAGGCCACCCACGCGGTAGCGCGCCGTGAAACCCGCCCGGGACACCAGCGCCGCCGCGGCGATCCCGCCCAGGCTGTGGCCCACGAGGGTGACGGGCTCGTCGGGCCCGACGCCGGAGTCCGCGAGTGCGCGCTCGATCGCCGCCGTCGCACCGTCGGGCTGCCCGGCCATGAGCTCGACGTCGGTCCGCCCGTCCCAGGGGTGCCCCGCCGGGAGGGCCGACTGGGTGCCGGGCACCAGCACCGTCCAGGACACCGCGCCGTCCTGCCCGGTCACCCTCTGGACCGCGATCGTCGCCGGGGGCGCGCCACCCGGGCCCGGGTAGAGGTCGTCGACCCGGGCCAGTGCCTCACGGACGGAGCGCGCGCCGGTGGCGGACCAGGCGGGCACGGCGCCGGACGCGAAGTCCTCCGCGCCGAGCCGCGTGAGCCGGACCCCGGCGTCGTCGTCGCCCAGGAGGGGTACCTCGCGGGCCACGTGCGCGAGGACGCCGGCCCCGCCGGCAACCCCCGGCCGGCCCCCGGCCGGCCCCGGCTGCGCGAACGCGACGCCGCCGCCCAGCCCGGCGACCACCTCGTCCGACCACGGGGCCAGCCCGCGGGTCGCGGCACCGGCGACCGCTCCGGCCACGGGCGTCAGCGCGCCGCCCGTCGCCCCGGCGCCGCCCAGCCGGCCGGCGGCCTCCGCCGCTCCCAGCGCACCCACCCCTGCCAGGCCCAGCCACCCCAGGCTGCCGAGCGCCGCCCCCGTGCCGAAGGTGCCCGCGGTCACGAGCCCGCCGACCAGCCGCTCGGCCGTCGACTCGGCCTCCTCGTACAGGCCGGCCACGCGCAGCAGCCGCCAGGCCAGGAGGTCGCAGGCCCGGGCACGCTCCGCGAGGCAGCGGGCGACGTCGCGCGCCAGCGATGCCGGGCCCGACGCACCGATCCCGCCGGCGCCTGCCCCGGTGTCGCCAGCCCCACCGACACCCGGCAGCGCGAGGTCCCCGCTGACACCCAGGCAGCGCACCGACGCGGCCCTCAGGTCCTCGGCGACGCGCGCCAGCCGTGCCGCGGCCCCGCGCACGGAGTCCGTCTCGGCCGAGGACAGGCTCGTGCCTCCGTACACGGCCACGGTGTCCTCCGGCGCCAGGCTCACCGCGCCCACCCGCCGTAGGGCTCCCCCGGCACCGCCTGCACGCCCGGCACCGCCACCTGGGCCGCGGCCCGCACCGTCTCGTCCAGCAGCGTGCGGTCCCGGGCGAGGGCCCGGGCCTCCTCGGCCACCGCCGCGCGGTACAGGTCGGCCGCCCGCGCCCGCCACTCGACGTGGCCGGCCGCGCCCAGCTCCGCGGCCGACCGCTCCACCAGGGCCACCACCTCCGCGAGCGCCGCGGGCGCCCCTCCCGTCAGCACGCGGCGCGGCCCGTCCGTCGTGCTGTCCCGTCCACGTCGGGTACGCACGTGCCGCCTCTGCTCATCGGCTCCACTCCGTCCGGTCCTGTCGGTCAGGCCTGTCGGTCAGACCTGTCGGTCAGGTCCTGGAGACCGTAGGCCGGGACGAGGTCCGGGCACCCGGCGGTGGCAGGCTCCTGTGCACGAACGACCGTGGAGGCCACCTGTGGTCACCCTCGCGCCCGCAGTGTGCTGTCCCGAGAGGCCGTGACGCACCTGTCACAGACGCACGGCGTGCCCCGCGTGGACCAGCCCGTCCACGTGCCGCTCGATCGCGTTGAACTCCGGCGACGACGCGTCGCGGTCCGCCGGCAGGTCCACGTCCACGATCTCGCGCACGTGACCGGGCACGCCGTGCGCCGTCCCGCCCGCCATGACCAGCACGCGGTCGCCGAGGTACACGGCCTCCTCGATGCTGTGCGTCACGAACAGCACCGTGATGCCGGCCGCACGCTGGATGCGCTGCAGCTCGTGCTGCATCTCCACGCGCGTGAGGGCGTCGAGGGCACCGAAGGGCTCGTCCATCAGCAGCACCGACGGCTTGTTGGCCAGCACGCGGGCGATCGCCACGCGCTGCTGCATGCCGCCGGAGAGCTGATGGGGGAACGAGCCCGCCACCCGGGTCAGGCCCACGGCCTCCAGCGCCTGCTCGGTGCGCTCCGCGACGAGCGGACGCTGCAGCCGCGCCTGCCGGGGACCGTAGGCGATGTTCTCGGCGACGGTGAGCCAGGGGAACAGGCCGTAGTCCTGGAACACGACGCCGCGGTCGGGACCGGGGCCGGCGACCGGCTCCGTCGCGACCGTCAGCGTGCCGGAGGTGACCTCCTCGAAGCCCGCCACCATGCGCAGCACCGTCGACTTGCCGCAGCCCGACGCCCCCACGATGCACAGCACCTCCCCCGCGGCGACCGTGACGTCCACGCCCTCCACGGCGGCGACGGCGGCGCCCGGGTACTGCTTGCCGAGGCCCTTCATGACGATGTCCGCCGGGAGGTTCTCCCGGATCCGACCGATCTTCACCATGCTCCTGCCTCCTTCGGTCCAGCCATCACTTGAGGATCGGACGCCGGCCGAACGCCACGCGGAAGACCAGCCCGAGCAGGCGGTCCGCGACGAAGCCGGCCAGGCCGATGACGATCATGCCGACGATGATCAGGTCGGTGCGGGACTGCTCCCGGGCCTGCGTGATCATGGCGCCGAGTCCCGTGTCGATGCCCACCGTCTCGCCGACCACGAGGATCACCCAGGCCAGACCCATGGCGATCCGCATGCCGCCGACGATGCTCGGCGTCGCCGCGGGGATGACCACCTTGTACAGCGCCTGCGCCGGCGGGGTGCCGAGCATCGCGGCCGCCTCCAGGAGCCGCCCGGACACCTGCCGCACGCCGCTGATGGTGTTCAGCAGGATCGGGAACACCGCGGCCAGGAACACCAGGAAGACCGTCGAGCGGTCGCCGAAGCCGATGATCAGCAGCGTGAGCGGCGCCCAGGCCGTGACCGGGACCGGCCGCACGAGGTTGACGGTCGGGTCGAGCATCCGGAACACCAGCCGGGACCGGCCCATGAGCACGCCCAGCGGCACCGCCACGGCCACCGCCAGCAGGAATCCCTGGAGCACCCGTGCGGCCGACGCCCCCAGGTGCGTCCACAGCGTGCCGCTGAACGAGTCGTCGTACACACCCCCGACGGCGAGGTCCACCAGCCGCAGGCCGACGTCCGCCGGAAGGGGCAGGAACGTCATCTGGATGCCGAACGGGAGCACCCACGCGCCCTGGACGCCCACGTGCCACAGGAGCAGGCTCAGGACCGGCACCGGCAGCGCGAGCAGCCAGGCGCTCCAGGCGGAGCGACCGCGCGTCCGGGCGCTCACGGGGTGTCCACGGCGTCGACGAACGTGGTGTCCGTCAGCGCCTCGGTGTCGGCGGGCTCCGCGACCTGGTCGAAGGCGACCATCTCGTCGTTCATCGCCCGGAGCGTCTGCTCGTAGTCGGCGTCGATCTCCCAGCGCGGCCACGTGTTCTCGATCGCCGTGGCGACCACGGCACGGTCCACCGCGAACTCCTCGACCATGCGGTCGGCCCACTCGTCCGGGTGGGTGGCCAGGTGCTCGGTGGCCTGGGCGTGGGTGTCGACCACGTCCTGCACGAGCTCGGGCTCGTCCTGTGCCAGAGAGGCCGTGGTGGCGAGCACGATGTTCGTGCGGCCGATCCCGGTCTCGTACGGGGACGTCAGCTCGTGCGCGTCCTCCTGCATGGCGATCGACGGCCCCACCTCGGCCGAGATGAACGCGTCGATCTGACCGGACGAGTAGGCACCGGCCATCTCGGCGAACGGCAGGTTGACGAGCTCGACGTCCTCCTCGGGGTCGATGCCCAGGGACGCGAGGGTCTCCTTGAGCAGGATCTCCTGGGTCGCGCCCATCGGGTAGCCCACCGTGGCACCCACCAGGTCCTCGGGGGTCGCGATGTCCGGCGAGGCGACGATGCGGGTGCCGCCGTCGGCGGACGACGCGACGACGGTCACGTCCTGCTGCTGCGAGACGCCGGTGATCACCGACGCGGCGCCGGTGACGCCGAAGTCGACCGACCCGGAGACGATCGCGTTCTTGATGTCCGAGGAGGTGTCGAACAGGACGATCTCGAACTCGACGCCCTCGGGGGCGAAGTCGTCGTAGAAGTAGGGCGTGAACAGGTGCGGCTGACCGCGCAGCGTCCCGATCGTCACGGTGCCGTCGTCGGCACCGTCGGCGGCGGCCCCGGTGCAGGCGGTGAGGCCGAGGGCGAGTGCGGCGGCGCCGACGGCGGCCAGGGCAGGCTTGAGCAGGGTCATCAGGGTCTCCTCGTTCGATGTGGGGTCAGGCAGGCGTGGCGGCAGCGGTCCGGTAGGCGCGCCACCCGCCCAGGTGGGTGATGTCGGGTTCGGTGCCTGTCGGCGCCCCGGTGAAGCCGACGACGGTCGACCCGTCGGACAGCTCGACGGGGCCGAGGGCCAGGGGCGCGGCGATCGAGGTCAGGAGACGCGCGAGCGACGCGGGCGAGAGCCGCCACAGCTCGCCCGGCACCGAGGCCTCGCCCCCGCGGACGACGGCGGGACGGTCGACGGCCCCCTCCACGAGCAGCATGCGGAACGCCGGGGCCGTGGCGACGTCGCGCAGGTACCGTCCGCCGAGCGCGTCGAGCTGGGCGTTCAGGGGCTCGCCCCGCAGGTGCGCCCCGAAGACCGCGACGTCGACCCCCGGGGCTCCGAGGAGGGGCGCCTCCTCCCCCTCGCCCAGGAACCGCGCCGCGAGGTCGGCGGCCACCTGGTCGTGGAACGCCGGGACGACGAACGTCACGCCGAACTGCCCCTCGCCGTCGACCTGGCCCGCGGGGACGGCCACGGCGGCCAGGTCCATGAGGTTCACGAAGTTCGTGAAGGTGCCCACCGTCGAGTTCACGCCGATCGGGTCGGCGGCGACCTGCGCGAACGTCGGGTGGATCGGCGCGGTGGGCACGAGCAGCGCGTCGGTGCCGTCCAGGAGCCTGCGGCCCTGCCGCGTGAGCCCGGCGAGACGCTGCTGGTCGGCGACCACCCGCGTGCCCTCGACGCCGCTCGCCGCCGTGGCGATGGCGGCGACCGACGGGTCGGCCTGCTCGGGGTGGCCCGCGAGGAACTCGCCGTAGGACCAGGCGCGCTCGGCGACGAGGCCGCCGTCGTACAGCAGACGTCCGGCCGCGAGGAACGGGGTGAGGTCGATGCGCCGCACCGTGGCACCGGTGCCCTCGAGCCGGCCGATGGCGGCGGCGAAGGCCGCGCGGACGGCCGGGGAGAGCGTGCCCAGGTCCTCGTCGCGCGGCACCGCCACGACCGGGTGCGCGGGCGCGCCCTGCGGCGCGTCCGCGGGCCAGGCCCGTGCGTCCGGCGCCCGGGTCGCCCCGGCGTCCTGAGGGTCTGGCACGTCGCCGGTGGTGGGTGCCTGGCAGACGGTCAGCACGCGGGCCGCGAGCGCCACGTCCGCGGCGAAGACCGACACCGTGTCGTAGGAGGGACAGGCCGGGACCACGCCGTCGGCGGGCAGGAGCCCGACCGTCGGCTTGAGCCCGACGACGCCGTTGAACGCGGCCGGCACCCGCCCCGACCCCGCGGTGTCCGTGCCGAGCGCGAAGTCGACCAGGCCCAGCCCGACCGCGGCACCCGAGCCGGAGCTGGAGCCGCCTGCCACCCGGTCCGGGTCGACCGCGCTCGCGACGGGACCGTAGGGGCTGCGGGTGCCGACCAGGCCGGTCGCGAACTGGTCCAGGTTGGTCTTGCCCACCAGCACCGCACCGGCGGCCCGCAGGCGCTCGACGACAGGGGCGCTCGTGGCCGGTACGAAGGCGAACTCCGGGTGTGCCGCCGTGGTCGGCAGGCCGGCCACGTCGATGTTGTCCTTGACCGCGAACACGAGACCCGCGAGCGGGAGGTCCACGCCGGCCGCCGTGCGCGCCGCGACGTCCCCGGCGTCCGCCAGGGCGTCCTCCTCGGCACGCAGGTGGATCCAGACGTGGCCGGGCTCGGCGGACCGGATCCGGGCGTAGGCGGCCCGGACCGCGTCCGGTGGGCTCGTTCGGGTCATGCGGGTCTCCTCCTGGTCGGGGGCGGGACGTGGTGAGGGGCGGGGCGGGCTCCCGGGCCGGGCGGGACGGCACGGCCGCGTGGTCAGGGGGCGAGCTGCATGAGGTGCATGGCCCGGGCCGCCCGCGCGCGGACGATCGACTGGGACTGGCCCACGTGCGTGCGCAGCGAGTCGCGCGCCTCGCGCAGGCGGCCGGACAGGACCAGCTCACCGATGGCGATGTGCTCGCTGATCGTCGCGTCGACCCGGTCCTGGGTGAGGTAGTCGTGCATGCGTACCGGCCGGATGCGGCGGTTGACCCGCTGCAGCGCCCCGACCAGCTCGGCGTTGCCCGCGGCGCCCAGGAGCACGGTGTGGAACTGCTCGTCGGCCGTGACGAAGCCGGCGTCGGGCTGGATCCCGGAGTCGGCGCGCTCCTGCCACACGGTCAGCTCGGCCTCGATGGCGCCTGCGTCGTGGCGGATCGTCGGGTCGTCGATGGCCCGGTCCAGCCCGCACGTCTCCAGGAGCACGCGCAGCTCGTAGAGGTCGGTGAACTCGGTGACGGTCGGGGTGTAGCGGAAGAGGCCGCCGTCCCGCTTGACCAGGAGCCCGTCGGCCTCCAGCCGCGCCAGCGCGTCGCGGACCGGGGTGCGGGAGACCCCGAACCGCTCGGCGACGTTCTCCTCGGTGTAGCGGGCGAACGGCGACACCGCCGTGGAGAGGAGCTCACCCCGGAGCGCCTCGTACACCCGCACGCGTGCCGTCGTGCGGCGGCCTCGCTGCGTCCCGGGCTCCTGCAGCACCGGATCCTGCGTTGTATCCATAGTTGGACATCGTTCTGGATCCCCTGTGACAGCCGTGTTGCGTGGACGCCTCCGCTGTTTCCACGGCGTCACCCCCGGTGAAATGTGCGTGTCGTCCGCATTGCTCGCCGGCCGGAGGCCCTGTGGACAACCAGCCGGGGGCAGGACGCGCCCGTGGGAGAATGGAGCACGTGCCAGAGACCACCACGCCCAGCCCTGCCGCCCGCGTCACGCTCGCGGACGTGAGCCCCGCCATCGCGCTCGGCCCCCTGGACGGCCGGTACCGCAAGGCCGTCGCACCGCTCGTGGACCACCTGAGCGAGGCCGCGCTGAACCGCGAGCGCATCCACGTCGAGGTGGAGTGGCTCATCACGCTGTGCAACGGCGCGGACGGCGTCGCCGCGCCGGTGGTGCCGGGGGCACCCACGCTCACGCCGCAGGAGATCGAGTACCTGCGCGCCATCCCCGCGACGTTCGGCGCGGCCGAGATCGCCGAGCTGGCCGAGATCGAGCGCGAGACCGTGCACGACGTCAAGGCGGTCGAGTACTTCATCAAGCGGCGCATCGCGGCCGCCCCCGAGGCGCTGGGCGAGACGAGCCTGCCCGCCGCGAGCGAGCTGGTGCACTTCGCCTGCACCAGCGAGGACATCAACAACCTGTCGTACGCGCTGATGGTGCGGGGCGCGGTGCGCGAGGTGTGGCTGCCGGCCGCGACCGCCGTCGTCGACCAGCTCGCGGGCATGGCGCGCGAGCACGCCGCGGCGCCGCTGCTGTCCCGCACGCACGGCCAGCCCGCGACGCCGTCCACCCTGGGCAAGGAGCTCGCCGTGCTGGCGCACCGGCTGCGTCGTCAGCTGCGCCGCGTGGACGGCGCGGAGTACCTGGGCAAGCTGAACGGCGCCACGGGCACCTACGGTGCGCACACGGTCGCCGTCCCGTCGGCCGACTGGCCCGCGGTCTCCAAGGCGTTCGTCGAGGGTCTCGGGCTGGACTGGAACCCGCTGACCACGCAGATCGAGTCGCACGACTGGCAGGCCGAGGTCTACGCCGACGTCGCCCGGTTCAACCGGATCCTGCACAACCTCGCGACCGACGTGTGGACCTACATCTCGCTCGGCTTCTTCACGCAGATCCCGGTCGCGGGCGCCACGGGCTCGTCCACGATGCCGCACAAGGTGAACCCGATCCGGTTCGAGAACGCCGAGGCCAACCTCGAGATCTCGTGCTCGCTGCTGGACACGCTCTCGGCCACGCTCGTGACCTCGCGCCTGCAGCGCGACCTGACCGACTCGACCACGCAGCGGAACATCGGCCCCGCGTTCGGGCACAGCCTGCTCGCCATCGACAACGTGGCACGCGGCCTGGACCGCCTGGCCGTCAACGAGACGCTGCTGCGCGAGGACCTCGACGCCAACTGGGAGGTGCTGGGTGAACCGGTCCAGTCGGCGATGCGTGCCGCATCGGTCGCAGGTGTGCCCGGCATGGAGAACCCGTACGAGCGCCTCAAGGACCTGACACGCGGGCAGCGGGTGGACGGCGCGCGCATGCGCGAGTTCGTGGCGGGCCTGGGCCTGCCCGACGACGTCGCCGCGCGCCTCGCCGCCCTGACCCCGGCCACGTACACCGGGCTGGCCGAGCAGCTCGTGAAGGACTACCTCGACTGATCGGGGCAGCCGCGGCGCACCGCACCCGGTGCGCCGCGGCGCCGGTCACTCCAGGAAGATGCCGTTCCCGGGGCCGACCGGCAGGTCGAGGAAGAAGAACACCGACAGCACCGCCGCCCACACCAGCCAGAACGCGATCGTGAAGGGCAGCAGCCGAGCCATCACGGTGCCCAGGCCCGCCTTCGGCTCCCAGCGCCGCAGGAACGTGAGCAGCACGATCATGTAGGGGTTCAGCGGCGTGATGATCTGGGTCGCCGAGTCGCCCACGCGGAACGCGGCCTGCACGAAGCCGGGCTCGTACCCGATGAGCGCGAACATCGGCACGAACACCGCCGCCATGATGGTCCACAGCGACGAGCCCGAGATGATGAACAGGTTCAGCAGCGACGCGAGCACGAGGAAGCCCAGGATCGCCCCGTAGCCGGTCAGCCCGGCCGACTCGAGCCCCTCGGCGCCCGCGACGGCGATCCACTGGCCCACGCCGGACCAGTTGAAGACCGCGATGAACTGGCCCAGCACGAACGCCAGCACCAGGAACCCCGCCATGTCGCGGATGGACTGCTCCAGCAGCCGCGGCACGTCCTTCATCGAGGTCACCGACCGCGTCACCACGCCGTAGACGATCCCGGGCACCAGGAACAGCACGAAGACGACGAACGTGATCGAGCTGAGCAGCGGCGACTCCGGGAGGAACCCGCCGTCGGCGTTGCGCCAGGGCGAGCCCGGCACCACGAAGGCGACCGTCAGGACGACCGCCACCAGCAGCAGGGAGCCGACGGCGAACGCCAGTCCGCGCCGCTCGGCCCGCGAGAGGGTGGCATCCCCGGCGTGCTCGTCGATGCCCGCCGGGCCGGCGCCGGGCACCACCGCGCCTGCCTGTCGCACCTGGTCGACCGGAACGTCCTGCCGGACCAGGCGCGGCTCCAGCACCTTGTCGATGAGGAACCCGGCGAGCACGGACAGCAGCACGGCCGAGACCACGTTGAAGTACCAGTTCGACAGCGGGTTCACGGGATCGCCCGGGTTGGGCAGGATCTCCGTCACCGCCGTGGTGATCCCGGAGAACAGTGCGTCGAGGCTGGTCACGGCGATGTTCGTGGAGTATCCGGCGCCCGCCGCGGCGAACCCGCCGAGCAGACCCGCCACCGGGTGCCGGCCGGCGGCCTGGAACACCAGCGCCGCCAGCGGCGGGATGACCACGAAGGCGCTGTCCGACATCACGCTGCCCATCACGCCGACGAACCCCACGGCATACGGCAGCGCCCAGCGCGGCGCGGAGCCGAAGACAGCGCGGATGCCCGCGGCGAGCAGACCCGTCTTCTCGGCCACGCCCACGGCGAGCCAGATCGTCAGCACCGTGACCAGCGGCGGGAACCCGATGTAGTTCACCCCGATGTTCTGGGTGAACCACGTGAGCCCCTCGGGCGTGAACAGCCCCTGGATCCGGGTGACCTCCTCGGCGCCCGGGATCTGCACCGTCACGTCGGCGAGCGCCATGAACGTCGACACGAGCGCGACGGCGAGGAACAGGATCAGGAAGAGGGTGAACGGCTCGGGCAGCCGGTTGCCGACGCGCTCGACGGCGCCCAGGAACCGGTCGGCGCGGGACGGGCGAACGGGTGGTGCTGCGGTGCTCATGCGGTCTCCCTCGGCCGGGCGGTGATCGAGCGACGTCGGGCCGTAATCTAAGGGGTGAATTTTCCGGTCGTGTTACGGCTTCCATACGATGGACCGCATGAACCGCCCTACCCCGCCCAGCACCGCCTATCTCGACCATCTGGTCGCCGAGACCGCAGTGCGGCGGGAGGCGCTGACCGGCCCGTCCACGGGTGAGGACGCCGCCGGGCCGACGGGGACGGCCGGGTCCGGGGCCGGCGCCCCGGTCGCGCTGGTCGCCGCCGCCGAGCGGGCCGCCGCCCGGTTGGCGCCGGAGCTCGCGGAGATCGTGCACCGCCTGCACGAGCACCCCGAGCCGGCGTTCGAGGAGCACCGCAGCGCGGCGACCCTGGTCGAGGTCCTCGCACGGCACGGCGTCGAGGCCGAGCTGGGCGCGTACGGGGTGGACACCGCGTTCCGCGCCGAGGCCGGCGATCCGGCCGGGCCGACGATCGCGATCTGCGCGGAGTACGACGCGCTGCCCGGCATCGGCCACGCGTGCGGCCACAACGTGATCGCCGCGTCCGGCGTCGGTGCCTTCCTCGCCGCGCGCGAGGCCATGGCGTCCGGCGGCGCACCCGCCGGGCGGATCGTCCTCCTGGGGACGCCCGCCGAGGAGGGGCACTCGGGCAAGGAGGTGCTGGCCCGCAACGGGGCGCTCGAGGGCGTCGACGCCGCGATCATGGTGCACCCCTACGGGCTCGACGTCGCGGACCAGGTGTGGCTCGGGCGCCGCCTGCTGACCTGGACGTTCACGGGCCGTCCCGCGCACGCGTCCGCCCAGCCGTACATGGGGCGCAACGCCCTGGACGCGGCGACCCTGGCGTACCAGGGCATCGGCCTGCTGCGCCAGCAGATGCCCCCGGTGGACCGCGTGCACGCCACGATCGCGGAGGGCGGCACGCGGCCGAGCATCATCACGGAACGCGCCGTCGTGCACCTGTACGCGCGCTCCAAGTACCCGGACACCCTGCGCGACCTGTCCCGGCGCCTCGACGACATCGCGCGGGGCGCGGCCCTCATGACCGGCACGGACGTCGAGATCACCTGGGACGACGGCGCCCACCCGAGCCTCCCCGTCCGGACCAACCGGGTGCTCACCGACCGCTGGGTCGCGGCGCAGCGTCGTCTGGGACGCGACCCGCTGCCGGCGGGGGTGCTGTCGGAGACGCTGGCGGCGTCCACCGACTTCGGCAACGTGTCGTTCCGGGTGCCGGGCATCCACCCGCTCGTGCAGGTCGCGGACCCGGACATCGCGCTGCACACCGCGGAGTTCGCCGCCGCGGCCGCGACCCCTGCGGCGGTGACGGCCGCCGTCGACAGTGCCGCCGGTCTCGCGGCGACCGCCCTGGACTACCTGTACGACGCCGGGCTGCGCGCCGCCGTCCACGAGGAGTTCGCCGAGGAGGGCGGACCGGTGGACGTGGAGCACTACTTCGACTGATCGCCTCCGGAGGGGGCCGCAGGCGGAGGACCGGGCGACCTACGGAGGGCAGGGCCGCCGGCGGCGGACCAGGGGCCCCGGAGGGCGGCGGGCGAGGCCTGGGGCGACGGGCGCGTCGACCATGCGGTTGCTGCCACGTCCGGGCACGCCCTGGCAGCAGCCGCATGGTCGCTGTCGTAACGACCCGCACATCCGGGCGAAATCTCCGCTCCCTAGCGTCGGTCTGGCGCGGTGCCGGGCCGCGCGCGATCTCGAAGGAGCGTGGTCCTGTGACTCATGGCGGACACCGAGACGGACGTACGGCCGCCGAGACCCTGGTCTCCGCCCTCGGCCGGCGACGGTTCCTGCAGGCGGCGCTCGGCGTCGGGGCCGGGTCCGCGCTGGCGGCGGGGCCCGCGGCGGCGGCCTCGGCCGCATCCGGGACGAGCCGGGGCGCTGGCGGGGCCGGACGGTACTCCGGCGTGCTGCAACCGGGCCGTGGCCGGATCCCCGGCGACGTCTACCTGGGTTCGGACGTCGACGACGTGCTGTGGGGCTACGTCCCCTCCGTGCACGCCCGGGGCGTAGCGCGGGTGCGGTCCGGCCAGACGATCACCATCGACTCCGTCTCGCACGAGGGCATCCTGGAGGACCAGGGCCGCGATCCCGTGGCGTACTTCGCGGAGCACGGCGTACGACGCCGCGACGTGCTCGACGACGCCGTGGCCATCGCCGCCGGGTACTCCCGGACGGTGCGCAACTTCGACGTCGACGGTCCGCACGTGGTGACCGGCCCCGTCTTCGTCGAGGGCGCCGAGCCCGGTGACGTGCTCAAGATCGAGACGCTCGCAGCCACCCCGCGGGTGCCCTACGGCGTGGTCTCGTCCCGGCACGGCAAGGGCGCGCTGGGCGTCACGGCAGCGGGCGCGCCCGCCGGGATCAGCCTCGACGAGGTGATGCCGCCCGTCGGCACCGACGGGCGGGGGTCCGGCATCCCCACCGAGTACGGCAACGTGTCCGTGTTCGCCGGGGTGCGCGGAGACCACGCCGTGATGGGCTCGGGCGCGGGCCGGGTGCGGTTCCCGCTGCGGGCCTTCTTCGGGATGATGGGCGTCGCGTTCGCGGGCTCGACGGACCTGACCGCCCCGGAGGCCAACTCGATCCCGCCGACGCTCGGCGGCGGCAACATCGACATCCGGCACCTGGGCGCCGGGTCCACGTTCTACCTGCCGGTCAGCGCCGAGGGTGCACTGTTCTACGTGGGTGACCCGCACATGGCCATGGGCGACGGCGAGGTGGCGCTCACCGCCATGGAGGGCTCGCTGCGCGGCACGTTCCGGCTCACGGTCTGCAAGCCCGGCTCGGGGGACGCTCCGTCGGTCGCCTACTCCTACCCGTTCGGGGAGACGGCGGACGCCTGGATCCCCATCGGCCTGTCCGACCCGGACGGCTCCGTGGGCGGTCAGCTCAGCGACCTGGACGTCGCCATGCGGCGCGCCGTGGTCAACGCGCTCGACTTCCTCCAGCACGACCACGGGCTGGACCGGGCGGTCGCGTACGCCTACCTGTCGGCGGCGGGCGACTTCGCCGTCTCGCAGGTCGTCGACCGGACCGTCGGGGTGCACGGGCTGATCCGGAAGGCCGACCTGGGCTGAGGCCGGTACCGCTGGCCGACGTGGGCGAGCCCGGCCCGTGCCGGACGCCGGCGCGGCCACCACCGGCCCGGGCCGTGCGCCGGCCCGAAAATCCAGCAGGCCCGAGCCGGCCCGGACCGTAGGGTCAGAGCATGACGACGCCAGAGATCGCACCTGTCGACACCTGGCTCGCCGTCACGCGGGAGGACGGCGAGACCGTGGGCTACCTCGAACCCGTGACGGACGACTACTCCGATGTGATCCCCCGCAACCGGCTCGGTCATGCCGTCGGCGGTGTGCAGGACTACCACGCGGGCGAGGAGCTCGTGCTCGGCCGTGGGCTGCACGAGCTCGCCGAGCACTGGCTGCTCGACGGCGAGGGCACCGAGCTCACGATCAGCGAGCTCTCGCCCCAGGGCATCGTGCTGCGCGACGCGTTCCTGTCCAAGGCGCTGGTCCCGCTGGAGCCGACCCACGTCCCGTGGCCCGACACCGCGGAGCGCCTGCGCCGTGCGGGCGACCGCTGAGCTCAGGCGCAGCCCTTGCCGAACGATGAAGCCCCGGCTGCCGTCCTCCTGATCAGGAGGACGGCAGCCGGGGCTTCGTCGTGCCGCAGGGGCGTCAGGCCGTGCGGAGGTCGCCGATCCGGGCCGTACGCCGGCTCGCGACCACGAGGGTGCTCACCACCAGGCCCGCGAGGGCCCACAGCACGACCGAGGTGATGGCCATCCCGAGGCTCCCGGTGCCGGGCTCGACGAGCCGGCCCAGTCCGACCGTGGCGGGCCCGACCGGCAGGAACGACGTGATCCCCTCGAGGACGGCCGGCACCGTCGACACCACACCGGTGGCGATGACGAGCACCGCGATCAGCAGGCTCACTCCTCGCCCGACGTGGCCGAGCGCGGCCGCCAGCGCCTGGTTGGCCGCGACGAAGGCGACCGAGACGAGCGCACCGAAGCCCATCGTCGCGGCCCAGCCGCCGACGTCGAGCCCCTCGATACCCGCCAGGACGGCGCCGGTCGCCAGGCCCGTGACCACACCGATCGCCGCGGGGACCGCAAACGTCTCCAGCGTGAGCCGCAGCGCGCCGCGCGTCGAGCCCCGGGCGTGCAGCGGCACCGGCGGGAACACGATCATCAGGGCGAGCGCACCGAGCCAGAGCGCCAGGACCGCGAACATCGGGCCGGTGGCCCCCGTGTCGAGGTCGGTGACCTCACCGTCGGTGGCGACCGGGTCGGCCACCACGGACGCGAGCGACTTCCGCTCTTGTTCCGTGTACGCCGGGATCTCCTCGGTGGCCTGGTCCAGGCCGCTCGACAGGTCCTGGGCACCGCCGGCCAGCTCACCGACGCCGTCCGCGAGCCCGCCGACGCCGGTGGCGAGCTGGGAGGTGCCGGTGCCCAGCTCGGTGACGCCGGACGCCAGGCCGTCCACGCCGGTGGCGAGCTGGCTGGTGCCGGCCGCGAGCTGACCCGCGCCGGAGGCGAGCTGGTTTGCACCGGTGGCGATGCCGCCGGCAGCGCCCGAGAGCTCACGTGCGCCGCCCGAGAGCTGGGAGACACCGACCGCGGCCTGGTCCGCGCCGGTCTGGAGCTCGCCGAGGCCGTCGGCGAGCTGGTGGGTGCCGCCGGCGAGCTGGGTGACGCCACCAGAGACCTGGGTGGCGTAGCCGGAGAGCTCCTGAGCCCCTTGGGAGAGACCGGAGATTCCAGCGGTCAGCTCGTACAGGCCGGTCGGCTCCTTGCCTGGGGTGCCAGCGAGGCCTGTGGCGCCGGCCGCAACCTGCTCGGCGCCGGCCTGCAACGCCTCCAGCTCGGCGATCTGCTCGGGGCCGCACATGTCGGGGGGCGCCACGATGCCGAGCTCATCGCAGGTCGCTTTCAGCTCCGTCACCAGTTTGGTCACACCGCCGGACACGCCCGTAGCTCCGTCCGCGAGCTTGGTAGCAGCTGCGGCCGGTCCCGGCACACCGCCAGTTCCCTGCAGCTTGGCGGACGTCTCGGCAAGTCCGCCCGCGAGGTTCTGCGCGCCTGAGGCAACGCCTTCCGCACCGGTCGCAAGGTCGTCCGCCCCAGACGCCAGATCTCGCGCCCCCGCAGCCGACTGCCCCGCGCCAGCCGCGAGCTGGTTCACACCCGATGCCGCCTGGTCGGCACCCGCTGCCCACTGGTCGGCGCCCGCCGCCCACTGGCCCGCCCCGCCGGACAGGCTGGACACGCCGGCCTGCACCCCGGACACGCCGTCGGCGGTCTGGTGGGCTCCGGCCGCCAGCTCCTGCGCTCCCGCGCCGGCCTCGGTCGCACCGTTCGCGAGCTCGCCCGCGCCGTCCGCGAGCTGCTGTGCGCCCTCGCCCGCCTCGTTGGCACCGTCGGCGAGCTGCCCGGCGCCGTCAGCGGCCTTGCCCAGCTCCTCCGACAGCGTGGAGAAGCCGACGAGCACGTTGTCCACGTAGGTCTCGGTGAGCGTGCTGCCGAGCACGCTGGTCGCGGTCTGTGCCACGACCTGCGCGAGAGCGTCGTCGAGCACGCGGCCGTTGGTCGGCGTCGCGACGTCGATGGTGGCCTGGCGTGCCTCGGCCGGGTCGTCGCCGCTGAAGGACGTCGCCGCGGCCGAGAAGTCCTCCGGGATCGTCACGACGGCCGCGTAGGTGCCGTCGGCCAGGCCGTCGGCCGCGGCCGACTCGTCGGTGATCTCCCAGTCGTAGCTCGCGTCGGAGGCGGGGACCGCCGCAGCCTGACCGGCCTCGGCGTCGGCGGTCTCGCCGCCGCTCACGAGGCCCGCGGCGAGCTGGCGCCCGAGCGGGACGGTCTGGCCCTGGACCTCGACCGGCTCGTCGAGGTTCACGATCGCCGCCTTGACGGTGTCGAGGCGCTCCTGCGGGTTCCACAGGGCCGAGATGAGCAGCCCGAGGATCATCAGCGGGAGAAGAGCCACGGCCACGGCACGCCACGGGTTGCGGAAGGGCTCGGGCCGCAGCCATCTTGTCGCGGTGCTCATGCCCGCACCTCCTGCTCGGTCACGTCGGACTGCTGGTCACGTTCTGTTCTGGGTGAGCCGGCACGCGGCCCTGGGCTGACATCGAGCATCGGCGTGCCGGCCGGCGCCAGGTCGGTCGCCGCCACGCCGGTCGAGCCGAGCAGCACCGCGACGCCGTCGCGCTGCGCCCCGGCCAGGGCCTGCGCCAGCTCGGCGCGCGCCGCCAGGTCGCCGACCGTCTCCGTGGCGTCGACCACGAGCACCGCCGGCTTGTCCCGCAGCGCACCACGGACCGCCTCGGCGGGGTGCCCGCCCTCGGCGGCGGAGTCCACCACCGCCACCCGGTGCCGCACCGAGGACGCTCGTTCCGGCAGCACGAGACCGGTCGTCTTGGCCACGCCGCCCGTCATGGCGAGCCGGCCCGACACGGCCAGCAGGAAGGCGCTGACCGGTGCCGTGGCGTCGCCGCGGACGAGCAGCGCGCCGCCGTCGGGCACGCGCACGCTCACGGGGCCCACCACCACGCCGGACCGGCCACGCACCTCCAGGTCCTGGGCGGCCACGGCGTCGGTGGCACCCGGCTCGGGCCAGTCCGCGAGCGACAGCTCGCGCGCCAGCCCCTCACCCTCGACGTCGAACGACGGCAGCACCCGGTCGAGCCACTTCGGCATGTACCAGGCCTTCTCGCCCAGCAGTGCGAGCACCGCGGGTACGAAGACCATGCGCACCACGAAGGCGTCCACGGCCACGCCCACGGCGAGGCCGAGGGCGATGGGCTTGAGGTTCATGTCGCCGTGCGGCACGAACGCGACGAAGACCGCGATCATGATGATCGCCGCCGCGGTGACCACCTTGGCGGAACCCTGGAACCCCGTGGTGATCGCGTGCCTGGCGCTGCCCCCGTGGACGTAGTCCTCCCGCATGCGGGACACGAGGAAGACCTCGTAGTCCATCGCGAGTCCGAACAGGATGCCCATGAGGACGATCGGCATGAAGCTGATGACGGGCCCGGTGCGGGTCACGTTGAGCGCCTCGGCGAACACGCCGTGCTCGAACACGAGCGAGACGACACCGAACGCCGCGCCCACCGAGAACAGGTAGCCGATCGTCGCCTTGATCGGCACCGCGATGGACCGGAACACCATGGTGAGCAGGATCAGCGACAGACCCACCACCACGAACGCGAACGGCAGCAGGGCGTCACCGAGCTTGTCGGAGACGTCGATGCCGACCGCCGTGAAACCGGTGACGGCCAGGTCCACGCCGTACTCGTCGAGGAAGTGGTCGTGCAGCCCGCGGATCTCGCGGACCAGGTCCTCCGTCTCGGCGGAGGTGGGGCCGCCCTCCGGCACGACCTGGATGATCCCGGTGTCGGCCGTCGGGTTGGGGGTCGCCAGCGGCACGTCGGCCACGCCGGGCAGGTCGGCGATCTCGTCGCCGATCTGGTTCATCAGCTCGACCGGGTCGGTGCTGGTCACGATGGAGCCGGTCACGATGAGCGGGCCGTTGAAGCCGTCGCCGAAGTGCTCCGACACGAGGTCGTAGGTGATGCGGGCCGGGTCGTCCTCCTCCATGACGCCCGCGTCCGGCAGGGCGAGCCGCAGGTCCAGCGCGGGGTAGCTGAGCGCACCCATCGCCGCGACGACCAGGAGGACCGTCAGTGCCGGGATCTTCGTCACGGCCCGGACCCAGCCGGTGAAGAAGCGGTTCGGCCGCGGCTCCTCCGGCTCGGGTGCAGCCGGTGTGCGACGGCGTCGGGTCACCTCGGGGTCGGCGTCCGCCTCCTCGGCCGCGACGGCCTGGGCGGCCGCGCGCGCCGCGGCGCGCCGGGCCGTCCGCGACGGCCTGGGGCGCAGCCGCTCGCCCGCGAACCCGAGGAGCGCGGGGAGCAGGGTCAGCGACACCAGGACGGTGACGCCCACCGTCACGGCTGCCGCGACGCCCATGATGGTGAGGAACGGGATGCCGGCCACGCCCAGGCCCACCAGGGCGATCATCACGGTGAGGCCGGCGAACACGACGGCAGACCCCGCGGTGGCCGTGGCCCGCGCGATCGACTCCGGCACGGACAGCCCGGTGCCGAGCTGCTCGCGGTGCCGCGACACGATGAACAGGGCGTAGTCGATGCCGACCGCCAGGCCCAGCATCACCGCCAGCATCGGCGTGGTGGAGTTGATGGGGCCGAGCGCGGTGGCCGCGAACAGCAGCCCCATCGACGCACCGACGCCGAGCAGCGCGTTCAGCAGCGGCAGCCCTGCGGCCACGAGCGAGCCGAGGGTCAGGACCAGCACCACGAGCGCGACGAGCAGGCCGATGCCCTCGGTCAGCGTCATCTCGGGGAACTTCGAGGAGAAGAGCTGACCGCCCACGTGCGCCTCGGCGCCGTCGGGCAGGGCCTGCGCGAGCGCGTCCGCCTCGACGCCGAGCGCGTCCTTGGTCTCGTCCGTGATGGAGCCCTGGTCACCGTCGAGCTGGATCGTCAGCAGCGTGGCACGCTCGTCGTCGGACACCGACGCCGGCATCTGCTCGTCGTACGGGGAGGTGACGACCTCGACCTGCGAGACGTCGCCGATCTTCTCGACACCGTCCTCGATGGCCGAGCGCATCGGCTCGTCGTTGATGGTCCCGCCCTCGGGCGCGACCACGATCACCTGCGCCGAGGCGCCGCTGACCTGGGGAAACGTTGCCGCCAGGCGGTCGAGCGCCTCCTGGGACTCGGTGCCCGGGATGGACACCTGGTTGTCAAGACCTTGCTGCAGCAGGCCGGCCGCACCGCCCACGAGGACGAGTGCCACGACCCAGACGGCTACGACGAGCCGGCGGGCGCGGACGGCCCAGCGGCCGAGCGAGTAGAGGACGGAGGACACGCACACTCCTGGACGAGGCGGGGACCGATGACGGGACGTTCGATGCACCACTGTATCCGATGCACGAGTGCATCGGATACACGAGTGTATTGATAGACTGGTGACCTTCCGCCCGAAGCAGTCCCCCGAGGAGAACTCCGTGACCACTGAACCCGCCACCGACGCCGGGTCCGGGTCGTCCGCCGAGCGCGCTTTCGCCGCTGCCCTCTCCCCCCGGCGTGAGCGCACCCGCGAGCGCCTGCTCGACGCGGCCTTCACGGTCTTCGCCCAGCACGGCATCCACGGCGCCTCGATCGAGGCGGTGTGCGAGGCCGCGGGCTTCACCCGTGGCGCCTTCTACTCGAACTTCAGCAGCAAGGAGGAGCTGTTCCTGGCGCTGGCCGAGCGGGCGCAGCGCCGTCAGCTCGCCGCGCTGGAGACCGTCGTCGAGGATCTGCAGCCCGACGTCGTGCGCGACGGCTCCGTGGACCACACGGCCGTCCGCGCGATCCTCTCGGTGGTGGTCACCGACCCCGGGCAGGCCCGGACCTGGGCGCTGATGCGCGCCGAGCTCGAGCTGCTCGCGATGCGCGACCCGACGGTCGGGGCGCCCTTCCTGGCCCAGGAGCAGGCGCTCCGCCGGGAGTGCGGGGCTGCGATCGAGCGGATCCTCGCGAACCTCGGCCTCCGGTTCACGATCGACCAGGACACGGCCGTCGACCTGCTGCTCGGCACCTACGAGTCGTCCATGCGCGCCTCGATGATCGCGAACCCCGAGGTGCAGGACGGCGACGTCGCCGCCCGGTCCGAGGTCCTGACCCAGCTCGCCAACCTGCTGGTCACCAGTACGAGCTGACCTCGGGGTCACCCGTGCCCGGGCCTGGCGCCCGTTCCGGCCCGCGTCCTCGGTCGTCTGCACCGAGATCGGCCCGCGGAACGACCGATCTCGGTGCAGATGACCGAACCGCACGCCCGGCGCCGGGCTGCGGACCGCAGCGTCAGGCGAGCGCCTCCCCGACCAGCGCCTTCGCGGCGTCCTGCACCTCGGCGAGGTGGTCCGCGGAGACGAACGACTCCGCATAGATCTTGTAGACGTCCTCGGTGCCGCTCGGCCGCGCGGCGAACCACGCGTCGGCCGTCGTCACCTTGAGGCCACCGATCTTCGCGCCGTTGCCGGGGGCCTCGGTGAGCGTGGCCGTGATGTCCTGACCGGCCAGCGTCGTGGACGTGACGTCGGACGGCGACAGCGCGGCGAGCCGTGCCTTCTGCTCGCGCGTCGCGGCGGCGTCGACGCGGGCGTACCAGCTCTGCCCGTGCCGTTCCACCTGCGCCGCGTGGTGCTCGGACGGGGACCGGCCCGTGGTCGCCAGGATCTCCGAGGCGAGCAGCGCGAGCAGGATCCCGTCCTTGTCGGTCGACCAGACGCGCCCGTCCTTGCGCAGGAACGAGGCGCCCGCCGACTCCTCGCCGCCGAACCCGACCTCGCCCGAGAGCAGGCCGGGCACGAACCACTTGAACCCGACCGGTACCTCGACCAGGCGCCGGTCGAGCCCCGCGGCGACGCGGTCGATGAGCGCCGACGACACCAGTGTCTTGCCGATGGCCGCGCCGGTGGGCCAGCTCGGGCGCGCCCCGCCGAACAGGTACTCGATGGCCACGGCGAGGAAGTGGTTGGGGTTCATCAGGCCGTCGGCCGTGACGATCCCGTGCCGGTCCGAGTCGGCGTCGTTCCCGGTGGCGATGTCGAACGGTGCGCCGCCGTCGGGCCCGGTCATCTTCTCCACCAGGGAGGCCATGGCGTACGGCGAGCTGCAGTCCATGCGGATCTTGCCGTCCCAGTCGAGGGTCATGAAGGACCAGCGCGGGTCGACCTGCGGGTTGACGACGGTCAGGTCGAGGTCGTACCGCTCGGCGATCTCGCCCCAGTACTCGACGGACGCCCCGCCCAGGGGGTCGGCGCCGATCCGCACGCCGGACGCCCGGATCGCGTCGAGGTCGAGCACGCCCGCGAGGTCGTCCACGTAGCTCGACAGGTAGTCGTGGCGGTGCGTCCGGTCCGCGGCGAGCGCGGCCTCCAGCGAGACCCGCTTCACCTGCCCCACCCCGGTCCGGAGGATCTCGTTCGCCCGGTCGGCGATCCACCCGGTCGCGTCGGAGCCGGCGGGGCCGCCGTGCGGCGGGTTGTACTTGAAGCCGCCGTCACGAGGCGGGTTGTGCGACGGCGTCACGACGATCCCGTCCGCCAGGCCGGCCCCCGGGGCCGCCAGGCCCGGCGTCCCCTCCGCGAACCGCGTCTGGTTGTGCAGCAGGATCGACTGGCTGACGGCGGGCGTCGGCGTCCACGAGTCGCGCGCGTCGATCATGACGTCGACGTCGGCGGCCGCCAGCACCTCCAGGGCCGTCTGCCAGGCCGGCCGGGACAGCGCGTGCGTGTCCCGCCCGATGAACAGGGGGCCGTCGGTGCCCTGGCCGCGCCGGTACTCCACGATCGCCGCGGTGATCGCGACGATGTGCGCCTCGTTGAAGGCATGGTCCAGGCTCGAACCGCGGTGACCGGACGTGCCGAAGACGACCTGCTGGCCGGGGTCGTCCGGGTCCGGGGAGAGGTCGTAGTAGGCACCGACCACCTGGTCGACGTCGATCAGGTCGCTGGGCTGGGCGGGGGTTCCGGCACGCGCATCCATGCAGCCGATACTGCCAGGTACCGGGCGCGTGCGTCGCCGTCGGACGGGTCGCGTCGTCGTCGTAGGCTGACGGCATGTTCCCGCCCATGCAGCCCGAGGTCCCCGCGGTCCACCCCGGCGAGCTCGACCCCGCCGCCCCCGTCCCCGACGGGACGACGCTCCTCGACGTCCGTGAACAGGACGAGTGGGACGCCGGCCATGCCCCCGGCGCGGTGCACATCCCGCTCGGCGACCTGCCCGCCCGGTTCGGCGAGCTCGACGCGGACGCCCCGATCCTGGTCATGTGCCACTCGGGCGGCCGTTCGGCACGGGCCACCCAGTGGCTCAACGAGGCGGCCGGGCTCGAGGCGACCAACCTCGACGGCGGCATCGTCGCCTGGGCGGGTGCCGGACTGCCCGTCGAACGCTGACCGCCACCTGACGGCGGCGGCTACCTGACGACGCGCGGCCGGCTGGGCCCGCTCTCGTTCCAGACCCGGTCCAGCGCGGTGACCACATAGGTGTACGGCGTGCCGGCCATGGCGGTGGTGTCGAGCCACGACTGGATGCGCCCGCTCCCGGACCGGAACGTGCCGACCAGGTTCGCCGGGTCGTCGATGTCGACGGCGCCGGCGACCCCCGTCACGCGGTACACCGCGAACGAGGTGGCCCGGGCGGTCCTGGCACCGAGGTCGGCGACATGGACGCGGACGCCGCCGTCGACCCGGCGGGCGTTCGCGAGGACCGGGCTGACCACGGGGTCGGCGGGCAGGTGCGGCATCGGCGGGATCAGCGCCGGGTGCTGGTAGTGGTCGGCCACCACGCGTGACATCCCGCCCTGCGGGTCGGCGGGGACGTGCACGGCCGAGTAGTAGACGTTCCCGTGCACCGGGCCGACGTCTCGGCTGACCTCGCGGCACAGGTCGAGGTGGTTGGTCAGCTCCTCGGGGTCGGTGAACACCCCGCTCGTCATCTTGTACAGGCCCTCCCCCACGTACAGCTGGGTGCCCGACGCGGCCGCGACCTCGGCCCACCACGGGACGAGGGCCGCGTAGTCCGCGACGGCCAGGCCGATCTGCCAGTAGATCTGCGGGTTGACGTAGTCGAGCCAGCCCTCCAGGACCCACTTGCGGGTGTCGGCGTACTGGTCGTCGTACGACTGCGAGCCGGCCGTGTCCGAGCCGAGCGGGTCCGTCGAGGCGTTGCGCCAGATGCCGAACGGGCTGATCCCGAACTTCACCCAGGGCTTGACCGTCTTGATCCGCACGCTCATCGTCTCGACGAAGCGGTCGACGTTCCCGCGCCGCCAGTCCTCGATGGTGTCGAAGCCCGCGCCGTGCTCCTCGTACGTGGCCGTGTCGGGCAGCTCCTGCCCGACCACGGGGTACGGGTAGAAGTAGTCGTCGAAGTGCACGCCGTCGATGTCGTAGTTCTCGACCGCGTGCAGGATCGCCCGCTGGATGTGCTCCTGCGCCTCGGGCACGCCCGGGTCGAAGTAGAGCCGGCCGCCGTAGGCCCACACCCAGTCCGGGTGCTGCCGCGCAGGGTGCGCGGCGACGAGCTGGGCGAGGTCGGCCTGCATCGAGACGCGGTAGGGGTTGAACCACGCGTGCAGCTCGATGTTGCGCTTGTGCGCCTCCTCGACCATGAACGCGAGCGGGTCGTAGCCCGGGTCCTGCCCCTGGGTACCGGTCAGGTACTGCGACCACGGCTCGTGCGGGCTGTCCCAGAGAGCGTCGGCCGTCGGGCGCACCTGGACGAACACCGCGTTCAGCCGGTTCTCCTGCGCCACGTCCAGGTAGCGCAGGAACTCGGCCTGCTGCGTGGCGGGGTCGAGGCCGCTCGCGGACGGCCAGTCGATGTTCGCGACCGACGCGATCCACATGGCACGCAGCTCGCGCTTCAGGTTCAGGGCCGACGGCGGCTCGGGCGTCGCGTTGCCCGTCATCGCGGTGGCGCCGAGCGCAGCGGCGGGGTCGAGCGCGGCGATGGTGACGCTGATCGCGGCGGCCGCGGTGCCCGCCGCGGCCATGGTGAGGAACTCGCGGCGGCCCAGGCCGGCCATCGCGCCTCGCGGGGCGCCGCCCGGTGGAAGCGACCTCGTGCGCGCGTAGGCGGGCATGGGTGTCGCCTGATGGCGGGCAGGGTGCCTCACGTGCTCTCGACCTCCGGTGCTGTCTGCTGGGGGCTGTGCCGTGCTGCTCTGTTGTTGTGTCTGTTGTTGTGTCTGTTGTTGTGGACCCATTGCTGACCCGCACGGTCCGGGGACCGTGCGGGCGTGCCAGACAGGGCAGAGCCCCTACGACGTTGGCCGGCGTCGATCGGCGCACTGCTCGATCACGAGTGATGAACAATGCCGCCGGGCGACGCCGTGGAGAAACTCTCGCACAAGTCGCGTCGGATGTGAAGTTGCAGAGCAATCACAGTTGTGGAATCTATTTTCACGATGCGGCGGTGGGGCCGGCCCAGGTCAGGAGGCGAGGGGACCCTGGAGCAGGTCGTCGTAGTCCGGTGCGTGCTGACGCATGTAGGCCCGGATGTACGGGCACAGCGGCACGACCTTGCGGCCGGCCTCACGCGCGGCCTCCAGCGCAGACTTCGCGAGCCGACCCGCCAGGCCCCGCCCCTCGTACTCCTCGAACACCTCGGTGTGCAGGAACACGACGGCGCCCGGCTGGTTCTCGTAGACGGCGAAGCCGGCGAGCGTGCCGTCGACCGTCAGCTCGAAGCGGGACTCCTCGGGGTTGTCGGTCACCGTCACCTGCGGTTCGTCGGTCATGGGCACCATCGTGAGGCCTCCGCGCCGCCGGAGGCCACCGCACGCGTCCCACGGACCCGCGGCCGCGCGCACCGAAAAGACGAGGGCCGTGTCAGTGGTCGGTGCGACACTCGACCCGTGCCCGAGACCGTCGCAACACCCCGCACCAACCCGTACCTGGCCGTGCTCCGCACGCCCGGCGCGCTGAAGTTCTCCACGGCGGGCGCGCTCGCCCGCCTGCCGATGTCGATGGTCGGGATCGGCGCCGTGCTCATGGTGCAGGGGCTCTACGACAGCTATGCGATGGCGGGTCGAGTAGCCGCGGTGCTCGGGCTCGCGCAGGCATTCCTCGCCCCGCAGATCGCACGCTGGGTGGACCGGCACGGTCAGCGGCGCGTCCTGCTGCCGGCCCTGCTGGTCTCCGTCGCGGGGCTGGGCGGCCTCGTCACCGCCGCGGTGCTGGGCGCCCCGGAGTGGGTGCTCTGGCCCTTCGCCGCGATCACCGGCGGGAGCCAGGGGTCCTACGGCTCCATGGTCCGGGCCCGCTGGAACGGCGTGCTCGACGACCCGCGCCGCCTGCACACCGCCTATTCGCTGGAGTCGTCCGTCGACGAGCTGGTCTACATCGTCGGACCGGTGCTCGCCACGACGCTCGCGACCGCCGTGGCGGCACCGTCCGCCCTGGTGGTCGCCGGGATCGCGGCGGCCGTGGGCGGGCTGCTGTTCGTCGTGCAGCGCGCCACCGAGCCGGCCGTCGTGACGCCCGGTGCCGAGGTGCGCAGCCGCCCCGTGGTCCTCGTCCCGGGCATGCCGGTGCTGGTCCTCGTCTTCGTGGCCATGGGCGTCATCTTCGGCTCCATGGAGGTCGTCACCGTCGCGTTCGCCGAGGAGCTGGGGAGCAAGGGCGCCTCCGGCGTCGTGCTCGCGGTGTTCGCGCTCGGGTCGATGGTCGCCGGCCTCGTCTACGGGGCCCGGCACTTCACCAGCCCGGCCGTCCGCCGGTTCGTCATCGGGATGGTGGCGCTCGGACCAGGCGTGTCCCTCTTCCTGCTGGCGAACTCCCTGTGGACGCTGGCCGCCGTGATGTTCGTGGCCGGGCTCGCCATCGCCCCCACGGTCATCACGGGCAACGGGCTCGTGCAGGACATGGTGGGCAGACATCAGCTGACCGAGGCGCTCACCTGGGTGGGTACCTCGATCGGCATCGGCGCCTCGCTCGGCGCGTCGTTCGCCGGGCTGCGGGTGGACGCCGCCGGGGCCGACGCAGGGTTCCTCGTCCCCGTCGGCGCCGCGTGGTTCGCCGCGCTGCTGACGCTGGCCGCGAGCGGCACCCTGCGGCGCCAGTCGGCTGCACGGGAGTAGTTCGCACGCGAGGACGGCGCCTCCGCCGTCACCACGAACGTGGCGTCGGTGCTCGGCGAGGGGCAGGGCGTCATCAGGCAGCTCACGGGCGTGGACATCAACCAGCTCGTCACCAGCCTGGCCGCGAAGGCCGACGGGAACTCGTCGTCGGCCAACTGACCGGGTCCCGACGTGCCGGACGCCCGGGTCGCACCGCGGCGTCCGGCACCTCGGGTCAGGGTTCCGGGTGGCGGGCGTCGTACCGCCAGAAGCGTGGCGTCAGCCGGACGATCAGCCAGAGCAGCACGACGCACGTCAGGCCGCCGACGACGGCCGCCCAGCCCTCGCCGAACCACGTGGCCTCCGCGCCGAGCACCATCTCGCCCAGTCGCGGGCCACCGGCCACGACCACGATGAACACGCCCTGGAGCCGGCCGCGCATGTGGTCGGGCGTGGCGGTCTGCAGGATGCTCTGCCGGAAGACCGACGAGATGCTGTCCGACCCACCCGCGAACGCGAGCGCGATCCCGGCCGCGACCACCGCCCAGACGATCGCCCCGTCCGGCGAGTCCCTGCCCACCAGCACGAGCACCAGCCCGAAGGCCGCGATCGACAGTCCCCACGCGGTGATGGCCCAGACGATCACCTGCCCCTGCTTGCGCATGCGGGTCAGCCCGCCGGAGAAGACGCTCGCGAGCACGCCGCCGACGGCGAAGGCCGCGGCGAGCACACCGGTGGTCGACTCGCCGCCGCCCAGGTAGATCACGCCCGCCGCGGGCCACAGCACGCGCGGGAAGGCGAGCACCATCGCGCAGATGTCGACGAGGAACGTGGCGCGCACGTTCGGCTGGGTCGCGAGATACCGCAGGCCGTCGAGGACGGAGCGCAGCCCGACGGCGCCCACCCGGGCACGTCCGGGTCCGCCGCCCGCCGCCCCCTCGGGGAGCACCGGCGGAAGCCGGAACACGGCCCACAGGGCCGCGAGGAACAGCACCATGTCCAGCGTGTACGCCCAGGCATACCCGAGCCGGGCCACCAGGAGGGCACCGATCAGCGGGCCGCCGGTCAGCGCGACGTTCATCGAGAGGGTGGCCAGTGCGTTGGCCGCCGGCATGAGCTCCTTGGGGAGCAGCCGCGGGATGATCGCCGACCGGGCCGGGTTGTTGATCGCGAAGGCCGCGCTCTGCACCGCGACCAGCGCGTAGAGCAGCGGGACCGACTCCAGGCGCAGCCAGGCCTGCGCCGCGATGCCGGCCACGACGACCCACAGCACGAGCGAGGACACGAGCGACACCTTGCGGCGGTCGTAGTGGTCCACGAGCGCCCCGCCGTACAGGCCGAGGGCCACGAGCGGGACCAGCGAGAAGAGGCCCAGCACGCCGACGGCGAGCGTGGAACCGGTCAGCGCGTAGATCTGCAGGCCCACCGCGACGATGGTCACCTGCGTGCCGATGTTCGAGATCGACAGGCCCACCCAGAGCCGCCGGTAGTCCGCCGACACCTTCAGGGGCGTGGTGTCGGCGAGCAGGTGGCGCATAGTGCTCCGATCGTAGGCCCCGGTCGCGGGAGTGTCCGGGGGCCGTCCGTGTGACGTGCGCCTCCCACGACGCCCGCGAGCGGGTGGACAGCACGCGGACAGCGGAGCGGGAGCCCAGGTCACCCCCCGATGGCCTGAGCTCCCGCTCCGTTCAGTTCCGGTCCGCGGACCGGGGCGCCCCCCAGCGGCGCCCCGACCCTACGAACCTGCCGACCCGGGCCTGGGTCGGTCCTCGGTCGTGAGTCACCGTGGTGCCTCATGACCGGGGGCCGGGCCCGGATCGTTGTCGTCCGTCATGGTGTGGTCAGTGACCACACCTCAACGGCGACGTGTGCGGAGCACCGCGATCCCCAGCCCCAGCAGGAGCGAGATCAGCGAGAGCTGCCCCGTAAACATGTGGCCCGTCCGAACGGTCGTGTCACCGGGCACACGCACCGGCTCCGCCTCGTTCTCGGGCTCCGGCTCGGCCTCGGGCACCGGTTCGACCGTCGTGCCCAGGAACCCGCCGGTCAGACCGCCCGGCAGGATGTTCGTGTCGTACGACCGGGAGTCACGGGCCGGCCGCCCGTCGCCCCAGCGCAGGTCGACGCTGCCCTCGGGCAGCTCACGAGCTGCGACGGGCACGGCCACCGGGGTCACGGCGGGCATCGTGCTGTCACCGGCCACCGGTGCGCTCGGGCTGGTCATGCCGTGCCCGGGCTCCACGGGACGCACCGTCGTGAGCTCCACCTCGCCGGGGTTCCCGGCGGCCGGGTCGACGCCGTGCGTCCCCGGGCGGCTGTCGGGACGGTCGGTGTCCGGACGGTCGCTGCCGGGACGGTCCGTGCTGCTGCCAGGGGATCCCGGCGCGTGGTCACCCTCGCCGTCCCCGGGCCGTCCGGTTCCCGGACCGTGGCCGTCCGGGTGTTCGGTGCCGGGCTCCTCGGTACCGGGCTCCTCGGTACCGGGCTCCTCGGTACCGGGCTCTTCCGTCCCAGGTTCCTCGATACCCGGGCCGGTTCCCGGCTCCCCGACTCCGGGCCAGCCTGTTCCGGGATCCTCCGTACCGGGCTCCTCCGTACCGGGCTCCTCAGTTCCGGGCTCCTCAGTTCCGGGCTCCTCAGTTCCAGGCTCCTCAGTTCCAGGCTCCTCAGTTCCAGGCTCCTCGCCCGGCTCCTCGGCGCCCGGCGACGGCACGCCCGTCAGCAGATCGTCGACCAGGCCGCCCTCCCCCAGCGCGCCCTCGACGACACCGGCGACATCGCCCTCGACGAGCGACCCGACGACTCCCTCGCGTCCCACGAGGTTCTCCACGAGCCCGCCCACGACTCCGCGCTGCCCGTCTCCCTGCGTCGCACCGCCGGCCGCGTCATCAAGGCTCACGACGGCCGCACCAGCAGCAGCGTCCGCACCAGCAGCATCCGCGCCGCCGGCGTCCGCCTCCGCAGCGGCTACCGTCTCGGGGCGCGCCGGGTCCGGCCGCTCGCCGGCCGCGGCGTACGCGGCGGACGCGCCGACGACGACGAGGCCGCCCGCGACGAGTGCCGTGCACAGGGCGCGTCGGATGAATGTGTCCATGGGGGTCTCTCCTTGCCTGTCCTGGAACCGACGGCAGAGCCGCCGTCGGGTGGTACCGCACGCGTCGGCGCGGTCCAGCCAGGTCAGGCAGGAGAGACAGGGATGTCCGTGTAGCTGCTGGACAGCTTGGCGCGCGACTCGTCCACCGAGACGAGCCAGGCCCGGGCCCGGAAGACCAGGAGGGCCGCGAGCATCGCCAGGGGCTCGCCGCCCAGCGGCTTGAGCTGCGACGCGCCGCCGCTCGCGAGGCCACCGGAGCCGGCGGCGAGCGCTGCGCCCGCTCCGCCGGCCCCGAGCGGCAGGCCCGCACCCGGGCCGCCCGCGGCGGACCCGGTCAGGACGTCGTGCACGCTCACGGTGTCCGTCGCGGCGGTGTCGCCGGCAGCGGTCGCCGCCGTCGGCGCGAGCATCGCGTCCTGGACCCCTGCCGGGGTCCGGACCACGACACCCGCGGCGTCCCCGGAGGCCTGCAGCGACCCCGGGTACGCCGGCTCGGTGGGCTCCACGATCAGCCCGGCAGGAACCACGGTCGCCGGAAGGGTCGGCGCCGCGGGAACGGCCGGAAGCTCCGGCACGAGCACCTCGGGCAGGGGAGCGAGGGGCGCCACGATCGGGTCGAGCGGTTCGACGACCGGCTCGAGAACCTCGCCGACCGGGGCGACGACCTGGACCACGGGCGTGAGCACCGGGGCGAGCGCGTCGGTGATCGGCGCGGTCACGGGATCGAGCGCCCCCAGGACGGGCCCGGTCACGCCGCCCACGACGTCGGTCACCGGGGAGAGCAGCCCGGTCACGGGGGACAGGAGGCCGTCGGTCACGGGTGCCAGCGGCTCGGTCACCGTGCTCAGCACGGGCGTCAGCGGCGAGACGATCTGCCCGACGACGCCCGTCACCGGAGCGAGCTGCTCGCCGAGGGGCTCGGTCACCGGGGTCAGGATCGTGCCGACCTGCTCGGTCACGGGCCGCAGCACCGGGTCGGAGACCTGCTCGACGACGTCGGCGGTGCGGGTGACGGGCTCCTCCACGATCGAGGTGACGACCTCGCCCAGGGGCGCCGTCACCCCGGTGCGCACCGGCTCCGTCGCCGGCGTCAGCACACCCTCGGAGACCGCGGCCACCGCGCCCTCGACGGTCTCCGTGACCGGGTCCGCCGGCTCAGGAGCGGCGGTGCCGGGCGCGTCCGTCTCCGACGGCGCGGGCTTCGTGGTGCCGGACCCCGCGGGCTGCTCGGCGGCGGCGCCCGTCCCGGCCGTGCTCTGCCCCGTCGACGACGGGTCGGTGGCCGGCTCCGGTGCAGGCGGCGTCGCCTGCCCGCCAGCTGCGGCCGGCTCACCCGCCGTGCCCTCGGGCGCGGCGGCTCCGGCGTTCTCGGCGCCCGCAGCCCCGGCGTCACCGGGCTCGACGGTCCCGGCGTCCTCGGGCGCGGTCTCCGGCGCGGGCGTCAGGCCCAGCAGGCCGGTGGTCGACGTGACGAGCCGGGCGGTCGCGTCCAGCGTGTCGCCCAGGACGGAGCCGCGGACACCGGCGGCGGGGTCGGTGGCCTCACGGACCACCGAGTCGGCCGGCCCGCCCTCGGCGGCGGCGGACGGTGCCGCGAGCGTGACGCCGAGCGCGAGGCCCGCGGCACCGAGTGCGACCGTCCCGGCGGCGCGCGCGACGAGGCGACGGAGGTGCTCCCCCGTGCCCGTCAGCGCGTCCCTCGACATCGGTCTCCCGCTCTCCGGCCCGGACGGGCCGCCGGCAGATATGTATACGCATCAAATCTTCGCGGCGTCACGCATATCGGCAACTGCATACCTGCGGTTTGCGGATCGAGAATTTTGTGCTTAGGAACTGCGACATGTCGGGAGAGGCGCGTTATCTCGGGCATCTCACGGGATCGACCCCTATGCGGATCACCCGCAGAACCACTATGGGTGAACTTGTCCGGGTCGAGCAAGAGTCAGGCGACGGTGGCCCCGAAGACCAGCCCGAGCACGTAGGTGACACCCGCCGCGCCGAGACCGATGGCGATCTGGCGCAGGGCACGCGTGAGCGGCGACGTCCCCGAGAGCAGCCCGACGACCGCCCCTGTCGCCAGCAGCGCGATCCCCACGAGGGCCGTGGAGACCACCACCGCAGCGAGTCCCCCCAGACCGAACAGGTACGGCAGCACCGGGATCACCGCGCCCGACGCGAAGAAGCAGAAGGACGAGAACGCCGCGCCCCACGCCGTGCCGTGCGTCTCCAGGTCGTCACCGTCGCCGTCGGCGACGGGCTCGGCGTCGGCCGCCTGCGGGTGCAGCAGCGGGCTCCCGTGGTCGCCGGGTGTGACGGCGAGCCGGGCGAGCACGGCGTCGGCGTGCGCGGTCGCGTCGTCGACGGTCATGCCCCGCGCCCGGTACACGAGCGCGAGCTCGTTCGCGTCGACGTCGAGGTGCGGCAGCGCGGCTGCGGCATCGGGCGACGGCGACGACGCCTCCAGCAGCTCGCGCTGCGAGCGCACCGAGATGAACTCGCCGGCGCCCATCGAGAGCGCACCCGCCAGGAGACCGGCCAGACCCGACAGCAGCACGGTGCTCGTCGCCACCCCGGAGGCACCGATGCCGAGCACGAGAGCGAGGTTGGACACGAGGCCGTCGTTGGCGCCGAACACCGCCGCGCGGAACGTGCCCGACAGCCGGTTGCGACCGCGGGTGGCCAGAGCGCGCACCACCTCCTCGTGGATCTGCTCGTCGGCCGCCATCGTCACGGTGGCGTCGGCGTCGTGCGCGTAGGACGAGCGGGCCTCGGCCCGCTGGGCGAGCGCCAGGACGAACACGCCGCCGAACCGGCGGGCGAGGAAGCCGAGCGCACGCGTGCGCAGGTCGCCCGGCACCGGCGCGCCGACGTCCGGGCCCAGGAGGTCGAGCCAGTGCGACTCGTGCCGCTTCTCCGCCCGCGCGAGGGCGAGCAGGATCTCCCGCTCCTCACCCGTGCGGCGCCCGGCCAGGTCCCGGTAGACGGCAGCCTCGGCCCGCTCGTCGGCGAGCAGACGGCGCCACCGACGGATGTCCGCGCGGGTGCGGGGCCGGGAGGGGTGCTGCTCCTGCGCGCGCTCGGCGGGCGTCGGCATGCTGCCGGACGGGCGGCGGGGCGGTTCGGGCGAGGCGTGGGGCACGTCGTCATCATGCCCAGGAAACGGCGGCCATGGGTTTCGTGGCTCCGGGGTGACGGGTTCGCCGTCCCGAACTCTCGGACGGGGACACCGACATCCGGTACCCGCGCCGCCACGCCCTGGGCGCCCGCACGGGTTGCGGGCGGAAGGATGCACAATGGACGCCGTGATCATCGTCAGCACGCACGGGTCGGCCGCGCCCGGCGGCGCGATCGGATGGGCATGGATCAACCACGCGGGCGGTCAGTTCGACTCGGGCGGCGCGGCCCGGGGCAACGACCAGGTCGCGGCGCTGTCGGCCCTGCTGCGCGCGATCGAGGCGCACCCCGGCGACGAGCCCCTCCTGGTGGAGTCGAGCTCGCAGTACGCCGTCCGGTCGGTGTCCGAGTGGTCCGAGGGATGGAAGCGCAACGGCTGGCGCTCCCCGTCCGGCGACCCGGTCCCCAACGTGGAGCTGGTGCGTGACGTCGACCGGGCCGTCTCGGAGCGCACCGGACCGGTCCGGTTCCACTGGGTGCGAGGCCACGTCGGCAACCCTTACAACGAGCGGGTCGACCAGCTCGCCGGCTTCGCTGCCGAGGAGTGGGCGGCCGGGCGGGGCGGCGTCGGCGAGATGCTCGTGCCGGACGGCGGGATGATCCCCGACGCCGAGCTGCGCGGCGGGAGCGTTCCCGCGGAGCCGGCCGAGGCGCCGGCGGCACCGGCCCCGACCCCGGTCGGCACGACGGGACGCACCTGGGAGTCCCTGACCCTGTTCTGACCTGCCCGGCCTCGTCGAGTGCCGGGCACGCGCCCTCGTGACCCACCAAGGAGGGCAGATACCCGGCACCCAGCGGTCTAGAGCCCTACGAGCACGCGGTCCTGGCTGGAGGTCGTGGTGTCGGGCTCCGTCTCGCGGACGAAGAGCGGGACGGGCTTGGCCGTGCGGGCGCTGAACTCCAGCCGGTCGGCGACGGCGCGGGCGTGCTGTGCCATCTCGTGGGCGATCGTGACGCTCTCGCCGAGGTAGGCGCGGGGGTCGATCAGGCGGCTGATCTCGGCGCGGTCGAAGTAGGCGCTGACCGTCGCGTTGCGCACCAGCAGGTCCAGGAACGGAGCGTCGCCGACGGCGGACTCCTGTGCCACCTCGTACACCACCTCGTGCGCCTTCTGCCGGCCGATGCGCTCCCCCAGCTCCATCATGAGCGACTCCGAGCCGATCAGACCCTCGCTCAGGGCGAGGTTGGCGCGCATGCGCTGCTCGTCGAGCTCCAGCCCGTCGAGGATGACGTCGAGACGGGTCAGGATGTCGCCGGCCAGGACGGTGGCGCGCGCGACGGTCTCCTCCAGGAGATCGGTCATGCCGCCGTTGGCCTCGTGGTCGTGCTGCATGGACTCCAGTGCGGGCGCGGCAAGGGCGCGGAGCTGGGCACTCATGGACAGCAGGTCGAGGGCGAGCTGCGGGTTGCGCTTGTGCGGCATGGTCGAGCTGCCGACGGTGCCCTCGGGGATGGGCTCGAACGCCTCGCCGAACTCCGGCTGCATCATCGAGTAGATGTCCTTGCCGATCTTGCCGGCCGTGCCCGCGACCTGGGCGAGCGTCAGCACGAGCTCGACGATGCCGTCGTTGATCGCCCGCGACGGCACGGGCATGGTGCCCAGCCCGAGGTGGTTCGCGACCCGGCGCTCGACCTCGCGCCCGGCGGGGCCGAACGACGCGAACGTGCCGACCGCACCGCCCATGAGCACCCGGAACAGCCTGTCCTCCAGGCGCTCCAGGCGGTCGGTGTGCGCGGTGAGCTCGTCGATCCAGACGGCCACCTTGAAGCCGAACGTGACCGGCACCGCGTGCTGGCTGTGCGTGCGGCCCGCCATCGGCACGGCCGCGGACGCCTCCGCCTGCTTCGACATGCCACGCAGCACCTTGGCGAGCAGGTCCTTGATGGCGCGGTGCGCGTCCCGCAGCACGAGGACGTCGGCGGTCTGCGTGATGTTCTGCGTGGTGGCGCCCCAGTGCACCCAGCCGCCGTGCTGCCGGCCGACCACCCGGGCGAACTCCTCGATGAGCGGCATCAGGGGGTGGCTGGCGGACGCCGTCTCGGCCGCGACGCGATCGAGGTCGAGCTTGTCGATCTGGGCGTGCTGCGCGATCGCCTCGCCCGCCGGCTCCGGGATCAGGCCGGCCTCCGCCTCGGCCAGAGCGAGCGCGGCCTCGACGTCGAGGCGCGCCTGGAATCGGTTCTCGACGCTGAAGAGGTGCGCGATCCCCGCGTCGGGTACGCGTCCGTCCGTGAAGTGTCGAATCGATTCGTTGATCATCCCTGGATTCCCCGCTCAGTTTTCGCCGCACGTGACTGGTCGTGCTCCGGCACACTGCCGTACCGAATTGTGGAAGATGAAGCCGCATACAGCCTAGCGGAAATGTTTCAGCCATGTAACACGAGTGATGCCTGTCACACCCGAGGAACCCGCGTTGTGGGGTCGTACCAGCCCGTTCACCGGGGCAGGCCGGCGCCTGGGACCGAGGGGGTGAACTTTGGAACCGTCTCGCCTGGCGGACGATCCGAGAACGACAGGACGCCCACGTCCCGGGTCAGCTGCACGGAGCAGGTGACCGGGGACGCAGGCGTCCGGTCTCAGCGAAGCGGGGAAGGGCGTTACGCGGTCAGCCCGCGGACGTCTCCTCGGAAGCATCGCGTTCCTCGCGTTGCGGCGAGAACGCGTCGAGGACGCTCCGGTGCAGGAGCGTGGTCCGGCGCGGGTTGGCGATGGAGTGGTACTGAGCGTCGTCGGCGTCCGTCATGGTCCTCCTCCGGTGCAGCCAGGCGTAGCGCTGCACGTGGTTCACCGCTGATGTGCGGGTCTACCATTTTCGGCGGTACCGCGTCTCGCCGTCGACCGAAGTGGCTGTGACATCGACCTCACCACCGCGTCAGCACGCGGCGGGCCCGGTTCGCCGCCCCGTGCACGCCGGCCCCGGTCAGCCGCCCGGAGCGAGCACGACGTCGAAGCGCGTGCGTGCCCAGGTGCCGTCGACCGCGCGGCCGTCCGGTGTCGGCGTGCCGGCGGGCTGCTCGTCGAAGTCCATGACGAGCGAGTCCTTGACGCCGAACACCGAGTCCGAGGCGAGCAGCTCGTCGCCGCGCACGAAGATGTGGGTCACCAGCGTGCGCAGCCCGGGCGCCGTCACCATGAAGTGCAGGTGCGCGGCGCGCATCGGGGAGCGGCCGGACGCCGCCAGCAGCGCACCCACCGGACCGTCGTGCGGGATCGGGTACGGCGTGGGCGTGACACCCCAGAAGCGGTAGCCGCCGTCGTCGTCCGTGAAGAGGTGGGCGCGGCCCGCGGTGCGGTCGTCACCGTACTGGACGTCGTAGAAGCCGTCCTCGTCCGCCTCCCACACCTCGATGCGCGCGCCGGGCACGGGCTTGCCCGAGGTGTCGGTGACGGTGCCCTCGACCCAGCAGGGCTGGCCGGTGGCGCCGCCGGCGATGTCGCCGCCGTTCTCGATGCGCGGGGCGTCGTCCACGAAGAACGGGCCGAAGACGGTGGCCTCCGTCGCGTTCTCGTAGGCCGCGTTGTTGATGGCGATGGTCTGCATGGAGGCACCCAGCACGTCGGACAGCAGGATGAACTCCTGCCGCTTGTCGTCGGTGATGTGACCGGCGGCGGTGAGGAACGCGATGCCCTGGTTCCACTCGTCCTCGGTGAGCCGCACCTCGCGCAGGAACGCGTGCAGGTGCCGGGTCAGGGACTGCAGGACGGTCGCCAGGCGCTCGTCGTCCGCGCCCGCGAACGACGCCGCGACCCGGTCGACGAGCTCCTGCTCGCGGGCGGCCTGCTCGGCGTCGACGGGCTCGGCCGGGTGCCCGGCGGCCCCTGCGGCGTGCGGCTCAGTCATCGTGCCGTCCCCTGCCGAGGACCGAGCGCAGGGCGTCGCCCAGCGCGCCCGCCGGGTCGTCGGCCAGGGTCTGTGCCCGCCACGCGACGTGCGTGTCGGGCCGGACCAGGACGGCGCCCGACTCCTCGACCCCGCGGATCCGTGCCCAGTCGTAGTAGGTGTCGATCACCTCGCGCCCCGGTCCGATGACCACCGCCGCCAGCGGCACGCCGAGCTCGGCGGCGACCTTCGCCGCGGCGTCGGCCCAGGCCTCGCCCGCGATGCCGGTCACGAGCGTGAACCGCCCGTACGGCACCAGGTCGTGCGTCGAGCGCTTGTGCCCGTCCACGTCGGCCACCCAGACGTGCGGGAACCGCGCGCCGGGCACCGTGGACTGCTGGTAGTAGAGCTCGGGGTCGCGCTCGTCCACAGGCTGGGGAGAACCGTCGGGGACGATCGCGGCCGACTCGTAGAACTGGCCCATCTCCACGCCGTGCGCGTTGAACTCGTAGTGCTTGAGGTCCATGGCCTCCACGAGCGCCGCCCGCTTGGCCGCACCGGCCGGCGTGTTCGCCTTGCGCTCGTCGATCGCCGCCTGCATGGCCTCTGGTGTCTCGGCGTCCAGGACCCCGAGCACCTCCATGAACCGGAACTCGCCGCCCGACTTGTTGGCGCGCAGCACGATCTGCTCCGCGACCGGGGCGCGCTCGGTCGAGTACGTGTCCAGCAGCGACGGCGCGGCGTGGCCGTTCAGCACCGCGGCGATCTTCCACGCCAGGTTGTAGGAGTCCTGGACCGACGTGTTGGAGCCCAGCCCGTTGCTCGGCGGGTGCCGGTGCACGGCGTCGCCCGCGCAGAAGACCCGGCCCTTCTGGAGGTGGGTGGCGTACATCTGGTTGTTGCCCCACAGCGAGTAGCCGGTGATCTCGACGTCGAGGTCCTCCACGCCCACGAGCTGACGCACGATCTCGGTGGCCGCCGCGTCGTCGAGCTGCGGCGGGTCGCCCGCGATGTCGTAGCCCCACACGATGAGCCACTCGTTCCACGGCCGCACCATGCGGACCAGACCCGCGCCGATGCCTCCGACGTCGGAGCCCGGCTGGAGCACCCAGTACAGGACCGACGGGCGGTGGCCCACGAGGTGCGTCAGGTCGGCCTTGAAGGTGATGTTCATGGAGCCGGCGATGTCCATCGCGCCCTCCATGGGAAGGTCGATGTCCGCGGCCACCTGGGAACGGGCGCCGTCGCCGCCGATCAGGTACTTCGAGCGGATCGTGTACTCGGTGCCGGTGAGACGGTCGAGTACGCGGGTGCTGACGCCGTCGTCGTCCTGCATGTGGCCCAGGTACTCCGTGGAGAACCGCGTCTGCGCGCCCCGCTGGGCGGCGTTCTTCACCAGGATCGGCTCGAGATAGGTCTGCGGGATGTCGACGGTGAGCGACGGCGACGCGAGGCGTGCGTCCGCCTCGCGGGCCGGGTGCGTCTCCCAGGTGAGGATGCGGCCGATCTCCTCGCCCGCGATCGTCGTGCAGAACACCGTGTCGCCCACCAGCTCGTGCGGCGTGGCGTCCGCGAGCACCTGGTCCTCGATGCCCAGGTCGCGGAAGATCTCCATGGTGCGCTGGTTGGTGATGTGCGCGCGGGGCGTGTTCGCCGTCCAGCGGTACTTGGTGATCATGATGGTGCCGACCCCGAGGCTGGACAGGAACAGGGCGGCCGAGGCGCCCGCCGGTCCCGAGCCGACCACCAGCACGTCGGTCTCGACGACGACGTCGGCGGTGCCCGGTGTCCCGGTCCCGGTGCTGCGTGCGGCGGTGCTGGGCAGTGCGGTCGCGGTCTGACCGTCGTCGAACTCAGGCATGACCCCAGGATGTCGTGCGACCACCTCACAGAAAAGGGCAAACCAGTAATTTGCCTCAGGTATCCGCAGGTGGGACGGCGTGCAGGGGTGCGCGCGCCCGCCGGACGCTGGATGCTCGTCCCATGCCGCACCAGCCGCCGAACCAGCCACCGAACCAGCCCCAGCCCCTGACTCCCCCGCGCGATCCCCAGCTCGTGCTGCTCCGGCACGGCGAGACGGAGTGGAGCCGGAGCGGGCAGCACACCGGACGCACCGACATCCCGCTCACCGAGGCCGGCGAGGAGCAGGCACGGTCGGCGGGGACCACGCTGGCCCGCTACGAGTTCGCCGCCGTCCGCACCTCGCCGCTGACCCGCGCCCGGCGGACGGCGGAGCTCGCCGGGCACCCGGGCGCCGTCGTCGACGAGGACCTCGCCGAGTGGGACTACGGGCCCGTGGACGGCCGCACCTCCCGCGACGTGTCCGAGGAGCTGGGCCGCGAGTTCCAGATCTTCGAGGACGGCGTGCGCGTGCTGCCGCCCTCGCCCGAGCACGGAGGCGGACGGCCGGGCGAGACGCTGGAGCAGGTCGCCGCCCGGGCCGCCCGGGTGGTCGCCCGCGCGGAGGAGACGCTCGGGGCCGGGGGCGACGTGCTGCTCGTCGCGCACGGCCATCTGCTGCGGGTGCTCGCCACCGTCTGGCTCGGGGTGGACCCGCGGCTGGGCGCCCGGTTCGAGCTCGGCACGGCCGCCGTGTGCCTCCTCGGGTACGGGCACGACCTCCGCACCATCGAGGGATGGAACCTGGCCGCACAGTAGATCCGGTTCGCGCAGTAGGGCAGTATTCGCGGAATGAGGGAAGAGCACCTCGCCGACGGCGAGACCATCGTGATGCAGCTCCGCACCCACCCCAAGAAGATCGTCAAGCCGGTCCTGCTGCTGCTGGTGCTGGTCGTCGTCCTGGTGGCCCTGTGGGTGCTGCCCCTGCCGGTGGACCCGATCGTGCTGTGGTTCGCGACCGCCGTGCTCGTGCTCCTCGGCCTGGTCGCGGCCGCAGGGCCGTTCCTGCGCTGGCGTACCACCCGGTACATCATCACCAACCAGCGCGTCGCGCTGCGCACCGGCATCCTGACGCAGACGGGCCGTGACATCCCGCTCTACCGGATCAACAACGTCACGTTCGAGAAGCAGCTCAGCGACCGGTTCTTCGGCTGCGGCACGCTCGTGATCTCGGACGGCACCGACCAGCCGGGCATGGTGCTGGACGACGTGCCGGACGTCGAGCAGGTGCAGCGCACCCTGCAGGACCTGGTGCGGCAGGGCAAGCTGCTCAGCGACGACTGAGGCCCGCCCGGGCCGCTGACCCGGCGGGTTCGCCGGGTGTCCGGGGGTGCGCCGTCAGCCTGCCTCGATGACCGCCGCGATGTCGGCGCCCGCGCGGAGCAGGGCGATCGTGCGGGTGGCGATCCGGTCCAGGCGGTGGTCCAGGATCTGCCTGGTCTCGGCGATGCCGGCGTGCCCCCGCAGCGACGCGACGACGTCCCGCACCGCCGGGATGCCGTAGCCACCGGCGCGCAGCGCGGCCACGACGCGCGCCTCGCGGACGGCGGCGGGGCCGTACTGGCGGGCGCGGAGGCTCGTCACCCGCTGCGGGACGGCGAGGCCCTCCTGCTCCCAGAACCGGAGCGTGGACGTGCGCACGCCGAGGGCCGCGGCGAGCTGGGTGATGGTCATGACGTCGGCGTCGTGGACCTCGCCGTGCGCGGGCAGCTCGCCCTCGATGGCGTCGAGCGCCGCCCGCGCACGGAGCACCTCGTCCCGCTCCTGCGCCAGGCGGACGTGGACGGCGCCGACCGCGGCGGCGGCACCGGCGAGGTCCGCCACCTCCGCGAGCAGGCGCCGCGCGTCGACCGGGCCCGCCGCGCTCGCCAGGCCCCGGTACGCACGCAGTGCCCGGACGTGCCTGCCGGTGTAGGCGCGGTACCCGTTGGCCTCGCGGACCGCGGGCGGGATGACGCCGAGGCGTTCCAGGTCCCGGACCTGCTGCGGCGAGTAGCCGGACTCGCGGGCGACGTCGGCGGTACGCAGCCGGCCACCGGCCGTGGTTCGAGGTGTCACGGACCCAACCCCACAGAAGCACTTGAAGGTGATGCTTGAAGCATGGACCACTCGCAGAGTACCGACCCGACCACCCGACGGATCCTCGAGACGGTGCGTGCCCTCGACGGCGCGCTCGTCGTGGCCCCGACCACCGGCGATCCCGACGTGCCCGAGCTGGCCTGGGGCGACACCTTCTTCTACTACGCACCCGACGGCCGGATGCCCCGGAACGTCCAGCCCTACGCCACCATCGTCACCAAGGACTACCCGGACGACACGGCCTCCGACCTCGACCCGGCGGGGCGCCTGCGCGTCAACATCCACGTGGGACGCACCGCGCTGCACGAGCTCACGGAGCCCGGTGCCGCGCCGCCCGACACCGCCGACGTGCTGCTGCCCCACCCCGTCTACGGGTCGGCCGGCTGGGTCGCCGTGGTCAATCCCGGACCGAGCACGACGGACACGGTGCTCCGGCTCCTGCGCGAGGCGCACGAGGCCGCCCGGGCCCGGTACGAACGCCGGGCCTGACCGCGCGAACATCTCCCCGGGCGGGTGACGGACGGCAGGGCGCGACGACCCGTCAGTCGACGACGGCCCCGCCCGCCGCCTGCTCGGCGCGGCGCAGCATGTCGACGCTGAGCCGGACGTCGCCCGCCGCCTGCGCGTTCAGGAGCCGCTGCGCCAGCCGCTCCAGCGCGTCGGGGTCGGGCGCGCCCTTCTCGTCCGCACCCGGGGCGCCCGCGACCGGCACGCCGTAGCGGGCGGCGAACCAGTCGGAGATCGTCACGCCGTGCACGGGGCGCTGCACGACGTCGACGGTGTCGCCGGCGCCGAGGTCACCGTTCTCGATCACGCGGAGGTACGCCCCGGTGCGGTTGGCCTGCGCGAACCGGCGCACCCAGCGCTGCTCGCCGAGCCGGCGTCCGAAGGTCTGGCAGGGCACGCGGGGCTGGGTGACCTCCAGCAGCGCCGACCCGACCTGCCACCGTTCGCCGATCACCGCACGGTTCACGTCCAGGCCGCTGGTGCGCAGATTCTCGCCGAACAGGCCGGGTGTCACCTCACGGCCCAGCTCGGCGGACCAGTGGTCGGCGTCCTCCTGGGCGTAGGCGTAGACCGCCTGGTCGAGACCGCCGTGGTTGGCGCGGTCCGCCTGGAGGTCCGCGTACAGACCGAGGGGCCGCACCTTCACGCGGCCCTCGACGGGACGCTTGTCGATGGCCGTGACTCCGACGGGGCCGGCGTCGGGGTGCAGGACGTGGACGCGGCACACCGCGAGGAGCTCAGCCATGCACCCATTTTCTCATTCCGGACGTGTCTCCCGGCCGCCCCCGCGGGCGGCCGGGAGAACGGCCTGGACTACTTGCCCCGGGGCAGCGGCAGGGGCTCCATCCACTGGTCGTTCGCGGTGAGGTCGATGCCGAACTCCGACGCGAAGCGCATGCGTGTACCGGCCAGCACGTCGTCGACCGACTCGTCGAGGTCGTAGACCCGGGCGCCGCGCAGGCGGTTGCGCTCGGCGCCGCCGAGGCCGTACGTGCCGAACCCCGTGTTGCCCGCGTACCCGAGCAGCACGCCGTAGTAGTCGCCCGAGTAGGTGTTCACGTGGTCGTGCCCGCAGAACACGCCGCGGACGTCGCCGCGGTGCTGGATCGCCGAGAACATGCCGGAGTTGAACGGACCGGGGCACTCGTCCTCGTTCCGCTCCCCCTCGATGCGGTGGCGGACCCGGCCGCGCTCGTGGTCGGCGTCGGTACGCCCGTCCACGGAGCCGAACCACATGAACCGGTACTCCCACAGCGGGATGTGGATGAACATGAGCGACGGGATCACGCGTCCGTACCGGCGCTCGAGCTGGACCGACGTGTCGTAGTACCACTTCACCTGGTCCATGCGCAGCCAGTCCCAGTGGGGGTAGCCGTCGAAGTCCTGGCCCGCGAGGGTGTCCGGGGCGTACCGCCCGGAGTCGAGCAGCCACAGGTTGAACGCCGGGCGGCCGTCCCGGCCCTCGATCAGCACGTTCGAGTTGCCCTGGCCGGTGACGCCGGGCGCCGTCGGGCCGTTCACGTTGTGGCGGTAGGACCGGTAGAAGGCGAGCATGTCCGCCTCGTCCACGCCGCTGTCCGGCGTGGAGTCCTCGTCGTGGTTGCCGAAGGTGACGGCCCACGGGATCGCCCGCTCCTCCATCGGCTGCACCACGTTGTTCATCGCCTGGCGCATCTCCAGCGGGGTGTCGCAGCCACCGGTGATGTTGTCACCGTTGAGGACGACGAGGTCGGGGCGCTCGTCGTCGAGCACCGCCCGCATCAACTCCAGCGTGCGGCGGTCGATCTTCTCGTCGTCCTGCGTGTCGTTGAACTGGACGACCTTGAACTTCCCGTCCCGACCGAACCGCAGTCCGCGCTGCGGGTGCCGGGCGAGCTCGGCGGCGTCGGCCGGTGCGGCGGCAGTGGCCGCCACGGTCGCGACGCCCGCGGCGCCGAGGCTGCTCAGGGACAGGAACGTACGGCGGTCGACGCCGGTGGCGTCGCCCGCCGGGGTGGTCTCGGTCGGCGTGCCGCCGACGGTGTTCTCACTCATGCCGACGACGATCGGGGGCCACGCTGGCGACCGCTCGTCCGGCGGATGGACCCCCGGTGACGGTCTGCTGAACGCCTACAGCCGGGCCGGCTCCGCGGAGTCGGGCCGGGAACGGCGCACGGCCCGGGCGATCACGTAGACCACCAGGATCACGGCGACCAGGCCGGTGGTCGCGGCGATCTGCGGGCGGGCGGCGTCGTCGGACAGCATGAGGGCGACCACCGCCACGAGGGCCGCCAGCGTGGCCCAGGAGAGCCACGGGTAGCCCCATGCGCGCAGGCGCAGCGTCTCGCCCCGCTCCGCCGCCGCGGCCTCCAGCCGCGGCCGCAGCCGGAGCTGCGCCACGACCACCAGCAGCCACACCACGAGCAGCGCGGAGCCGACGGCGTTGAGCAGCACGCCGAGCAGCGACTCGGGCAGCAGGTAGTTCAGCAGCACGGCGACGACGCCGAAGAACACCGAGACCAGTACCGCCACCCACGGCACGTCGCGGCCGGACACCCGGGTCGCGAGCGCCGGTGCGTCACCGCGGCCGCCGAGCGAGAACAGCATGCGGGAGGTCGCGTAGACGTTGGCGTTGAAGGCGCTCAGCAGTGCGAGCACCACGACGACCTCCATGAGCCGCGCCGCGCCGTCGAACCCGGCCATCTCCAGCACGGAGACGAACGGCGACTCCAGGCGGGCGGCGTCGGTCCACGGGATGAGGGCGACCATGATCGCGACGGAGCCCACGTAGAAGAACAGGATGCGCCACAGGATGGTGCGGGTCGCGCTGGCGACCGCCGCCCGCGGGTCGCGGGCCTCCGCGGCCGCGATGGTGACGATCTCGATGCCGCCGAACGCGAAGACCACGGTGAGCAGGCCGGCCGCGATGCCCGCGAGGCCGGCGGGGGCGAAGCCGCCGTGCTCGGCCCAGTGACCCAGGACGCTGCCGGTCACGGGCACCACGCCCGTGACGATGAGCACGCCGAGCACCAGGAAGCCGACGATCGCCGCCACCTTGACGGTCGCGAACCAGAACTCGGCCTCGCCGAACTGCCGCACGCCGATCAGGTTGACGGCACCGAACACCGCGACCACGGCCGCCGCGACCACCCACTGCGGCACCGCGGGCCACCAGCCGTGCACGATCCCGGCCACACCGGTCACCTCGACGCCGAGCACCATGACGATGGTGAACCAGTACAGCCAGCCCAGAAGGAACCCGGCCCAGCGGCCCAGCGCGGCCTCGGCGTAGACGGAGAAGGACCCGCTCGACGGGAGCGCGGAGGCCATCTCCGCCAGCATCCGCATGACGAGCACCACGATCGCGCCGGCGATCGCGTAGCTGAGCAGCACCGCCGGACCTGCCGCGGCCACGCCCAGGCCGGAGCCCAGGAACAGGCCCGCGCCGATGGCGGACCCCAGGCCCATCATGGTCAGGTGGCGCGTGCGCAGCCCGTGCGCGAGCTGCCGGTCGGTCTCGGCGCTGCCGCTCGTCTCCTCAGTAGTGCTCACGACCGACCACGGTAACCCGACAGCGGCGTCGGCCCCGCAGCGGATGTGAGTGGTTCGGCTCCGGTGAGAGACTCGTGCCTGTGACCGATCCCGCCCTCACCCCCGCTCCCGACGAGGACCCGGACTACGGCCTGGAGACCCCACTGGCCGGCCACCCGGAGCCGTTGCCGCACGTGGTCGTGGTCGGCGGCGGGTTCGCCGGCATGGCCGTCGTGAAGGCTCTGCGGGACGCGCCGGTCCGGATCACGCTGATCGACCGCCGGGTCTACAACACGTTCCAGCCGCTGCTCTACCAGGTGGCCACGGGCGGCCTGAACCCGGGCGACGTCACCTACTTCCTGCGCGGCCTGCGGCTGAAGCAGAAGAACGTGCACGTGGTGCACGAGCACCTGGTGGAGGCGGACCACCAGGCCAGGAAGATCCGCCTGCTCAACGACCACTGGATCAGCTACGACTACCTCGTGGTGACCGCGGGCGTGACCACCAACTTCTTCGGCACGCCCGGCGCCAAGGAGTTCGCGTTCCCCATGTACTCGCGGTCCCAGGCGATGCGGATCCGCGACAACCTCTTCATCCGCCTGGAGAAGGCGGCGAAGTCCAAGCGGATCGACGACGGCCTGCGCGTCGTCGTCGTGGGCGGCGGCGCCACGGGCGTCGAGGTCGCGGGCGCGCTCGCCGAGCTGCGCACCGCCGGGCTCGCACCGGCCTACCCGGAGATCCACGGCGACGCCTTCGAGGTCAAGGTGGTGCAGCGCGGCGGCGAGATCCTCAAGTCGTTCGCGCCCGCACTGCGGTCCTACGCGGCCCGGGAGCTGCGGCACCGCGGGGTGTCGCTGCACCTGGGAGCCGGTGTCGCCGCCGTGGAACGCGACGCCGTGGTGCTCACCGACGGGACCCGCATCCACGCCGACCTCACCGTCTGGTCCGCCGGTGTACGCCCGCACGACGAGGTCGCCGGCTGGGGCCTGCCGCAGGACGAGGGCGGCCGCATCACCGTGGGCGACGACCTCCAGGTCGAAGGGCTGCCCGGCGTCTTCGCCGCCGGTGACATCGCCGTCTCGCCCGCCGACCTGCCGCAGCTCGCGCAGCCCGCCATCCAGGGCGGCGCGCTCGTCGGCCGCAACATCCGGGCCCTGGTGGAGGGCCGCCCCCTGGAGAACCTGCGCTACGTCGACAAGGGCACGATGGCGGTGATCGGCCGCCGGGCCGCCATCGCGGAGATCAACCTGCCCGGCAAGCGGCAGATCCGGCTCACCAAGGGCATCGCCTGGCTGGTCTGGCTGTTCGTGCACATCATGTCGCTGGTGGGCCCCCGCAACCGGGTCACGACGCTCGCGGGCCTGGTCACGCGCTACGGGTTCCCGTTCCACCGGCGGCCCGTGCCGATCGTCGGCGACGTGCCGACGGTGCGCCCGCCCCGGTCCGGGACGCCGACCGCGTGACGACCCCCTGCGCGCCGCCGGGCACGACGACGCGGTAGCCTCAACTCCTGGCGCTCGGCCACGCCGCCGTCTGCCAAGGAGAACCATGACCCCGGACGAGCTGCGGATCGCGCAGGACCTGACCATGGCGAACCCCGAACGGTTGCGCCTGGTGGGCCGCATGCTCACGCACCCCGCCGGCCGCTGCTCCGCGGCCGACCTGGCACCGCACCCCGGCAGCGCGGACGCCGTCGCGGACCTGGGACGCCATCTCGAGGCGCTCGCCGCCGTGGGCCTGGTGGCCGTCGTGGGCTCGACGGCCGTCGTGGGCTCGGCGGCCGCGGCGTCCGGCCCGCTGTACCGCGTGTCGTCCCGCGGGATCGCCCGGTACGGTGCGGCAGCGCTCGCGACGCCCCGGCACCCGGGCGAGCCCGCGCTCGACGTGCGCGACCACGAGGCCCTGCTCGCCCGCGTGACCGAGACGCTCTCCACGGGGTTCACCGCGACCGCCGGTGCGGGCACCGTCGAACGGCTGGTCCGTGAGTGCTACACGACCCTGGACGGGAGAACCGGGTCGCCCGCGCAGCTCCCCGCGCTGACCGCGTGGCTCGCGGCGGACCGGCTCGCCGCGATGACCGAGGTGACGCACGGCTCGGCGCGCGACGTCCTGTTCGTCTGCGTGCACAACACGGGGCGCTCCCAGATCGCGGCGGCCGTGACGCGCCGCCTCGCGGGCGACCGGGTCCGCGTCCGTACCGCGGGCAGCCGGCCCGCCGCCGAGCCCGACCGCACGACGGAGACCGTGCTGGCCCGCCGCGGGCTGGACGGCCTCATCGAGTTCCCGCGGGTGCTGACGGACGACGTCGTGCGCGCGTCCGGCGTCATCGTGACGATGGGCTGCGGGGACGCCTGCCCCGTGTACCCCGGTCGCCGCTACCTCGACTGGCCGCTCGACGACCCCGCGGGCCGGCCGATCGAGGAGGTCGAACGGATCGTCGACGACATCACGGCCCGCGTGCGGGACCTGCTCGCGGAGATCGACGCGGGGGACGGCGACGGTGCCGTCGCTGACGACGCGGCGCCCGGCGCTGCGCCGTCCTCCGACGTGGGCGCCGGGGCAGGCGGGCGGTCCGGGTGGCTGCCGCGCCCGGGTCGGGGGCAGTGGTCCGGGGCGACGCCGGACCTCGGCGCCGAGGGCCGGCGGAAGACGCGTTAGCCGGCCGGCTCGACCTCGGGGCCGGACGCGCCGGTCGTGAGCAGCGTATTCACAGGTCTGTGGACAACCCCTGTGGACAATTCAGGCGGTCGCCCGCGCCACACGGCGGCACCGGTGGGGAGTGTCAGTGGCTCGGTGCATGGTGGGGGTACGCAGAGAACGTCGCGCGACCATCCCGAGAGGACAGCACCATGAGCGATTCACCGTCCGCCGAGCCCGCCGGTGGCGTGGGAACCCTGGACTCCGTGGTCCTGGACGTCCCGAACCTGGGCGTCGAGGCGGACTTCTGGAAGGCACTGACGAGCGGCACCGTGTCCTCGGAGTCCGACGACTGGATCACCGTCGTGACGCCCGACCGGTGGGGCATCGCGTTCCAGCTCGCCCCCGACCTGGTGCCGCCGCAGTGGCCCGGCCAGGAGCACCCGCAGCAGGCCCACCTCGACCTCTACGCCTCCGACATGGCGGGCGCGAGCGCCCGCGCGGTGGAGCTGGGCGCGACCGTGCTGCGGGAGAACGAGCAGTGGATCACGCTCGCGGACCCGGCCGGGCACCCGTTCGACATCTGCGCCAAGGAGGGGGTCGACGGCGTCACCGTCATGGGCGCCACGTTCGACTGCCCGGACGCCTCGGCTCTCGCCGCGTTCTGGTCGCAGGTGATGGGCGAGCCGGTCACCTACGACGCCGACGGCGTGGCCATGCTGGGCGGCGCCCGGCCCCTGCTGTTCCAGACCGTGGAGGGCTACAACGCGCCCCGGTGGCCGGACCCGGCCTACCCGCAGCAGCTCCACCTCGACGTGGAGGTGCCGGACCTCGACGCCGGGGAGGCCGCTGTCCTGGCTGCGGGCGCCACGCGCCTGCCCGGCGGGAGCAGCGGGTTCCGGGTGTTCGCCGACCCTGCGGGCCACCCGTTCTGCCTGGTGCACTGACGTTCGCCGCTCCTCGGCCCGTCGGTCAACGGTGCACGAGGGCGGGGTGGTCCGGGTGGTCGACCCGGACCACGAGGTCCGCCTCGTGCTCCGCCTGCGCGGCGTGCCGCTCGTACGCGGGCAGCTCCCAGGCGTCCCCGGGCGCGGTACGGCGGCGGAGCGTGCCCGGCTTGAGCGCGAGGTGCACGGCGACGTCGGTGTCGAGCCCGCGGCCGACCGCGAGCGTGCCGTCGAGCACGACCACGGTTCCCGGGACGGTGGGGACGTAACCGGCGCGCGTGACCCGGTCGGTCTCCGGGTCCCGCAGGCTGGGCAGGTACTCACCGTGCTCGACGACGCGCCGCAGCACCTCGCGGTTCAGGGTCTCGACGTCGATCCATCCGTCGAGCAGGCTGTCCGGGTCGTCGCGGCCCCGTTCGAGTCGCAGGGACCGGGGACGCAGGAAGTCGCGGACCCGGACGCGGGCGACGGGCCGGCCGGCCGTCTCCAGCGACGCGACGAGCGCGTTGGCCAGCCGCTCGGGGTGGGTCGACGGGTGTCCGTCGACGAGCAGCCGCACCGGTGCGCCGGGCCGGGCGAGGACGAGATCGACGATCCGCTCGACGAGGAGCGCGGCACTGACCGGTTCGACGCGTGTGCTCATCGAGGAACGACTCTATGCCGCCCGGCCCGGGCCGCGAGCCGCCCTACCGGTCCGCCCGGCGCGAGCTGATGACGCCCGTGTCGAACCCGGCCAGGTGCAGCCCGCCGTGGAACCGCGCGTGCTCGATCTTGACGCACCGGTCCATCACGACGTTCAGCCCCGCGGCCTCGGCCGTGCGTGCCACGTCCTCGTGCCAGGAGCCGAGCTGCAGCCAGAGGGTCTTCGCCCCGACGGCCAGCGTCTCGTCGAGCACGGTGGGCAGGTCCTCGTGCCGTCGGAAGACGTCCACGAGGTCGGGCACGACGGGCAGGTCGGCCAGGCTCGGGTACACGGGGTGCCCCAGGATCTCGGTGGCCCGCGGGTTCACGAAGTACACCTCGTACGGGGAGGAGGACAGCAGGTAGGTCGCCACGAAGTAGCTCGCGCGCGCCGGGTTCGCCGAGGCACCGACGATCGCGATCGACCTCGTGGAGCGCAGGATCCGCAGGCGCTCGGGCGCGCTGGGGCCCTGCCAGGTCCGGGTGACCTCGGTCATCGGTTCGCTCCCGTCGCCTTGGTGAGCGCCTGGTCGAGGTCCCAGAGGATGTCCTCGACGTCCTCCAGGCCCACGGAGATGCGGATGAGGTCCTCGGGAACGCCGGCCGCCTCGAGCTGTTCCGCGGAGAGCTGCTGGTGGGTGGTCGACGCGGGGTGGATCACCAGGGTCCGCGCGTCGCCGACGTTCGCGAGGTGCGAGGCGAGCTGCAGCGACTCGATGAACAGCCGACCGGCCTCGCGGCCGTCCGGGACGGGCAGGTGCTCGTCCACGGGCACCGCGGCGCCGACCGGCGCGTCCGTGGCGAGGGCCAGGCTCTCGGCGTCGGGCCCGGCGCCTGCCGGAGGAACCTGCAGGCCGAACGCGAAGACCGAACCCGGCCCGAGCGGCAGGTACTTCTGCGCCCGCTCGTGGTGCGGGTGCGAGGGCAGGCCCGCCCAGAGCACGTAGGAGACGCGCGGGTCGGTGTCGAGCCACTCGGCCACGGCCCGGGCGTTCGCCAGGTGCGCGTCGAGGCGGTGCGGCAGGGTCTCGATGCCCTGCAGGAGCTGGAACGCGGACTGCGGGGAGAGCGCCGGGCCGATGTCGCGGAGCTGTTCGGAGCGCAGCTTGGTGAGGAACCCGTACTCGCCGAAGTTGCCCCACCAGCGCACGTCGCCGTAGGACGGGACAGGTTCGGTCATCTGCGGGAACTTGCCGTTGCCCCAGTCGAACCGGCCGGACTCGACCACGACGCCGCCCAGCGTGGTGCCGTGCCCGCCCAGGAACTTGGTCACGGAGTGGAGCACGATGTCCGCGCCGTGCTCGATGGGCCGCACCAGATAGGGCGTCGCGAGCGTCGCGTCCACCACCAGCGGGATGCCGGCGGCGTGGGCCACCTCCGCCAGCCCCTCCAGGTCGGCCACCTCGCCCGACGGGTTGGCCACGACCTCGGTGTAGAGCACCTTGGTCTCGGGGGTGATCGCCGCGGCGTAGTCGGCGGGGTCGGTACCGGGCACGAAGGTGGTCTCGACGCCGAACCGCCGCAGCGTCACGTCGAGCTGCGTCACCGTGCCGCCGTAGAGCTGGGCCGAGGCGACCACGTGGTCGCCCGCCCCGACGAGCGCGGCGAACGTGATGAACTCCGCCGACATGCCGGACGCCGTCGCGACGGCGCCGATGCCGCCCTCCAGGGACGCGATCCGCTCCTCCAGGGCCGCGACCGTCGGGTTGCCGATGCGCGAGTAGATGTTGCCGTACTTCTGCAGCGCGAAGAGGTTCGCGGCGTCGTCGGTGTCCTGGAACACGAACGACGTGGTCTGGTAGATCGGCACCGCCCGTGCCCCGGTCGCCGCGTCGGGGATGCCCCCGGCGTGCAGGGCCCGCGTACGGAACCCGAAGGTGTGCTCGGTCATCGTCGTCCTGCCTTCCGTCCTGAGTTCTCCCGGGCCCGTGCCCTCGCGCCCGGCGTGCCGCCCGCCATCATGCCCACTTCCGCAGGAGCCGCCGTTCACCGAGACCGATCAGCGCGTCGGTCAGCTTGCCCAGCACCGCGAGCAGCACGATCGCGAGCAGGATGCGGTCCACCCGCCCGTTCTGCTGGGAGTCGTTGAGCAGGAACCCGAGCCCCATCGACGACGCGATCAGCTCGGCCGCCACGAGGAACAGCCACGACTGCGCGAGCGCCAGCCGCAGCCCCGCCACCAGCGACGGCACGACGGCGGGGAGCTGGACCACGGACAGGAGCCGCAGGCCGCGCAGCCCGAACGCCCGGCCTACCTCCACGAGGTGCGGGTCCACGTGCCGCAGGGCCGCGGCAACGGTCGTGTACACGGGGAAGAACGCGCCGATCGCGATGAGGGTGATCTTCGACTCCTCACCGATCCGCAGCCACAGGATCAGCAGCGGCACCCAGGCGAGCGACGGCACGGCGCGGATCGCGCCGAGCGTCGGCGCGAGCAGGAGGTCGCCGAGCCGGGACAGGCCCACCAGGGCGCCGACGGCGAGACCGGCGGCGGCGCCCAGCGCGAACCCGACCAGGACACGCTGCGTCGAGATGGCCACGTGGTGCCCGAGCTGGCCACGCTCGACGAGGTCGACGGCGGCGTCCCACACGGCCACCGGCCCGGGGAGCTGGTAGGCCGGGACGAGCCCGGCCGCCGTCGTGCCCCACCACAGCCCGAGGAGGGCGACCGGCACCAGGAGGCCGACCGCCACCCGGCCGGCGCGCCCGAGGCCGCCGAGGCCGCGGTGCCCGGGGCCGTCACTCATCCGAGGCCACCGCCTCCTGCGCGAACTCCGGCGCGAACAGCTCGTCCAGCGCGGTGTCGACGTCCTCCTGCGCGGTCACGTCGCCCGACTCCACGAAGATGGGCCCCACGACCTCCAGCACGTCGCGCTGCGCGTCGCCGGGCACGGGGTCGAGGTCCAGCACCGTGCGCTCCTCGATCACGGTGGACGCGACCTCGGGGTCGATCGAGGCGACCTCGGCGAGGAGCGCGGACAGCTCCTCGGGGTGCTCCAGCGCCCAGGCCCGCGCCCGCTCGTAGGCGTCCACCACGGCCTGCGTCACGTCCGGGTGCTCGTCCACGAACTCCTCGCGGACGTTGAGGAACCCGTAGGTGTTGAAGTCGATGTTCCGGTAGATCAGCGTGTCGCCGGACTCCGCCTCGGCCGCGGCCATGATCGGGTCGAGCCCCGCCCAGGCGTCGACCGAGCCGTTGTCGAGCGCGGCGCGGCCGTCGGCGTGCTGCAGGTTCTGCACCTCGACGTCGTCCAGGGCGATCCCCGCGTCGTCGAGCGTCTGGAGCAGGAAGAAGTACGGGTCGGTGCCCTTGGTCGCCGCGACCGACGCGCCCGCCAGGTCCGCCACGTCCGTGATCTCCGAGTCGCCCGCCACCACGATCGCCGACCACTCGGGCTGGCTGTAGACGTCGACGGTCCGGATCGGTGACCCGTTCGCCCGCGCCAGCAGCGCCGCGGACCCCGCCGTCGAGCCGACGTCGATCGCCGCGGCGCGCAGGTTCTCGTTCGCCGTGTTGGAGCCGTCGGACTGCACCCAGGTCACCTCGACGCCGTCGAGCTCCTCCTCCAGCCAGCCCTGGTCGCGGACGACGAGGCTGAGGGGGTTGTAGGTGGCGAAGTCGATGTTGAGGGTGCCGGTGCTCCAGTCCCCCGCGCCGTCCGCGGCGGCCGAGCCCTCGCCCGCCACGCAGCCGGTCGTCGCCATCGCCGAGACCAGGACGAGGCCGGACGCCAGGGCGGTGTACCTACGGTGACGCATGGTTGTTTCCTCTCGCTGCCCGACGGCGGCCGGCGGGCTGGGTGGGTCGATCCGGTGGTGGCGGGCTCAGCGGGCGTGATGGGTGGCCACGCCGAGACCGTCGAGCAGCTCCGCGCGGAGCTCGGCCAGGTCGCGGGCGGCGCGGTCGCGGGGGCGGTCACCCGGCACGTCCACGATCCGGGCGATGCTCCGGGCCGCGGCGTCCGGCCCGCCGTCCGACAGGGTGCGCAGCAGCACCACCCGGTCGGCGAGGTAGAGCGCCTCCTCGACGTCGTGGGTGACCAGGAGGACCGTCGCGGGCCGCGCGGCGTGCACGTCGAGCAGCAGGTCCTGCATCCGCAGGCGGGTCAGCGCGTCCAGCGCGCCGAACGGTTCGTCGAGCAGCAGGACGCCGGGGTTGCGCGCGAGCGCCCGGGCGAGCGAGGCGCGCTGCGCCATGCCGCCCGAGACCTGCCGCGGCCGCAGCCCGGCGGACGCGGCGAGCCCCACCAGGTCGAGCAGGCGCGCGACGCGCTCGCGCCCGACGGCCTGCGCCGTGCCGGGCGGCAGGCCGAGAGCGACGTTCTGCGTGAGCGTCCGCCACGGCAGCAGGCGCGGCTCCTGGAAGGCGACGGCGGTGCGCGGGTCGGCACCCGCGACGGGCGTCCCGTCGATCGTCACGCTGCCCGACGTCGGCCTGTCCAGGCCGCTGACCTGGCGCAGCAGGGTCGACTTGCCGCAGCCGGAGGGGCCGAGCACGGCCACGATCTCGCCCCGTGCCACCTCCAGGTCGACGCCGTCGAGCACGGGACGGCCGCCCGGCCTCCGGTCGCGCGCTGCGGACGAGCGGCCCGGCGCGGCGAACACGCGGGCCACGCCGTCGAGGCGGACGGGGAGCGCGGGGCCGGCGTCCGCGCCGCCGACCGGGTCTGCCGGGTCGGCGGGCCGCGCCGCGGACGCCGTGGTGGGCAGAACCATCGTTGTCCATCCCTTGCGCTCGGTCGGTGCGGCGGACGGCTGTCGTCAGCACTGTCGATGGCCCACATAGAACAGGACGATGCGTGACCCGCAACAGACCGTTCCATGATGTGAGACCACGATGTGGACGGTGGACGTGCCGCTCAGAGCGATTTCCGATGACGGGTGTCGGACCCCCCGAGTACGTTGACGGAGTGACCCAGGCCTATCTCCGGTATCCCCACGTCCACGGCGACCAGGTCGCCTTCGTAGCCGACGACGACGTCTGGCTCGCCCCGGTCTCCGGCGGGCGGGCATGGCGCCTGACCAGCGATCACGCACCCGCGACGACCCCCCGGTTCGCGCCCGACGGCACGCGGCTCGCGTACGTGTCCCACCGGGACGGCCACCCCGAGGCCTACGTGGTCGAGCTGTCCGACGGTGCCACCCGGCGCCTGACCTGGTTCGGCGGGAACGCCATGACCGTGCTCGGCTGGGACGACGCCGGCCGGGTGCTCGTGTCGTCCAACGCCGGGACGCACGAGCGCTCGCTCACGGTGGTGCGCGCGGTCGGGCTCGACGGCACCGTCGAGACCCCGCGCTACGGCCCGGCCTGGGGCGTGGCGCAGCACGTGGGCCCGGACGGCGCCCGCACGACCGCGCTGGTCTCCGCCGGCTACCGCACGCCCGCCCTCTGGAAGCGGTACCGGGGTGGCACGGCGTCGGTGCTGTGGCTCGACCGCGGCGGGGAGGACTGGCAGCGCCCGCTGCCCGCCGAGGAGGCCGGGGTCTACGACCCGATCTGGATCGGTGACACGCTGGTGTTCACCTCGGACCGGGCCGCCACCTTCCCCGACCACGCCGACGAGCAGGCCAACCTGTGGACGCTCGACGGCCTGGCGGGCGCGACCGGCACCCCGGAACCCCGGCAGCTCACCTTCCAGACCGAGGCCGAGGGCTACGTCCGCGACGCGACGTCGGACGGGTCGCGCATCGTCTGGCACAGCCGCGGCGACCTCTGGCTGCTCGACGAGCTGGACGGCGCCCCGCGCCGGCTCGACATCACGCTCACCGGGGCACTACCCCAGCCGTACTCGACGGAACCCGGGTCGTCGCGGGTGCCGGTCGACGGCCTCGCCGTCGACCGGACGGGGGACGCGAGCGTCGTGGGCTGGTTCGGTACCGCCTACTGGGTCACCCATCGCGCGGGCCCGGCCCGTGCGCTGGTCGCCGACCCGTCGGTGCGCGTCCGTGAGCCCGTGCTGCTCGGCGACACCGGCCGCGCGGTGGTGGTGACGGACGCGCCGCGCACCACCGTGGACGGCGTGAGCAGGGAGGACGCGCTGGAGGTCCACACCCTGCCCGGGGCGTCCGGCGACGTCCCGGACACGGCGCCGCTCCGCCTCGCGGACGGCGAGCTCGGCCGGGTGCTGCACCTCGCGGCCAGCCCGGCCGGCGACCGGGTCGCGGCCGTGTCGCACGACGGCCGGATCAGCCTCGTCGCCGTCCCGGACGGCGACTCCGACGTGGCACCGGGGACCATCACCTCGCTCGGCCGGTCGGCCAACGGCGAGGCGGAGTCGCCGGTGTTCTCGCCGGACGGGCGGTACCTCGCGTGGTCGAGCCCGACGGGCAACGTGGGCGACCACCACCAGATCCTGGTGGCCGACCTGCACGCCGAGCAGCCCGTCGTGACGGCACTGACCTCCGGCCGGTTCCACGACTTCTCGCCGGCGTTCAGTGACGACGGCAAGTACCTGGTGTTCCTCTCGGACCGCACGTTCGACCCGTCCTACGACTCCCACGAGTTCGCACTGTCGTTCAGTGCCGCCACGCGGCCGTGGCTCATCCCGCTCGCGGCGACCGAGCCGGCGCCCTTCGGCCCGAGCGCCGACGGCTGGCGGCTTGCCAAGCCGGACGAGAACAAGCAGGAAGAGAAGCAGACCGACGGGAACACGGACGGCGAGCAGGGCGCCGGCCAGGCGGACGACGGCGTCGTCTCCCCCGACCTCGACGCCGACGGCGCGGAGGAGCGCGTCGTCCCGTTCCCGGTGACGTCGGGCCGCTACCGCGACCTGCTCGCCGCCAAGGGTGGCGTGCTCTGGGTGCACGAGACCGACGACGCGGGCGTGCTCGGCTCCCGGCACGCGGGGACGGACGAGGACCCGGTGCCGAACGTGCTGCAGTTCTGGTCGTTCGAGGCCCGCAAGGCCACCGACGTCGCGGAGAAGGTGCACGCCTACGCGGTGTCCGGTGACGGCGAGCGCATCGTCGTCCGGTCCGGTTCCGACCTCAGCACGCAGTCGGCGACGAGCAAGCCCGGCGACGACGACCCGACCGCGTTCGACATCGACCTGTCCCGCCTGCGCTACGAGGTGGACCCCCGCGCGCAGTGGCACCAGATGTTCGACGAGAACGCCCGGATCATGCGCGACCACTTCTGGCGCGAAGACATGGACGGCGTCGACTGGGCCGGCGTGGTGGCTCGCTGGCGGCCGCTCGTGGACCGGGTCGCGACGCACGACGACCTGGAGGACGTGCTCTGGGAGACCGTCGCGGAGCTCAACACCTCGCACGCGTACGTGCACGGCCCCGGCGAGCGCGGCGACACCTCCCGCCGGCTCGGCCTGCTCGGCGCGGACCTCGCCCGCACCGCCGAGGGCTGGCGCATCGAGCGGGTGCTGCCGAGCGAGTCGTCCGACCCGGGGGCCCGGTCGCCGCTGCGCGCGGCCGGTGTCGACGCGCGGCCGGGCGACCTGATCGTGGCCGTCGACGGGCGGCCCGTGGACCCGGTGGCCGGCCCGGCCGCGAGCCTGCTCGGCGCGGCCGAGACCCCGGTCGAGCTCACGCTGCGTCGCCCGGCGGCCGACGGTTCCGGCGACGGCACGGCCTCGCACACCGACCGCCGTGTCGTGGTGGTGCCGCTCGCCGACGAGTCCGACCTGCGCTACCAGGACTGGGTACGGTCGCGCCGCCAGTACGTGGCCGAGAAGTCGGGCGGGCGCCTCGGGTACGTGCACGTGCCGGACATGGTGAGCACGGGCTGGGCGCAGCTCCACCGCGACCTGCGGCTGGCCACCGACCGCGAGGGCGTCGTGGTGGACGTCCGGTTCAACGGGGGCGGGCACACCTCGCAGCTCGTGATCGCCCGCCTGGCGGCACGCGTCGCGGGCTGGGAGCTGAACCGGTACTACGACCGACCGGAGACCTATCCGAGCCGTGCTCCGCGCGGACCTGTCGTGCTGGTCACCAACGAGTACGCGGGGTCGGACGGCGACATCGTGAACGCCGCCGCGCAGGCGCTCGGCGTCGGTCCGGTGGTCGGGGTCCGTACCTGGGGTGGCGTGATCGGCATCGACGGCCGGTTCGGGCTGGTGGACGGCACGGGGATCACCCAGCCCCGGTACTCGTTCTGGCTGGACGGCAAGGGCTTCGGCGTGGAGAACCACGGCGTGGACCCCGATATCGAGGTGCGGCACACGCCGGCCGACTACTTCTCCGACGTCGACCCGCAGCTCGACGCGGGGATCGCCGAGGCCTTCCGCCGGCTGGAGGAGCGGCCCGCCGCCGTGGCCCCGGCACTGCCGGAGCCACGGGTCCGCCGCGCGTAGCCGGGGCTCCTGGGTGGTCGGTCACCTGCACCGTTCTTGACTGGCGAGTTCGGTCACCTGCACCACTCCGACCGGCGAATCCGGTCACCTGCACCACTCCGACCGGCAAGTTCGGTCACCTGCACCACACTCTGGCCGCAGAGTTCGGTCACCTGCACCGTTCTGGCCGCAGAGTTCGGTCAGATGCCTCGAGATCGGTCGCTCACCGGACCGATCTCGGTGCAGGCGACCGAACACAGCGTCAGCTCTGGGGCAGGTGACCGAACACCACGCTGGGCTGGGGCGGGTGACACCGCTGAGCTGAGGCAAGTGACCGAACACCACGCTGGGCTGGCGCGGGTGACACCGCTGAGCTGAGGCAAGTGACCGAACACCACGCTGGGCTGGCGCGGGTGACACCGCTGAGCTGAGGCAAGCGACCGAACACCGCGCCGGGCCGGTGCAGGCGACCGAACGCTCCGCCGGGCCGGACGGACGACCGAGCACGCGGTGCTCCTCGAAGGAACCTCAGGGGCGCGTGGCCTGCACGATCGTCAGCGGGCCGTAGCGGTGGTCGATGTGCGCCACCTCGCGGGCGTCGGTGAACCCGGCATCAGCGAGGAGGCGCACGAGGCCGCCGCCGAGGTTCCGGGCGGTGTGCGGGTTGGCAGCCACGGCCGAGTGCCCGCCGTGGCGCATCCCTCGGCGCCCGCGGACGCGGCCGTACCAGTGGGCGTCGTGCCCACCACCAGAACCGTCACCACCAAGACCATCACCACCAGAACCACCAGGACCGCCAGGACCGCCAGGACCACCACCAGGCCCCCCGGCCCCAGACATGCCCGCCTCGGCCGCGGCATCGCCGGTCGCGCCGCCGCCACGCCGCGCTCCATGCCCGACGCCGGCCGCGCCGCCCGCCCGGTCGGCACCATGCCCGTGCCCCGGCCCGTGCCCCTGCCCCTGCGCCTGCCCCTGCCCGTGCCCGTGCGCCGGACCACCGAAGTCCGCGAGGGTCACCGTCCCGCCCACCCGTAGCGCCCGGAAGGCCTCGTGCCCGAACCGGCCGCGGGCGTCGTCCGGCACGTGGTGCAGGGCGAGCGCGGACACGATGTGGTCGAGCGTCCCGTCCTCGGCGGGGAGGCGGTCCGCGAAACCCTGCACCAGGGTGAGCGGGACGCCGCGCCGGGTGGCCTTGCGCGCTGCGATGCGCAGGGCGGCCCCGTCGGGGTCGAGCCCGGTGACCCGCGCGCCGGGCTGGGCGCGGAACACTGCGAGGGACAGGTTCGCCGTGCCGCAGCCCACGTCGAGCACGGACTCGCCGGGCGCCACGTCGGCGAGCGCCGCCGTGCGGTCGTGCACCGGCCGCACCTGGGAGAAGCGCGAGAACAGGTCGTAGAGCGGCAGCAGCCAGGGCTTGCCCATGCCGGGAAGGAACTCGCGGTCACGCTCCTCCCGGGTGCGTGCGTCGCGGATCCGCCCTGCGGTGTCGTGGTCCATCCGTGTTCCTTCCACCCGTGCCGCGAGGGTGCGGCGTACCTCCCCAGCATCAGACATTCTTCGGGTGACTGACTGGACGAAAGTCGGTGCGGATCGCACGTTCCTCGGCCGGGTCGCACGTTCCCCGCGCAACCGCCGGACCGGGCGGGCGGGGCCCGGCGGCGGTAGCGTCGTACGCGCGGCGACGCCGGAACCGCCGCAGGCAGAGGGGGACGCATGGCACAGGACCGGGGTGGCTCGGGACTCACGGTGGTGATCGCGTTCGCCGCGAACTTCGCGGTGGCGACGGCCAAGACGTTCGCCGCGGTGCTGACGGGTTCGGCGTCGATGGTGGCGGAGGCGGCGCACTCCTGGGCCGACACCGGGAACGAGGTCTTCCTGCTGGTCGCGGAGCGCAAGGCGGCCCGGGCACCGGACCGGGAGCGTCCGCTCGGCTACGGCCGCGAGGCGTACGTCTGGTCCATGCTGGCCGCGCTCGGCCTCTTCGTGGCCGGTGGCGTCGTCTCGGTCTACCACGGCATCCAGGAGTTCGGGGCCGAGGGCGAGGCGACGTCGTACACGGTCGGCTACCTGGTTCTCGGCATCGCGTTCTGCCTCGAGGGCGTCTCGTTCGTGCAGGCGTACCGGCGCACCCGCGCGGAGGCCCGGGCGCTCGGGCGCGACCTCCTGGACCACGCGCTGGCGACCTCCGACCCGACGCTGCGCGCCGTGCTCGCGGAGGACTCGGCGGCCCTGGCCGGCCTGGTGATCGCCGCGGCCGGGATGGGGCTGCACCAGGTCACGGGCGACGCGCGCTACGACGCGATCGGCTCGGTCCTGGTCGGGGTGCTGCTGTGCGTCGTGGCGCTCGTGCTCTTCGACCGCAACCGGCGGTTCCTGACGGGCGAGGTGGCCGACGAGCGGATCCACCAGGCGGTGCGCGCCCGGGTCGAGGCGCTGCCCGGCGTGGACCACGTGGGCTACCTGCGGCTGGAGTTCGTGGGACCCCGGCAGATCCTGCTGGTGGCCAGCATCGACCTGCCCGGGGAGGAGTCGGAGTCCCGCGTGGCGGTGCGGCTGCGGGCGCTGGAGCGTGAGCTGGAGCAGACCCCGCAGATCGTCGACGCCGTCCTCACCCCGGCGGTGCCGGAGGACCGGGGTGACACCCGGTGACCTCGTCGTCGTCCGGCAACCGGCTGCGTACCTTCCGCCCGGACGGCACCCCGGTCTACCGGCACCCCGCGGGCCCGGGCACACCGCCCGTACGGGTCACCCGCGTCGACGCCACGGCCGACCATCCCCACCTCCCGCCCGACCACCGGCACGCGCACGACTTCCTCGTGCTGGTCTACGTCGAGCGGGGCGGGGGCACGGTCAGCCTGGGCGGACGGCCCACCCCGCTGCGCGACGGCGACGTGCACGCCGTCCCGCCCGGCCGCGCGATCGGTGCGGAACGCCTCGCGGACCTGGCGCACTGCGTCGCCTGGAGCGTCTCGTTCATGCCCGACGCCGTCCCGTCGCTGGCCTCCGTGTCCCCGCTCGCCTGGGCGCACCACCCGCTCCTGGCACTGTTCGCGGTCGGCGCCGCCGGCACCGCGGCAGGCATGGCCGGTGACGGCGCGGCCGCCGGACCGAGCGCCAACGTCCCCGCGGCCGACCGGCCTCGCTGGTCGGCCTGGCTGACGGAGCTCGCCGAGGAGCTGGCGGAACCGGGCCGGGTCGGCGCGCGCGAGGCGGCGTCGGCCCTGCTGACCCGGATCCTCGTCGGGGCGGCCCGGCTCGCGCCGTCCGCCCCCGCGTCGCCGGACCCGCTGGTCACCCGTGTCTTCGAGGAGATCGAGGCGACGTTCCGCGAGCCGGTCTCGGCGGCCGACGTCGCCCGTGCGCTGGGCTACACCCCCGGCCACCTGACCACGGTGGTCCGGGAGCGCACGGAGCGGACCCTGCTCGACTGGATCACCGAGCGACGCCTGACCGAGGTGCGCCGGCTCCTGCGCGACACCGACCTGCCGCTCGGTGTGGTGGCCGCCCGGACCGGGCTGCGGGACGCCACCTATCTGGTCCGACGCTTCAAGGACCGGTACGGGATCACGCCCGACCGCTGGCGCCGCGGTGAACGTCACGGAGGACGAGCGTGAGTTCACCCCTGCCATCGGCTAGTTTTGGGGCACACATCGGCACGACCGATATGTCACGACCATCGAACGGAGCCTTCATGTCTCGCAACCGCGCCCTCCTCTCGGCCGCCGCAGCCTCGGCTGCCCTCCTGGCCCTGACCGGCTGCGGCAGCTCCGGCGAGTCCGGCGGCGCCGGCGACGAGCTCGGCCTGTCGGGCGACACCCTGGTCGTCGCCACGGAGGGCACCTACCGCCCGTTCAGCTTCCACGACGAGTCCGGCGAGCTGGTCGGGTACGACGTCGAGATCGCCCAGGCCGTCGCCGAGAACCTGGGTCTGGAGATCGAGTTCCAGGAGACCCAGTGGGACGCGATCTTCGCGGGTCTGGACGCCGGCCGCTTCGACACCATCGCGAACCAGGTGACCATCACCCCGGAGCGCGAGGCCGACTACCTGTTCTCGGCGCCGTACACCGTGTCCACCGGCGTGCTCGTGGTGGCCGCGGACAACAACGACATCCAGGGCTTCGAGGACCTCGACGGCAAGACCAGCGCGCAGTCCCTGACGAGCAACTGGAACGAGCTCGCCGAGGAGAGCGGCGCGACCGTCGAGGCGGTCGAGGGCTGGGCCCAGGCCGTGGCGCTGCTGGAGCAGGGCCGCGTCGACGCGACGATCAACGACAGCCTGACGTACCTCGACTACGCCAACACCGAGGACGCCTCGGGCATCAAGGTCGCCGCGGAGACCGAGGAGGAGTCGCAGTCCGCGTTCGTCGTCACGCCGGAGAACGAGGCCCTCGCCGAGGCGATCGACGGCGCCCTGGCCGACCTGCGCGCCGACGGTACCCTCGCGGAGCTCGGCGAGAAGTACTTCGGCGAGGACGTGTCCGAGTAGTCCATGGACTGGCAGCTCGTCGCCGACTCCTTCTGGCCGCTCCTGAGCGGCGGCCTCACCGGCACCATCCCGCTCGCCGTCGTCTCGTTCGCGATCGGGCTGGTGCTGGCGCTCGTCGTGGCCCTGCTGCGGCTGTCACCGAACCCGGTGGTGTCGTGGATCGGCCGCGCTTACATCTCGCTGATCCGCGGCACGCCGCTCCTGGTGCAGCTCTTCATCATCTTCTACGGCCTGCCGGAGCTCGGTGTCCGGATCGAACCGTGGCCCAGCGCGATCATCGCGTTCTCCATGAACGTCGGCGGCTACGCGGCCGAGGTGGTCCGTGCCGCCATCCTGTCGGTGCCCAAGGGGCAGTGGGAGGCCGGCTGGACCGTGGGCATGTCGCCGGCCCGGACCCTCGGCCGGATCATCCTGCCGCAGGCCGCGCGGGTGTCGGTGCCACCCCTGTCCAACACGTTCATCTCGCTCGTCAAGGACACCTCGCTGGCCACGCTCATCCTGGTCACCGAGATGTTCCGCCGGGCACAGGAGATCGCGGCGTTCAGCAACGAGTTCATGGTGATCTACACCGAGGCGGCCCTGATCTACTGGATGTTCTGCACCGTGCTCTCCACCGGCCAGAACGCGCTCGAGAAGAGGCTGGACCGCTATGTCGCCCACTGACCGCCCCGCCGGCAGCCTCCTGACCGCCCGCGGCATCCACAAGTCGTTCGGCAGCAACCACGTGCTGCGCGGCGTGGACCTGGACGTGCGGCGGGGCGACGTCGTCGCGCTGATCGGCGCGTCCGGGAGCGGCAAGACCACGGTGCTGCGCTCGCTCAACGGCCTGGAGACCCCCGACGCCGGCGTGCTGGAGCTCGACGGCGGCCCGGTGGTCGACTTCGGCGCACAGGCGGCCGCGACGGGGTCCGGCTGGTTCACGGGCCGTGCCGCGCGGGCGGCAGCCAAGGCCGACCGGGCCGCGCTGCGCGACCGGTCCGCGATGGTGTTCCAGCACCACAACCTGTTCCCGCACCGCACCGTGCTGGAGAACGTGGTCGAGGGCCCCACGCAGGTCCAGCGTGTTCCGCGTGCGACGGCCGTCGGTCGCGCCGAGGAGCTGCTGGCCCGGGTGGGGCTCCTCGAGAAGCGCGACGCGTACCCGCACGAGCTGTCCGGCGGTCAGCAGCAGCGCGTCGGCATCGTCCGCGCGCTCGCCCTCCAGCCCGACCTGCTGCTGTTCGACGAGCCGACGTCGGCCCTCGACCCCGAGCTGGTGGGCGAGGTGTTGACCGTGATGAAGGAGCTCGCCGACGAGGGCTGGACCATGGTGGTGGTGACCCACGAGCTGTCCTTCGCCCGGCAGGTGGCCAGCCAGGTGCTGTTCCTCGACGGTGGCGTGGTGGTCGAGCAGGGCACGCCGGAGCAGATCTTCACCGCACCCGCCGAGGAGCGCACGCGCCGGTTCCTCGACCGGATCCTCCACCCGCTCGACTGAGCCCGCCCGACTGAGCCCGCCAGGCCGGGCGCACGGGACCACGCGGTGACCGTGCGCCCGGCCGGGGGCTAGGCGACGACCGGCGCGACGCGGCGTCGCACCACGTAGCCGAGGGCGAAGACCCCGAACGCCGCGGCGGCCGCCGCGGCACCGAGCAGGTCGAGCCACGCCGCACCGTGGGGCAGCACCGACGCCCCCACGACGGGGGCGAGCGCGATCCCGATGTACATGGCCGTGGAGTACCAGGACAGGGAGACCCCGGCGACGGCGGGATCGACGTCGACCAGCCGGTGCTGGATCGGGACGAGGGCCGCGGCGGTGGCCAGGCCCCACACGCCGAAGAGGACCGCGGTCCCCACGTACGAGCCCTCGACCGCGTAGAGCGCGGCGAGGGAGACCGCCACCCCCGCGAGGGCGGCGAGCGCCGTGGGCCGTGCCCCGAAGCGGTCGGTGAGCGACCCGCCCAGCCAGTTGCCGACCACGCCCGCCACGCCGAAGACCAGCAGGAGCGTCGCCAGCGACGTGCCGCTGCCACCGGTCACGCTCTCCGTCACGGCGGAGCTGAAGATGTACACCATGTTGAACGCGGCGGTGAACAGCAGGGTCGTCATCAGGGCGAGGCCGATCCGGACGTCGCGCAGCACCGCGAACCGGGCGGCGAGCCCGGGCACGACGCCGGTCGGTACGTCCCGCGTGAGGACCAGCACCGCCAGGGCCAGCACCGCCGCGAGCGCCGCCAGGATGCCGAGCGCGAGCCGCCAGCTTCCCAGCGCCGCGAGGGCCGTGCCCAGCGGCGAGCCGACGGCCGTCGCCAGGATGAAGCCGAACCCGACGACGCCGAGCGCACGCCCGCGCTGCTCGGCAGGCACGAGCGTGGGGGCCGCGGCCATCGCCGCGGGCACGAGCGCGGCGCCGCCCAGCGCGGCGACGACCCGGCCCGCCGTGAAGAGCGTGAGGTCGCCCGCGATCGCCGACAGGGCGATTCCTCCGGCGATGAGCCCCATGCCGGCGCCCATCAGCGCGGCACGTGACGTTCGGGCGCACAGCACGGAGACCACCGGCGCGAGGACGGCGACGATGATGGCGTACCAGGAGATGGAGTAGCTGACGGAGCTGGTGGACGCGCCGAGACCCGTCGCGATCTGCGGGAGCACGCCCGCGATGACGAAGGCGTTGGTGCCGACCACGAACAGAGCTGCGGAGATCAGGGCGATCCGGAGGTAGGCGCCACGCAGCGAGTAAGATCGTTCGATGAGCGTCATACGGTTGAGCGTAGCCAATCGTTCGACGCCTGTCGAACGATTGCGACGAGGTGCAGGTGGACGATGAGTGACTTCCCGAGTCCCGACATGGCCGAGGTCGAGCTCGTCGACGTGCTCCGCGCCCTGGCCGACCCGGCACGCCTGCAGATCGTGCGTAGGCTCGGCGACGGCCAGCCGTGCGCCAAGACGCCCGAGGTCTGGGGAGACCTGAACCTCTCGAAGTCGACGATGTCCCACCACTTCCGCACGCTGCGGGAGTCCGGGGTCACGCGCACGGTGGTGCACGGCCGCACGCACACCATCCAGCTCCGCAAGGACGAGCTGGACGAGAAGTTCCCGGGCCTGATCGAGGCGGTTCTGGGCGACGCCTGACGCCGAGATCCGGTGGCGCACCGCCAGATCTCGGCGTCCTGGGCGCGCTATTCGCCCGGGTAGGTCAGGCCGATCTGGGAGCGGATCTCGTCCAGGGTGGCCATGATGGCCACCGTCTCGGCGCGCGGGAGCAGCGGGCTGTCCAGCTCGCCGGCCGCGACCAGGCGCTCTGCCTCGGCGGCCTGGAAGTGCATGCCGCGACCGGTCACCTCGGCGGTGAAGGTCTCGGTCTCGGTGCCCGACGCGTCGTAGACGTGCACCGTGGAGGGGTTGTACCAGGTCGCGTCGATCTCGATGCGCCCCTCGGTGCCCAGGATCGAGGCCCGGTTGGGACCCCGGGTGTCGGACGCCGACACCGTGGTCGCGACCCGGGCGCCGTCGTACCCGAAGATCGTCGCGATCGTGGCGTCCGCGCCGGTCTCCTTGAACGTCGCGTGCGACTGGATCGTGAGCGGCTCGCCGAACAGGTCCCACGCGAACGAGACCGGGTAGATGCCCAGGTCGAGCAGCGAGCCGCCGCCCAGGGCCAGGTCGTTGATGCGGTGGGCCGGGTCGTCGGGCAGGTCCTGGGTGTGGTCCACCAGGAGGGTGCGCACCTCACCGAGCACGCCCGAGGCGATGATCTCGCGCACGCGTGCCATGTGCGGCAGGAACCGGGTCCACATGGCCTCCAGCGCCACCAGACCCTTGGCCTCGGCGAGCTCCGCGATCTCGCGCGCCTCCGCGGCGTTGAGCGTGAACGGCTTCTCGACAAGCACGTGCTTGCCGGCCTCCAGCACGAGCTTCGCCGCCTCGGCGTGCATCGGGTGCGGCGTGGCCACGTAGACGATGTCGACCTCGGGGTCGTCCACCAGGTTCTCGTAGGAGCCGTGCGCCGTCGGGATGCCGAACCGGTCGGCGAACGCGCGAGCCTTCTCCAGGGATCGGGACCCCACCGCCTGCACGGTGAAGCCGTTGTCGTTCAGGTCGGACGTGAAGCTCGCGGCGATCCCGCCGGCCGCCAGGATGCCCCATCGCAGGTGTGTCATGCCCCGAAGGGTAGTCCCGCACCGGCCCGACGACGCCAGAGCGCCCGCCCGGTCAGGACCGGACGGGCGCTCTCCTGGCGTGTGCTGCTCAGTGACGGATCAGTTGACCTGGATGGTCATGTGACCCGTCCGGGCGTCCTGGGTCAGCACCTTGATGGTGGTGCCCGTGCCGCCGACCTTCACCGAGTGACGCGGGTTCTCCGCGTCCCAGTAGGCCTCGGGGTCGGTGTCGTCGAAGACCCAGGCCGGGCTCTGCTTGCCCTGCCGCAGGGTCGTGAGCGACGTGGCCGACACCTCGCGGTGCAGCGAGATCGCGTCCGTCTTCTCGCGGCCGAACGTCGCGTCGAAGGACTGGATGCGGTTCCGGGCGATGGTGCCGTCCGACCACTTCAGCACCTGCGGGCGGGCGTCGACCGGCAGCGCCTGGCCGCCGCCCTCGTGCTGCGACGTGTTGTTGTCGCCGTACAGGCTGTTCACGTACCAGATCAGCAGGCCGTCCTGGTACGGGTAGTGCTCCACCTTGTTGCTGTTGGTGAAGCTCCAGCCGAAGTTGTACGGACCGGTCTTCAGCGTCTGGTCGTAGCCGCCGTAGACGCGGTTCTCGGCCACGTAGTAGTGCTGGTAGGCGACCTCGTAGGTGCCGTCGGCACCGACCGTGGTGAAGCCGTCGACGGTCCAGTCGGCGACGTCGGAGAAGTCCTCGGTCAGCGCGTCGCCCACGGCGACGTCGTCGACCAGGATGCCGGTCTCGTTGGTGCCGCCGTCGCTGGAGTAGCGGAACCGGACCTGCGCCGTCTCGCCCGCGTAGTCCGCCAGGTCCGCGGTCAGGTCCACCCACGCGCCGTCCGAGCTACCGGTGATGCCGGCGCCGGGGTTGGTGCCGTTCGGGTCCTCGTCCGTCGACAGGTTGTTCGCCAGCGCGGTCCAGGTGGAACCGCCGTCCGTCGAGACCTCGGCGAACGCGTAGTCGTAGTCCACCTCGATGTCGTACTGCACCTTGGCGGTCAGCGAGGCGCCGTCCGGCACGGTGAACGAGGGCGACGTGATCGTGTTGTTCAGGTCGTTGCCGGTACCGGAGTACACGAACTGCCCGTCGAAGGGTGCGATGCCGAGGTCGACCTGCTCGACGCCGTCCGGCAGGTTCACGATCGCGGCCTGCGCGCGCGTCGTGGCGTGGAACGACGGGCCGAGCTTGACGCGCTCGGTCTCGCCGGGCTCCACCGTCTCGTAGTCGAGCCAGCCCAGGAACAGCTTCTCCGTGGCACCCATGTGGTTCGGCGTGGTGCCGATGGTCCCGTCACCGTGGCCCATCCACGAGCCGGAGCTCATGAGGTTCCAGTACCCGGTGCCGTTCTCGCCGCCCGCGGTGTCGTAGTAGTCGGGCAGGCCGAGGTCGTGCCCGAACTCGTGCGCGAAGACGCCGAGGCCGCCGTTCTCCGGCTCCGTGGTGTAGTCGCGGATCCAGATGTCGGAGTCACCGATCTTGATGCCGCCCACCTTCGGGTAGTCGGCCGGGCCGTCCGTGCCGAAGCCGCCCTGGTTGACCGACCAGCGGTGCGACCAGATGGCCTCCTCGGGCGCACCGGCCTCCTCGCCCTCGCCGGCGTGGATCGCCTGGAAGTGGTCGATGTAGCCGTCGGGCTCGTTGGTGATGCCGTCGCCGTCCAGGTCGTAGCGGTCCCAGACGTCGAACGACTGCAGGTACGCCTCGATCTCCTCGGCGCTCTTGCCCGCCGCGACCTGCTGGTCGTACCAGGCGTCCGCGGTGTCCTGGATGAACCGCGTCATGTCCGTGCCGGACTCGGTGGTGCCGTAGGACGCCGTGCTGTAGGGCACGGTCACCCAGTCGGACACGTCGCCCTGCAGGTCGAACCGGCCTGACGACATCTCGTCGTAGATGCCCGCGAACGACTCGCCGTCCTGGTCCTCCAGGCCGGTGAAGAACATCTCCTGGTAGTGCTCGCGGGAGAAGTCGGACTCCCAGTAGGTGGAGTTGTCGTCCGCCGCCGGCTCCGGGATCGAGTTGTGCACCGGGCCCGCGGTGGCGTCCGGGTAGCGCTCGTCGACCTCGTCACCGAAGTCCACGAGGATGCTGAAGAGCTGCGCCGTCTCCTCGACCCCGTACTCCACGTACTCGCGCGGGGAGATCTCCACGACCTTGGACCGGTGCTTGCCCGTGCCGCGGGTCTCGACCTTGGCCTCGCCGGTGGCGACCATGTCGACGGCGAGCTGCCGCCGCTCGGTCTGCTTCTCGGCCAGGGCGTCCGGGCGGTTGTCCTCCTTGGCCGGGGCCGCCTGCTGCGGCGGCTCCTCGACGGGCGGTGCCGCGGAAGCGGTGATCGGTACGACGGCGGCCGAGAGCAGCAGTGCTGCTCCCGCGCCGACTGCACAGATACGAGAGTTCATCTTTCCTCCGTGAAGAGAGCCGCGTCCGGGACGAGGAGGTACGTACGGGTCGCCGGACCTGCTGGACACCTTTGTCCACGGAGGAGGAAACCAGGGAAATATTACGACAATGTTGCCTAGGACACACGCCAGGTTCACCCAGTTGTCCGGGTATGCGGGTGCCGAATCGGTTCGATCCCGCGTACCTTGGCGTTGCCGAGTGCCCACCCGTCGCCGGGTCCGGACCGGCCCGCTCTCACAGCGCCGCTCCCACTCCCCGGAGAATGCATGACCTCGAACAGGCCCACCGCCGCCGCGGAGTTCGCCGCTCCCCCGGTGGACCAGCGCCGCGCGATCGTCGCACTGGTCGCGCTCAGCGTCAGCGCCTTCACCTTCGTCACGGCGGAGAACCTCCCCGGCGGCCTGCTCACCCTCATCGCGCCCGACCTGGGCCGCAGCACCTCCGAGATCGGACTGCTCGTCACGGCGTACGCCGTCGTCGTGGTCGTGGCGTCCCTGCCGCTGACCCGCCTCACGCGGCGGTTCCAGCGCCGCTGGGTGCTCGCGGCGACCACCGCGGTCTGCGCCGTCGGCTCGCTGTGGTCGGCCTTCGCGATCGGCTACGCCGACCTCATGGCGGCACGCATGGTCACGGCGCTGGGCCAGGCGCTGTTCTGGTCCATCGTCACCCCGGCCGCCGCGAGCCTGTTCGCCCCCGCCGTGCGGGGCAAGATGATCGCGCGGCTCGCGGTCGGCAACTCGCTCGCGCCGCTGCTCGGCGTGCCGCTCGGCACCTGGGTGGGCCAGCAGACGAGCTGGCGCACGGCCTTCCTGCTGTTCTCCGCGGTCAGCCTGGTCGCGTGCGTCACCATGGCCGTCTCCATGCCGAACGTCGACGCCGAGCAGAGCGGCACCGCGCGCGGCACCCACCCGGACCTGCGCCGCTTCGTGATGCTCCTGGTCGTCACCGTGCTGCTCGTGACCGGCGGTTTCATGATGATCACGTTCGTCACGCAGTTTCTGCTGGAGACGGCGGGCTTCCCCGACCGCTACCTCAGCGCACTGCTGCTGGGCCAGGGCGCCGCGGGCCTGGCCGGCACCCTGCTCATCGGTCAGGTGCTCGACAGGCGGCCGTGGCACACCGTGGTCGTGGCACTCGTCGCGCTGACCGGCGCGCTGCTGCTGCTCCGGACCCTGGGCCACGTCCCGGCCCTCGCGCTGGTCGGGCTGGCCCTGTTCGGGCTGGCGTTCAGCGCCATCCCGCCCGCCCTGTCCTTCCTGTCGCTGCGGGTCGCCCCGGGCGCCACCGAGTCCGCGACCGCGATCTCCAGCTCGGTGTTCAACATCGGGATCGGCGCCGGGTCGGCGCTCGGCGCGCTGGTGGTCGCCACCGCCGGCGTCACGACGGTGCCCCTGGTCGGGGCCGTGTTCGTGCTCGCCGCGCTGGCGGTGCTCGGGGCGGACCTGTGGGCGGCGGCGCGCGCCGCCGCCCGCGGGGCCGCTACTTCGCGGCGCCCTTGAGGGTGCCCGTCACGGGCTCCTCGGAGCTGATGATGCACTGGAGGGTGCGGTCGTCGAGCTGCTCCCAGGTGTCCTGGGTCGGGTAGAAGCCGGTGTAGCCGTACTGCGACTCGTCGTAGGACAGCCCCACGAACTTGCCGAACTCGGCGTAGCACCACTCGTCGAACTTCTTCGACATGCCCTCGTCGCCCGGGTACTCGTCGGTGTCCATGACCAGCTCGGCGAAGACCTCGCCCGTGTGCGGCTCGGCGCACGGGACCACGGGAACCGTCTCGACCTCGTACTCCTCGCCCTCCGCGGCGTCGCCGTACCCGTCGAGCGCCTCCAGGTCGATGCAGTCGCCCTTCAGGATCTGGAACGCGTCCGCCTCGGCGGAGGCGGTGATCTCGCCGCCCGGCTCGTCACGCGGCGCGTCGCCACCCGACGTGATCTGGTCGAGCACACCGCAGCCGGTCAGCAGGGTCAGCGATACGGTGGCGGCGGCCGCGGCCACCAGCAGGCGGGCGGGACGGACAGTACGGTTCATCGACTCTTCCTCAGGATGTGCCCGACGGCGCACGCCGGCGGGGCGGCGGGACGGCCGCCCGGGAAAAGTACCGTCCGCCACTGACACACCGGCTCCGGAACGGCAACGATCCGGTCACGACCCCGCCTCGGCAGGTCCCGGTACCCCGGCACAGCGGTGTTCACGCGGTGTTCACCCCGGCGGGACGACGGCGACCTACCGTGGCTCGCGGGCACCCGGGTGGTGCCCGAGCAAGCCCCCGAAGCACGACACCCCGAAGAAGGAGCAGTCATGCGAGCCAGTACCCCCGGGCGCCTGACCGGCGCCGCCGCCGCAGCGGCCCTGCTGGCCGGCGCCGTCCTCGTCCCGGCGGCGACCGCGGCGACCGCGGCCCCGGCGTCGGCGAGCCAGCGCGACATCCCGGCGGCAGCCGGCGCGACCACGGACCGGGGCCATGCCGGCCACGGCCACCGGACGCTGCGCGCGGCCACCTACAACCTGTCGCTCAACCGGGCCACGCAGGGCGAGCTCGTCGCCGACCTGTCCACGGGCGACGACGCGCAGGCCGCGACGGTCGCCGAGGTGATCCAGCACGCGGACCCCGACGTCGTGCTGCTCAACGAGTTCGACTACTCCGGCGACGCCGACCCGTACGCCGCCGCGGACCTGTTCCGCGAGAACTACCTGGAGGTGCCGCAGGGCACCGGCGAGCCGGTGGAGTACCCCTACGCGTTCGTGGCGCCGTCGAACACGGGGATCCCCAGCGGGTTCGACCTGAACAACGACGGGACCGTCGGCGGAGGCGACGACGCGCTCGGCTTCGGCCTGTTCCCGGGGCAGTACGGCATGCTCGTGCTGTCGAAGTACCCGATCCGGCACGACCAGGTCCGCACCTTCCAGGACTTCCGGTGGGCAGACATGCCCGGCGCGCTCCTCCCGGACGACCCGGCCACCCCTGCCCCGGCCGACTGGTACTCCGCCGAGGAGCTGGCCGTGCTGCCGCTGTCGAGCAAGTCCCACTGGGACGTCCCCGTGCGCGTGGGCCGCGAGACGGTGCACGTGCTGGCGGCGCACCCGACCCCGCCGTCGTTCGACGGGGCGGAGGACCGCAACGGCCTGCGCAACCACGACGAGATCCGGTTCTGGGCCGACTACGTGCGCGGCGGTCGCAGCGCCCGGTACCAGTACGACGACGAGGGCCGCCGCGGCGGTCTGCGCCCCGGGTCCTCCTTCGTGATCGTGGGCGACTACAACGCCGACCCCGTGGACGGCGACTCCGTGGACGCGGCCATCGACCAGCTCCTGGACCACCCACGGATCACCGACCCGCAGGCCACGTCGGCGGGCGGGCCGGAGGCCGCGGCGCTCCAGGCGGGCGCCAACCTGACCCACCTCGGCGACCCGGCGCTCGATACCGCCGACTTCGCGGACACGACGCCGGGCAACCTCCGCGTCGACTACGTGCTGCCCTCGCGCGACCTGCGGGTCCGGGGCGCGGGCGTCTTCTGGCCGGCCGCCGCCGACCCCCTGTCCCGGCTCACGGGCGTCTACCCGTTCCCGAGCAGCGACCACCGCCTGACCTGGACGGACGTCACGCTCTGACGCCACCGGGCGCGGGGGTCGCGCCGTCCGGGCCTGCCCGGCAGGCGGGCTCCCGCGCCCGGCGTCAGAGAGCGCGGATAGGCTGACGCGGTGTCTGACGCACTGACATCCTTCGGGACCGAGTCCTCCGCCGACGCGCCGCCCGCCACGCCGCGCCGCCCCCACCAGCGCACCTTCCACGGCGACACCTTCGTCGACGACTACGAGTGGCTCCGTGCCAAGGAGGACCCCGAGGTCGTCGCGCACCTGGAGGCGCAGAACGCCTGGACCCTGGAGCGGCAGGAGCAACTGGCACCCCTGCGGCAGACCCTGTTCGACGAGATCAAGGGCCGCACGCTGGAGACCGACCTCTCCGTGCCGTCGCGCGACGGCGACTGGTGGTACTACGCGCGCACCGTCGAGGGTCAGCAGTACGCGATCCACGCGCGCTACCCCGCCGCCGGGCCGGACGACTGGACGCCGCGCGTGCTCGAGCCGGGGGTGCCCGTGCCGGGCGAGCAGGTGCTGCTCGACCAGAACGCGGAGGCGGAGGGGCACGACTTCTTCGCGCTGGGTTCGCTCGACGTGTCCGAGGACGGGACCCGCCTGCTCTACGCCACCGACACGGCGGGCGACGAGCGCTACACGCTGCGGGTCCGCGACCTCGCCACGGGGCAGGACCTGCCGGACGAGGTGCGGGACACCGCCCCCGGCGCCCTGTTCGCGCCGGACGGCGAGCACGTCTTCTACCTCACCGTCGACGAGGCCTGGCGCCCCTGGCGGGTGTGGCGGCACCGGCTCGGCACCCCCGGGTCCGACGACGTGGTCGTCTTCGAGGAGCCCGACGAGCGCTACTGGGTGGGCGTCGGCCTGTCCCGGTCCCGCACTTACCTGCAGATCGAGCTCGGCTCGAAGGTGACGAGCGAGTCGTGGCTGCTGGAGGCGGACGACCCCACCGGCGAGTTCCGGGTCGTGTGGCCCCGCCGCGAGGGCGTGGAGTACACGGTGGAGCACGCGGTGCTGCCGTCCGCGGACGGGCCGCGCGACACGCTCCTGATCCTGCACAACCACGACGCCCTGAACTTCGAGCTGGTCAGCTCCCCGGTTCCCGCGCCGGGCGCACCGATCGCCCCGGAGGCGGCCACCGTCGTCGTGCCGCACGACCCGGCGGTGCGCCTGGACGGCGTGAGCGCGAGCGAGCGCTACCTGGTGCTCTACTCCCGCCGCGCCGCGATCTCGCGGTCGGCGGTGCTGCAGCTCCCCGCGCAGGAGCCGGTGACCTGGGACTTCCAGGAGATCTCGTTCGGCCAGCCGCTGGAGTCGGTCGGCGCGGGCGTGGGCGTCTGGGAGCAGCCGAACCTCAAGGTCGGCTACACGTCGTTCGTGACGCCGCAGTCCCTCTACCTGTACGACGTCGCGTCCGGCGAGCGCACCCTGCTCAAGCAGCAGCCCGTGCTCGGCGGCTACGACCCGGACGACTACGACCAGCGCCGGGAGTGGGCCGTGGCCGAGGACGGCACGCGGGTGCCGGTCTCGCTGGTCTGGCGCAAGGACAAGGTCCGGTTCACCGACGCCGGTGACGCGCCCGCCGACCCCGCACCCCTGCTCCTGTACGGGTACGGCGCCTACGAGTACTCGATCGACCCGTACTTCTCCGTGCCCCGGCTGAGCCTGCTGGACCGCGGCATCGTGTTCGCCGTCGCGCACGTGCGGGGCGGTGGCGAGATGGGCCGCGCCTGGTACGACGACGGGAAGCTCGGCGCCAAGCGCAACACCTTCACCGACTTCGTGGCCTCCGGGCGGCACCTCGTCGACACCGGCTGGACCACGCCGGACCGCCTCGTGGCGGACGGCGGCAGCGCCGGCGGCCTGCTCGTCGGCGCCGCCGTCAACCTGGCGCCCGAGCTGTTCGCGGGGGTGCTGGCCGGCGTCCCGTTCGTGGACGCCCTGACCTCCATGCTCGACCCGACCCTGCCGCTCACGGTCACCGAGCGGGACGAGTGGGGCGACCCCCTGAACGACCCCGAGGTGTACGCGTACATGCGCTCGTACACCCCGTACGAGAACGTGGCGGACGACGCCACGCACTACCCGCGGATCCTCGCCACGACCAGCTTCAACGACACCCGCGTGCTGTACGTCGAGCCCGCCAAGTGGGTGGCCCGGCTCCAGGCCGCCGGGGCGCCCGCGATGCTGAAGATCGAGATGTCGGCCGGGCACGGCGGCGTCTCGGGGCGCTACTCGGCGTGGGAGCAGATCGCCTTCGAGCACGCGTGGGTGCTGGACGTGCTGGGGCTCGCGGACCGCTGATCCCGGCCCGTCAGAGCCCGGACTTCGCCGCGACCACCCGGGCCGCAGCGGCGTCGATCTTCGCGGCGAACGCGGGATCGGCGTCCGCCCGGGCGACCAGCGCGTCCACCATGGCCGGTGCGACCGACGGCTTGGCCGACGCGAGCACCAGGTCCACGCCCGCGTCGACGGCGCGCACCGCACGCTCGCCCGCGGGCACGCCGGTGACCTGCACGGCCGCGGACAGGTCGTCGGTGATGATCACGCCGTCGAAGCCCAGGTCGCGCACCAGGCCGACCGCCGCCGGGCTGAACACGGCGGGCGCGTCGGGGTCGATGCGCGTGTAGACGGCCGACGACATCATGACCAGCCCGGACCCCGCCGCGATGCCCGCGTCGAACACGTCCACCGAGGGCGCGTCGGGTCCGGTCACCGTGTCGGTCACGCCGGCCGTGGTGTCCGTGTTGGCGGTGACCCGGCCCAGACCCGGGAAGTGCTTGATCGAGGTCTGCACGCCCGCGTCCCGCTGCCCCTGCGCGAACGCGTTGCCGTGCACGATCACGGACTCGGCCGTGTACCCGTAGTTGCGGCCGAAGACGCCGATCGGCGGGTTGCTCTGCGCGGAGTCCTGCGGCACGAGGTCCAGCACGGGCGCCAGGTTGAGGTTGACGCCCGCCGCGGCGAGCTCCTGACCCCAGACCCTGGACCGGGCGCGCAGGTCGGCGGGGTCCAGCGTCGCCTGGTCGACGGCGCTCGGGATGTCGCTGAACCCCGTGCCGCGCAGCACCTGGACGGCGCCGCCCTCCTGGTCGGTCGCCACGAACAGCGGCTCCCGCTCCCCGGCGGCGGCGTCGACGGCGGCGTCCACCAGGTTCTTCACCGGCTGGCGCCCCGCCTTGGTGCGGCCGTGCAGGAAGACGCCGCCGATGTGGTCGTCCCGGACCATGTCGAACGTCGGCTGGAAGGGACCCGCCACGGGCAGGCCGACCATGACCACCTGACCGACCTTCTCCTCCACGCTCCAGCCGGCCACGAGCGACAGGTCCGGCCCTCCCGGAGCGGGCTGCTCCGTCGGGGGCAGGTTCGTGGGACCCACGGTGGGCGTGGGCGTCGCGGACGGCGTCGCGGACGTGGCGGACGGCGACGGCGTGGCGGACGGCGACGGCGACGGCGACGTCCCGCCCGGCCGGCCGGTCGACTGACCGCTCGACTGGGCGGGTCCGGGCAGCGCCGTCGGGTCGGGATCGGTCGACGGACCGGCGCAGCCGGCAGCCAGCGTCACGACGGCGAGAGCCGCTGCGGCCGCGAGGCCGAGCGGGCGAAGTCGAGTCATGAACCCCAGTGTCACCCCACCGGGGTCCGCAGGGGCAATCCGACCCACGTCGGTGGCGGTGCCGAGGTCAGAGGGCCTCGGCGAGCGCCCGCACGAATCCGTCGACGTCCTCCTCCGTGGTGTCCCACGCGCACATCCAGCGCACCTCGACGCGGTCGGCGGACTCCCCCGGCGACCAGTCGTAGAACCGCGCGTGGGCCCGCACCCGGTCGGCCGCGGCGCGCGGCAGCGTCGCGAACACGACGTTCGCCTCGGTGGGCCGGGAGATCCGTACGGAGCCCGCCGCGTCGGGCCGGTCACCGCTCCCGCCGTGGACGCCGCCGTCCGCCGTCAGCCCCGCCGCCTCGATGCCTGCGCGCAGGCGCGCGGCCATCGCGTTGGACCGCTCGGCGTTGCGCAGCCAGAGCGGCGCACCGTCCCCGCTGCCCGACGCCGGCGTACCGGGCTCGCCGAGCAGCGCCAGGAGCTGCGCGGACAGGAACCGGGTCTTCGACGCGAGCTGCATCGTGGCCTTGCGCAGGTACGGGACGGCGGCGGCCGGCCCGGTGGGGCCGTCGTCGTCCGCCAGCACCACCACCGCCTCGCCGAGCATGCCCCCGTTCTTCGCCGCGCCGAGGGACAGGATGTCCACGCCGACGTCGGTGGTGATCTCCCGCAGGCCGACACCGAGCGTGGCCGCGGCGTTCGCGAGGCGCGACCCGTCCATGTGCACGCGCAGGCCCGCGGCGTGGGCAGCGTCGGCCAGCAGCTTGAGGTCGGCCACCGGGTAGACCGTGCCGAGCTCCGTGGCCTGGGTGAGGCTGAGCACGGCAGGCTGGGCGCGGTGCACGTCGCCGAGGTCGCCGACCCAGCGGTCCACGGCCTCGGGTCCGATCCGGCCGTGCGTGCTGGGCACCGTGAGCAGCTTGAGGCCGCCCACCCGCTCCGGGGCGCCGTTCTCGTCGGTGTGCACGTGCGCGGCGTCGCTCGTGACGACCCCGCCCCAGCGCGGGGTGACGGCCATGAGGCTGACGACGTTGGCCCCGGTGCCGTTCAGCACGGGGAAGATGCGGGCGCGGTCGCCGAACACCTCGGCGGCACGCTCCTGGAGGCGCGCGGACACGGGGTCGTCGCCGTACGAGACGGCGGCGCCGTGGTTCGCCGCGCCGACCGCGGCCATGACCTCGGGGTGGACGGGTGCGTAGTTGTCGGACGCAAGGTTGAGCACGCTCCGATTCTCCCCCGCCCCGTAGACGCGTCAGACCCTCAGGTCACCGGGGTGACCTGAGGGTCTGACTTGATCCGTCAGGAGTGGTCCGTCAGGGGGCCTTGTCGACGTCCTCCGCGAGGGTGCCCAGGTACAGGGAGATCACCTTGGGGTCGGCCTGGAGCTCCCGGCCGGTCCCGGTGTGCGCGTCCTTGCCCTGGTCGAGCACGTACCCGCGGTCGCAGATCTGCAGGCAGCGCCGGGCGTTCTGCTCCACCATGACCACCGACACGCCCGCCTTGTTGATCATGCGGGTCCGCAGGAACGTCTCGTCCTGCCGCACGGGCGACAGGCCGGCCGACGGCTCGTCGAGCAGCAGCACCGACGGGTTCATCATGAGCGCACGCGCCATGGCGACCATCTGGCGCTCACCGCCGGACATGGCGCCCGCGCGCTGGGCACGTCGCTCGCCCAGCGTCGGGAACAGGTCGGTGATGAACTCGAACCGCTCGGCGAACATCTGCGGCCGCAGGTACACGCCCATGCGCAGGTTCTCCTCGACCGTGAGCGAGGGGAACACGTTGTTGTTCTGCGGCACGAACCCGACGCCCTGGGACACCAGGGTGTTCGCCTTCTGGTTCGTGATGTCCACGCCACCCAGCGTCACGGTGCCGGAACGCACGGTGACCAGGCCGAACAGGGACTTCAGCAGGGTCGACTTGCCGGCGCCGTTCGGGCCGATGATGCCGACGAGCTCGCCCTTGGCGACCTCGAGGTTGCACCCGTTCAAGATGTTCACGCCGGGCAGGTACCCGGCCACGATGTCGGTCGCCTTGAGCAGGACCTCCCGCTTCTCGGCGGTGGGTGCGGCGGCGGGCGCGGCTGTCTCGGTCATCGCTTCTCCTCCTCGGCCTCGAGCCGGGCCAGCACCGCGGGGTCGAGCAGCGAGTCGTCCCCGAGGTCGGTGTCGTGGTGGGCACCCAGGTAGGCGTCCACCACCGCCTGGTCCTGCATGACGGCGGCGGGCGGACCCTCGGCGACGATGCGGCCCTCGGCCATCACCACCACCCAGTCCGAGATGTGCCGCACGGCGTGCATGTCGTGCTCGACGAACAGCACGGTCATCCCGTCGTCGCGCAGCGCCTGGATGTGGCCCAGCAGGGACTGCACCAGGGCCGGGTTCACGCCGGCCATCGGCTCGTCGAGCATGATCATGGTCGGGTCCGTCATGAGGGCCCGGGCCATCTCCAGCAGCTTGCGCTGGCCGCCGGACAGCGAGCCCGCGAAGTCGTCCTTCTTGGTGTCGAGCTTGAACCGCGACAGGATCTCGAGCGCCTTCTCGGCGTTCTTCTTCTCCGTGCCGGACCACAGCGGCTTGACCAGGGAGGCGAACAGGTTCTCGCCGGGGTTGTCCATCGCGGCGAGCTGCATGTTCTGCAGCACCGTGAGGCGGGACAGCGCCTTGGTGAGCTGGAACGTGCGCACCATGCCGTTGCGCGCGACCTTCGCCGCGCTGATCCCGGCCAGGGACTTCCCCTCGAAGGACCACGAGCCCTGGTTGGGCTTGTCGAACCCCGTGAGCAGGTTGAAGAACGTCGTCTTGCCCGCACCGTTGGGGCCGATCAGCGCGGTGATCACGCCGCGCTGGACCTCCAGGTGCTCGACGTCGACGGCGGTCATGCCGCCGAACCGGCGCTGCACGCCGTCGGCGACCAGGATCGCGTCCGGCTTGCTCACGCCCACCGTCGGCTCGACGGCGGCCAGCACGTGCTCCGCGGCCTTGGCCGCCGCGGAGTCGCTGCGCTCGACGGCGTCCAGCGCCTCCACGGTGCTCTCGGGCTCGGTCACCTCGGTCACGTCGACCTCCGTCGTCTCAGGGGGCGTCTCGGCCGCCGTCTCGGGCGGTGTCTCTCGGGGCATCTCAACGGACATCGAAGGCGAGCTCCTTCTTGTTCCCCAATATCCCTTGCGGACGGAAGATCACCAGCAGCATCAGGGTGAGACCCACGACCAGACCACCGATGTTCTCCACCTGGTCCGGGGCGAGCGTCCCGGCCAGCCCCTCACGCATGCCGGCACGCAGCAGCATGAAGACCGCCCAGAAGATCATCGCGCCGAGCACGGGCCCGAACAGGGTGGCTGCACCACCGAGCAGCAGCACGGTCCAGACGAAGAACGTCATCGACCGGGCCATGCCGTCGGGCTGCACGGCGCGGGGCAGCACGTACACGATGCCGCCCAGCGAACCGAGCACACCGCCCAGGATCAGGGCCTGCATCTTGACGGCGTAGACGTTCTTGCCGAGGGCGCGCACGGCGTCCTCGTCCTCGCGGACGCCCTTGAGGAGGCGGCCCCACGGGCTGCGGGTGAGCAGCCAGACGAACAGGAGGGCGAGCGCGACCAGCGACCACCCGACGATCCGCACCCACCAGGAGTCCGACCCGTTGTTGAGGTACTCGAACGGGCCGATGGTGGTACGCCCGTCCGGGAGGGGCGACAGTGCGGCGAACGTGTCCTTGAACTCGTTGCCGCGCAGCCCCGCCTGACCGCCCGTCCACTCGGCGAGGCCGCTGGAGCGACCGAGCATGCGCACGATCTCGGCGGCCGCGATGGTGACGATCGCCAGGTAGTCACCCCGCAGCTTCAGCGTGGGCATACCCAGGATCAGGGCGAACAGGATGCTCGCGACCAGCGCGACGAGGAGGGCCAGCCAGAAGGGCGCCCCCGCGATCGTCGTGATCGCGAAGCCGTAGGCACCGAGCAGCATGAAGCCGGCCTGGCCCATGTTGAGCAGGCCCGTGTACCCGAAGTGCAGGTTGAGGCCGATGGCGGCCAGGACGTAGGCAGCGGTGGTCGGCGCGATCAGCTCGCCGGCCGCTTGCGTGAGGATTCGGCTCAGTTCTTCCATGGTGGTTGTCCTTTCAGCCGATCCGCTCGCGCCGGCCGAGCAGGCCCTGGGGCCGCAGCAGCAGGACGAGGATCAGGATCGCGAGCGCCGTGGCATAGCGGAGGTCGTTCGGCATGCCGGGGATGAGCGGCGACATCTCGACGACGATGCCGATGACCATCGAGCCGGCCAGTGCGCCGTACGCCGTGCCGAGGCCACCCAGGGTCACGGCCGCGAACATCAGCAGCAGCATCTGCATGCCGGTGTTCCAGCCGAAGGTGCCCACGGACAGGCCGTACATCAGTCCGGCCAGGCCGGCGAAGCCGGTGGACATGGTCCAGACGATGCGGATGATCTTGTCCGGGTTGATGCCGGTGGCCGAGGCCAGGGCCGGGTTGTCCGACACGGCGCGCGTGGCCCGGCCGATGCGGGTGCGGGTCAGGAACCAGCCGATGAACAGGATGGCGATGACGGCCACGCCCATCGAGGCCCAGGACCACGTCGAGAGCGTGATGCCGGCGATCGTCATCGACGTCGGGTTGGTGCTGAGGATGCGCTCGGACCCGTTGCCGATCATGAGCTGGATCGTGTACTGGAGGGTCAGCGAGAGACCGATGGTGATGATCATCAGCTGTGTCAGCGGCGTGCCGCGTTGGCGCAGCGGCTTCCACAGGACGACGTCCTGCAGGAACCCGGTGGCGGTGCAGATGACGACCGCGAGGATCGCCGCGGGCCAGAAGGACAGGCCCCACATGTTGATCCCGATGAAGGCGAACACCGCGCCGAGCGTGAACTGCTCGCCGTGCGCGAAGGTCGACAGACCGGTGGTTCCGTAGATCAGGCTGATCCCCACGGAGGCGAGGGCGAGCAGCAGACCGAGGCGGATGCCGAGCCCGAACTTCTGCCAGGCGTTCGCCAGGGAGAAGCCGCCGGAGGTCGCCTCCTCGGATCCCGCCTCGCCCGCGGCAGGCGTCTCGGCACCGCCGCCCGCGCTCTCGCCCGGCTCGGCCGACGGCGACGCGTCGACGGGCTGGTCGCCGAGCGTGATCGCGCCACGCGCCGTGGAGCCCGTCTGCGCCGTCACCTCGACCTGGGGCGGGTCAGGGAACAGCCCGTCGGGCAGCGACGCCTCGTCGAGCGCGATCGTGTAGATCCCGACGGTCGGCACCTCCACGGACACGGGGCCGTCCGCGGTCGTGGCGACCTCGGCCTCGAAGTCGTCGCCCGTGATCGTGACGGTGACGTCGGGGACGAAGTTGCGCTCCTCGTCCATCACGACGGCCGCGACGCAGGCAGTGGTGCTGTCGGATGTGCAGTCTGTCGCGACGGGCGCCGTGGCTGCCATGGCGGGCGCCGCGGCGAGCAGGGCCGGGAAGGCCGCTGCCGCGAGCGTGGCCACGACCCTGCGCGCGGCCGTCGCGAGGTTCGGTCGGTCGGCTGTCATCTGCCGGGTCCTCCGTCGGTTCTGGTGGGTGGTGCCCCGAGGTCTCGGTGCCGCACGACGCCACGAAGATTTAGCCCTGCTTAACCAGGCCTGCATCAAACTGATGGCATCAGCGTGCCGAGAGTGTAGCCGCACCGTGTGTCGTGGATTACACGTGCCGTGTGACACACGGTTTCGGCGGCTGTATAGGGGGCGATCGAAACGATCCGCGTCGTTGCGGACCCGCTGCCCCACGGGTGTCCGACGGCTGGCAAGAGGCGCGTTGTCCGGTTCGCACCCGCTCTTGATCGCAGTTCGGCAACGATCAGGCCCGGCCACCCGAAGGGGTGACCGGGCCTGGTCGCGGTGCGGTGCTCAGCGAGCTGTCGATCAGCCCTGGACGGAGCCCTCGACGACCTTGGTCCAGATGTTCTTGTTGGTGTCGTCGTACTCGTAGACACCGATGAACGCGGACGACGGGTCGTTGTCCTCGTTGAGCGGGCCGATGCCGGCGACGCCCGTGTAGCTGATCTCGTCGCCCGCCTCGAGCGCCTCGACGCCCTCCTCGAACGTGGAGACCTCGGTGGCACCCTCCTCCGAGCCGGAGACCGCGCGGATGTTGTCCGCGAGGGTCTGGCCGTCGGTGCCCTCGCCGCGGACGGCGGCGAGCGCGACCAGGATGGCGGCGTCGTAGGACTCAGGGGCGTAGGCGTAGTCGGACAGCTCCTCGCCGGCGTCCTCCTGGTACCACTCGTTCAGACGCTCCTTGAAGTCCTCCGGGGCGTCGGCGCCGGGGATGGTGCCCTTGACGCCCTCGAGCGTGCCCGGGTCGAAGTCCTTGGAGTAGTCGGCGGTGTTGCCGTCGCACAGGTAGGTGTTGCCGGCGAACTCCCACTTCTGGGTGACCAGCTCGGCGATGGCCGCCTTGGTCTCCTCGAAGGCGAAGATCGCGATCGCGTCCGGCTTGGCCGCCAGCGCGTCGGAGACGACGTTGGCGAAGTTGGTCTCCGCCTGCGCGAACTCGGTGCCGTCGCCGGTGCCGCCGTAGACGACCTCGCCGCCGCCGGCCTCGACCGCCTTCTGCACGTTGTCGCGCAGACCGGTGGCGTAGTCGTCCTGCATCGTCAGGAAGGCGACCTTCTGGTGGCCGTCCTCGAGCATGAGCGAACCGAGCGCCTGACCCTGCACGGTGTCCGGCGGGGCGGTGCGCGCGAACAGCGGCGAGTACCCCGACAGGGTGGTCGAGGTGTTGGCGGGCGACACCTGGAGCACGCCGGCCTCGGTGACCGAGTCCACGACGTTCAGGGTCACGGTCGAGGACGCGGCACCGATGATGGCGCTGACGTCCTGGCCCAGCAGGTCGGTGACCGAGTTGGTGGAGACGGCGAGGTTGTCGCCGTCACCCGAGTCGGCGCTGGCGATCTCGACGTCGTTGCCGAGCACGCCACCGGCCTCGTTGATGTCGGCGACAGCCAGGCCGACACCCGCGACCTCGGGCGGGCCCAGGTAGGCCAGGTTGCCGGTGAGCGGGAGCAGGGTGCCGATCTTCAGCGGGTCGGACGAGCCCGAGCCCTCGCCCTCTCCGCCGTCGGACGTGGTGGCGCAGGCCGCGAGGCCCACGCTGAGGACTGCCGCGACCGCGAGTCCGCGAGCCGCCGTGGAGCGTCGAATCATTTCTGCTGGTCCCCTTCGAGCGGGAGTGAACCTGACGTGGCGACTTGCCTCGTCGTGGCGATGAACGTAGCCACCTTGTGTGACGTTGGTGTGACTAGTTCGTCACACACCCCCGATCGTTACGAGGATGTTACCCGGGCATGCAGCGCCCATGAATCCGGATGAAATCGGGCGTGAATCGGGTCGTGATCGGCACAATCACAGTCCTCGAATGCGTTCAGCGAATGCCCGAGCGCCCGACGCGGGCGAGTTGCGCCCCCGGCGGGTAGAGTTGTCGCCGTTGCAGTGCCTCGATCGTTCTTCTTCAAGAGATGACGACGACACCGTGATTACAGCGATCCCGACGGTCGGGGTCGTCGCATCTTGCAAGGAGCAGTACATGGCATTCGGAACCGTCAAGTGGTTCAACGCCGAGAAGGGCTTCGGGTTCATTGCGCCCGAGGACGGTGGGCAGGACGTGTTCGCCCACTTCAGCGCCATCCAGTCGAGCGGCTACCGCTCGCTCGAGGAGAACCAGCGCGTCGAGTTCGACGTGAAGCAGGGCCCCAAGGGCCTGCAGGCGGAGAACATCCGCCCGCTCTGATTCCCACAGAGTCTTCGCGGCCCGCGCGCTGAGCTCCTCCCGGAGCCCGGCACCGGTCGCACGACGTCGGCCCGGTCGCCTTTCGAGGTGGCCGGGCCTTCGTGCTCTCTCCGGTTCCCACGACGCCCTGGAACCCCGGGACGGGGCCGGGCGTTCCTCTCGTGGACCGTCTCCCACGAGCCACCTACGAAGGACGAGATCATGGGCTTCCTCGACCGACTGCTCGGCCGCGAGCCGCGCGACCAGATTCCCGGTATGTACCAGGGCGGCGGCACGCCGCAGCAGCAGTACCGGCAGACGCCGGCCCCTGCGTACGGCACCGCACCGGCCTACGGCTCCGCCGCGAGCACCGGCCGCAGCGAGGACGAGGTGGCGATCGAGCGCTACCGCTACCTGCTCAAGACGGCGCCGCCGGACCGGGTCGAGGAGGCGCACGCCGAGGCGTTCGCGCAGCTCACGCCCGAGCAGCGCAGCCAGGTGCTGGCCCAGCTCAGCGAGAGCGTGCCGCCGAGCGAGCGCGCGACGTCGGACGACCCGCGCGACCTGGCCCGGATGGCCACCCGCGCGGAGATGCGCAACCCCGGGACGCTGGAGCGGAACTTCGGTCAGAGCCGGGGCCCCGGCTTCGGCTCCATGCTCGGTGCGAGCATGCTCGGCACGATCGGCGGCATGGTCATCGGCTCGGCGGTGGCCGACATGATGTTCGGCAGCTCGTTCGGCGACCCGTCCCAGGACTTCGCCGGTGGCGAGGAGGGCGGCGAGGCCGGAGGCGCCGAGGAGGCCGGTGCCGAGGGCGGCGACCCGGGTGCTGAGGCCGGCGCCGAGCCGGTCGAGGCCTCCGGGGCCGACGCGGGCGCCGACGCCGGCGGGGACGCGGGCGGCGGGTTCTTCGGTGACATGTTCGGCGGCGGCGGAGACTTCGGCGGCGGGGACTTCGGTGGGGGCGACTTCGGCGGCGGCGAGTTCTGACGCCGTCCCCCGGGCTGCTCAGCCGCCGATGAGGCGGAGGAACCCGCCCAGCTCCAGGAGGCGTCGGACACCGTCCGCCTCCAGGTCGCCCGGCAGGTAGTCGGTGAGCCGTGGTGACGAGATCACCACGGCTCGCCACTGCGCCCGGGACACCGCCACGTTGATCCGGTTGCGGGACAGCAGGAAGCCCATCCCCCGGGAGACGTTCTCGGGCGCCGAGGCGGCCAGCGTCAGAATGGCCACCACGGCCTCCCGGCCCTGGAACATGTCGACGGTGCCCACGGGCACCCCGCCGAGCCCCGCCGCACGCAGGGCCTGGCGCACCAGGTGGACCTGCGCGTTGTACGCGGCGACCACCACGACGTCGTCCTGGCCGAGCGGCCGGGGCTCGCACCCGGTGCCCGCGACCCACGCGCGCCCCAGCACCTCCTGGACCTGACGCACCACCTCCTCCGCCTCCGCGGGGGAGGACGTCGAGCGCCCCTCGTGAGCCACCGGCACGTGCACCACGCCGGGCGCCACCCCGGCCAGCGACCGGGTGGTGGCGACGGGATGGGCGGCGAGCCGGCCGGCGTAGGCGAGCTGCGACACGGCGGTGCAGACCTCGGGGTGCATCCGCCAGGACTCGGGCAGCAGGTACCCGAGCCCGTCGGGCAGCACGGAGCTGCCGGCGGCGAGCCAGGCGAGGGCCGACTCGTCGACCGGCTCGGGATGGCGCCCCTGGCTCACCTGCGGCAGCTGCTGCGGGTCGCCCAGCAGCAGCAGGCGCTGCGCGGCCCGCCCGACGGCGATGGTGTCGGCCAGCGAGAACTGTCCCGCCTCGTCCACGACCAGCAGGTCGAGCCCTTCGGCGGGCCAGCGCCCGTGCGCGAAGTCCCAGGCGGTACCGCCCACCACGCAGCCGCCGGAGCTGTTGGCGGCGAACTCCGCCAGCTTCTCGCCGTTGACCTCCTGCCAGGCCTGGGCGGCATCGCTCTCCGCGCCCTTGGCCCGCTGTTTCTTCGCCACCTGGTCGGCGGGCACCCCCGCCTTGTGGACCACCGCGCGCAGCATGTTCTCGACGGCGGCGTGCGACTGGGCGACGACCCCCACCCGCCACCCCGCGCCCACCAGCTTCGCCACGACGTGCGAGCCGACATGGGTCTTGCCGGTACCGGGCGGACCCTGCACCGCCAGGTAGGACCGGTCGAGGCGCTCGACGGCGGCGAGCACCGCGGCCTCCACGGCGGGTCCGTCCCCCGGCCCGAGGTCGGGCAGACCGCCGCCGTCGGCCATGCGGGGCGGGCGGCGGCTGAGCAGGTCGACGGCCGCGCCGTCGGGCAGGGTCCGGTCGGCGTCCCACGCCGCGAGGGCCGTGCGAGCGGCGTCCTCGACCGCCTGTTCCTGCGCGTCGTGCGCGGGCCCCGGCTGCGGTGCGAGCGCGACGGGGGGCTGGTCGTGCGGTTCCGCACCACCAGAGAGGCGCTCCCGCAGCACCACCACGTCGTAGCCGCGCGGCAGGTCGTCGTCCACGCACTCGCGGATCTCCAGGATCACCCCACCGGAGTGCTCACCCCGGACGGCCCGCGCCGTCAGCTCCTGTGCCCCCCGCGGCAGGGCGACCGGCGGCACCGGCTGGTCGTAGAGCACGTGCACCCCGTCGCCCGCACCGAGGTCGGATCCGTCGACGCGGGAACCGTCGAGCATGCGCCCCACCAGCTCGACCTCCCGCGACGCCAGCCGGTCGCGGCCCATGACGTCCCAGTCCCGGAGCACGGTCGAACGTTCCACGTGGAACGTCGACCTGCGGCCGGGCCACTCGTCCAGCGGGAGCTCCAGCCGAGCGTAGTGCTCCTGCCAGAACGGCTTCTCCTCCCGCTGGTAGTAGCCGACGGCCGCGCCGAGCAGGGCGAGAGCCTGCACCTCGAGCGACCGCACCCCGCGGTTCTCCCCCACCCGGGCGGCGATCTCCGCCCCCAGCGCCAGCCGGCGTTCGCGGGTCTCCCGGCGGGCCGCCGCCCGCTCGGACGCGGCGGCGTCCGGCTCGGCGTGCGCACCGGAGGCGGATGCCGTGTCGTCCGGGCCGGCGTCCCGCAGCGCATAGGCGCGCACGGGCGGGACGGGCGAGGTTCCGCCGACCGAGTCCCGCGCCCACCGCAACCAGTCCAGCAGCCGGAGCGTCGAGCGGCAGTCGTACTCGTTGTAGTCGAGGATCCGCTGCCTGAGCCCGGCTGCCCGCTCGTCGCCGGCGGCCGCGAGCTCCGCGTACTCGGCGTACTCCGTGACCGACGCGGTGGCGCTCGTGACTCCCTCGCGCGCCGGATCGTCCTGCATGTAGAGGGGTTCGAGCTTCTTGATCGACTTGGACCGGTTCGAGATGCGCAGGCTGGACCGCACCACCGCGTAGAGGTCCACCAGCACGCCGTCGCGCAGCAGCTGGTCCACCTCGTCCTCGTACACCCCGTGCCGGGCCGCGATCGAGAGCAGGTGCGTCTTCTCGTAGGCGGCGTAGTGGTAGACGTGCAGGTCGGGGTACATCTCCCGGCGCCGGGTGAGGTAGTCCACGAAGCGGACGAGGGCGTCGCGCTCCCCCGCCAGGTCGTCGGCCCAGAGCCCGTGGAACGGCGGGGTGCCGTCGCCCGGGCCGGGCCGCTCGACCCAGCCGAAGAGGTAGTCGAGTCCCATGGCCGGCGCCTGGTCGTCGCCCGGCAGCCGCGGGGCCTCCCACAGCGGGTCGCCCTCGAAGTCGAAGAACACGTCCCCCGGGCTCGGCGGGGGCAGGCGGTCGATGGCCTCGGTCGCGACGAGCTGCCAGCGGAGGCGCCCGTCGGGGCCGTCGGGGTCCACGCCGTCGGGCAGGTGGTCGAGCGCCACCGACCCGTCGCCGTCGTCCAGCCCGAACTGGAGGCGAGCCTGCGCGCGCAGGCCCTCGAAGCGGGCGGCGGCCATGCCGTCGGGTGGCTCCTCGGCCGTCGCGAGCGCGTCGATCGTCGAGATGCCGGCCGCTGCCAGCCGCACCCGCTGCGCCCCGTACACCCCGCCGACCAGCAGCACGTCGCGTTCCTGGGCCACGGCGTCCGCGCAGTCCGGGCAGTCGCGCAGCCGGCCGCAGGCCAGGTACCGGTCGTCGCCCCAGCGCACCGGGGCGTCGTCGGCCACGTGGGCGTCCAGGACGTCGAGCAGCCGGGCGCGCCGCCGCCGGAAGACCGGCAGCAGGTCGGCGAGCCGGTGCGACGTCGTCTCCCCCGTGCCGAGGACGAGGTGCACCTGGTCGGTCGGGTCGATCCGCGCCGCCATGAGCTGGTCCGCGTACGCGGCGAGCTGGAGCAGGGCGCGGACCTTCGTGCGGCGCGCGAGCTTGGAGTCGTGCACGGCGTACCGGAGCCGGCCCGCGAGCGGGTCCCGCAGCAGGAAGTCGGCCCGGCCGTGGAACCGGCCGTCGAAGAACGAGGCCTGGTAGACGACGTCGGCCCCCTGTTCCAGGGCAGCCAGCGTGCGGGCGTGCGCGTCGGTCAGCTCGTCGCGGGACATGCGCCGCGCCGGGGCGATCTCCAGCACACCGCCCGGCCGTCCCGCCGTGGCCGGGCCGTGGGCGCGCAGGTGCGCGTCCAGGACGCGTCGCTCGTGCTGCTCGCCGAGGGCCGCGGTGCGGGCGAGCATCGCGTCCTCCTCCCGCGGTCTGCGCGGGCTCCTGCCGAGCAGCTCGTCGAGCCGTCGCAGCAGGCGGAACTCGCACTCGCCGGCGGTCACGAGATCGCTCGCCGAGTGCACCAGGGTGCCTGCGTCGTCACGCTCCAGGAGGAACATGGACCCAGGTCTACCAGTGACCACTGACACGAGCACGCTACTGTCGGGCGCACAGGCGGTAGATATGTCCGGTTCGACCCCCGTTCTAGCGCCGACCCGCTCGGATGGCCGATAGTGGGGCCGACCGTACAGAAGGAGCAACCATGCCCGTGCGCTTCAACCCGCCTCCGGGTTGGCAGGTGCCCCCGGGATTCCGACCCGACTCCGCCTGGGCTCCGGACCCCTCGTGGCCGCCGGCCCCGCCCGGCTGGAACTACTGGGTGGACACTCCCCGGCCGGACGGTGCCGACCGCGCCGCCACGCCCCCCGCACCCCCGGCACCCCCGGTCCCGGCTCCGAGCGGCGCCGGCCCGGACAGCGGCGCCGACACGAGGACCGTCGCGATCCAGGTGATCGACGCGCCGCCCGCACCCCGCACACCCGGCCCGGCCCCGTCGCCCGGAGCGGCGGGATCCCCCGCACCGGCCCCCGCCGACGCCCTGGGGTCGACCATCACCATGGCGCCCATCAGCGCACCTCCTGCGCCTGGTCCGCCCCGGCCGGGCTCCGGCCCGCAGCCGGTGTATCCCCCGCAGCCCGGCACGGCACCGCCCCCGCCGCCGCCCGGGGCACCGCGCTCGGGTCCCACCACCGGGGTGCTCGCGGCCCTGAAGAACCTCGGCGGCAAGGGGCCGACGCCGCCGGCCCCACCGCCCTCGTCCGGCCCCGGCCCCGGCCCGCTGAGCATCGACGACGCGAACCACCACGACCCGCGCGGCCCCCTCCCCGTCGCGGCCGTGCCCCCGGGGCCCCGGCCGGGCCGGTCCGGACGGCAGCCTGGGTCGCGTGGCCCGGGTGCCGGTCTCATGGTCGCCGTCGCCGTGGCAGGTCTCGCCCTCGGCGTGATCATCGGCGTGGTGGTCACGGCGGGCCAGCAGGCCGACGCCAACCAGGCCATCGCCGACGCGCAGACCGCGCAGTCGGGGATCGACGAGCAGCAGGCCGAGATCGACACGCAGCGGGCTCAGATCGACAAGCAGCGTGACGACGTCGCGGCCCGTGAGCAGGCCCTCGGTGAGCGCGAGGCGAAGCTCGAGGAGCGGGAGAAGGCGCTCGAGCAGCAGGAGCAGCAACAGCAGCAGGAAGAGCAGGAGCAGCAGGAGGAGGACTGGGGAGACGACGGGAACAACGGGAACGGCAACAACCCCGGCACCGTCTTCTACTGGAACTGCGACGCGGTCCGCGCCGCGGGCGCCGCACCGCTCCCGGCGGGGCAGCCGGGGTATCTGCCGCACCTGGACGGCAACGGCAACGGCATCGCCTGCGAGGACGGCGAGTAGAACCGGGCAGACCGCACGCGAAAAGGAGCGGGCCGAGGCAGATCCCCAGACTCTGCCTCGGCCCGCTCGTGTGTTCCCGGCCCACGCCATCTCCCCAGACGAGACGTGGACCGGGAAGTCTTCATCCCCCGAAGAGTCCCTCCAGGAGTGCCCCGAGGCCCAGAGGATCGGAGTCCTCCTCCTCGGGCGTCTCGGACGGTGTCGGGGTGGGGCGCGCCGGGCTCGGCGACACCTCGCCGTCGGGCTGCACCTCGCCGGTCGACGCGAGCTGGAGCGCCTCGCTCAGGTCGATGAGGCACAGCCGCCACACGGCGGCGTCGACACCCTCGGGCGCCCGCCAGAACGACTTGCCGGAGAGCTCCGGCGGCGCCGTCCAGGCCGTGCCCGTGCGCTGCGCGACGCAGGACTCCATCGCGGGGACCTCGTTCGCCTCCGCGTCCTCGACCAGCATCGGGGCGAGCTCCGCGACCATGGGCGCGGGCGCCGCAGCCTTCGGCGTGGTCACCGTGTGCCCGGTGACGTCATGGATCACCGCGCACTCCGGCGACGTGGTCCGGCACCAGGAGGCGCTCCAGGTGCCTTCCTTCGCGTAGACGAAGCCGCGCGGCTCCGCCGTCTCGCGGTCCACCTGCAGCACGCGCATCCACACGCTGCCGTCGCCGAGCACGTCGAACGGCGTGACCGGGAGCGACGAACCCGCCGCCGGGGCGGCGGAGCCGGTCCCGGCCTCCGCGGACGTCCCGGCACCCGGTGACGCGGGCGCCCCCTGCGCGCCCGCGGCACCATCGGTCAGCGGGTCGTCGAAGACCAGGTGCTGCGCGCCCTCCGTCGCCGCGGAGGAGAAGCCGAACACGAGCGCCGGACCCCCGCCCGCGGGCAGGACCATCGCGTCGGACGTGACGCCGCGCCACAGCAGCGTGCCGCCGAGGTTGCCCTCGCGGAGGTTCTGCAGGGCGGTCTCCCCGCCCGCGACGAGCTCCAGGTCGGTCGCGCTGTGCCGCCCGTCGATCTTCGCCAGCGTCACCACGGCCAGGTAGCGGTCGCCGCCCCCGGCGGGCAGCCCGAGGTCGAGCACCACGGTGTCGGCGTCGACGCGGTACGTCGCAGGCTCGGCCACCGTGCGCACACCCGGTGCGAGGTAGGCGAGCTCGGCCTCCGGCTGCGGCGAGGGCAGGTCGGTGGGCGACGGCGCCGGCGGCTCGACGTCCACCTCACCTTCCTCGAGGATCGAGGGCGGTACGGCGCTCGGCGACACCTCGACCGGCGTGCTGCTCCACAGGCCCGGGATCCCGGGCAGCGCCCCGGCCGCACCGGCCCCGACCGTCGCGAGCGCCAGCGTGGAGGCCACCGTGACGCCGGCACGGCGCGCGGTGTGCTTGCGCCGGCTCGTCCGCAGCACGCTGTCGAGGTCGAGCGTCGATGCGGGGACCGCCGCGTGGGCCGAGTCGCGGAGCCGCGCGACGAAGTCGTCGTCGGTGTGGTTCGTGGTCATCGGATCCCGCCCAGGGCATCGATGTCGAGGATCGCGCGCAGGTGGGCGAGGCCGCGCGAGGCCGTGGACTTGACGGTGCCGAGCGGGATCCCGAGCTCCGTCGAGACCTCGGACTCCGACAGGTCCAGCAGGTGGCGCAGCACGACGACGCGGCGCTGCTTCAGCGGCAGCCGCAGGAGCGCACGCACGACGGCGTCCCGGTCGTCCACCGTGCGGGTGGGTGTCCGCGTGGCGGCCCGCGGGGCGACGACGTCGTCCTGCGGGAGCTCGTCGGGACCGGTCAGGATCTCGCGCCGGGTGCGGCGCCAGGTGTCGATGCGCAGGTTGGCCAGCACACGCCGGGCGTAGACCAGCGGGTCGCCCTCCCGGGCCTTGTGCCAGTGCCGGTAGCACCGCTCGAACGTCTGCTGGGTGAGCTCCTCGGCGCGGTGCGCGTCACCGCTGAGGAGGAACGCCATCCGGTGGAGGGGATCCTTGGCCTCTCGCATGAACGCGGTGAACTCTTCGTTCTTCGAGACGGCCGCGGTCCTGCGCGCGTGAGTGGCCCGAGGCCGATCTGTCCGCACGGGCAGCGAGGTTACGTCATCATCGGCCTCGCCCGCCCCACCTCGGACCACCGTGAGCGGCCGGGTGGCGGGAGCAGCCCCGGGATCCGCCGTGGCGGACCGGGCACCGGAGAGGACGGGGGGTGTCGTGGTGGATGGGGAGTCTGGGGTGTTCTGCTCGGTGGTCACGGTCTCCAGGTCGTCCGCAGAGCTGGAGTCGGCACGTACGACGCGCAGCACCACGGGCCGCTGGGCCCGGGGTTCTGGCGCGAGGACGCGCGGACTCGTGACTGTCACGAACGGAACACGGCCTGGCTACGGCGAAGGTTCCATCGAGTTTCGACTCTTTTGTCAGCGGCGGAAGTCCAGCGTCCCCAGGAAGGTGTGCAGGTCGCGCCAGCCCTGCTCGCTGCCGTCGAAGTCGGCGACGAGGAACAGGTTCTCCCCGCGGTCGGCCTGGTGCACGTAGATGCTCACCGAGTAGGTCTCGGGCTCCCCTGCCGCGTTGTAGAGCGTCGGCTGCACCTCGGCGTAGTCCGCCCCGGGGACGTCGATCACCTGGGACTCGGGCGCGGCCATGGTCCGGGTCCACCAGTTCCCGCCGGGCTTGCCGCCCTGGACGTAGACGCGTTCGCCAGGGACGCCCTCGCGCGCCGTCGTCGCGGCCCACTCCACGCCCGGCGAGAACTCGCCCTCCGTCGGTTCCGCCGTCCAGCCCTCCGGCACCCCGAACGTCAGGCCGTTGTGCTCGGTCCGCTGCCAGCCGGCGGGGATGCCGTGCTCCAGCGGTTCGAGGGTCGGGTGCTCGTAGGCGGGCGCGTACCAGTCCGGCTCGCCCGCCTCCTCCAGCCAGAGGTTGCCGACGAAGTCGCGCAGCATCGTGTCGCCCTCCGCGCCCGCCGGGAACCGGGTCTCGATGATCCAGCCCTCGGCCCCGCTGCGGATCCGGATGGTCGCGGGTGCCACCGCGCCCTCCCGCGCGTGCCGTTCGATGACGACGAGGTCCGCCCCCTCGATGTCGAGGGTGGTGGCCCCGGAGTCCCGCGCCGGCACGGTCCAGCCCGCCACGTCGGTCACGTTCCGTAGCTCGAGGGCCGCGTCGACGTCGTCGATGCTCATGTCGAGCGAACCGTTCGCCCGCGGGTCCTCCGGAGCGAGGAAGCCGGCGACGCCTCCCGCGTTGACGTCGCCCACCGCGTACCAGCCGCCCGCGGGCACCTCGTACCAGAGCCCGCCCAGGATGTACGGAGTGGCACCGTCCCCCTCGACGACACCGCGCTCCACACCCGGCAGCACGGGCAGCTCCCCGTCGCCGGTCCGCAGGTACCGGGTGGGTTCGGGCACCGGTACGGCGCTCGGGCTCGCAGACTGTCCCGACCCGCGCGACGGCGGCGCGCTCGCCGGGGTCGGCTGCGCCGTCGTCCGGTCCGTGCCGGGCACGGGCTCCTGCCGGTCCGCGAGGACGGAACCGGCCACCCCGATCCCCGCTCCCAGCACCGCGAGCGCTGCGGCCCCTGCCGTGACGGCGGTCAGGACGCGCCGGCGGCGCACGTTACGCACCGCGCGCACCGCCATGGTCGTGGGATCCAGCGACCGCGGCGGCTCGATGGTGGTGCTCGCGGCACGCAGCCCGGCGAGCATCGCCGCGTCCCGCTTGGCGTTGATGTCGTGGACGTTCACGGTCGACTCCCTTCCCCGTCGGTGGCCACCAGCGCACGCAGGCGCGCCAGGGCGCGTGAGGCCGTGGACTTGACGGTGCCCGCGGAGATCCCGAGCTCGGCGGCGGTGTCGGACTCCGACCGGTCCAGGAGGTAGCGCAGCACCACGACGCGGCGCTGCTTGACCGACAGCGCCATGAGCGCGCGGACCAGGCGGTCCCGCTCGGCCAGCTCGACGTCGGACGCCGGGGTGCTGCGCTCCCCGAGGTTGCTGCCCGGGTCGTCCGTGAGCACCTCACGGCGGGTCCGCCGCCACGTGTCGATGCGGGCCGTCGCCAGCACCCGGCGGGCGTAGGCGAACGGGTCGCCGTCGCCCACCTTGCCCCACGCCTTGAACGTGCGCTCCAGCGCGAGCTGCACCAGGTCCTGCGCGCGGTGCGGATCCCCGCACAGCAGGTAGGCGATCCGGTACAGGGCCGGTGTGCTGGTCTGGGCGAACGCCGTGAAGTCGGCGACGGGGTCCACCCCGCTCCGGATGACGGCGATCTCGCCGCTCCTCGGCTGCGTCTCCCGCCCCACCGCCACCTCGCTCATCCGCGACACCGCCCGGTGTCCCCCGGCGCTGGTAGGCGGCGCCCCGCGCGCCGCGTCGTCTGCGTCATGCACCATAGACGCAGCCGGGTACCGCCGGGGTTCCGCTTCCCGCCACCGGGTTCTTACGTGCCGCTGACGGTCCCGGCCCACGCCGGCCCGGCCGGCCCGGCGGGCCGTACCCTGAGGCGTGGCCCGAGCACTCGTGATCGACGACGACGCCACCGTCGCCCAGGTAGTCGTCGCCTACCTGGAACGTGCCGGGGTGGACGCCGAGCACGCCGCCGACGGCCCCGCGGCGCTGGCGGCGGCCGCGGCGCACCCGCCCGACGTCGTGGTGCTCGACCTCATGCTGCCCGGCGTCGACGGCCTGGAGGTCTGCCGCCGGCTGCGGCTCGCCCGCCCGGAGCTCCCGGTGCTGATGCTCACCGCCCGCGGCGAGGAGGAGGACCGCGTGCTCGGCCTGGAGACCGGCGCCGACGACTACGTGGTCAAGCCCTTCAGCCCCCGCGAGCTCGTGCTCCGGGTGCAGTCGCTGCTCCGCCGCGCCGGGACCACCCCGGCGGGCGTCCTGCAGGACGGCGACCTCCGGCTCGACCCCGCGGCCCACCGCGTCACCCGGGCGGGCGCCGACGTGCCGCTCACCGCCCGGGAGTTCGACCTGCTGCGCTGGTTCCTCGCGCACCCGGGCGAGGTGTACGACCGCGAGGCCCTGCTGCGCGGCGTCTGGGGCTGGGAGCACGGCGACCGTTCGACCGTCACGGTGCACGTGCGGCGGCTGCGCGAGAAGGTCGAGACCGACCCGTCGCGGCCCAGACGGCTGGTGACGGTGTTCGGCGTGGGCTACCGGTGGGACGCGGCACCGGGTCGCACCGGGGCTGCGGCGCCGTCCGGCAGCGGGGCGGTCGTCCGGCGCACGGTGGGTGACAGCACGGTGGGTGACAGCACGGTGGGTGACAGCACGGTGGGTGACAGCACGGCAGGGGACGGAGCGTGAACGACCTCGCCGGCATCGTCCTGTCCGGCCTCGTCGCCGCGGTGGTGGGCGCCGCGGGCGCCGTCGCCCTGTTCACCCTGGCGCGGCGCCGGGTCGCGCTCGCCGCGACCCTCGCCCCGCTCGTGGTGGTCGCGTCCGTGGCGACGGGCGTCTACGTCAGCGCGCGGGCGATGTTCCTGTCGGCCGCCGACTCGACGACCGTCCTCCTGCTGCTGGTCGCCACCGTGCCGGTGGCGCTCGCCGTCGGGCTGGTGGTGATGGCGCGGATCCGCTCCGTGACGACCACCGTCGCCGCCGAGCGGGCCGCGCGCGAGCGGGACCGGGAGGTCGAGCTGCGCCGCCGCGAGCTGGTCGCCTGGGTGTCGCACGACCTGCGCACGCCGCTGGCCGCGGTGCGCGCGCTGGCGGAGGCGCTGGAGGACGGCGTCGGGCCGGCGGACGAGCACGTGTCCCGGATCCTCGCCGAGAACCGGCGCATGACCACGATGGTCGACGACCTCCTGGCGCTGTCCCGTCTCCAGTCCCCGGCGTCGTCGCCGCACCGGGAGCCGGTGGCCGTGGCCGACCTCGCCTCTGACGCGGTGGCCGCCGCCCAGCCGCTCGCCGACGCGGGCGGCGTCGTCCTCGCCTGGGACGTCGCCGAACCCGTGGTCACGGCGCTCGACGCCCGGGACGTCGGGCGTGCGCTGGAGAACCTCCTCGTGAACGCCGTCCGGCACACGGGCCCGGGTGGCACGGTGCGCGTGACGGTGTCCCGGGTGGACGTCCGCGCCGTCGACGGGGCACCAGGCGACGCGGTGGTGATCGCCGTCGAGGACGAGTGCGGCGGCATCCCGGAGGCGGACCTCGACCGCGTGTTCGAGGCCGGGTGGCGCGGCACGGGCGCGCGCACGCCCGATCGCGCGGACACGCCCGGGAGCGGGGCGGGCCTCGGCCTGTCCATCGTGCGCGGCGTGGCCGAGGCCCACGCGGGCACCGCGACGGTCGCCAACACCCCGACGGGCTGCCGCTTCACCCTCGCCCTCCCCACATAGCCGACGAGCGCCGGACGTCCGCCCTCCCGGCATGCGAGGAAGGGCGGGCGTCCGGCACTCACCGGGGAGGGTCAGAGGACGTGGGACAGGAAGTTCTTCGTGCGGGTGTGCTGCGGGTCGTCGAGGACCTCCTGCGGCGGGCCCGACTCCACGATGACGCCGTCGTCCATGAACACGACGTGGTCGGCGACCTCGCGGGCGAACCCGATCTCGTGCGTCACCACGATCATCGTCATGCCGGACCGGGCCAGGTCCTTCATCACCGACAGCACCTCTCCCACGAGCTCGGGGTCGAGGGCCGACGTCGGCTCGTCGAACAGCATGAGCTCGGGGTCCATGGCGAGCGCCCGGGCGATGGCCACGCGCTGCTGCTGACCCCCGGAGAGCTGGGCCGGGTAGTGGTCCGCCCGGTCCGAGAGCCCCACGCGCTCGATGAGCTCGGTGGCCCGCTGCCGCGCCGCGCGCTTGGACAGCCCGCGCACCTGCACGGGCGCCTCCATGATGTTCTCCAGCGCCGTCATGTGCGGGAACAGGTGGAAGCGCTGGAAGACCATGCCGATCCGGGAGCGCTGCCGCGCGATCGCCTTCGGGTGCAGCCGGTGCAGCACACCCTTGGCGTCCTTGCGGTACCCCATCAGGTCGCCGTCGACGACGATGGAGCCGCCGGTGATCTCCTCCAGCTCGTTGATGCAGCGCAGGAGCGTGGACTTGCCGGAGCCCGACGGTCCCAGGATCACCGTGACCGAGCCGCGCGCGACGTCGAGGTCCACGCCCTTCAGCACGTGCACGGCGTCGTGGCCGTGGCCGAACACCTTGTGCACGGCACGTACGGACACCATCTCGGTGGCGTCGGCGGGCGGGTGCGCGACGGCGCTCATGGGGTCACCTCCCGGTTGACGTCTTCCTGCACGGTCCCGGCGGCCGCGATCGCCGCCTGCCTGCCGCCGGGGCCCCTGCCGCGGCCCCGGCGGCGGGTGGTGGTGCCGAACCCGCGGCCGTAGTACTGCTCCAGGTAGTGCTGGCCCACCATGAGGATCGACGTGATGAGCAGGTACCAGAGCGCCGCGATCACCAGGAACGGGATGGGCAGGAACTGCCGGTTGCCCATCGCGGAGGTCGCGTAGGTCAGCTCGAAGGTGAGCGGCACGGCGACCACCAGCGACGTCGTCTTGAGCATGGAGATCGTCTCGTTGCCGGTCGGCGGGACGATCACGCGCATGGCCTGCGGCAGGATCACGCGGCGCATGATCTTGCCGTCCTTCATGCCGAGCGCCTTGGCCGCCTCGGTCTGGCCCGGGTCCACGGAGGTCAGGCCCGCGCGCACGATCTCGGCGAGGTAGGCCGACTCGTTGAACGCCAGCCCGAACAGCGCGAGCCAGAACGCCGTGAGCACGTCGTCGGTGCGGAACGAGAAGAACTCCGGACCGAACGGGATGCCCAGCGACAGCCGCGGGTACAGCACCGCGAGGAGACCCCAGAAGATGAGCTGCGTGTAGATCGGGGTGCCACGGAAGAACCAGATCCAGGCCCAGCTCACCCAGCGCATGACCGGGTTGTCCGACCGGCGCATGATCGCGAGCGTCACGGCGAGCACCACGGCGATGGCCATCGACCCGAAGGTGAGGATCAGCGTCCACATGACGCCGCGGACGACCACCACGTCCCGCAGGTAGAGCCAGACCACGTCCCAGCGGACGTTCTGGTTGGTGACCAGCGCGTTGGCCGCCATGGCGGCCAGCACCAGCACGACGGCGGCCGCGACGAGGCGGCCGGGACGCGGCACGGGCCGCGCGTGGATGCGGTTGGGCACGGGATCGCTGCCCGACGGCGACGGCTGCGTCGTCACGTCACCCATTCCTTTCCTCGAGGGTGCCTGGAAAAGCTGGGTGCACGGTACCCGCAGTCACGCACGGAGCGGACCACGGGCGCCGTGCACCCGGCGGACGGGGTCACTCGGCCGGGTTGAGCTCCGCCTCGTCCACGACCGGGTCGGCGCTGCCCCAGGCGGCGAAGATGTCCGCGAGCGTGCCGTCGTCGATCAGCTTCTGCACCGCGGCCTGCACGGCCTCGGTCAGCTCCTCGTCGTCCTGCGCGACCACGATGCCGTAGGGCGCCGCGTCCACGATGTCGCCGATGGTCTCGACCTCGCCGCCGGTCTGCTCCACCGCGTAGGCGGTGATCGGCGAGTCGGCGTACATGGCCTGCAGCTTGCCGCCCACGAGGTTGGTCGTGACGTCCGCCTGCGACTCGTAGCGCACGACGTCGATGGCCTCCTCGCCGTCGTCCTCGCACGCCGCGGTGGCCTCGGTGAGCTCCTCGTCCTGGATGGTCGAGGTCTGCACGCCGATGGTGGCGCCGCACAGGTTCTCGGGGTCGAAGTCCTCGGGGTTGCCCGCCGCGACGCCGTACTGCGAGCCGGCGACCGCGTAGCTGATCATGTTGGCCTCGGCGGTGCGCTCGTCCGTGATGGTGAACGCGGAGATGCCCAGGTCGTACTTGGAGCCGATGGCGGGGATGATGCCGTCGAACGCGGCGGACTCGATCTCGACGTCCAGGCCGAGCACGGCGGCCACGGCGGTGACCGTGTCGATGTCGAAGCCGACCGGCGTCTTGCCGTCCGCATCGATGAACTCGGCGGGCGCGTACTCGGTGTTGGAACCGACGGTCAGCGTGCCCTTGTCGGCGATCTCCTGCGGGAGCAGCGCCGCGATCTCCTCGTCGGCCTCCACGGCCGACGGGTCGAAGGACGCCTCGGCGCTGGCCTCGTCCGAGGCGCCGTCGGAGCCGGTCGGCTGCTGCGACGCGTCGGTGCAAGCGGTCAGGACGAGGGCGGCAGCGGTCAGCGCCGTCGCAGCGGTGAGGGCGGGAAGCCTGCGCATCAGGGGTCTCCTGGGTCGATTCGATTCCGTGTCACGAGGCCCGGACGACCCGACAGATCTCTGTCGTCAGGGGAGCAGAGGACCCGACGGCGCACCTGGCGCCTCGTATGCGAGTCTCACCTAACCGTGACGACCCGCTGGCGTAAACCCGGCACTTCGAGACTGATGTCACATTGTGATGTATGACGCGTTACTGGCGCGTTTCATCCGTCTGGATAAGGTCTGACCTGCTTAAAGTACCTCGGAAAGCCGGTCACGGACCGACTTGCCGAGGCACCCCGTCAGGTGTCGTGCTCGACCGGCTCGTCAGGCCGGTCCTCAGGTCCTCCCTCGTGCTGCCAGCCGTGCGGGTAGTCGGTGCGCTCGGGCCGCCGGGCGAGGGCCACGATGCTCACCGCGAGCCCTCCCCACACGACGACGAGTGCCACGACCAGCAGGGCGATCGCCGCTCCACTCATGACTTACCTCCGAACGTGGGCCAGGCGACGAAGTCGTCGGGATCGACGCGCCAGCGGGTGCGGGTCAGCACGACGGCCGCGACGACGAACAGGGCGACGACGCCCCATCCCATGACGCCGAGGTACCACGGGGCGTAGCCCTCGTAGCCCTCCACGAGCAGGGTGACGATCCGCGAGACCAGCATCGCGGTGAGCACCACGGGGCCGAGCACCGCGATGCAGAACGACCACCACCGGCCCATCGGGATCGTGGAGACCCCGTTGAGGTGGAACCGCATCTCCTCCGTGCGCCGGAGCACCCAGCCGATGACCACCGTGGTCACGATCGCGGACGTCACGATGCCGATGTTGTTGGCCCACTGGTCCACGGTGTCCAGCGCAATCAGCCCGGTCGTGGTGGAGAACATCAGCACGGAGACCAGCGCCGCGACGACGCCGATGCGGAGCGAGGCCTGGGTGCGCGTCCAGCCGAACTTCTCCTGGAACGACGCGGACACCACCTGGAGGATGGACAGCAGCGACGTGAACCCGGCCATCACCAGCGAGCCGAAGAACAGCGCTCCGAACAGGCCACCGACCGGCATCTGCGACACCAGCGCGGGGAACGTCACGAACGCGAGGATGGGGCCGCTGATGCCCTCCAGCTCGGCCACGGCGAGGCCCTGCTCGTGGGCCAGGAAGCCGAGCGCGGCGAAGACGCCGATGCCTGCGAACAGCTCGAAGCCGGAGTTGCTGAACGCCACCACGAAGCCCGGCGACGTCAGGTTGGCGCGACGGCGGCGGTAGGAGGCGTACGTGATCATGATGCCGAACGCGATCGACAGCGAGAAGAAGATCTGGCTGTACGCGGCGATCCAGACGTTCGGGTCCGCCATCGCGCCCCAGTCCGGGGTGAACAGCGCGTTGAGGCCGTCGGCCGCACCCGGCAGGAACAGCGCCCGCACCACGAGGGTGCCGAAGGCGAGCAGCAGGAGCGGCATGAACACGAAGTTGACCTTCTCCAGGCCCCTCGCGACGCCGGCGGCCAGCACCGCGATCGTCGCCACCCACACCAGCACCAGCGGGATCAGCACCGCCGGCACGAAGTCGAGCGTGAACCACGGGTCCGCGCCGCCGGCGTCGGCGAGCTGGAGGTAGGTGCCGGTGAAGAACCCGGCCGTGTCGTCGCCCCAGCCCAGGTCGAACGAGTAGACGAAGTAGCTGAGCGCCCACGCGATGATGACCGCGTAGTAGACGGCGATCGCGAAGCAGATCGCCACCTGGAACCAGCCCAGCCCTTCCAGCCACCGCTTGATGCGGCGGAACGCCAGCGGGGCCGACCCGCGGAACCGGTGGCCGATCGCGTAGTCCAGAAAGAGGATCGGGATGCCCGCGGTGAGCAGCGCGATCAGGTAGGGCACCAGGAAGGCGCCACCACCGTTCTCGTAGGCCACTCCGGGGAACCGCCAGATGTTGCCCAGCCCCACGGCGGAGCCCACCGCGGACAGGATGAAGCCCAGCTGTCCGCTGAACTCCTCCCGCTTCGCGGGCTCCGCCGTCGTGCTCTGCGCGTCGTTCATCCCCCGATCCTCCGAGAAAATCACCCGAAACGCGAACTTGACCTCGTGCGGCAGGTCTGGTGGGGCGGCGACCGGTCAGCCGGCCAGCAGCTTCTCCACGTATCCGCCGCGGAAGACACCCTCGGGGTCGAGGCGCGCGGCCAGCGCGGCGAAGTCACCGAACCGGGGGTACAGGCCCGGCAGCTCGGCCACCGGCACCGTGAAGAGCTTGCCCCAGTGCGGCCGGGCGCCGAGGGGCAGCAGCGCCGCCTCCAGCTCGGGCAGCACCTCGCGGACGGCCGGCCAGTCCTGCCGCCACGTGAAGTGCAGCGCCAGGCTGTCCTCCGGCGTGGTGCTCAGCCACTGGTCGTCGCCGGCGACCGTGCGGATCTCCGAGGTGAGCAGCAGCGGGCCGATCCGGTCCCCGAGCGCCCGCACGGCGCGGACGGCGTCGGCACCCGCGGTGCGCGGCAGGAGGTACTCCGACTGGAGCTCCTCGCCCAGGGACGGCATGAAGTCCAGCCGGAAGTGCGGCAGGCGCTCGAACCACGGACCGGGCACCCCGCCCTGCTCGGTACAGGCCACCGCGGCGACGTCGGGCAGGGGGTGCATGGCCCGGGTCGCCGGCGCCGCCCCCAGCTCGGTGAGGAGCGCCGGGGCGGCACCCACGCCGTCGTCCACCCGGGACTTGCACCAGACCATGCGGACGTCCGGCTCGAACCAGCTGGTGAAGACGCTGACCGAGTAGGCACTGCCCATGACGGCGTCGAGGTTCTCGGTCAGCGCGTCCCAGGACAAGCCGGTGAACACGTCCTGGCGCACGTCGAACGCCGGCACCGTGGCCAGCTCGACCCGGGTGACGACGCCGAGGGCGCCGAGCGCCACCGCGGATCCCGGGAAGTCCTGGTCGCCCCGGCGCAGGGTCCGCACCTCGCCGTCGGCGGTCAGCAGCTCCACGCCGACGACGTCACCCGCCAGCGACCGCGTGCCGTCGCCCGAGCCGTGGGTGCCCGTCGCGACGGCACCGGCCACCGAGATGTGCGGCAGCGACGCCATGGCCGCCAGGGCCCGGCCGCGCGCGTGCAGCTCCGGCGCGAGCTCGCCGTACCGCAGGCCGGCACGGACCGACGCCACACCGGTGGCGGGGTCCACGACGAGGGGTGCGCGCCCGTCGTCGAGCTGGTCCAGCTGGACGTGCACGCCCGTCGTGTCGGCGACGTCGCAGAACGAGTGGCGTGACCCGAGGGCCCGGACGCGGGGCTCACCGGCGACGATGCCGGCGAGCTCCGCGAGGGTCCGGGGGCGCTCGATGCGCGCGGAGGAGTAGGTGAGGTTCGCAGCCCAGTTCTTCACCGGACCAGGGTGCCACTCCTCCGTGGTGCGCCGGACCGGGGGTCCGTCAGGCGCTGGCCGTGGCGTTGCGGACCACGGGGATCCGCTGGCTGATGCCGACCATGTCCAGGACCTCCATCACCACGGCGGACGGCTCGCGCAGCAGGACGGGCGAACCCGTCTCCTCACCGAGCACGAAGACCTGGAGGATGAAGGCGACCCCGGAGGAGTCGATGAAGGTGACGTCCCGGGCGTCGACGATGACGGGGTCGGGATCAGGCCGTGCCGCGAGCGTGGCCATCGCCGAGCTCGCGTTCTCGCGCAGCAGCGCGTCGATGTCGCCCCAGAGGGTCAGCACCGTGCCCTCGTAGGTGTTCCGGCAGGCGATACCGGATCCCGAGCGGCCGGGAACCAGGTCCTGCGCTGAGTCTGACGGGAGAGGGTCCATGGGGTCATTCGCTCCGTCCTGCATTGGTCGGGCCTCGACTTCGGTAGACAGCTTCGCTGGCTCTGACTGGCACACACGTGCTGGGGGGCGCTCACTTGGACACTTCTTGGTGTTCTCCGACCCCTCCGCGGGGAGGAGGGGCAAGAATTGCCTATGGCGAGTGTTCACCCGGCACTGGGCTTCCGTCCACCCCCCAGGCGTTACGGTCACGTTGCACCACGGAGAACTGGTGCCTCCGCGCCGCCGCGGACCTGGCCCGACAGCCCGCCCGAGACGGCTCAGGCAGGGTCGGTCACGTCCGCGACCGTGGCGTCGAGCGCCGTCGTCAGGTCGACGGCATCGACCGTGGCACCCACGCCGTGGGCACCCCCGCCGATCGACACGGGCCCCGGCTCGCTGAGCCGGGAGTCCGCGACGACGGGCCACTTGTGCAACGACCCGAACGGGGTGATGGTTCCCCGCTCGTAGCCCGTGACCTCGAACGCGACCTCCTTGCTCGGCATGGACAGGCGCGAGACGCCGAGCAGCGCACGCAGCTTGGGCCACGAGATCTGCCGGTCGCCGGGCACCAGCACGAACAGGAAGTCGTCGTCGGCACGGCGCACCACGATCGTCTTGAGCACCCGCGACGGGTCGACGCCGCGCGCCGCGGCCGCCTCCGCGAGGCTGCCGACGCGGCCGTGCCGCGTCATCTCGAACGGGATCCCCGCAGCCTCCAGCGCGGCGACGGCACGTTCTTCGCTCATGTCAGTTCCCTATCCCGAAATCACGAGTCTTCGATGTCTCAGCATATGGTCAAGACTCGTCGTACTCGGTGCGCTCCGTGCGCCAGTACTCGGCGCCGTCCCGGGTGCGCTGCACCAGACCCTGGTCCACCATCGCACGGCGTAGGCCGGCCGGGTCGAGGGTCAGCTCGCTCAGGCGGTCCGTGAGCTCCCGCTCGGTAACCGGCTCCAGGAGCACGGGCATCGCCCGGACCGCCAGGTAGCGGGTCACGGCCAGCTTGTCGCGCCACCGCCGCGGCATCGCCTCCAGGCGGCCCGAACGGAGGAAGCGCTGCGGGTCGCCGGGAAGCTGCCGGGCCGGGGTCGGTTCCATGGTCACGTGCTCGATCAGTCCTCGCTGTCAGGTGGGGTACCGCGGTGCCGTGCGCCGGAGTCCCGCCCGGCGGCGCGGGCGGAGGTCACTCCTCGGCGTCGCCGTCGACGACGCCGAGGTCCTCGTCGGGCAGCTTCGCCGCCGTGGTCGAGGTGGCCGTCGGGGTCGGGTCGGGGGTGGGCTCGTCCGTCCCGTCGTCCGGGCACGGGTCGGTGGTGCCGGGGTCGGTGGTGCCGGGGTCCTCGGAGCCCGGGTCTTCCGTGCTGTCGGGGTCGGTGCCGGTGCTCGTGCCGTCGTCCGTACCGGCGTCGGTCTCGGTCGCGCTCCCGGCCGGGTCCTCCGTGCCGGTCTCGCACTCGGCGGGGTCGGACGGGTCGTCGGACGGATCGGGGTCCGGCTCGCTCGGCGACGGGCTCGGCGACGGCTCGCTGGGCGTAGGACTGGGCGACGGCTCGCCCGGCTCCGACGGCTCCCCGCTGGGGTCACCGGGATCCGTCGGGTCACCGGGATCGGTCGGCTCGCCCGGATCGGTCGGGTCACCGGGATCCGTCGGGTCGCCGGGCGATGTCGACGGATCGCCCGGATCGCTCGGCTTCGGCGTCGGCTTGGTCGGCTTCTGCGACGGCGGGTTGCCGCCGGGCCGGTCCGAGGGCTTCTCGTCCGGCTCGTTCGCGGACCCGCCGTCGTTCGGCTTGGGCTTGAGCGGCGGCTTGTAGTGCGGGGTGGCCGAGTCGGACGGGTCGTCGGGCGACCAGGTGCCGACGTCGCCGGGATCGATGGCGCGGTTCGGGATCGAGCCCGCAGCGAAGAACTCGAAGTGCCAGGGCTCCGGCTTGACGCCGTCGAGCCGTGCCCAGGAGGGGTTGTCCCACCCGTAGTCCGGTCCGTGCAGACGCATCCAGACGTACTCGGCGGAGTGCCCGCCGGCGATCGGGTTGCCCAGGTCGACGGCCAGGCCCCAGCCGTGGTTCGAGGTACCCGGGATGGCCGCCAGGTGCGGCTTGACGCCCGCCAGCACGACCTGCATCTCGTACGACCGGTAGGAGTCGGTGATCGGGATCGGGTAGCCGAACTCCTGCTCGAACTCGGCGCTCAGCGCGGTCAGGCGCTCGGCCGCGTCGCAGCGGAGCATGTGCCCGGGAGCGAACTCCAGCGGGCACAGCACGTCGGTCGGGATCCGGCCGTTCGCGTAGCCGGTCGTGGTACCGCCGAACAGGTTCACGATGTCGAGCAGGCTCTCGCGCAGCGAGAAGCCCCCGCGCTCGGCGCCCTCCACCTCCACGAGGGCGTTCGGCACGGAGGGGTCCAGCATGTTCGCCAGCCGCACGGCGGCGATCACCACCTGGTCGTAGGTGACGTAGCCGGCCGTCGGGTCAGCGTCGTGCGGGTCGGCGACCGACGTGATCTCGTTCGAGACCTCCACCGCGGGCGCGGACTCCTCCGGCTCGGGCCGGTCGTCCCTGGTTTCGTTCCTGGCGTCGTCCTCGGCGCCGCCGGACGTGTCCCGGTCGTCGCCCTGCTCGTCGTCACCGGCCGCGCCCTTGCCGTCCTTGCCCGGGCCGGACTCCTTCGCGGCGGCGTCGTGACCGCCGCCGGACGACGCGTCGTCGTCCGAGGGGCCGGACCCGCGCGCGATCGGCGCGTCCTCGACGCGCAGGCCCTCGTTGTTCTCACCGAACGCGAGCTGCTGCATCTGGTAGGTCGTGTAGAGCATGCCGAGCTCGGCGGCGGCCTGCGCCACGGCGGGACTGAACGCCGCCCCCTGCTCCTGCGCCATCTGCTCGGCGCGCTCCAGCACCGCGACGATCTGGCCGAGCGTGACGCCCTCCGGTGCGGTGTCCGTCTCGCCGACGCTCACGCTCTCGACCGACCCGTACAGCCGGATCGGCGGGTCGCCGTCCGGCCCGGACGGCCCCAGGCCGGGCACGCTGGCGGATGCCGTGAACAGCACGGCCGCGGCGATCGCCGTCGCGACCGTCCCCGTACCGAGGGAACGGAGGAAACCCTTGGCACCGCCGCGCGAGACCACGAGCCGGTAGGCACGCGGAACCGCGTGGGTGAAGGTCCGGAGAAAGCCCGGGACGGGCGTCTTCGCCGTGTCGCTCACGCGTCATCCCCTCGGTCGGTGCGCGGCCTGGAAGGTGCGCGGTACGTGCCGTTCGGATCCTGCTACAGGACTATCACGTCCAGGTGAACTCGGAGGGAGTAATTTCCAGCCCCCGGACGAACCGCTCCCGAGAGGACGCGCGCCGCCGAAGCGGATGACGCCCGAGCGTCAAGGGTAACGATTCAGGCGTACCGCGCAATGGGGTCTTCACGCACATCACGGGATGCTTCACACTGACCCGGGTCCGTACGGGCGCACCGGCGCCCGCAGTCGAACGGCCGGAAGAGTGGCCGTGAAAGGAAGTCCCTCCATGTCCGAGACTCCGTCCGCCCCCGCCGTCCAGGGCACGGTCCAGGACCCGCAGGCCAACACGCTGGCCATCGTGGGCTTCGTGCTCGCGTTCGTCGCCCCTCCGATCGGGATCATCGTCTCGGCGATCGCCACGTCGAAGGCAGGCAAGGCCGGACTCGACAGCAAGCTCGCGAAGTGGGGCCTCGGCCTCTCGATCGTGTTCACCGTGCTCTACCTGGTGTTCGTCGGTCTGGGCGTCTGGGCGGCGCTCTCCGTGCCGACGACCATGTGACCTGCCCCGGCGCAGGACCCACCCCGTAGCAGAGGCTGCCGTCCTTCCCAGGACGGCAGCCTCTGCTGATTCACCGGTCGATACCGGTCTATCCAAGACCTTTCGGATACTCCACAATATGGCCTGACATTTCCACAAGACCTGCAACCAGGGGAGCACGACCACCATGACCACGCCCGACACCACGACACCCGCGGCTCCGACCTCCGAGGCTCCGCTCGACGAGAGCACGACCCCGGTCGCGGCCGAGGCCGTGGCGACCGAGCCCGCCGCGCCGGAGGCGACCGCGGTGACGTCCGAGGCGCAGGCAGACACCCAGGCCCTCGCGGCCGAGACCACCACCGCTCCGGCGCCCGCCGCCGAGCCCGCAGCTCCCGAGGCGGCCGCCGGGTCCGCCGTCGCCACCGCCGTGGTCACCGAGACCGCCGTCGCCGCACCGGTCGCCGAGGAGGCCGAGGAGGACCCGCAGACCACGGTCTTCAGCCTCCTCACCTTCTTCCTGGCCGCACTGCCCGTCATCGGGGTCGTGCTGAACGCGATCGCCGTCGCCCGCGCCGGCAAGGAGGGCTTCGACCTGTGGCTCGCCCGCTGGGGCCTCGCGCTCGCCATCATCGAGACGGTCGGCGCCCTCGCCCTCGTCGGCCTCGGCTACTGGCTGGGCGTCGCCACCTCCTGACCACGCTCCCGGCCGTCCACCGGCCGGCCGCGCACAGGTCCGCCTCGAGAGGACGGTCCGGCATCGCTCCACCCCGGACGCCGTGCCGCACACCCTTCTCGAGGCGGGCCTTTTCGCTCGAACAGACCGGGTGAAATTTCGGTTATCGTCACATCATGGTCATTTCGGGGTCATCACCCCGGACCACCATGAAAAGCGCCCGGTCAGTCTCGAGGAAGGTCTGTCCCATGCCGCAGCCCGCCGTCCCGCCGCACCCCGTCCGGGCGTCCCGCGCCCGCCACCTCGTCGCCTCGGTCGCGGCGCTCGCCCTCGTCGCGCTCCTGACGGTCCAGGCGCAGCCCGCCGGGGCGTATCCGCCCGACCTCCCCTCCAAGGCGGTGGCCCAGTCCGAGCTCGACGGCCTCACCGTGCAGGCCGAGGGCGCCTCCGCCCCGTACGACCGGGACCTGTTCCCGCACTGGATCACGGTCGACGGGTGCACCACCCGGGAGACCGTCCTGCAGCGGGACGGTGACGGCGTCGAGGTCGGCAGCGACTGCTACCCGACGTCAGGCAGCTGGTACAGCGAGTACGACGGTGAGACCCGCACCGCACCGGCCGACATCTCGATCGACCACGTGGTGGCGCTGGCCGAGGCCTGGTACTCGGGCGCGAGCGGGTGGACGACGGATCGCCGGCAGGACTTCGCCAACGACCTCACCGGGCCGCAGCTCATCGCGGTCACCGCCGAGGTGAACAGCTCCAAGAGCGACAAGGACCCCGCCGAGTGGGTACCGCCGCTCGCGAGCAAGCGGTGCGCGTACGCGAAGATGTGGATCCACACGAAGGCCCGCTGGGACCTCACCGTGGACGCCGCCGAGAAGTCCGCCCTCCAGCCCCTGCTGGACTCCTGCACGTACTGACGGCGCCGCGCCCCGGGCCGGCCGGGTGACTCAGACCCGCAGGCCGCCCCAGCGGCCCGAGGAGCGCACCCGCACGTGGGCGAGCGCCGCGTAGAGCGCACGCTCGGCGTCGTGCACCGCCTGGTAGGCGTCCTGGCACGCGGCATACCCGGCGCACGCCAGGTCGAGCACGTCGATGGCGGCCCGGGCCGTCGCCTCCACCGCACCGGGGACGGCGTCGTCCCGGGTCGCGTCCCGCCCTGGCGTCGCGGCCGCCGGGTCGGCTCCGGCCCCGCCGTCGGGCCGCGCCGTATCGGGACCCGTGCCCGGGGACCCGATCGCCGGCAGCCCGGCCGCACCCCGGCGTGCGGAGCGCAGGTGCGCCAGCCCCGACGCGTGCCGGACCTGACCGGCCTCCAGGGCCATCGCGTAGGTCTCCAGCACGTCGGCCACGACGGCGAAGCCCGCCACGCCCTCCCGGACGCTCCGCGCGCCGACGCGGAGCGCGACGGGGTCCCCCTCGGGCGGGCGGAAGACCACCGCGTCCCACCCGGACGCGGCCTCCCGCAGGTCGTCGACGAGCCGGCCGACCCGCTCGGGCCCCATACCCTGCTCGAACGCCAGGCGGGTGCGACTCAGCCCGTTGATCCGGTTCTCGCACAGGGCGATGAGCGCGCCGTGCGTCATGCGGGCCTGCCGACGCCGGCCGAGCCGACCACGGCACCGCCCGTCGAACTGTCAGCCATACCGCTCCCCTCCGGCACCGCGGTGCACGTCACCGGGCCCCCGAGAGCCTAGGCAGGTCAGGGCCGGTACGACATGGGGAGCGATACCCATGCCGCCACGCACCTTGACGCACCACCGGTTCCGGGTGAATCTGGTCCGGGCCGCCGCACCGTCGCCGTGGCCGACCGCTCCATCGCTCCACCTCTCCACCCCGGAATCCAGGACGAGCACAGGGAGATCGCATGACACCGCTGTCAGAACGTCGGCCGCGCTCGCGCGGCGTCACGGCCGGCGCAGTGACCAGGCCCGGCACCCGCACCCGCTCCGCGCACCGCACCGCGCGCCCGCGCCGGGCGCTCGTCGTCGGCCCGCCCGTGGCCGCGGCCCTGGCGGCGCTGCTCGCCGCCCTGCCCGTACCGCTGGCACAGGCCGCGTCCCCCGATGCCGCACCGTCCGCGAGCGCCCCCGGCTCACGGGTGCCCGGGACGCCGGCCGGTGCCCCGGACCGCACCGCGGCACCTGCCGCCGTGATCTGCGACATCTACTGCGACGCCCGCGACCCGGCGACCGCGGCGGGCGACCGGGTGCCGGTGAGCGCGGGCGTCCACGGCCGCACGCTCCGGCTGCACGTCTCCGACCCGGACGTCATGGGCTGGGGCTCGATCGACGGCGGGCAGCCGGGTGACGAGGTATGGCTCGACCGGTCCTTCGACGGCGGCAGGACGTGGGCGTCGGGCAGCAGGCTCGGCGCCACCGCGATCCCGGCGGGCTCCACGGGCTGGCGCACCCAGATGTACAACGTGGACGACTGGGGCACCGCGGGCGTCGGTGCACTGCGAGCCTGCGGCAAGGCGGCCGACCGCGCCGAGATCGCGTGCACCGGCTGGGCGCGCAACGACCGCAACGCCTGGAGCCGGTCGACCGAGGCCGCCACGGCGCTGATGATGCTCTGGGACCAGGACACCGGCCTGTTCGAGACCGACGGCTGGTGGACGGGTGCCAACGCCCTGACCGCCGTCGTCGACAACGCGCGGATCAGCGGCATGGGCAGCTACCGCTACGCGATCGGGCAGACCTACGACAAGAACGTGAACGCGCGCCAGGGCCAGTTCCGCAACGAGTACCTGGACGACACGGGCTGGTGGGGCCTGGCCTGGATCGCGGCGTACGACCTGACGGGCGAGAGCCGCTACCTGAGCACGGCCCGCGCCGACGCCGACCACATGCGGGCGTACTGGACCGGCACGTGCGGCGGCGGGGTCCAGTGGAGCACGGGCATCGCGTACAAGAACGCGATCACCAACGAGCTCTACATCCAGCTCAACGCGGCGCTGCACAACCGCATCCCGGGTGACACGACCTACCTCCAGCGAGCCCGGGAGGGCTGGGACTGGTTCCGGGCGAGCGGCATGATCAACTCCGGCAACCTGGTCAACGACGGCCTGAACGACTCGTGCGTGAACAACGGCGAGCCCACCTGGACCTACAACCAGGGGGTGATCCTGGGCGCGCTGGCCGAGCTGCACCGGGCCACGGGCGACGCGACGCTGCTGGAGACCGCGCGGGACCTGGCCGACGCCTCGACCACGTCCGCCGCCCTCAACCCGGGCGGCATCCTCCGCGAGGTCAACGAGGGCGACGACTGCACCAGCGACGGCGCGTCCTTCAAGGGTGCCTACGTGCGTGGCCTCGGCAAGCTCGACGTGGCGCTGCCCGACCGCCCGTACAGCGCCTACCTGGACCGGCAGGCCGACGCCGTCGCCGCGAACGACCGCGACGCGCTCGGCATGTACGGCCCGCACTGGGCCGGGCCGCTGGTACCGGTCACCGCGGGGCACGGCTGTCAGCACGGCGCGCTCGACCTGTTCAACGCGGCGGAAGCCGGCTGACGGCGAGCGCCGCGCCGGGTCCGCGGGCCGTCCACCGGCCCGTGGGTCCGGCGCGGTTCGGCAAATGGCCTTGCCGAGCCTGGGAGAATAGGGGGTTGTGAGCAGCGAGCCTTCTTCCACCCCGGTGTCCGACGGCGACCATGGCCGCCCGGGCGGGGGCCGGAACCGTCGCCGCGGGTCGGGCCGGCGCTCGGGCGACCAGCCGGGCCGGCAGCGTCGCCAGCCGGAGGGACAGCAGCCGGAGGGGCACCAGCCGCAACAGGATCACCAGGGCGACCGCCGGACCACGGAGCGTCAGGGCCGCAGGCCGCGCCGGACCGGGCCCCAGCGGGTCACCGCCGCACAGCTCGAGGCGGCCGCCGCCCGGCGTGCCGCCGTGGACGTACCGCCCATCACCTACCCCGAGCAGCTGCCCGTCTCGGCACGCCGGGAGGACATCGCGGCGGCCATCCGCGACCACCAGGTCGTGATCGTCGCGGGCGAGACCGGTTCCGGCAAGACCACGCAGATCCCGAAGATCGCGCTGGAGCTCGGCCGGGGCCGGCAGGGGCAGATCGGGCACACCCAGCCCCGGCGGCTCGCGGCCCGCACGGTGGCCGAGCGCATCGCCGAGGAGCTCGGCACCCCGCTCGGCGACGTGGTGGGCTACCAGGTACGGTTCACCGACCAGTCGAGCGAGCGGACGCTGGTCAAGGTCATGACCGACGGCATCCTGCTCGCGCAGATCCAGCGGGACCCGCAGCTGCTGGCCTACGACACGATCATCATCGACGAGGCGCACGAGCGGTCCCTCAACATCGACTTCCTGCTCGGCTACCTCTCGCGGCTCCTGCCCCAGCGGCCGGACCTCAAGCTGATCATCACGTCGGCGACCATCGACTCCGAGCGGTTCGCCGCGCACTTCTCCCCCGCTGCGCTCGCGCAGCGCGGTGGCGCGCCCGACTACGTCACCGACGTGCTCCCGGACCTGGCCCCGATCGTCGAGGTGTCCGGGCGCACCTACCCCGTCGAGATCCGGTACCGCCCGCTGTCCCCGGACGAGGGCGAGACCGGCGCCGGGGGCGAGCCGGCGGCGTCGGGCAAGAAGAAGGGCAAGGCGCGGGGCGCCGAGGAGAAGGACCTCGTCACCGGCATCATCGAGGCCTGCGACGAGCTCATGCGTGAGGGCAGCGGTGACATCCTCGTGTTCCTCTCGGGCGAGCGCGAGATCCACGACGCCGCCGACGGCCTGGCCGGCCACTACAAGGAACGTGCGCGGGACCCGAGGCACCCGCAGCACATCGAGATCCTGCCGCTGTACGCACGGCTCTCCAGCGCGGAGCAGCACCGGGTCTTCCAGCCGCACGCCTCGCGGCGCATCGTGCTGGCCACGAACGTCGCCGAGACGTCGCTGACCGTGCCGGGCATCCACTACGTGGTCGACCCGGGTACGGCACGCATCAGCCGCTACTCCAAGCAGACCAAGGTGCAGCGGCTGCCCATCGAGCCGGTGTCGCAGGCCTCGGCCAACCAGCGCAGCGGCCGCTCGGGCCGCGTCGCGGACGGCATCGCGATCCGCCTGTACTCCCAGGAGGACTTCGAGGGCCGCCCCGAGTTCACCGAGCCCGAGATCCTGCGCACGTCGCTGGCGTCGGTGCTGCTGCAGATGATCTCGGTCGGGGTGGTCAGCACGCCCGACGACGTGGCCCGCTTCCCGTTCGTCGAGGCCCCGGACACGCGGGCGATCCGTGACGGCGTCCAGCTCCTCACCGAGCTCGGCGCCCTGGAGGAGGTCGACGGCGGCACCCGGCTCACCGCGACCGGTCGAACGCTCGCCCAGCTCCCCATGGACCCGCGGCTGGCCCGCATGGTCATCGAGGGGGCGCGGCACGGCGTGGCGCGCGAGGTCGCCGTCGTCGCGGCGGCGCTGTCGATCCAGGACCCCCGCGAGCGCCCCGCCGAGCAGCGGGCGCAGGCCGACCAGCAGCACGCCCGGTTCGCGGACCCGCGCTCCGACTTCCTGACCTACCTCAACCTCTGGGAGTACGTGCGGGAGCAGCAGCGCCTGCTGTCGGGTTCGGCGTTCCGCCGCCTGTGCAAGGCGGAGTACCTGAACTTCCTGCGCGTCCGCGAGTGGCAGGACGTCGTGGCGCAGCTCCGGGACATGGCACGTCCCCTGGACATGGACATGTCCGTGCACCCCACGCCGCCGCTGGTCGTGGGCGCGGTCGGGTCCGCGGCGGGCGGGACGACGCCGGAGACGCAGCAGGTCTCCTACCGGTACGGGTGGGACGAGGACACGATCCACCGCTCGCTGCTGGCCGGCCTGCTGTCGCAGATCGGCATGCAGGACACCGGCGAGGTGAAGGCGTCCGCCGTCGCGCACCTGCGGGGCGAGGCGCGCGAGCGCGCGCTGAAGCGGGCCAAGAAGCAGGCCCGCAACGAGTACGTGGGTGCACGCGGTGCGCGGTTCGCGATCTTCCCGGGGTCGCCGCTGTCCAAGAAGCCACCGGTGTGGATCATGGCGGGCGAGCTCGTGGAGACGAGCCGCCTGTGGGCGCGCGACGTGGCCCGGATCCAGCCGGAGTGGGCGGAGGAGCTGGCCGGCCCGCTCGCCCGGCGCACCTATTCGGAGCCGCACTGGTCCACCAAGCAGGGTGCCGCGATGTGCACGGAGAAGGTGCTGCTGTACGGCGTGCCCATCGTGTCCGACCGGCGCGTGCTGTACGCCAAGGTGGACCCCGAGGCGGCACGCGAGATGTTCGTGCGGCACGCGCTCGTGCAGGGCGAGTGGACCACGCACCACCGGTTCTTCCACGACAACCGCGCCCTGCTGGAGGAGGCCGGCGAGCTGGAGGCCCGCTCCCGGCAGCGCGGCCTGGTCGCGGACGAGGACGACCTGTTCGCGTTCTACGACGAGCGCGTGCCCGAGTCGGTGGTCTCCGCCGCGCACTTCGACCGCTGGTGGTCGCGGGCCCGCCGGGAGACGCCCGACCTGCTCACCTTCACCATGGAGCAGCTCGTCGGCGACGCCACCGTCGACACCGCCGAGTTCCCCGAGGCGTGGCCGCAGGGCGAGCTCTCCCTGCCGCTCACCTACCAGTTCCAGCCCGGGTCGGACGCCGACGGCGTGACCGTGCACGTACCCGTCGCCGTGCTGGCGCGCGTGGTGCCGGACGGGTTCGACTGGATGGTGCCCGGGCTGCTGGAGGAGCTGACGGTGGCCACGATCAAGTCCCTGCCCAAGACGGTGCGCCGCGAGCTGGTGCCGGCGCCGGACGTGGCGCGGGAGGTGGTCGCCTGGATCCGGGAGGAGTGTCCCGCCTGGGCGGACATCGTGCGTGCGGGCGACATGGCGGAGCCCTACACGTCGGCGTTCACCCGAGCCGTGCGCGCGGTGCGCGACGTGGTGGTGCCGCCGGAGGTGTGGGACACCGCGCGGCTCGAACGCATGCCGGCGCACCTGCGGGTCACGTTCCGGGTGGTCGAGGAACGCGGTCAGGGACGGTCCGCGTCGTCGGTGGTGCTGGACGAGTCGAAGGACCTGGTGCTGCTGCAGCGCAAGCTCGCCTCGCGTGCCGAGGCGGCGGTGCGGTCGGCGGTCCGGGGCGCCGTCGGGGCCGCGCTGGCGGAGGCGCGGGCGGCAGCCGGGGCCTCGGGCGCGGCCTCCGGGCCGGGCGGGGCGGGAGCACCGTCCGGGCCCGCGGCATCACCCGCCGCGGTGGCCGGGCGCCGCACCGGCGGTTCCGAGGCCGCTCCCGGTGTCCCCGCGAGTGCCGCGAGCGTCGTCGGCGAGCGGACCGGGCTGACGTCCTGGCCCTCCGGGCTGCCCGACGGCGGGATGCTGCCGGAGTCGGTGTCCACCGACGTGGGTGCCGGCATGGTGGTGCGAGGCTTCCCCGCGCTCGTCGAGGAGGCGGCGCCGAAGGTCAAGGGCCAGGCGCGTACCGTCGGGGTGGCGCTGCGGATCCTCGCCGACGAGCAGGCCCAGGCGGCCGCGCACGCCGCCGGCGTGCGGCGGCTGCTGGTGTCCGAGGCCGCGCTGGGCACCGGGCGGATCACGTCGCGGTGGACGGGCACCCAGTCGCTGACCATGGCGGCGTCGCCGTACCCGAGCACGGAGGCCCTGGTCGCCGACCTGCAGCTCGCCGCCGTCACGGCCCTGACCTCCGGTGCGGACCAGGTCCGCTACGACACGCCGCCGGGCGGCCCGGACGCGGCGGACGTGCGGTCGGCGTCGGCCTATGCGGACGCGCTCGCGTTCGTGCGCCGGCACCTGGAGGACGAGGTGCACCGTGTGGTGGGGCACGTCGTGGCCGCGCTGTCGGCGAGCCGTGCGCTCGAGGGGGAGATCCGCGCGTCGGGCAGCCTCGCCCTGCTGACCACGCTCCAGGACCTGCGCGAGCACCGCGCGGCCCTGGTGCACGACGGGTTCGTGTCCGCGACGCCGCCCCGCCGGCTGCCGCACCTGGCCCGCTACCTGCGCGCCGACTCGCACCGGCTGGTCAAGGCCGCCGAGAACCCGGCGCGCGACGCGGACCTCGCGTGGCGGATCGGTGACGTGACCTCGGCGTACGAGAAGGCGCAGGCGGCATACGCCGCCGGTGCCCCGGACGCGGCGCGTGCGGCCGAGCTCGCCGAGGTGCGCTGGATGCTGGAGGAGCTGCGCGTCTCGCTGTTCGCGCAGCAGCTCGGCACCGACGGCCCGGTCAGCGAGAAGCGGATCCGGAAGGTGCTGACACCAGGGGGCTGGTGACGCCCCCTGACGGACATCCCCCTGGGAACCGGCGAGGCGCGATCAGGGGCGAACCCGGGGGTTACCCGATGGTCCCCGGACCGTGCCGCGCCTACCGTCGAAGACATGAGCACACCGACACTCTCCCGCCCTCGTGACGACCGCATGATCGGTGGCGTCTGCGCCGCGATCGCCCGACGTTTCGGCTGGAGCACGACGGTGGTCCGCGTGGCCACCGTCGCCTCCATCCTCATCCCCGGCCCGCAGGTGCTCGCGTACCTGATCGCCTGGGCCGTCATCCCGAACGAACGCCAGACGGCCTGACATGAGCACACAGACCCTCTCCCGCCCGCGCCAGGGGCGCATGATCGCCGGTGTCTGCGCCGGGATCGCGCGTCGGTTCGGCTGGGACCCGACGCTCGTGCGGGTCCTCGCCGTCGTCTCGGTCCTCATCCCGGGGCCGCAGTTCCTCGCGTACATCGCGTTCTGGATCCTCATGCCCACCGAGGACTGATACCTCCGACACGCCAGCCCGGGTTTTTCACCCGGGCCTCTGGCGTGTCGCCGCACGCTTCTGCAACGCTTGCAGCAAGATCCGGAAACGGCCGTGCAACGCCGCACGCGCCTCAGCCGGGACAACGCCGCAAGGAGCCGCCATGACGCGCCGTCCGAACGTGCCCCGACGCCTGTTCGCCACTCTGACGACCTTCGCCACCGCGCTCGCCGTGGGCCTGGTCGCCGCCTCGCCCGCCGTGGAGCAGGCCGACGCCGCCACCCCGCCGCACGGCGACGGCGACGTCATCCTCAACCTGTTCCAGTGGACCTGGGACTCCGTCGCCGCCGAGTGCGAGGACGTGATCGGTCCCGCTGGGTTCGGCTACGTGCAGGTGTCCCCGCCGATGGAACACATCCGGGGCACCCAGTGGTGGACCTCGTACCAGCCGGTCAGCTACCGGATCGAGTCCAAGCTGGGGACGCGTGCCGAGTTCGCGAACATGGTCGCCGCGTGCGACGCCGCCGGGGTGGGCGTGATCGCGGACGCCGTCGTGAACCACATGGCGGGCGCCGGCCAGTCCGGGACCGGCGTCGCCGGCACGCAGTTCTCGGACGACAACTTCGCCGGGACGTACAGCGCCGCTGACTTCAACGACTGCCGCAGCAACATCTCGGACTACGGCGACCGCTACCAGGTGCAGAACTGCCGCCTGGTCTCGCTGCAGGACCTGCGCACCGGCTCGGACTACGTGCGCGGCCGGCTCGCCGCGTACTTCGACGACCTGGTGTCCCTCGGCGTCGACGGGTTCCGGATCGATGCCGCGAAGCACATCCCGGCGTCGGACCTCGAGGCGATCAAGGCGCGGATGAGCAACCCGAACGTGTTCTGGGTGCACGAGGTGATCGGGGCCGCGGGCGAGCCGATCCAACCGTCCGAGTACCTGGGCAGCGGCGACTCGCACGAGTTCGACTACGCGCGACAGCTCAAGCGCGACTTCGACGGGCAGATCAAGAACCTGCGGTACATCGGCGACGGCAAGCTGCCGTACGACCGGGCGGGCGTGTTCGTGGACAACCACGACACCGAGCGCAACGGCGAGTCGATGAACTACACGTGGGGCGCCAAGTACGTCCTGGCCAACACGTTCCTGCTGTCGTGGCCGTACGGCTCCCCGTCGGTGTACTCGGGCTACGAGTTCTCGAACAACGATGCCGGCGCGCCCGGCGCCACCGAGACCGTGGTCCCGGACGCGACCTGCGGCACGGGCAGGTGGACGTGCACGCAGCGCTGGACCGAGATCCGCGGCATGGTCGGCTTCCACAACGAGGTGGCCGGCACCGAGGTCACCCACTGGTGGGACGACGGCGGCAACCTGGTCTCCTACGGGCGCGGCGCCAAGGGCTACGTGGTGCTGAACAACACGGCCTCGGCCGTGCAGCGCTCGTTCCAGACGTCGCTGCCGGCGGGCACGTACTGCGACGTGGTCGCCGCCGCGGACTGCTCGGTGAAGCGGACGGTGGACTCGGGCGGCTGGTTCACGGCCTCCGTCCCGGCCTACGGCGCCCTCGCTCTTCACACGGGCGCCCGATCCTGACCCTCTCCCAGGACGACGCTCGCTGAGTGCTGGATACTCGCCCTCTCTCGTGCGCGAGAAGGGCGAATATCCAGCACTCAGCGAGAGCGGGTCAGGGTGAGGGCGGGTCAGCGGAGGATCTTGCGGGCGGCGCCCAGGTCCAGGAACACCGTCTCGCCGGTGGCGTCCTGGACGCCGTCGTTGTCGGTGATCGCGTAGACCCGGCCGTTCCCGCCGATGGTGAGGCCCTCCAGCTTCTCCTGCGTCCAGCCGTGGGTGGCCCGGAGGGCGGGCAGCACGTCGATCGCGAGCTTCTTGCGCAGCACCGGAACGGTCCCGGGGCGCGGGTCGCGCTTCGGGAGGTCCACCGTGTAGACCGCCTTGAGGGCGGCCGCCGGGCCGTTGAGCTTGTCCCGCTCGATCACGGCGAGCGTGTCCCGGTCCACGACGGTCACCTCGGACAGGCCTATCCAGTCACCGTCGGCCGTCGGCTCGGACAGCTCGTAGCCGAACCAGGTCCACTCCTGCGTCTCGACGTCGTAGCGCCCGATCCGGGCATAGCCGCCAACCCCGTCGTCACTGGTCAAACCCCGCTGGAGGGCGACGAACAGGTGCTCGCCGGCACGGTCCACCATGCCGGTCACGCCCTCGATGCCCCACTTGCCCAGGCCCGCGGCGACATCGTCGGGCAGGCTCACCCGCTCCTGCACGCGGCCCGACGCCGACACGCGCACCAGCGCGTTCTCCGCACCGGTCGCACCCTCGACGCCGAGCCAGAAGCCGCCGGCCCGGCCGTGGACGGCCGGCCGGGCCCAGATGCCCTCGGCGTCGAGCCCCACGGGCGCCCCGTCCTCGGTCACGACGATCTCGCGGTCGATCACGGCGGGACTCTTCCTGGGGCCGCGTGGCCCGGCGGTCTCGATCGCGAGGATCGATGTCGGCGACTTCGCGGCGTCGGTCACCGTCCACAGACGGTCACGGTCCGCCGGGTCGGCGGAGAGCGCACCGAGGGCCGTCCAGCCGATCGGCCTGCGGTCACCGGTCGCCGTCCGCGCGTCGGCGGACACGATCGACGGGAACTCCGCGGCTGAGGAGTGAGCCTGCGAGCCCCGCAGAGCCGCGGCACCGAGCGGAGCCGTCCCGCCCGAGCGGGCGTAGCGCTGACCCTTGCCGAACACCGAGACCGAGGCCCGGACGCCGTCCTCGGCCGCGTCCTCCTCGGAGGAGACGACCAGCAGGTTCCGCGCCGGGACCGGCAGGATCCCCTCCGGACCGTTCGTCGTGGCCAGCACCTGCACGAACCGCGGCTCGGCCGGACGCGAGACGTCGTAGACGGCCACGAAGTTGGACCGCTCGGAGCCGACGAAGGCGTAGCGGACGCCGTCGAGGGTCGCGACGGCGAGCCCTTCCATCTCCACGCCCTTCTTGCCGGCGCGGTCCTCGTTGTGCAGACCGACGCGGACGGCGAGCTCCTCGACCGAGGACCCGGCGTCCCACACGACCTCACCGGTCGCGGCCTCGAACACCGTCCAGCCCCGCGTGCCGCCCTTCCAGTCGCCCTCGTTCGCGGTGGCGACGTGCTCGTCGTCGATCCAGCCGATCGCGTCGGGCTCACGCGGGGCGGCGGCGACGGAGCCGGTCTGGTCGATGGCCCCGTCGTCCTCGGCGTCCACGCCCTCCAGGGCGACGTCGCCCGCGGAGAACACGTTCTCGAGCTCACCCGACTCGACGTCGAGCACGGCGACGCCGTTGTTCTCCTGCAGCGTGACGGCAACCTTGGTGTCGGACGGGTTGATCGAGACGTACTCGGGCTCCGGGTCCTGCGGCGTGTCCAGGCCGACGGCCGCGAGCGCCGCCTCGTCGAGCACGACGGGGCGCGCCTGCCAGGCCGCGGGGTCGGTGCCGGGAAGGTCGACGAACTGCAGGAACCCGGCGGGCGCCTGCGGCAGGTCGCCCTCCTCCCCCGTGCCCGTGTCGGGCAGCGCATCCTCGTCGCGCTGGTTCTCCATCGCGATGACGGCGTGGGTGCCGTCGTGCGTCACGGCGATCGAGTCGGGCTGGCCGCCCAGGTCGATCGAGCGCACCCGGGTGCGGGTGGCCAGGTCCACCACGTCGAGGCGGCCGGACGGCGCGGTGAACGACGTCGAGCTGTCGACCACGACGAGCACGTGGTCCCCGACGACGGCGACCGACGTCGGCTCGTCGTGCTCGGAGCCGAGCTCGGCGAGCGAGAGCGTGCCCAGGCCCTGGGGCGCGGCCGGGTCGCTGATGTCGACGAAGCCGATGCGGCGGGCGGCGGCGTCGGTGTGGACCAGGGTTCGACCGTCCTCGCTGACGGCGGAGATCTCGGCGACCGTCTCGTCGGCGGGGTCGGTGCCGGCCGGGACGTTCTGGAAGACGGGGTAGGTGGCGAGACGGTGGAAGGTCTCGCGCGGGCTGGGCGGGGCGAACGCGCCGGTGCCGGCTGCGCTCGTTCCGCCGAGGGTGGTGCGGCTGGTGAGGCTGCTGGTGGGAACCAGCTGGCCGGCCGCATGGGCCGGGAGGGCACTCAGCCCGAGGGCGAGGACCGCGCCGGAGGCGAGGACGGCCGTGTGGCGGCTGTTGGGAGACACACAGGGCAGGCTGACGCCGACCCATGGCAGCAGGGCTGACCTCAGGTGGCGGACACGTTGCGCTCAGGTGAACTTCTCCGGAGCCCTGGGCCGGGGCGAGCCTTGCCGCCGACCTGACCGTATCTCTCCGCCTCCGCAGCGTTGTCCCGGCCGACGCTGGACAGCGTTCCCCCTACCACCGCGGTGACAACCGCCGTCGTCGCGCAGGCCGAACGGGCGGACGGGCCACTACTGTGAGCGGGTGACCGTCCTCGGCGAGCTACGCGCCCTGTTGCGCCTGCCCGGGTTCCGCAAGCTCTTCGCGGTACGGCTCGTCTCGCAGGCGGGCGACGGCATGTTCCAGGTAGGGCTCGCGAACCTGCTGTTCTTCAGCCCCGAGTCGCAGGGTTCCGCCGGAGCGATCGCCGGTGCGTTCGCCATCATGCTGGCGCCGTTCACGGTGGTGGGCCCCTTCGCGGGCGTGTTCCTGGACCGGTGGCAGAGGCGCCAGGTCCTGGTGGTGGGCAACGCGGTGCGCGTGCTCATCACCGGCACGATGGCGGTGCTCATGCTCACCCAGGGCGTCACGCCCGCGATCTACGTGCTGGGCCTCGCCGCGCTGAGCGTCAACCGGTTCCTGCTGGCGGGTCTCTCCGCCGGCCTGCCCCGCGTGGTCCAGGGCGATCTGCTGCTCACCGCCAACGCGCTCACACCGACCCTCGGTGCGGGCGCCGCCTTCCTCGGGGGCGGCGTCGGCTTCGTGCTCGGTCTCCTCATGCCGGCCGGCCGCATCCAGGACGCGACGGCTCTGGCTTGTGCGTGCGTCGTGATGGGTTGTGCGTCGCTGCTCGGGCTGCGGATGTCGCGCACCCTGCTGGGCCCGCTGCGGCCCGCCGACGGTTCCATCCGCAACGAGCTGGTCGCGGTGGCCCGCGGTCTGGCCGACGGTGCCCGGTACCTCGCCGCCCGCCGCACCCCGGGGCAGGCGCTGCTCGTGATGGCGCTGCACCGCTTCCTGTACGGGGTGGTGTTCATCGCCTCGATCCTCATGTCCCGCAACCTCCTGGCCGAACCGGGTGACCGCAGCGCGGGCCTCGCCACCTTCGCGACGGTAATCGGCGCGACCGGAGCGGGCGGCGGCCTCGCGATCCTGCTCACCGCCGTGCTGGCCCGGCGTATGGCACCGCAGACCTGGATCGCCGTGATGCTGCTGGTGGCCGGGGTGTCGCAGCTGATCCTCGTGCCCGAGCCAGGTCTCGTCACCGTAGTGGCCGCCGCCGCGCTCCTCGGGCTCGCGGCCCAGGGCGCGAAGATCGCCGTCGACACGATCGTGCAGCGCGACTCCGAGGACACCTACCGCGGCCGTGCCTTCGCCTTCTACGACGTGCTCTACAACGCGGCGTTCGTGGGTGCCGCGGCCCTCGCGGCCTTCCTGGTGCCTGACGCCGGCTGGTCGCCCGGGCTCTTCGTCGCGCTCTCCGTGGGGTACGTCACGGTCGCGATCCTGTTCGGCCTGCGAGGCTCTCGCACAGCAGCCCTGGTGAGGCAACCGGAAAGGGGGTGAATTTATGGATGAGGTCCGGTCCCCGACGCCAAAGATGCCTGTTTTGGCTGCCGAACGGTGCAAGGATTGATGCACTTACCTACAGAGGGACTGGAGGCATCTGTACATGTCCGACGCACCCGCCGTCACCCCCACACCCACCTGGGGTGAGGTGTTCCCATGGTTCCGCGAGGTCATGGCCGAGGACGACGCCTGGTACGTCGGTCAGGTCGACAGCAAGACGGACATCGGCGTCGCCCGTCTGGCGGACGCCGCGGTGACGCGACTCAAGCCCTTGCCCGTCGGCCGGCTCTTCCCCGCAGTGCGGCGGGTCGAGCGGCTCGACGAGCTCACCTGGCCCAAGCACCGGCTGCTCAACGCGCTGCACCGTGGCGGCTGCTTCACCGGTGACGACCTCTCCTACATGGTGATTGCCGAGATGCTCTCCTGGGAGTCCGTCGGCCCGGTCATCGTGAAGCAGATCCTCGAGGTCATCGCACTGGAGGAGATCCGAGCGAGCTCGGCGAGGTGACGTCCGCCGCTCGCCGGGACGCCGTCACACGGCGAGCGGCGACGACGGCGAACGGCACGACGGCGAGCAGCAGCACTCCCTGCACGATCTGCACGGCACCGTACGCACCACCGTAGACACCCATCACCCCCACAGCTCCCGCGATCCCGAGCACGCCGACGACGCCGGCCAGGACCGCACCGATCCGGCGGGTCACGGGCGAGGCCCAGCCGCACAGCACCGCGGCGGCGACGGCCAGCAGGTTCAGGAGCATGATGAGCAGGTACGAACCGATCATTCCCGGCAGCGGTCCGCCGTACGGCATCATCGCGATCACCGGCTGCAGCACGCTCGCCCACAGGATGTAGAGCAGGGCGCCCGCGAGCACGACCCAGAGGCCGGTCCGGCGCGCCGACGTCGGCTCGTGCAGCAGACGCGCGAGCAGCGCGCCGGCCAGCACGAGCACCAGCTCGAGCATCGCGAGCAGGGTGCCGAGCAGGAACTCGGGACGGGCCCCCTGGACCAGCTGCACGGTGGCGGTGCCGACCTGGACCAGCAGGTGCACCCCCACCACGACGATCACGGCCGTCAGGACCCGCCGGGCACGCAGCACCGTGGCGCCGACAGCGAGCACGATCGTCCCCGCCATCGCCGCGTTCTCGATCACGTAGACGGCGTTGGCCGTGGTGAAGCCGAGATCGAGCTCCGTCCCGGGGACGAGCAGGCGCAGCGGGACCGACATCCACACCGCGACGGCGAGGAGCAGGACGCTCAGGGCGGCGGGGCGCCGTCCGGCGTCGGGCAGACTCTTCATGCGGACACTCTCCCAGACCTCACCGACACCGTGGGGGCCGAAGCACGGGTGAAGGCAGGTTCGACGGCGCGCTGCGGTCGGCTGCGCGAGGGTGTCAGAGGGGCGTGGAACCATGAAGGGGTGTCCACGCCCGTACCCGTCCCGCGCATCCACCCGGCGGCCATCAAGCTCCTGGTGGGTAGTGGTGCGTTCCTGCGCGGTGAGGACTACCAGAAACAGGGCCGGGTCATCTCGTGGGAATGGCTTCCGGCCGAGCTGCTGCTCGTCTCGTGGGTACGCGGCAGCGGGCGCAGCACCTACTCGTGCTCCGTCGAGTTCGGGACGGCCGGGTCCGGGCCGCCGGTCGTCGTCGGGTCGAGCTGCACGTGCCCCGTGGGTTCGGACTGCAAGCACGTCGCGGCCACCCTCATCGAGGCCGGCTCCGACGGGCTGGCCTCGATGGTCCGGTCCGCGTCGTCCCTGGGGCGAGCACCGCAGGTGCCCGAGTGGAAGGCGGCGATCGAACGGCTGGTGCCCGCGACGCCGGTCGCGAGCGCCTCGGCAGGCGACCCCGCACCGCAGCTCGCGCTCCAGTTCCGGGTCGACGGCAGCACCGCCGGGGACAACCTGTCGCTGTCCGTCCGGCCGGTCGAGCGCAACGGCCGGGGCACCTGGGTCGGCGGGTCGGCGTCGTGGAACTACATCCGCAACGGCTTCCTCCGCGGCGTCGAGCCCGAGGTCCGGGAGTGGTTCACCACCCTTGACGCCCTGCGCGCCACGAGCCCGCGGGGCTACGGGTACGTGAGCGCGGGCGACTGGCTCGCCCTGGACGACGTGCTGCCACGACCGTTCTGGCGGCACCTCTCCGACGCGGCGAACCTCGGCATCGAGCTCGTCGGCAAGTCCAGGCGGGACTCCGTCCGCGTGGCCCGCGAGGCCACGGTCGCCCTCGACCTCTCCCTGCCCGACGGCGGTGCCCGGCTCGAGCGGACCGTCGCCTTCGACGGTGCGGCGACCGGCGCGACGTCCGTCGGGACGCTCGGCCGGCACGGCCTGTTCGCGATCGAGGAGTCGCCGTCGGGCCGCACGGTCGTCCTGGGTCCCACGCCGGCGCCGCTCACCGACCAGGAGCACGCCGCGGTCCAGCTGTCGGAGGTCGCGGTGCCGGCCGAGGCCCTCGACGAGTTCCTGGCGGACTACCTGCCGCTGCTGCGCCGCGAGGTACAGGTCCGGGCCGACGACGGCGTCGAGCTGCCCGACCTGCCGCGGCCGCAGCTCGTGGCGTCCGTCGAGGTGGTCTCGCCGGCGGAGATCAGCGTGACGTGGCGGTGGGCTTATCCGCCGTCGGACAAGGAGTACCCGCTGACCACGGCGCTGGAGCCGGGTTCGGAGCTCCGCGACCTGGAGGCCGAGGCGGCGACCCTGGGACGAGTGGTCACCGCCGTCCGCGAGGTGCCGGGCTTCGACCACTTCCGGGTGGCGCCCGAGGTCTTCCGTGACCTGCGGGCGATGGACTTCGCCACGCTGGTGCTGCCGGCGCTCCGGCGTGTGCCGGACGTCCGTGTCGACAGCGCACGGCTGCCCGAGTACTCCGGGCTCGAGGCCACACCCGTGGTCAGCATGCGCGCGTCCGACAGCGGCGACCTGGACTGGTTCGACCTCGGCGTCACGGTCACGGTCGACAGCCGGGAGATCCCGTTCGGCCCGGTGTTCGACGCCCTCGCCCGTGGCAAGAAGCGGTTCATGCTGACCGACGGAACCTGGCTGCGGACCGACCTGCCGGTCTTCGCCCGGCTGAAGGCACTGATCGAGGAGGCGCAACGGCTGTCGGACCGGCCGGGCGCCCTACGGGTCAGCCGGTTCAACGCCGGCCTGTGGGCGGAGCTCGAGGAGGTCGCCGACGTCGTCGAGCAGTCCGACCGGTGGCGACGCTCGGTGCGTGACCTGATCGCGCTCACCGGCGACGGGGTCGACGGGCCGGAGCCGGTGGCTCCCCCGGTCGGGCTGAAGGCCGAGCTGCGCCCGTACCAGCAGCGCGGCTTCGAGTGGCTGACGTTCCTGTGGCGGCACGGGCTCGGCGGGATCCTGGCCGACGACATGGGTCTGGGCAAGACGGTCCAGACGCTCGCGTTCCTCGCGCAGGCCCGGCAGGAGGCGTCCGACGGCGACGCGGTTCCCCGGGACGAGGGCGGCGACCCGCCGCCGTTCCTGGTGATCGCGCCCGCGTCCGTGGTGAGCAACTGGGCCGCGGAGGCCGCACGGTTCACCCCGGACCTGCGGGTGGTCGCCCTGCCGACGACCGCACGCAAGGCCGGCGTCTCGGTTGCCGAGGTGGCGGCGGGGGCCGACGTCGTCGTCACGTCGTACGCGATCTTCCGGCTGGACTTCGACGCCTTCGCCGACGTCGGCTGGAGCGGGTTGATCCTGGACGAGGCGCAGTTCGCGAAGAACCACCAGACGCGGGCCAACGAGGCCGCCCGTCGGCTGCGGGCGCCCTTCAAGCTCGCGATCACCGGCACGCCCCTCGAGAACAACCTCATGGAGCTGTGGGCGATGCTCGCGATCGTGGCCCCGGGACTGTACGGGTCAGCCACCAAGTTCCGGGAGGACTACGTCAAGCCGGTCGCCGGCGAACGCGACTCGGGGCCGCTGCTGGCCCGCCTGCGCCGTCGGATCCGACCGTTGATGCTGCGCCGCACCAAGGAGCAGGTGGCACCCGAGCTGCCCGAACGGCAGGAGCAGGTGCTGCGCGTTCCCCTGGACGCCAGGCACCGGCGCATCTACGACACGCACCTGCAGCGCGAACGGTCGCGGCTCCTGGGGCTGCTCGACTCGTTCGACGAGAACCGCGTGGCCGTGTTCCGCGCCCTGACGACGCTGCGGCGCATGGCGCTCGACGCGTCCCTGGTGGACCCGGAGTACGAGGGTGTGCCGTCGGCGAAGCTGGACCTGCTCGCCGAGCAGCTCGCGGAGGTGACCGCCGAGGGGCACCGCGCCCTGGTGTTCTCGCAGTTCACGTCGTTCCTGTCCAAGGCGGCCGAGGTCTGCGACGCCCTGGGGGTCCCGTACGAGTACCTCGACGGTTCGACCCGGCGGCGGGCGGAGGTCATCGGGCGGTTCAAGGACGGTCCGGCGCCGGTGTTCCTGATCAGCCTCAAGGCCGGCGGCTTCGGCCTGAACCTCACCGAGGCCGACTACGTCTACCTGCTCGACCCGTGGTGGAACCCGGCGACGGAGGCGCAGGCGATCGACCGGACCCACCGGATCGGGCAGACGCGCAACGTGATGGTGTTCCGGATGGTCTCGGAGAACACCATCGAGGACAAGGTGATGGCGCTCAAGGAGCGCAAGGCGCGGCTGTTCGACGCGGTGCTGAGCGATGACGCCGGAGAGTTCGCGGGAGCACTGGGAGCGGAGGACATCCGAGGGTTGTTGTCGGACTGATCTTCTGTAGGTTTGCCCCCGTGTCTCCCATTGCTGACCTGATCGCGGCGGTCGCGAGCCTGCTGTGGCCCCTGCTCGTGATCGTCGTGCTGCTGGTGTTCGGGGGGCAGCTGCTCGCGAAGCTGCGCGGATCGGATGACGTGACGCTGGAGATCGGCGGGCAGAAGCTCAGCATCCGGCAGGCCACGGATCAGCAGGCCGACCTGATCGCTGACCTGCAGCGAGAGGTCGCCGCACTGAAGCGCAAGGTGGACGCGGGCGCTGTCGTCGTGCCGGGCGACGAGCTGCCCTGGGGGTCGCAGGAGCAGGAACGGACGATCACCCGTCCAGGAGATGGCAGGCTGCCCGTGCCGGGCGCCGGGGCGCCGCACTCGATCCTCTGGGTCGACGACAACCCCGAGAACAACGCCATGCTCGCGGAGTCGTGGCGACGTGACGGCATCGACGTCGAGGTCGCCCGCTCGACCGACGAGGCCCTGCGGCTGCTGAACACACGGCCCTACGGTCTGATCATCTCGGACCTCGGCCGTCGCGAGTCCGACGTCGATGTCCCGGACGCCGGGCTCCGGCTGCTCTCCCGGGTCCGGGCGAACGACCCCGTGACGCCGTTCGTGCTGTACGGAAACACGGGCCCGTACGCCGACGACGCGCGCGCCGCCGGGGTGACGCTGATGACCGGGTCGACGTTCGATCTGGTGGAGTATGTGACTGGGCTCGGAATGATGGACGAGGTCTGACCTCCGGGGTGACGCGCTATCGGCGCGTCGCAGCCAGAGCCCACGCGACGAGCGCCGGCTGACCCAGCAGCCGCAGCGCGCGCTTCCGATCCGTGTCCAGACCAAAGGCATCACGGTGCTCCGTGAGCTGGGCGACGTTTCCCGGGAAGACCGCGACGAAGAACGCCGCCGCCAGCACTCCCAGGCGACGGCGAGCAGGCTGCCTCCAGGTGGCGACGAGCGCCGCGCCGAGACCGATCTCGACGACACCCGACCCCACCACGACCGTGTCGGGATCGATGGGGACCCACCGGGGTACCTGCGCCTGGAACTCCTTGCGCGCCGCGGTCAGGTGCCCGATGCCGGCTGTGAGAAGTGCGGCGCCCAGGGCTGCCTGAGCGAGGCCGCGGACGATGGTCGGTGTGGTCGCCATGAGCACCATCATGTTGTCTCGCCTGCGAGGTTGCGACCGCGCGCCCGGCCCATGGGTGTGGGACCAGCCCGAGGGTCGTCAGTGGCGTACGAGCGCCTGAAGCTCCCCGATCCGAATCTGCGCACTGTTGGTCGTCGACGTGAAAGGGATCTGACCGGACTCACCGTTGCTGCTCTGCCACTCGACGACCCAGTAGGACGTCCCGGCAAGAGTGAGGTTGCCCGGACTGCTGTTCAGGTCGGCACCGAATCCACAGGTGGGGGACGGTTCCGCGCTGTTCCGGCCGTCATACGGCGTCCCTGCAGCATTGGCACCATCACAGGAAATGGCGCCAACCGTGGTCCCGTTCCCATCGGCCAGTGTCCACTCGACCCGGTCAAGTGTCCCCGTCGCTGTGACCGAGAGACTGCCCCCTTCTGCGGTCCGGACGATCGGACCAGTCGTGTTCTCAGCAGGGTTGGCAATCCACAGCCAGATGGGTAGACCGATGGTGCCGACGGCACCCTGATTGCTGGTGGTCGCCGGCGGAGTCGAACCGATCTGTCCCATGGAGAGCTCCATGGCAGCTACTGCGCTTTGGGCTAGTTCTTCGGCGGTGGGGCCGACTGGTGCGGCTGGGTCGGCCGACCAGTAGTACGAGTGGCCTTCGCACTGCGTTACATCGCCACCCGCCGCCACACAGCGCGGCGGCGTGCACTCGAGGACAATCCCATCCCCTGGCTCGTGGCCTTCCCATGCGGGATCGCCGGCGGGAGGTTGCGGACTCGCATTACGCACGTAACAGTCCCCATCCCATCCCCCGTACTCGGTACTGCACGGAACCACGTCGCCAAGGTCACGGCAGACCTGCGGTCCGCCACCGTCGCTGGGGTCGTCATCTTCGCCTCCTCCCCCTGCACCGCCTCCGCCATCTTCGCAGGGAATAACCACACCATCCGGTGTGGTCGTCGGCGTGCACTCATCGGCAACTGCCGTCGACGCCTGAACAAGAACTACCAGAGACACCGCCAACGCAACGACCATTCCGATGAAAGAAAGGGAGAACGTCCAACAACCGTGCCGCGTCAACATGCCTGCTCCGGGTGAGGTATCTGCTCGTTGACCGTCCAATAGCTGCCTGCCCCTTGGTGTCGCATAACATAGTCGAATTGGTATCGACTAGGGGCACCGGCTGCGCGCGGTATTTCCTTTCCGTCGCCAGCAAAGTTGCGCACGTCACTAAAATCGACACACGCCTTCAGATGCACCTCTTCATTTCCAACGGCGGAGGTCTTGTAGTCAGTGACATTCATGGCCTCTACCGAGGCCGCACCAGTCGTGTATTCGCCCGAATTGGCTGACTCGGTGTAGACGGCCCTCAACGAAGAACGCAGCGCTGGATGGCCCCAAAACGGCCGAAGTTCCCTGTCCCAGTCCCTGTATCCATTGTTGGCGACGAGCGCTGTGGTCTGGTAGTACTCCACAAGCCGCGCCTTTGCGTCAGCGACATTCTTTGCCTTGACCTGCTCCGGCGTTGTCGGCGACGGCGATGCTGGCGTCGACGATTGAGCGGACGCGCTCACAGACACAGAAGGTGATGCCGAGGCCGACGGCGATGCTGGACCCGGGATCGCGCCCTGGACCGTCCCAGGGTCGAAAACGCCTGACCGCACCACCGCGAACCCGGCGACCGCAAGGACTGCGACCCCGATGAGGACAGCGATGGTGCGCGTGGGCGTGATGGCGGACGAGACCATCCGGGCAACTCCCTCAACTTCGGGCAGAACTCAGCGAACACGGCCGTAAGCAAGGGTGCGGCATATCCGTCTTCTCGGCAAGGCGCTTCCGTGATAATTCACAACATCCCGCCAACGAAGGACAACATCCGGCCAGCAACGCGCCATGGATCGGTCTCAGCGTCTCGCCCATCGTGGCGATTCGTTGCACATATGCAACTCGGGTCGCGGATGCTGCAATCTCTCTACAGGCTTGCGCCATGACCTTCTTCCAACGCACCGAGGACTTCGAGCCCGAAGGGTTCGAGGACGTCGTCGGCGAGCTCATCGAAGCCATCCGACGCTCGTTCACTGGCATCCTCGTCGACCACCTCGAGGACATGCTTGCCGTGCCCGACCGCCACATGTGCCTCGTCGATCGCCACCTGCACATCACGGAGGACGATCGCGACTACACAGTTGATCTTCTGCTCTTCCACGTGACCCAAATGCGCTATTTCGCCATCCAGGTGCAGGCCGGCCGATTCGATCCAGCCCTGGTTGCACGTTCTCGCTACACGCTCAGACTCGTCGACGACCTGGTCCGCGTGCCTGACGTACACGGATCCACAGTCGGGGTCCTGTTGTGCACCGATGCCGCGGCCGATCAGGAGCCAGGTCCCGTCGTCGTCACCCTGTACGAAGACCTCAGTCCTGCACAACGGTCCGAGCTCCCGTCCGGCCTGGAGTTTGCCGACCTGGTCGGCCGATGCCTTGACACCAGTGTCGTCAAGGATCAGCCAACGTGACCGCGAGTACATCGGCTCTTCGCCGGTACTCCGTTAGCGGCCATACAAGTCCTCTACCAGCCGTGCCCGGGCCTCCACGATGTCCAAGCTGCCCGACGAAGATGCAGTGGTCGCCTCTCCCGCTACGTCGCGCCATGTTGAATCACCAGCGATCCGGAACTGGCCGCGCCACGTCGTGGTGAGCGAGATCGTTGCTGACCCTTGCTTCGAGTAGGCGTGGGAAATGGTGTGCGTGGGGTACGGGGCGCCCGGGTCTGCCGTTGAGAAAGCTGGGGACCCGTCACCAAAGTTCCACGTATAGCTGCTCGGCACCGCTCGGATGTCGACGGGGATTCCGAACAGTTCGGTGCTTGTTGTTCGGGATTCACCGTCGGTGTACGCGATCGTGTCGACGTTGACCAGGGTCCAGCCGTCCGGCGGTTGCACTGTGAGCGACGACGGCTCGATCTGCATCTCCTGGAACGCTCGAGCCGCAGCGGCCGGAATGTCGATCTGCTGTCGGGCCTCTGTCAGACATGCCTCTTCCTCCACAAGTTCTGCTTCTGTCCACCCTCCGGACTCTCGACGCTGCTCGAAGAGGGCACCGACAGCCTGCTCGTCGTCCTCGCACTCGATGCCTGCGTAGGCGAGCTGATGGCCTTCATCGCATGACTCGGCAAGTACGGTGGCACCGCTGAGATCCCGCAAGAAGCAGAGCGCCGGAGTCGTCCGCCATTGCCGAAGTGGTGAAGTTACAGACGGAGGAGTACCCCGGACATCACCGTTGATGCCCTCCCTTGCATGGCCATAGAGCGGCGTAACCGCCTCAACCGAGATTTGATCATACTGCGAAGTTCCGCTGAACGTGGGCTGCTCGTCGAACTGACCAACTGCCAGCGCCAGACCGAACATGATGCTCAATCTTGATGGACTCATTGTTCGGGCCTGGGTGCGACACCAACAATCAACCAATTGCCACTTCTTCGACCGACCTCGACTCGATGTTCCGAAGTTTGCTCCTTTGCGGCCGACGCCACGGAACCATTGGCTTCTAGCGTCCGGGACGCTTCCTGCCTGACTTCAACGTCAAGCGGGTAGATTCCGGTTAATTCGTCCCGGCCGTACTGACTCAAGAGGATCGTAGTCGTAGCCCCACCTTGATAGGTCTGGCCAAGTTCCTGAATCTGATTGGCGTCCTCCAGGGCCTGCGAGCAAAACCCACAAGCCCGATGTGACAACGCCTCAAATTCCTCGACATCCCCAGTAGCCATCACATACGGATACAACTCGATGAAGTACTCAGCGGCGGCCGCAGCTCCCTCCGCGTCGTCCCGCTCCATCGCCGCCGGCCGCTCCGGCTTCACCGGCACCGACGGCGACGGTGATGCCGACGGTGAAGGGCTGGCCGAGGCAGGCGGCGCAGGCTCCTCCGCGACCCCCGTACACCCGCACAACACCAGCCCGGCTGCCACGAGCAGCCCCCGATAAGCACCACGCATCAACATCCCCCGCCCTCGGGCCGCGTCGTTGCGTATCCGCAACGGCCGGGAACGACGCTAACCAGGCCCCGCCGATCCCGAAAGTGATCACGGTGGTTCCTGTGGATAACTCGGCGTTCAACGCACATCTTGGTGCCTCCAGATGACAGATCATACTTTTGCTCTACAGGCTTGGAGCCATGACCACGTACACCGTGATCGCATACCGCGGCGAGCGCCGCTGGACACTGCGTGCCCTCGACCTACCCGGCGCCGTCGCGCAGGGTGTTCTCCTGGACGACGCCGAGACCGCACTGCGCGCGGTGATCGCGCGCCTGACCGGCGAGGACACCGACGGCATCGTCCTCGACCTCGCACCCATCCCCGGCCCTGGCGGCTTCGACTGAGCACGACGTCGACCAGGAGTGTCCTCGAGCGAACGCGGCTCGACCGGACACCGGGAACACACAGCACGGCGGGCAGCAGAACGTGTCTGCTGCCCGCCGTCCTTCAGGACCGGCGTGTCACCGCCCGGCGTCGGCCTCCCGCCGGCGCTCCTGCTCGTCCACCTGGGCCAGCAGCTCCTCGGTGTCGGGCTCGGGATCCATGGCGAGCTGCTCGAGGTGGTCGCGCAGGCGGTCCACCAGTCGGCCCACCGCATCCCGGCGTCCTGAGGCGAGCTCCGCGCGGATCGCGTTGCGCCACGAGCGTTCGTCCACCGGATCCGCGAGCCGCCCCACCTGGGAGGCGTGCCGCGCCGTGGCCACGTCGCCCTCCAGGAGCGCGCGGCGCGCAACCTCGTGCGACACGTCCACGACCCCCGACGAGATGGTGTGCATGAGCTGCTCCGCCCAGGCGTACTTGCGGAGCGGCACGCCCTCGAACGGTCGGCCGCGCACCAGGTCGAGGGCGGCCAGCAGGTCTGCCGTCGGCGTCTGGCTCAGGTCCGGGCCCACGAGGTCGCAGAAGCGGTGCCAGTCGGTCGTGACGCCGCGCAGACGGTAGCCGGCGGACTCGAGGTCGGCCTGCCCGCCGTCGTCCGCGGACCAGTAGCGGGGCAGGTACTCGTAGCCCTCGCCGTCGACGCCCAGCCAGCGGCGCGCGCGGGAGACCGCGGAGCGCCGTGTGGCCAGGTTCGGCTCGCGCGACGGCCACAGGGCCTTTGAGATGTCCGAACCGCGCGACCCCGGGTTGAACGCCAGGAACGCGATCAGCTCGGTGGCCTGCCGCTGGTGCGTGGACGGCAGCTCGACGCCCGTGGTCCCCGCGAGCTCGACACGACCCAGCACACGCACGATCGGTGGTCCGGCCTCCTCCGGCAGGTCGGTCGCCGGCGCGTCGGGCTCGACCGCGGGGCCCGGCCCCGCCACGACCGGTGTACCCAGTGGCGGCGTCGCCACGCTCACGGCTGCGGTGGCCCAGGGCGCGAAGCCGGCCGGCACCGTGCCGGACGCCGTCCCGCCGCCCACGGTCCCCGTCGCGTAGCTCGGCGACGGCGCGAGACCCGCCCCCTGGCCGACGGCGACGTCCGAGTCCGCATCGGCGCGGACAACATCCATGGGGATCTCCTCCAGCGTCGGTTCGGCGCGGTCGATCGAACGGCTCCACGAGGGGCCGGGGGCGGTCTCGGGATCGGCCAGCAGGGCCAGGGCCTGGGCGTAGGTGGCGGCGTCGAGCTGTTGCGGTCGGACGGCGATGTAGGCCGGCACGAGGATGCCGCGCGTCGTGTCGCCGCCCGTGAGGTCACCGGTCAGGTCGAGCGCCCAGTCGCCGACCTCCGCGCTGGACGTCACCGCCGCGATGCCCACCGCGGGTACCCGCTCGACCAGGCGTTCCAGCGTGGCGCGTTCCACGGGGGCGAGTCGCTCGCCGACCAGCAGGATCTCCGGCGTCCACGCGTCGGTCGCGAGGCCCCGGCCGCGGGCGTCCGCGACCGACGTGGCACCCACCTGAGCGAGCGTCCGGTCGACGTCGGCGGCGCGCGCCTCCAGCTCGCGGACGACCTCCGCCAGGCTGGGGACGTGCCGCACCCGGCCGGTGTCGACGACGCCGGGCAGCTCCCCGAGCGCACCCACCACGGTCACCTGGAGGTCGTCGGCCCAGAGGCTCGTCGCGAGCTCGATCGCGAGCGCCGCGAGCGTGGCCTGTGCGGCCTGGTCGGTGCCGCGGATGTCGAGGCACGCGAGGTTCTCCAGGTCGACCATGAGGTGGGCGTCCTCGTCGTCGTGGCCGACGGTGACGAGCGCCGGGTACGGCGCTTCCCCCTCCTCGGCCCCAGGTCCGACCTGGGACGCCGCCTCCGCGTCACTCGCCGCGAGCTGCCAGACGAACCGGTCGGTCGTGCTGGCCCAGGGTGCGGGCAGGTCGGCGGCGCCGTCGAGGTAGAGCTCGACGAACTCGCCGCTCTTCAGCCGCGCCACGCGCACGCCCGGCAGCGGCAGGTCACGTTCGCGGTGCCAGCGTGCGAGGCTGCGCAACGCCTGGTCGACCTGGCTGCGGCCGAACGGGTCCTCGACGCCGTGCAGGTCACGTTCGAGCGCGCCGGCCGGGGTCTCGGGCCTCGGCACGACGACGGTCTCGCCCGGGACCCGGCCCTTGCGTGCCCGGCGGCGCTTGACGGCGACGAGCGCGAGCAGCCCGGCGGCGAGCAGACCGCCGACGCCCGCCGCGGTGCGGACGTCCACGGTCTCGTCGAGGTCGTCGACGGCACCGGAGACGGCGTCGGCCGCGGAGCCGAGCAGGGACGTGGTGGCATCGGGTGCCGTGCCGGCTGCAGCGATGGCCGCCGTGGTCGCACCCGCGACATCGACCGGCTCGCGCCCCGGCCGGGCGCCGTCGCCGGACGCCGCCGGTGCCGGACCGCCCGCTGGCGCCGTCGCCGACGGGATGCTGTCCTCGGCGGTGGCAGCGACCGGCGGCGCGGACTCGACGGCGACCTCCGGGACGCCGTCGCCTACCACCGGGTCGTCGCCCGTCACGTCGCCGGGCAGTACCTTCTCGGTCGCCGCGCTCTCGCGCGCCGTCGCCGTGACATCCTCCGGCACCAGGGGCGCCGGCAGCTCGGCCAGGCCCTCCGTACCGTCACTGTCGACACCGGTCCCGTCGACGTCGCCCTCGACCGCATCGGTCCCGCTCCCGCTCGGGCCGTCGTCCTCCGGCGCACCGTCGGTGGCGGACTCGCCACCCCACGTCGTGCCGCTGCCCGACGTCGTCTCCCGGGCCGGCTCGTCCGGCTCGCCCTGCGGCAGGAGCTCGTCGGCGATCAGGTCTTCCCAGGGGATCGCCGGCGCTCCGTCCGGGGGCGCGGACCCATCCGGTTCGAGGTCGGGCTCGTTCTCGAGGTCCTCCGGCGTGACCCGCTCGTACCGGGGTTCCTCGGTCTCCTGCGGTGCCGGCGGCGCCTGCGGGGCGAGGTTGCCCTCGGCCGACTTCTCCGGAGCCGGCTCCTCGGTGTCGGGCCGGTCGAGGCCGGCGCTACCCGTGCCGGCGTCGGCGGGGTCGGGTGTGCCGTCCCCGGCGTCCTGACCCGGTTCGTCCTGACCCGCGGACGGGTTCTGACCGGCGTTCTGTGCCGCACGGTTCGGCTGCTCCGCAGGAGCCTCGCCCGCCGGTCGCTCTCCGGCCGGTTGCTCGTCCGACGGCGACTCCGGTTCCGCCACGTCGTTGCCCGCGCCGCCCGGTTCGGCGATGTCGTCGGGCTCGACCTCGACGGCGCCCTCGGGCGTCACCTCCGCGGACGGTGTCGTCGGGGCCGACCCCGCGTCCGCCGACTCCTCCGGCGCCGGCTGCTCCGACTCGCCCGACCCTCCGGCGGCGCCCGCCGCGGACTCGACCCCGGTCGCCTTGTCGGCCTCCGGCCGGCCGGCGAACGTCCGGCCCAGGCCGGTGGCCTGCGCCGTCTCGGCGTCCGCGTCTACCTCGGAGTCAGCCTCGGGACCTCCGGCCTCGGCCTCCGGACCGGCATCCGCACCCCCGCCGGCCTCGGCACCGGCCTCCGACCCCGCACCGTCCGCCGTGGCCGGCTCACCGGCGTCACCCGAGCCCGCGGCGTCGCCCGCACCCGCACCGTCACCGGCCGCGTCCGCGCCAGGATCCGTCTCGCCGCCACCGGGCCGGTCCGTCCCGGCACCTGTCCCGTCAGCCCCGGACCCGCCGTCCGCCGCCTCTCCCGCGCCAGGAACCGTCACGGTCCAGCCGGGGTAGATGAGGTCGGGGTCGGTGAGCCGTCCGCCGTCGGGCTGCTCCGTGGAGCGGGATGCCTCGAAGACCTCCGGGTACCGGGTCCCGTCGCCGAGCTCTTCCTCGGCGATGCCCCACAGCGTGTCACCCCGCTCGACGACGACCTGGGCGGACTCCGCACCACCGTTGCTCCGTACGTCGACGGTGCCCGGTTCCGCGGCGCCGTCGTCCGCGCTCTTCGAGGGCGCGATGCCCACGGGTTCGTCCTCGTCCGCCGCGGACGCACCCGTCGACGTCGGCGTGACCCCGGCCTCCGCCGGCAGCCGCAGCACCCAGCCGGGTTCGATCCAGTTCCCGGCGTCGAGTGCACCACCGTCGGCCTGGACCACGCCGTAGTTGAGGTCGGCGATCTGCTTGAACCGTGCGCCGTCGCCCAGGGTCTGCTCGGCGATCCGCCACAGGGAGTCACCCGGCTGCACCGTGTAGGTGGCCGGTTCGGCCTCCTCGACCGCCGCGCGCGGACCCGGCGCGGTCACGGCCCCGGCCTGTCCGACGGCGTCGGACGCCACCGGTGCGGTCGCCACCGTGCCGGTCCGGCCCGCCTCCGCGGGTGCGGGGGCAGCCATCGCGGGGGTCACGGAGGGCGCCGCGACCAGCATGGTGATCACGGCCCCGACCAGGACGGCCGCCGCGCGCTGCTGCGCCCCGAGGCCACGGACGTGCGGGGACCGGCGGCCGCGCAACGCCGCGACCACCTCGATCACCACGGCGATCGCGAAGGTCAGCCACGCCACCCAGCCCACGACCTTGACCAGCCCGATGAGCACCGAACCGGTCACGTCGGGGCTGGTGAGCATCGAGACGATCCGGTCGAGGCTGACCTGCCCCGTCCACACCGGGCCGCCGAAGATCCACAGGCCGGCCGGGATACCCACGACGAGCACGACCAGGAGCAGCGCCGCACCCAGCCCTCTGGCCACGCGTGCGCCGGTGCCCTGCCGCGGTCCGCGGGGCTCGCCCGTCACCGCACGACCCTGGACTGTCGAGGTGCTCATCAGGACTCCTCCTGTCCTATCCCGCGGACCGCTCGTGCCTCGGCGTCAGCCGTGACGGTGAGCGAGCTGATCCCGATCAACGTGAGGAACGTGGTCTCGTAGGTGACCTGCGTCCCGACCGAGACGACGGCACCGTCGACGGCGGTCACGCCGCCCTGGACGCCCAGCGCGCCGAGCGTGTCGGACGCGGCCTGTGCCGCCCGCGCCGGGTCCACCTCCGGGGGCAGCCCCAGCTGCGCGCGGTCGAACCGGATCTGCTGCGCCGCGGCGCGCGCCGCCTGGTCGGCGGCGTACTCCGCCTCGTCCTCGGCGTGCAGCCGCCCGCCGCCGTCGACGACCAGGCCGATGGCGATGATGAGCGCGGGCACCATGCCCGCGGCGAGGATGTTGATCTCGCCCCGCTCGCGCCGTGCCCGCACCCGCGCCGGCGCTACCGCCCGCCCCTGTCGCACCCTCATCCACCCAGCTCCCCTGGTCATGACCGCCCCCGGTACGCGTCGAGCACCGACGTCCCGGTCGCGCTGATCGTCCGCGAACCGGGCGCACCGGGCAGCCCGAGGTCGCTCAGCGGCACCACGCACTCCACCCGCACGGTGATGGTCCCGACGGTCCCGAGCGGGAGCGCGAACGCGTCGGTCGTCGGCCGCACCGACGTCTGCGCGCAGCGCACGCCGGAGTTCATCAGCGTCGAGGTGGCGGTGGACGTCGCCTGTACGCCGGCCACGTCCGCCGTCCGGCTGATCGACGCCGCCCGTGCCGCCTCGTTCGCCGCCGACTGCACCACGCCCTCGGCCAGCACCAACCGCCCCGCCATCACCAGCAGCAGGGCGATGAGCAGCAGCATCGGAAAGACGACGGCGGTGTTGATCGCGACGTTGCCCTGCTCCCCACGGGTCGGATGCCGGCCGTCACTCATGGCCCCACCGCCGACGTGAAGCGTTCGACGGGCCCCGTGGCCGACTGCTCCACGCGGAATCCGCGGAAGCCGGGCACGATCGACGGCGCCAGCCCCACCACGCGCGCGGTGGCCATCTCCTCGCCACGCGTCACCGCCACATCCACGGACGCGAACGCGTCGCCGCCACGCGCCAGGCGCGCGGAGGCCTCGGCGTACCCCGACTCCACGGTGCCGCCCTCGACCCGCGCGGCCTGGACCGCGCCGTTGGCCACGGACTGGGCCGTGTTCTGCGCGTGGAACCACAGCACACCCTGCACCATCCCGAAGATGAGCATCAGGACGATCGGGTAGGTGAGGACGGTCTGGATCGAGGAGGCACCGCGCTCGTCCATGTCCTAGCCACCGCCGCCGAGCTGCGCCATGTAGCGGTCGACGAGTCCCTTGATCGCGGCGCCGAGCGCGATGGCGATGCCGAGGCCCACCACCGACAGCACGACCACCTCGATGGACTCCAGGCCCGCGTCGTCCTCGCCCGCGCGGTCGGCCTCCAGCCGACGACGGAGCTCGGCCGAGCGTTCGGCGAAGCGGCCGTTGAGGGCGTCGAAGCGACCGCGTGCCGCGGCGGCCCGCAGCGATGCCCGCGCGACGGCGCGCGACGCCGCCGACCGGCCCTGGCTCAGGTGCTGGTTCATGGTGACTCCTGGGGTGTGGTCGACTTCAACAAATGGGTAAGAACCGGCTCGTGTGACACCACGGTGTCCCACGGGGGACCAGACGGTTCAGGGTGCAGTCTGAAACATAGTGACCCCGATTGGGAAGATGAGCATCAAAAAGTACACAAAGACAGTCATGGTCCCGGGCACGGTCATCCGCACCGTCGCGTCGTGCGCGATCTGCTGCTCGACGTCGAGCTGCGCGTCGCGCATCGCCGCCGCCTTCGACTGGAGCTGGTCGTGGATCGCGGAACCCTGCGTGCCCGCGAGCTCCACGATCGAGGCCACCTCGCCGAGGGCGTCCACCTCGACCTCCTCACCCAGCTCGCGCAGCGCCACCCACGGCGCCTGCCCCTCCCAGCGGCTCCGTTCGAGCGCCGCTGCGATCCGCCGGAACGGCCACGATCCGGCCACCTGGGCCGCCGCGAACGTGGCCTGCGTGGCGCCCGCGCCCGAGATCCGCTCGATGGCCAGCAGCTCCAGGTACGTGGAGACCGCCCGGGCGAACTCCTGCCGGGCCCGCTTCGCCTTGGACCGGGCGTCGAGGTCCGGCAGGAACCACGCGCCCAGGGCGAGCACCAGGGCCACGCCGAACGGCAGCGCGACCGGCAGGCCGAGGTTGAGCAGCCCCACGCACAGCCCCAGGAAAGGCACCGCCACCAGCACGATCACCGTGCCCAGCGCCTTCTCGCCGTAGTGGTCGGTGGCGGTCTTGCCGATCAGGTCCAGGTCCGCCCGGGTCGGTCCCCAGCGGCCGAGCAGTGTGACCGGCAGCCTGCGCTGCGCCCACGCCCCGAACACCTGCGTGTAGCGCTGCGTCACGGTGAGCTCGCCACCGCCGTCCGACACCGTGACGGGCTCCACCTTGTCGTCACCGCTCAGCCGGTCCAGCGCGGACTGGAGCCGCGGCGTGGACGGCAGCAGCTCGCGCACCACGAGGAACAGGCCGAGCCCGGCCACCAGACCGGTTCCCACTGCCCAGGGCCACATGTCAGACCTCCCGCTCGTCCGGCAGGAACCGCGGGATCGGCTGTCCCAGGCTGATCTTGCGCATCCACAGCAGGCAGACCACGTAGGCCGAGAACAGCACCACCGCCACGACCTGGCCCAGCGGTGAGTCGTACCCGCTGAGGTAGCCGGACATCGCCGTCGCCACCAGCACCACGAGCGTCACGATCGTCACCCAGCGCACGGTCGCGCGGCCGGTGGATCGCTCGGTCTCGATCTCGCGACGGGCCTTGGCCTGCGCGGACAGCGACTCCGCGAGCTGGCGGAGCGCGGGAGCCACGGCCCCGGTCCGGTTGTCCGACTCCAGGATCATCGCCGAGGCGATCATGTCCGCCGAGTAGTCGTCCATCTCCTCCGCCCACCGGTACAGGGCGGGCTTGATCGGCTGCCGCGCCTCCAGACGTGCCACCAGCCGGGCCAGCGACGGCCGCACGGACGGCGCCGCGCTGTGCAGGGTTGCCGCAATACCTTGCTCCAACCCGACGGCTCCGCCGGACAGCACGCCGATCAGCGACCGCACCCACGCGGTCAGGTCGGTGAGCTTCTCCACCTCGTCGGACTGCGTGGTGGTGCGGAACAGCGCCGACAGGCCCACGAGCAGCACCGGCACGATGAGCACGAGCGACCACCAGCCGGTGACGATCCCGACCACGACGCCCGCGGCCACCCCGATCGCCAGGAGCTGCCGCTGCGCGTAGAGCGGCCCGCCCTTGGTCAGGCCGAGCAGCCGGAGCAGCCCGTGGAACGGCGGTGTGGTGCGCACGGGCCGCGGCGCCGGCTCGTACTTCTGCGCACCGACGACGACGAACCACACCCCCAGGCCCAGACCGAGCCCGGTCAGCACCGCGACGAGCGTGGTCATGAGTTCCCCCACAGCCCGTCGCGGTAGTTCAGCAGGTTCGCGTCGAAGCCCACAGCCTCCAGGTCCGCGAGGAACGACGGCGTCACGTTGGGCACCGCCCGCCCGTCCGGCCCCGGCGCGAACACGTCGGTGACGGCCACCGGGTTGCCCGCCTCGCCGCGCGTCACCTCGATCACCTCGGCGACGTACCGGTCGCGCCGGCCGTCGGCCCCGGCGTCGACCCGGAGGAAGACGATGAGGTCCACCGACTGCGCCACCTGCCGGTACGCGTACGTCTCCGACAGCGTGGAGTCCTGCACGGCCATGCCGACGAGGCGTTCGACGACGTCGCGGGCGCCGTCGGCGTGCACCGTCGAGAGCGAGCCGTTGCCCATCTGCATCGCCTGGAACATGGACACGATCTCGGGCCCGCGCACCTCGCCCACGATCACGCGGGAGATGTTGTGCCGCAGGGACTCGTAGACGTTGACGTTCGTGTTGATCTCGCCGACACGGCGTCCTGCGGTGTTCATCTCGCCCGAACCCTCACGCGTGCGCAGGGCGACCACGCGCTTGTGCTTCTCGGGTTCCAGGTGCAGGTAGAGCTCGTAGTCGGTCTCGATGGTCGCGATGGACTCCCACGGATCGAGGGAGGCGCAGAGCGCCCGCAGCAGGGTCGTCTTGCCCGACCCCTGCCCCTGTCCGGACACGACGATCGACTTGCGCGCGCGAACCGCCGCCGACAGGAACTCGGCCAGCACGGCGTCCACCGTGCGGTTCTCGCGCAGCAGCTCCAGGTCCACCGACTGCAGCCGCTGCAGACGGATCGTCACGCGCGGCCAGGGCACCACCCAGCCGACGGCGGCCAGTCGCACGCGCCCCGGCAGGTCCAGGTTCAGGAACGGGTTCGCCCGCGTGAAGGACCGCTCGTTCGCGGGATCGCGCGCCGCGAGGAACTGCAGGAAGTCGATCAGCTCCGCGTCGGAGTCCGCGATGGGCTCCGCGTACGTGCGCCGGCCGTCGCCCATCAGCAGGAGCACGGGTGCCGTACCCGTGATCTCGATGTTCTCCACGTCGGGCGTGTCGATGAGCGGCTGCAGCCGGCCGAGGCGGAACAGCGCGTCGAAGAGCGCACGCGTCACCTCGACCTGGTACTCGGTGGTCCAGTTGCGCTGGCCCCCCGAGAGCAGGGCGTCGTTGTGGTCGCGCACCACCTGCTGGATCAGCTCCTGGCCCAGCGCCTCGCGCTGTTCCTCGTCCAGCTCGCGCGTCGAGAGCGCCGTCGTCAGCCGGGAGGAGACCTCGCCGCGCAGGCTGTTGACCTGGCGCCAGAACTCGGCGTCGCGCAGCCGCGGGTTACCGGGCTGTCCGTGGTACTCGCGGCCGGCCCGGGCCACGGCACCCACCCAGGGTGAGGCCCCGTTGCCCGACGACGCCCCGCCGCGCCCGGGTCCACCGGATCCCGCGGGCGAGCCCGCGCCGTTCGGCCCGCCGGGAGAGGCGGTCCCGGTCTGCATGCCGGGGCCGGGAGCCGGGGAGGCACCGCCCGCCTGGTCCACGGTGGCGGTCCAGGTGTTCTGCGGCGCCGCCGGACGTCGGTCCGGCCCGGCCCCGCCGCCGGTCCCCGGCGTCCGGCGCGGAAGCACCGGAGCGGGAGGCTCGTCGTGGAAGATCGGCAGTGAGGACAGGTCGGGGAACTCGGGTGTGCTCACGCGCCGCTCCCCTCGCCGCCACGCCACGGGGCCGCCTGCACGGCCGGGGACGCGGACTCGCCCCAGCGTTCCGGCGGGCGACGTGGCCCGGACGTGTGGCTGCCCTCACGGGGACCGGTGGAGAACCGGGCGCGCCGCTTCTCCGTCCGGTCCTGGATCCGCGAGATCACGGGCCCGGCGGATCGCACGAGCGGTGACGTCGAGTACCTGCGGCCCGCGGGCGAGCCCACCGACAGCACCTCTGCGTTGACGGGGTCCCAGGCCAGCGAGCCCACGGTGCCGAGGCCGAGCGTGCGGGCGATCTCGGTCGCGTCGTACGGGCGGCCCGGGCCGACGGTCAGCACCGCGAGGTTCGTGAGCTCGCGGGCCGCGGCGTCCACCACGGACGTGCGGGACTTGACGAGCTCCCGGGTGACCGCGATGTCGGGCAGGCGCGACCCGGTGGTGATCAGCACCTGGTCGGCGAGCCGGACGATCGGCTCGCGGTCCTCGCGCACGACGCCGCCGGTGCCGAGCCGGCCGAGGTCGACCAGCACGTCGATGCCGCCACGCTCGAGCGCGACGAGCTGGTTGGCGAGCGGCCCCCACAGGTTGGCCACCGCGGGCGCGGTGTGCGGGCTGACGATGCCGGGCAGCAGCTTCCTGTCCGGGTCGTCACGCACGAGCGGGATGGTCTGATCCCAGAACGCGGCCTCCAGGTCACCGTGCGAGTGCGCGATGGCGAGCGGCTGCAGGCCGCGGTCGTGCGGGAGCTGACCACGGAAGTAGCCGGCCAGGATCGACGCCCCGGCCAGGTCGGCCTCGACGAGGAGGACGGGACGCGGCCACTGGAGCGCGAGCACGAGCGCGGCCGTGGTGGTACCGGGTGAGCCCTTCGCGTTGGCGAGGGCGACGAGAGCCATGACTCAGCCCTGCCTGGTGGAGTCGAGCACGAGGGCCACGCGCCCGGTGGCGGCACGGGCGGCGAGCGCGGCGGCGTTGGCCGACTCGACCTGCACGTCGATGACGACCTGGTCGCCGATGGATCCGCCGGGCTGCCCCACGCGGACCACCGTGGCGGGGATGCTGAACGGCGCACCGGCGGGTGGCTCGCCGCCGGTCGCGGGCGTCTCGACCACCCGGACGACGTCGCCGGCACTGAGCCCGGTGTCGGGCCTCTGGTTGGGCGCGAGCGCGACGCCGACGATCGACTGGCCGGCGGGCGGCCGGAGCTCGTCCACCACGCTCGCGGGCGTGAGGAGCTGGCCCTTCTTGAGGTCGGTCGCGGCGATCTTGCCCTCGTACTGGCTGATCTCATCGGCGGAGATCGGGTCGAGCAGCGCCGACCCCGTGCCCAGAGGCAGCTCGACGATCCCGATGTCGGTCGGGGTGACGGCGGTGCCGCGCGGCACGTCGTTCGTGATCGCGAGCACCTCGTACGTCCGGCCGAGCGTGCTGACCAGGTACACGGACGCGAGCACGCTGAGCGCCACGAGCGCGAGGCCGAGCGCGATGAGCGCCGGACGGCGCCGGGCGCGCGTCGGCTTCAGCGGCCCGGGGGGTGCGGGTCGCTGGGGTCTTGTCGCGGACCTGACCTGCTGGTCCTGGCTCGCGACCTTCGTGCCACTGCTCACCGTGCCGTCTCCTCCGACCCCGCCGGCGGAGACCACCTCGGGTACCCCCGGGGCGGGTCCCGTCGCGGTTCCCTTGCGTGCGTCTGTCTCCACCGTGCTCCTGCCCGTGCTGGCCGAGGATCTCCTGCGGTCGTCACGATGTGACGCCGCTGGTAATCCTCGACCACGCGGGCGGACCCGGCAGGTTGAACGCTAATCAGGCTGGGTGGCGCCCGCTAGGTCAAGGAGACTTCAAAGTTGTGGAGATGACTTGAATATTGAGTGACCCTTGAACGATCCGACCCTTGCCCGCCGATACCACAGCTGTGGTGTTGACTGCGCAGGTCAGCACGTGGGAGAAGGCTCCCGCACCGCACGTGCCGCCGACAAATCACAGCGCTGACCTGGGTGTTCACCGGCTGATGGCATCGCGCGCACCAGTCCGCGGACATGACGAGAGGGCCCCGCTGGCGGTGGGGCCCTCTCGCGATGAGACGGACTTCTGACGACCTCTGGGCTTCACGCACCCCCCAGTGCTCAGCCCTTCGGCCGCCGTCGTCGCTCATCGTCCCGTTCGCCCGGCTGTCCCCCAGACAGACCACCGGACTGAACGGCTTCCGCCAGCCGTCGCACTGCGCGACTCGCCCGCTGGCGCAAGGCTGCGTGCGAGATGCCCAGCTCATGGGCCACCCGCCGCTGGTAGTTCCCGCGACCCGAGCCGAGCTCGGCGTACTCCGGGAGATCGGGGTCCGGCGCGTACAGGCGCGCCAGGAGAGCTGCCTCGTCGCGCGTCAGGGCGCCCTGGTCGAGGCCCCACGCGATGACGTCGAGCACCTCGCCGGTGGTGCCGAGCGAGAAGCTCGCGAGCGAGTACACGGCGTCGGGCCCGGGGTCGGGCGTCGCCGGCCGCTCGAGCACGGTCAGCGTGCTCGTGTCGGTGGGTATCTCCGCGACGCGGGGGCCGCGGCTGGCACGGCCACCCTGCGCGTGCGGCGCACGGTCGCCGACGACGCGCGTCAGGGTGTGCCCCTGCAGGCGCATCGCGACGCGCCCGCTGCGCTCGAGGTCGTAGTGGGTGATCGCGTCCCACATCGCCGCGGCCGCCTCCTGCTCGAGGTCCTGCACGTCCGGGTAGTGGCGGCGCGACCGGCGCACGATCGTGCGGACGGCGGGGAGCATGCACTGCAGCACCGCGCGGCCGGCGGCGAAGCTGCCGCGGGCGTGCTCGACGATGAGCGCGTACAGCACCTCGTCGGCGTCCGCGGGGGCGAGCCGCACGGAGTCACCGGTGCGCAGGCCCGCAAGCTGCGGGAAGCGCGCGACGAACCGTTCGATCTCCGCGGCGAACGACCGCGTGCGGACCAGGTCGGCCCAGTCGTGGTCAAGCTCTCGCATCAGCGTCCCTGACGCCGGTGCTGGCGTGCGTGCAGGCATGGCGGTTCCCCCCTCCGGTCAGCCCGAGTCCAGTCGGGAGGTGTTGCCCGCCACTGTTGCCCGCGGCTCCCGTGGGCATGTGACCTGCGTCACACCCGTTGAAAACCCGGACATCACCGATGTCACACGAACTCGTCACCTGCCATTTGTGATCGGCAGACACAGGAGACGGAGAAACGGGAGAGGCGAGATGAGCAAGGACGAGCTCGACCAGGCGCCCGGCGCCGGACTCGGCAGCACCGACCTCGGCGGCGCGGGCGTCCGCAGTGCGGATCCCACCCCGGACTTCGACCACACGTGGTCGCTGCTCCGGGACACCGCGGAGGTGCACGCGGCACGCGGCGAGCTGGCCCCCCTGGTGGCCGACATCGTCGCCACCCTCACCGCGGACCCGCTCGGCGACGAGGACACGACGACCCGCCTCACCGAGGCGCTCGACAGCCCCCGCGTGCGCAGCGCGCGCGAGGCCCGTGCGCGCATCCAGGCGGACCTGCAGAACGAGGTGCGGACCCGATGAGCTCGCTCCTCGTCCGCCGGCGCGGCAAGAAGGCCGCCGCACCGGCAGAGCTGCCCGCCCCGGCGGACGGCACCGGCGTCGGCGCTCCGCGCGCCGGCGGCTCCGCGCGGCCCGCGACGCCCCCCTCGTCGTCGGGCAACGGTGCGGACGGCGGGGACGCTCCCCCGCAGGTGGTCGAGTGGTCCAACGGGCCCGCTCTCGTGACCAAGGCGTGGGGCGCCCTGCTGGCCCTCGCGCTGCTGGCCGGGCCCGCCGCCCTGGCCTGGACGCTGCTGCGCCCCGAGCCTGCCCCGGTCGCCGCGAGCGCCGGACCGGCAGACACCGCGGCCCAGGCCGCGGCGAACGAGCGGGCCGTCGAGCTGGTGGAGACCTGGCTGCGGGCGGACAGCGACGACCAGCAGCTCCTCGCCTCCCTGACCAGCGCCCCGGTCGGCACTCTCCCCCAGGAGGGCCTGACCATCCGCGACTCGTCGATCGCGCAGAGCGAGGCGGCCGAGGACGACGTGTGGTCGGTGACGGTCGGCGTGGACGTCGCCGAGCCGGCTCCCGGTTCGACGCCCCCGCCCGCAGGGCAGCCCGAGGGCGAGGGGGCCGAGGTCGCACTCGTCTGGGTGCGCCGCTACTTCCAGGTTCCCGTGCTCGTCGAGCGCACCGACACCAGGTACTCGGGTCCCGACCTGGCCGTGGCCGCCCTGGCGCTGCCCGCGCCCGTGCCCGGCCCCGCGGCCGCCGAGCCGCCGGACCTGGACTACCCCGAGACCATCTCCCCGACGTCGGCGGCCGGCCAGTCCGCTGCCGGGTTCCTCGCGGCCATGGTCGCGGGCGAGGGCGAGATCACGCGCTACCTCCAGCCGGGCACCACCATCCCGGCGATCACCCCCGCGCCGTACGCGGCCGCGACCGTCACGGGCATCAAGGGATCGCACGAGATCACCGACGACCCGGCCGACGGCGACGGCACGCACGCCCTGACCACCGTCGAGCTCACCCGGCTCGACGGCCAGAAGACCACCTCCCAGTACGTCCTCACGCTCGTCGCCCGCGACGGGCGCTGGGAGGTTGCCGGCGTTGAGCCGGCCGTCCGTATCGACACGACGCCATCCGGCACGAACGGCTCCGGCACCGCCGGGGAGTAGCGAAGGAGAGAACCATGATCAACGAGATCGTTATGGCCGACGGCTTCCTCGACCTCATCACCGTCAAGTCCGAGGAGGTGAAGAGTGCCATCGAGTCGGTGACCTTCGTGGTCGTCATCCTCATGGTCGTGATCACGGCCGTGAAGACCAAGATGTCGATCGCGGCGATCCTGATGTCCGCGATCGTGGGCGGCATCGTCCTGTGGCTCGTGAACGGTGGCATCAACGTCACCTCGGAGCTGGCCCGGGACGAGTTCGACTCCGCTCCGGCGATCGTGAACACGCAGACGGTTCTCTGACCCGCGGGACGCAGCAGGACACGGGTCAGACACATGGGCATGGCGCTGGGGGCAAGGCACAGGGTTCGGCCGGGCGCTCTCGCGCGCCCGGCGCGTGGTGAGGAGGGTGTCCGGTGACCGAGACCGCGAAGTTCTACACGAAGGCCCGCCGCATTCCCATGCTCGTGGGAAAGCTGCCCAGCGGCGGGCGCATCTGGGGCGGGCCGTACACCATCACCCAGGTGGGCGCGGGCGCCGTGGTGGCGTTCGCGCTGTGGCAGACCGCTCCGCTGTGGGCCCGGCTGAGCGGCTTCATGAACATCGTGGTCGCGGTGGGCCTGGTGGTGGGCACCGTGTGGGCCACCGGGAAGCTGCCGAGCTCCGGTCGCAACCCGGTCGCGTTCGTCATGGACGCGATGAACCTGACGTCGAGCCCCGGGCGCCTGGTCGGCGGGCAGGTGGCGCTGCCCAAGCCACGGCTGATGACCCACCGGGTCATGGTCGTCGTGCCCGGGTCCGCGCTCGGCCCGGCGCGGTACGCCGAGGCACCGGGCGGCACCGCACATGCTCGGCCGGCGGTGCCCGACGCCGGGACGCACCCCGCCGTCGTCCGCCCCGTGCCGACGGAGCTGCTCCCCGAGCTGACGGCTCGTGGTCCCGCGGACGCGACCGTCGAAGGGCGCCGGCTGGACCCGCAACCCGACCCGCAACCCGCCCGGCAACCGAGCAAACGTTCACCGGCGGACTGGGCCGCAGCGGCCGCCGCGGCAGCGGCCGACCGCAGGAGGTCCGATCTCACCGGCGTCGGCGAGCTGCTCTCCGGCACGCCACGCACCCCTGACCGCACCGACCAGCCGACCCCGCGAGAGGACTGAGCCCCCATGCTGAGCCACATCTCGGCCCTGACCGACGGCCTCATGTGGACCCGCACCGGGACCGTGTGGGCGGTCTGGCGCGTGTCCCCCGTGCCCTACGCGTTCCAGCCGGACGACAAGAAGCACGCCGCAAGGCGGCACCACACCGCGCTGTACCGCGCGCTGCGGGGCGAGTCGCTGCACCTGGGTCTGACGGCGGCGACGGACCCGGCGTCCGTGGTGCTGTCCATGATCGAGGGCGTCGACCTGACCGAGCGCGAGGCATGGGCCGCGGAGTGCGAGGCCACCCTCGACTTCCTGGAGCAGATCCCGATCGGCCGGCGCGTGCACTGGATCGCCGCCCCGCTGGCCAACCCGGGCGCCAAGGCCTTCCTGGAACCGCTCCGCGCGAGCTGGACCACCCTCCAGGACACGCTGATGATGCCGCGCTCCGTGCCGGGCCGGCACGCGGTCGGCGAACGCGCCGCGCAGGCGGAGGCGCTGCGCAAGGAGATGCCCGGGGCGTTCGACCCGCGGCCGGCCACGGTGGCCGAGATGGCGTGGATGTTCGGGCACGCGATGCAGCGCGGCCTGGGGATCGACACCGCGGTGCCCGTGGACGGTTCGCTGGACGCCGAGATGCACCTGGCGGGACCGTCGGTGCTGCCGTCGGCGCTCGTGGACCCGGCGGGGCAGACCGACTCCGAGAAGCGGCTCGGCCCCCTGCAGATCCTCAAGCGGCCCTACGTGAAGGTGCTCGACCCCACCAACCCGGAGCTCGCCTCCTACCAGACGACGCTCGTGGTGAGCGACACGCCGTCGGGCGGGATCGTGTACCCGGGGTGCGAGTGGATCGGGCGCGTCGACGAGTCGGGCGTGCCCTGCGACTGGGCCATCCGTATGACGGTGCGCTCGCGCGACGAGGTGACCAACCGGAACCGCCGGGCCGTGCGCACGCTGAACGACCAGTTCGACCAGCGTTCCGAGGAGGAGCGCGCCGGCTCGTCCCTGGACACGACGGCGCGAGCCCTGGGCGAGTACCAGGCCGTGATGGACGCCGACGAGCTCGAGGTGGAGGTCGACGCCACCACGATGTTCACGGTCTCGGGGCACACCCCCGAGCAGGCGCTGGACGACGCCCGCGACCTGACCAAGTACTTCGCCGCGATGCAGTTCGCGCTGCGGACCGACCCCACGATCCAGCCCACGCTCTTCGAGGCCACCCTGCCGGGCATGCCGACACCGCGCGCCGTGCGCGAGTACTCGCAGATCACCACGGCCCGTGCGTTCTCCGCGGCGGTGCCGTTCGCGACCACCGAGCTCGGCGACACCTCCGGCTCGCTGTTCGCGCTGGAGATCTCGAACGGCGCCGCCCGGCCGAACCCCGTGTTCGTGAACCTGGCCGGGGCCACCGACAAGCTGGACGTCGCGCTCGCCATGGGCTTCGTGGGCGAGCTCGGCTCCGGCAAGTCGGTGAGCATGAAGACCGTGGCCATGGACAACGTGGACATGGGCGCCACGCTCATGGCCGTGGACCACACGGAGATGGGCGAGTGGGGCATCGCCGTCTCCGAGATCCCCGGCTCCCAGGTCGTGGAGATCTCGGAGGACGCGACGGTGTCCATGGACCCGCTGCGGATCCTGCCGCCCGCCCAGGCCCCGCGGGTCGCGCGGGCCTTCCTCACGGTGCTGCTGTCGGTGCAGACCAAGTCCGAGCAGAACGTGCTGCTGTCCAAGGTGCTCCAGACCGAGTACATGTGGCGGCACCAGATCACGTCGCTCGGCTCGCTCGCCCGCCACCTGGAGCAGGACTGCGAGTTCCCGGGCGCCCGGATGCTCGCCGACGAGATGCGCATCTTCTCCGAGCTGGACTTCGGCCGCGCCCTCTTCGACGACTCCTTGCCGCCGCTCGACCTGAGCTCACCGGCGATCGTGCTGCACACGCACAAGATGCAGCTCCCCTCGAAGGCCGACATGGAGCACGGGCACCTGTTCGCCGAGCTCAAGGCCGAGAAGGTGTTCGGCCGCGCCACGTTCGCGCTCATCGCGGCCCTGGCGCGCTACCGCTGCTTCGCGGACCGTTCCCGGCTCGACATCTTCGCCGCCGACGAGGCGTCCAAGACGATGTCGTCGCCCGAGGCGGCCGAGGAGATCGGCATGTTCATCCGCGACGGCCGCAAGCACAAGGCCGCGCTGCTGCTGGGCAGCCACGACGCCGAGGAGGACTTCGGCAACGAGGTGGTGCGCGGCCTCATCCCGTTCCGCGTGCTGCTGCGCCACCGCGACGCGAACCTCGCCCGCCGCGGCCTGCGCTGGCTGCACGGCCTGCCCGTGGACGCACCCGTCGACGACGGACTGGTCAAGCTGGTCACCGAGGGCACGGCGCCCGTGGTCGACGCCTCCGGTGTGCCCGAGGAGCGGCGCGGCGAGTGCCTGATCCGGGACTTCCAGGCCCGGTACGGCCGGGCGAAGGTCATGGCGCCCCTGGTCGAGAAGCGCGCCGAGACCGTCAAGACCACGCCGACGAGCTCGACGGGCGCGGTGATCGGGGCATGATCGGGCTGGCGCCCCTCCAGGCCGCCGACCCGCAGGGCGGGCTGAACCTGGAGGACACGCAGGGCGTGGCCGTGGACCGGTTCATGCTCCAGTGGGACACGGGCTCGCCGTGGAACCCGCTGAACGTCGACTCCGAGATCTTCTCGACCCTCGCGGGCATGTTCTGGGTCTGGTACCGGGACATGGTCGCGGTGCAGATCTGGGTGCTCGACTGGGTGCTCGGCATGGACTGGCTGGGCTACATCCTGGCGCCGCTGGCCGGGCTGAGCATCATCGTGCAGGGCATGATCGCCCAGATCGGCCTGCTCAACCTGATGCTCATCATCCTGGCGTTCGTCGTGGGGTTCTGGCTGCTGAAGGGGCGGTACGCAGGCGGCTTCATGGAGCTGCTCATCGGTTGCCTCATCGCCGCCCTCGCCACGACGTTCCTCGCCAACCCGATGGCGACCATCGGCGGCGAGCAGGGCGTCATCATGCAGTCGCGCGACGCGGGCATGGACATCGCCACCGGATTCGCGACCGACGGAGCCTCGTTCCAGCAGGACTCGACGGTGATCCGCGACGGCCTCAAGGGGCAGCTCGTGGACACCCTGCTGCGGGTCCCCCACCAGATCATCAACTACGGCAGCGTCATCGACGGCACGGGCTGCGCGGACACCTACACCGAGAGCGTCGGCCGGGAGAACGCCGTCGACGCGATCGGGGGCTGCGACGCGGCCTACAAGGAGGCGGCCTCCACGGTCGACGCCGGCACCGTCGTCTCGACGCTCAGCCTGCTCACCACGGGGTTCGTGTTCCTGCTGCTGTCCGTGGTGATCGTCGGCGGCACCATCTTCGCGGTGGTGCTGCTCGGCTGGTCGGCGATCAAGCTCCTCTGGCAGCTCCCGGTCGGCGTCATCTCCAGCGGCACGCGGGCCCAGCTCTTCCGCACGTTCGCGAGCGTGCTCTTCGGCTGCATCCTCGTCGCGATGGCCACGATGTTCCTGGTCGCGTGGATGAAGATCCTGCTCGGCTTCTACGACGCCACCAGCGGCCTGCCGTTCCTCGTGCGGCTGTACCTGTTCAACACGCTGGTGCTCGCGGGCGCCGTCTTCTACGTGCTCATGGGCGCCAGCGTGCGGCAGGCCCTGCGGGGCCTGGCCGACCGGCTCGCGGCCGCCGGCGTGCCCTCCCAGGTGGGCGAGCCTGCGGCGATGCCGTGGGACGGCAGCGCGAAGTGGCGCGAGCGCTACACCAAGGCCAAGGAGTGGGCCGGCGTGGGGCTCGGCCCGGCACCCGTCAAGCCGCAGGAGAGCGTCGTGGACACCGACAAGGTGGACTCGGGCCCGGCGGTCATCGACGGTACGCCGCCTGCCGGCTCGGTCGCCGGCGGCGCCGTCGCCGGGGGCGCGGTGGCCGCCGCCGGCCAGGCCGGTGCGGCGGGCGACGGCCGCACGCAGCCCATCCCGGTCGACGGCGCCGGCGGCCCCGGGCCGGACGGCGCCCCGGGCGGCGGCAACGCCTGGACCACCGCGGCCCGTACGGTCCAGGTCGGTTCGACCGGCGGCGGGCAGCCGGGTGGCGACCAGCCCGCCGACGGTGCCAACGCGGGCGAGAAGCCGTCGAACGAACCGGCGCCGCACCTGCCGCCCACCGCCGGTGAGCGTCTGACCGACCGGCTGAGCAGCGCCGGCCGGGCCGGCACCTCGATCGCGCTCCAGGCGGGCGCGATGGTGGCGAGCGGCGGCACGTCCGCGGCTGCGGCCGGCGCCTCCAAGGCGCTGACCGTCGTGCGTAGGACCGGTCAGGCCAAGCAGGTGCTCGCCGCGGTGCGGGGCCTGGGCCGGCGCGGGGAACGGTCGCAGAGCGCGGCGCGGCTGGCCGCGTCGCTCGACGCCGCGCGCCAGGGCGGTACGCCGCAGGCCGGTCCGCAGCCGTCGGCGATCGTGCACAACCCGGGCCGCCGGCAGATGCGAGGGCTGGGCCGCTCATGAGACGTGCAGTCGTCACGGTGGTCGTCGTGGTCGTCCTCGCGATCGGGACGTGGGTGGGCTGGCCGCGCGAGGGCGGCCCGGCCGACCCGGGCGCGCAGGCCGGCGTGGTCACGCCGCGGGACCAGGACGACTTCGGCAACCCGGAGGGAACGTCCGACGACGTCGCGAGCGGCGACCAGGCGGATGTCCCGGCGACCGGTCCGGTCGACGAGCCGGTCGACGACCAGCCTGCCGCCGGGGACCCGGCCCTCGAGGTGACGGCGGAGCCGGAGTTCGACGAGTCCGCACCGAGCGAACCGGTCGAGGCGACCTGGGACGACACGGTCCGGACGGCGGCCCTGGACGCCGCGCGCGCGACCATGACGGCGTTCGCCGCCACCGACCAGACGGCGGCCGCGTGGTGGGACGGCCTCGAACCCCTGCTCACGCCGCAGGCCAGACCGGTCTACCAGGACGTCGACCCGCGGCTGGTCCCGGTCACCCAGGTGACCGGTGACCCGGAGGTCACGGACGAGACCTCCACGCTGCTGGCCGAGGTGGCCGTGCCCACCGACATCGGCCCCTACACGGTCCTCCTGACCCGGGCCGACGGCGCGGCCCCCTGGCTGGCCGAGCAGATCAGGCCGCCGGAGGGGTCGTGAGCGGGCGGGACGCCGTCGGGCTGGCGACCCGGGTGGCCCGGACAGCGGTCCGGTCCAGGGCCCGTCCTGGCTCCGGCCCGGGACGGAAGAAGGACGACGCGACACGGCGGGCCGTCATCGTCCTGGTCGTGCTGATGGCGGCCGTCCTGGCGGTACCCGCGGCGGTCGTCGCGATGGTCGTGCTGGTCGGCGGAGCCGTGAGCGAGAGCCAGTCGCAGGACGGCTGCAGCATGTCGGCGTCGGTGGTGCCGGCCGGCGGCCAGGTCGCGGCGGCCGGCGGGTTCACGGCCGAGCAGCTCCAGAACGCGTCGGTGATCCTCCAGGTGGGTCAGGAACGCGGGGTGCCGGGACGAGCCCAGGCGATCGCGGTCATGACCGCGCTCGGCGAGTCGGGCCTGCGCAACCTGACCTACGGCGACGACCGCTTCGGCGTGCGCAACCCGGACGGCACGCTGACGTCCTCGATCGGCATGTTCCAGGAGCAGAAGTGGTACGGCACGGTCGAGGAGCGGCTCGATCCCGTGCAGTCCTCGGGCCGGTACTACGACCGGCTGCTCGCCGTCACCGGCTGGGAGACGATGGAGCCGACCATCGCCGCCCACAAGGCACAGCGCAACGCCGACCCGTACCACTACCAGAAGTACTGGGACCAGGCGCTGCAGGTCATGCAGCTCGTCAGCGGCGCGGACGAGCAGGACCTCGCGGCGCTGTCCCGGTCCATCCAGGGCGCCGCGGCCGGTGCACCCTGCATGAGCGGGTCGATCGGTCAGGCGGCGGTCGGCGCGGGCGGCTGGGCGAACCCCGCCGTCGGGACCAAGGCGTCCGGTTTCGGGCCGCGCAACACCGGGATCGCGGGGGCCTCGACCTACCACCTGGGCCAGGACATCGCGGCGTCGTGCGGCACGCAGGTGTACGCGGCAGCCGCGGGGCGGGTGGTGATCTCCGGGGCGACCGGCTGGGGCACGGGCAACACGATCCGCATCGAGCACGGGATGGGTCTCGACTCGACGTACGGGCACCTGCTCACCGGCACCAACCTGGTGCGGGTCGGCGACACGGTGCGAGCGGGGCAGCAGATCGCGTCGATGGGAGGCGACTCGCGCATCGACCCGGCGGGCGCGGGGACGTCGTCGGGCTGCCACCTGCACTACGAGGTGCGGATGAACGGGCAGGCGGTGGACCCGGAGCCGTTCATGGCGCAGCAGGGGGTGACGCTGGGCGTGGCCGCACCGGTGACCGAGTCGGTGGCGCCCGGCGACGACGCCGAGGACCCGGCGGGCCCGGCGGGCCCGGCGGACGCCGTCGGACGCTGACGCGGGGTCCGCCGAGGGGCGTGCCGATGATTTCTGCTCACCGCAGACGTCTGTGAAAACAGGTCGCGATCGTCGGCGGGAATACCTGACGATGGTCCGGCGTCGTTAGACGTAGGTCGTGTGCAATGTCGCTCTCGATCTCGGCCCGCGCGCACCGTACCGAGAGGGCATACCCATGAGTACCGACACGATCGACACGTCCGACCACCTGAGCGAACCACCGACCACGCCGGTCCGGGGTACCTCTGACCTGCCCGCTGAACAACCCGTCGACGAACCCCGCCAGGACAGGCTCGCACCCGGGGCGTTCCGTGCCATCGCCCTGCTCCTGGCGAGCGGCTTCACCGTGATCCTCAACGAGACGACCATGTCGGTGGCCCTGCCGCCCATCATGGACGAGCTGGGCATCACCGCGACGACGGGCCAGTGGCTCACCACCGCTTTCCTGCTCACGATGGCCGTCGTCATCCCGGCGACCGGGTTCCTCATCAACCGGCTGGGCACCCGCGGTGCCTACCTGACGGCGATGTCCCTGTTCACGCTGGGCACGGCCCTGGCCATGATCGCCCCGGGCTTCGGCCTCCTCGTGACCGGCCGCGTGGTCCAGGCCACCGGTACGGCGATCATGATGCCGCTGCTCATGACGACGATCATGACGATCGTGCCGCCGCACATGCGGGGGCGGGTCATGGGCAACGTCGGTCTGGTCATCGCCGCGGCGCCGGCGCTCGGCCCCACGCTGTCGGGCGCCATCCTGGAGCCGCTGGGCTGGCGCGGCGTCTTCGGCGTCGTGCTGCCGATCGCTGTGCTCGCGCTCGTCGCGGGCGTGCTGTGGATCCGCGACGTCTCCGACAAGGACGCGCACCACCTCGACCCGCTGTCCCTGCTCCTCGCGGTCGTCGCCTTCGGCGGCCTCGTGTGGGGGCTCTCGGGCCTCGGCGAGGGCGCGCACGCGGGTGCCGGTGCCATCAACCCTCTGATCCCGCTGATCACCGGCCTGGCGTTCCTCGGCCTGTTCATCTGGCGGCAGATCGTGCGCCAGCGCACCGACTCCGCGCTGCTCGACCTGCGGACCTTCCGCGAGAGCAACTTCCGCGTGGCCATCGGCATCATGGCGGTCTCGATGCTCGCGATGCTCGGCACGCTGATCGTGCTGCCGCTGGTGCTGCAGCAGGCCATGGGCCTCACGCCGCTCCAGTCGGGCCTGGTCGTGCTGCCCGGCGGTCTCGCGATGGGCCTGCTGGGTCCGGTCGTCGGCCGGTGGTACGACAGGGTGGGACCGCGTCCGCTCCTCGTTCCGGGCGCCGTGCTGGTCACGCTCGGCATCGGCATGCTGGCGTTCCTGCACCCGGGCATCTCGGTGTTCTACGTGCTCGGTGCGCACATCACGTTCAGCCTGGGGCTGGCAGCGGTGTTCACGCCGCTGTTCAGCGCGGCGCTCGGTGTGCTCAAGCCGCACCAGTACTCGCACGGCTCGGCGACCATCAACACCGTGCAGCAGGTCGCGGGCGCAGCCGGCACCGCGCTGTTCATCGCGATCATGACGCTCCGGTCCGATGCCCTGACCGCCACGGGCACCTCGGCCGCGGACGCCCTGACCAAGGGTGCGGGCCTCGCCTTCGGGATCGGTGCGGGCGTGATGGCGGTGACCATCGCGCTGGCGACGCTGATCAGGCGTCCGGAGTCCGACGGCGAGGTCCACGGGGGTCACTGACCGCGAACCGGGAACCGCCGTGGCCTCGGTCCCTTGATGGAGGGCACAGCATCACTTCGGTCCGTTGCCTCCAGTTCGGTCGCTCGATTGACCGATCTGGAGGCAACGGACCGAAGTCGTTCCAGGGCCCTATGCCATTGACCCAAGTCACGTCAGGGCTCCGTGGCAGGGACGGGAGCCAGCCCTGGGCTAGCGGCCGAAGAGCCTGCCGAGCAGCCCCTTGCGCTCCGCACGCGCCGGACGCGTCAGACGGACGACCTCGATCGGCGGCAGGCCCCGCAGCGCGAGCAGCCGGTCCGCCACGGCGAGCGCGTCGGTCAGGACCGGCGGGTTCGCGCGGTCAGGCACCAGGCCCGCGGCCTTGAGCGTGTCCGGCACGGTCCCGGCGTCGAACCGCGCCATCCAGTCCGCCGGGTCGAGCGCAAGGAACTCGACTGGCCCGTCGGCGGCACCAGGACCCGCCGGGCTCACCCCACCCGCGTCCGTCGTGCTCTCCGGTCGATCAGGCGTCGCCACCCGACCGGCCAGCAGCGCCGCGAGGCTCTCCGCCCGGTACGTCGCACCCGCCCGCACCTCATGGTCCAGCAGCACGACCTGGCCCAGGTGCCCGGCCGGCCCCGGCGCGAGGTCGACGGCGTAGACGTTCCCCGCGCCGTCGGTACCCACCGGGAACCAGAGCGGCGAGCCGATCACCGCCTGCACCCGGTCCGCCGGGTCCCGGGGTGCGACCGTGTCGGCGTCAGCGGTCCAGGTGCCGAACCGGGCAGCCGGCAGGAACGCCTCACGCAGTGCACTCCCGCTCAGCGGCACGATCTCGAACCCACCGAACCGTCCCTCCTCCGGTGCGAGCTTCAGCGCGCCGCTCCCGGCCGCGGCGTACAGGGAGCGCACCTCGGCGGGCAGGCGAGCACCGTCGGGCAGTGCCACCTCCGCGGCGTCGATCTCCTCCGGCGCGGCGCCGACGGCGTCGGGCATCCGCTCGGCGACCACCCGCGCCACGGCGTCGGGGTCGGCCGACGGGGCGGTCGCGGCATCCGGACGCGGCTCGACGGTCTCCCGGTACGACGCCGGGAGCGCCCCCGGTTCCAGCACCACCTCCAGCACCGGCGCCGTCGGACCGGAGACGACGGCGGGCGGGAGCGTGATCAGCTCGACGACGTCGCGCACGGGCGCGTCGCCGCTGGGCGAGGCCCCGCGGTCGCGGGCGTCCCCGCGGTCGCGCGCATCCCCGCCGTCGCGAGCGTCCCTCCGGTCGCGCGCACCGCCGCCGTCGCGCGCACCGCCGCCGTCACGCGCACCGCCGCCCGAGGGAGCACCGCCGCCCGAGGGAGCACCGCCGCCCAGCCGGCCCCCACCGTGCACGGCCACGACCCGCACGAGCTGCTCGCTGTCCGGCAGCAGGGCGGCCACCTCGCGCAACGCCTCGTCGAGCTCCGCCCGCGGACCCGGCCCGCCGGTCCGTGCGGCGGTGAGCGCCAGCTCCCGGTCGCGGTCGCGGCGGGCCGCGGCGTCGCCGTCGTCCAGGTATGTGCCCTGCGCACCCCCACGGCCGACGGTGCCCACGAACTCGCTGGTGTGCGTTCCCGGTGGTGCGGAGCGGCGCAGCGCGTCGACGAACGGGGCCCAGGTCTGCCAGTCGGTGACGCTCATGGCGCACATGATGCCCTCTCCAGCCTAGGCGGGCCGCCGCGACGTTCCGTAGACTCCAGCCATGGCCGAGGTGCGGGTCTTCGCTGGTACCGGTGGTCAGCGCTTCGCCCATGCGATGTGCGCTGATCTCGGCGTCGCGTTGAGCCCGGTCAAGATCCAGCGCTTCGCGAACGACTGCCTGCAGGTCCAGCTCCTGGAGAACTGCCGCGAGCGCGACGTCTACCTGGTGCAGTCGGTGGTACGCCCCGCACAGGAGAGCCTCATGGAGCTCCTGCTGATGATCGATGCGGCCAAGGGTGCTTCGGCGGCCCGGATCACCGCCGTCATGCCGCACTTCGCGTACGCGCGGTCCGACAAGAAGGACGCGCCCCGCATCTCGGTGGGCGGGCGTCTCGTCGCGGACCTCCTGGAGACGGCGGGCGTGAACCGCATCCTCACCATGACCTTGCACGCGCCGCAGGTGCACGCGTTCTTCCGCGTGCCGACCGACCAGCTCAACGCGCTGCGCGAGCTCGCGGCGTACTTCGCGCCGAGCGACCTGGCGAAGGCGACGGTGGTGTCCCCCGACCTCGGCAACGCGAAGAGCGCGTCGGCGTTCGCCAAGATGCTCGGCGTGCCGGTCGCGGCGGCGGCCAAGGAGCGGTTCGACGGCGACCGGGTCGAGATCACGTCGCTGATCGGCGACGTCACGGGCCGCGACATCATCGTGCTGGACGACGAGATCGCCAACGGTTCCACGATCGTCGCCGTCCTCGACCTGCTGCGCGAGCACGGCGCGCGCAGCGTGCGGATCGCCTGCACGCACGGCATCTTCGCCAACGACGCCGTGCACCGGATCGCGGCCGACCCCGACGTCGTCGAGATCGTCACCACCGACACGGTGCCGACCGCGGGTCTGCTGGCACACGACAAGCTGACCGTGATCAGCGTGGCGCCGGCGTTCGCCGAGGCGGTGCGCCGCATCCACAGCGGCGAGTCGGTCAGCGCGCTGTTCGACCCGACCCACGTCTAGCCCGGCACGCGGTCATCCGCGCTCGGCCCACCACTTCCGCAGCTCCTCGGTCGCGGTCTCCTCGCCCAGCGGGCCGCGCTCCATGCGCAGCGCCAGGAGATGCTTGTACGCGGCGCCCACATCGCGCGACGGCGGGATCCCGAGGATCGCCATGATCTGCGTGCCGTCGAGGTCGGGCCGGATGGCGTCGATCTCCTCCTGCTCGCGCAGTGCGGCGATGCGGTTCTCCAGGTCCGTGTACGCGTCGGAGAGGCGCTTGGCCTTGCGCTTGTTGCGTGTGGTCGAGTCGGCGCGGGTGAGGCGGTGCAGCCGTTCGAGCAGCGGGCCGGCGTCGGTCACGTAGCGGCGCACGGCGGAGTCGGTCCAGGCGCCGTCGCCGTACCCGTGGAAGCGCAGGTGCAGCTCGACGAGCCGGGAGACGTCCTTCACCACCTGCTTCTCGTACTTGAGCGCACGCAGCCGCTTGGCGGCGAGCTTGGCCCCGACCACCTCGTGGTGGTGGAAGCTCACTCCCCCGCCGGGCTCGAAGCGGCGCGTGGCGGGCTTGCCGATGTCGTGCAGCAACGAGGCGAGACGCAGCACCAGGTCGGGCGCCGGCACCGCGCCGTCGGGCCCGGTCTCCTGGGCGATGGCCTGCTCCAGCACCGTGAGCGAGTGCTGGTAGACGTCCTTGTGCCGGTGGTGCTCGTCGATCTCGAGCTGGAGGGCGGGCAGCTCCGGCAGCACGTGCTCGGCAAGTCCCGTGTCCGCGAGCACCTCGAGACCCGCGCGCGGGTTGTCGCTCAGGAGCAGCTTCGTGAGCTCGGCCTGCACCCGCTCGGCCGACACGATCTCGATGCGGTCCGCCATCGCCACGAGCGCGGCCAGCGTCCCTGGTTCCACGTGAAACGAGAGCTGCGCGGCGAACCGCGCGGCGCGCATCATGCGCAGCGGGTCGTCGTCGAACGAGCGCTCGGGCGCGATGGGTGTGCGCAGCACCCCGGCCGCCAGGTCGGTCAGCCCCTCGAACGGGTCCACGAAGGTCAGGTCGGGTACGCGCACGGCCATCGCGTTCACCGTGAAGTCGCGGCGCGACAGGTCACCGTCGAGCGTGTCGCCGAACTCCACCAGCGGCTTGCGCGACGCCGGGTCGTACTTGTCCGTCCGGTACGTCGTCACCTCGACGACGACGTCGCCCCGCCGGGCGCCGATGGTGCCGAACTCCTTGCCGATGTCCCAGTGGGCATCGCCCCAGCGCGCGAGGATCCGCTGTGTCTGGTCCGGCGTCGCCGACGTCGCGAAGTCGAGGTCGTTGCTCGCGCGGCCCAGGAAGGCGTCGCGCACCGGACCGCCGACGAGCGAGAGCTCGTGACCGGCGGCACGGAACTGCTCGCCCAGCTCGAGCGCGGCGGGGGCCATCTCGGTCAGCATGCCGAGCGCGCGCCGCAACAGGTCCTGCTCAGGGGTAGACACAGCCCAAGATTCTCCCAGACGCGGCGCGCCACCACTCACCGTGCGAAACGACGCCCGCCTGACCTGAGCAACGGTGCTCAGTCGGTAGTGTTGGGGCATGTCCACCCCTGTTCCGGCGAGCGACCGTCCTGATGGTCGCCCGGAGGTGCCCACGCCGCCCGGCGGGGCGCCGCTGCGGGTGAATCCGGCCCGGCGGGCCGCGGCCACCGCACCGGTGCACCTGCCCATCGTGGACGAGACCTCGGCCGGAGGCCTGGTGCTCCGCGCCGACCCGGACGGCAGCGGCGAGCTGAGCGCGGCCGTGCTGCTGCGCCGCAACCGCACCGGCCGGCTGGAGTGGTGCCTGCCGAAGGGCCACCTCGAGGGTCGCGAGACGCCGCAGGAGGCGGCGATCCGGGAGATCCGCGAGGAGACCGGGATCCGCGGCTCGATCCAGGCGGAGCTCGGCGTGATCGACTACTGGTTCACCGGTGAGGACCGGCGGGTGCACAAGGTCGTGCACCATTACCTCTTGCGCGCGGAGGGCGGTCGCCTGACCGTGGAGGACGATCCGGACGGCGAAGCCGAGGACGCTCTCTGGGTCAGGATCGACGAGCTCGCCGGGCGCCTGTCGTACCCGAACGAGCAGCGACTGGCCACGGCCGCCCTGGACCTCCTCGAGTCGTCGAGGCATCTCCGGGACGTGCTGCGCGCCGACGCCTTCCCCACGGAGCGCCCCGACCTGCCATGACGCAGCACCCCGACATCACCCGCAGTCCCGCCCACCGCCGGGCGGCCCGCCGCGCCGGCACGCTCAGCGCCGCGCTCCTTGCGGTCGTGGCGCTCGTGGGGTCGGCAGTCCTGCCGGCGTCCGCCGCCGGTCCGATGGCCGGGCACCCGCCCGCAGGCGCGTCCTCCGCTCCGGCGGCCGTCACCAGGACGGCGCCGGGCGACGGCGCCGTGCACGTGTCCGTCACGAGCATCTCGCACCCGATCGCCGTCCCCGGCGACACGGTGACCGTCCGGGCGAGCGTCACCAACACCACCGACGCCGTGATCGACGGCGCGGAGGCGCAGTTCACGGTCGACTACCTGGCCCTCACCTCGCGCGCCGAGATCGCCGCGTGGTCCGAGGCGGGCCTGCTCGACCCGGTCTACGGCTCCGGGAGCACCACCACGGTCCCGCGGCTGGAGCCGGGCGCCTCCACCACCGTCTCGTTCACCTACGACCCGGGTGTCCAGGCGCTCCAGGGGTTCGGTGCCCGCCGCCTCGCGATCTCCGTCGGTGATGCCTCCGGGCGCCTGGGCATCGCCCGCTCGTTCCTCATGTACGACGCCGACGGCACCGAGCGCGTGCCGATGAAGCTCAGCATCCTGGCCGCCGTGACCAGCCCGGCGACCGACCCCGCCGACCCGAGCTCGGCGGAGCTGGAGCTGGCCCAGCAGACCGCGGCGGGCCAGCGGCTCGACGGCGTGCTCCAGGTCGCGGAGCACAGCACCGTCTCGCTCGCCGTCGACCCGAACCTCATGGGCACGGCCGAGGCCTCGCAGGACCCGGAGCTGCGGGACTGGTACGACCGGATGCTCGCGGCCGCCGGGACGACGGCGACGTTCACGCTCCCGGACCACGACCCGGACCTCGCGGCACTCGCGCACGCGGGCGTGCTCTCCACGGGACCGCGCAGCTTCGTGCGCGGTCCGCGCGCCGGGGTCTGGGAGATCCCGGCCACCTGGCACACGAACTTCGCCTGGCCTGCCGACGGTACGGTGCCCGACGTCGAGACCCTCGGCCTCGCCGTCGCCAGCGGCCGGGACGATGTCGTGGTGGGCGCCGGCGGACTGGCCCACGAGGGTGTCGGCACGGTGACCGGCCGGGCGGAGGTCGCGACACCCGCGGGCACCGCGCACGCCGTCGTGACGGACGAGCCGCTGACCGAGGCGTTCCTGGCCGCCACCGACCTGTCGGGCGCCGATTCGACCGCGTCCGCCCAGGAGTCCGCCGACACGACGGCGGTCACCACGGCGTCCACCGCGACGGAGGGTGCGCAGCGCCTGCTCGCGGAGACAGCTGCCGTCGTCAGCCAGGCGCCCTACGACCCGCCGTCGCTCTCGATCGTGGCACCCCGGAGCTGGACGCCCGACACCGATGCCGCCAAGGCCGTGCTCGACACGCTCGACGAGGCCGGCTGGATCTCGCCCACGACGCTGGACGCGCTGTTCGTCCAGGACGCACCCGAGGTGGCCCGCACCCCCCTGCCGAAGCACGAGCGGGCCAAGGCGGAGCTCGCGGCGGCGGACGTCAAGGCGCTGGAGCAGGCGCGGGACGCGATCGTCACGTTCTCCTCCGTCGCGGGCGAGGAGCACCCCGTGATCTGGCGGCCCGGCGTACGGCGGCTGATCGCCCCGCTGGCGGTCGCGCGCCGCGCCGACCCCGGGCTCCGGGAACAGGTGGTGCAGCAGGTGCTCCAGGAGAACGACGAGATCACGAAGAACTCCGTGACCGTGGTGCCCCGCCAGGACATCAACTTCATCACCGACGTCGGCAACATCCCCGTGCGCGTGCGCAACGCGCTCACGGTGGACGCGACCGTCACCGTGGTGCTGCGCCCCGACCACCCCCGGCTCACGGTCGACGAGCGCACGACCGAGACCGTGCCCGCGGGTCAGGAGATGGACGTCCAGGTTCCGGTCCGGGCGATCGGGTCCGGCGACGTCGAGGTGACGGCGCAGGTGCTCACCCCCACCGGGGCGAAGATCAACGACGACTCGACGTTCCAGGTCCGGGTCCGCGCGGGCTGGGAGGAGGTCGGCACCTGGATCGCCGCAGGCCTCGTGGCCCTGCTCTTCCTGGCCGGCATCTGGCGCACGGTGCGTCGTGGGCGGTCGCCCAACCGCGCCACCCGCGAGGACGTCGAGGAGGCGACCGGGACCGCCGCCGAGGCGCCCGAGGCCGCACCGGCCACGTCGGGCACCCCGGCACGGCCGTAGCACGCCGTCGGGCGGAGTAGTGTTTCGGCCGCCGCACACGTCGGCCGGGACGGCGCCGGCCAGGGCCCCCAGACCACGGGAGTAGTCGCTTGACCCAGGAGAACACCGTGACCGCAGCAGCCGACCCCGCGTCGGAACCCGACCCCGGCGCGGCCGCGGGCTCGTCCCCCGCGCAGCCGCCGTCGCGCGGCCTGGGCCGCAACTCGATCGTCATGGCCGCCGGCACCGCGGCCTCCCGGCTGGGCGGACTGGTGCGCAACATGATGCTCGTGGCCGCCATCGGGTCGGTCGGCAGCGTCGCCATCACGTTCGACGTCGCGAACAAGCTGCCCAACGTGCTGTTCGCGATCCTCGCGGGTGGCGCTCTGAACGCCGTGCTCGTGCCGCAGATCGTCAAGGCGTTCCGTGCACGCAACGCACAGGAGCGGATCGACAAGCTGCTCACGGTCTCCGCGGTCGGCATCCTCGCCGTCACGGCCGTGCTCACGGGCGCCTCCGCCTGGGTGGTCCTGCTGTACACGCAGGGCTTGAGCGCCGAGGAGCTCGCGCTGGGCACCGTGTTCGCCTACTGGTGCATCCCGCAGCTGTTCTTCTACGGCCTCTACACGCTGCTCGGGCAGGTGCTCAACGCACGCGAGCAGTTCGGGCCGTTCATGTGGGCGCCGGTGGCCAACAACGTGGTCTCGGTCATCGGGTTCGGCGTCTTCCTGGCTGTCTTCGGCACCGCGCCCGCGCTGGGCATCAACGACCTTGACGAGTGGGACACACCGCGCACCATCCTGCTAGCCGGCACGGCCACCCTGGGCATCGTCGCGCAGGCGCTCGTGCTGCTGGTCCCGCTGCTGCGCTCAGGCTTCCGCTGGCACTTCCGGCTGGGCCTGCGGGGCATCGGCCTGCGCTCGGCCGGAACGGTGGCCACGTGGACGCTCGCCGCAGTGGTGCTCGAGCAGGCCGGCATCCTCTTCCTGACCCGGGTGGCATCGGAGGCGGGCGCCGCAGGCGCCGCGGCCACCCCGCCCGTCGCGGTGGCCGGTAACGGCTCCTACACGCAGGCACTCCTCATCTACCTGCTGCCGCACTCGCTGGTCACGGTGTCGATCGCGACCGCCCTGTTCACCGGCATCAGCAAGGCCGCCCAGGAGGGCGACACCGATCGCGTCCGCGGCGACCTCTCCCTCGGCCTGCGCACCATCGGCGTCTTCACGGTGTTCGCCACGGCGGCCCTCACGGTGCTGGCCGCGCCCGCCACGGCCTTCATCGTGCCGACCGCGGGCGAGGAGGGCACCGCCCTGATCGCTCCGGTGCTGGTGGCACTCTCGTTCGGTCTGGTGCCGCTGGGCGGCATGGCGCTCATGAAGTGGGTCTACTACGCGTACGAGGACGGTCGCTCGGTCTTCTGGATCACCGTGCCCTCGACGTCGATGCTGGTGATCGGCCTGATCGCCGCCCAGCTCTGGCTGCCGATCGAGATGTGGGTGATCGCGGCGGGCGCCAGCTACGCGCTGTCGAACTGGATCACCGTGCTGCTGCGCACGCGTGGCCTGCGGACGAAGCTGAACGGCCGGCTCGACGGCGGGCGCATCCTCACGCTGCACGCCAAGGCTCTCGTCGCTGCCGTGCTGTCCGGGCTGGCCGGGTGGGGGGTCTACCGGCTGCTGGGCGGCTTCGACGTGCTGTCCTTCGGTAACGGCTGGGTCCTGACGATGCTGAGCGGTCTGTGGGTGTCTGCCCTGTGCGGTGTGGTCATGCTCGCCGTCTACGTGCTGCTGCTGCGCCTGCTGCGCGTCCAGGAGCTCGACGGCCTGCTCCGCCCGGTCCTGGCCCGGTTCCGGCGCTGACCTTGCCGACGCACGCGGAAGCGCAGATCGCTGATCTGCGCTTTCGTTGCATTCAGGCGACGTTTCGGCGGTCCGTCAGCGGTTCCGCGTAGCATGGCGACGGCGCGTGATCCCGGACATCACGCACCTGTTACTGTCCCCCGAGCGAGCGAGGAGGTCCGCGTGAGCACCGTCGAGCCAGGGAGTGTGCTGGTCGAGAGGTACAGGCTCGTCCAGCAGGCGACGACCGATCTCGCCGCGGCGACCGCCTGGGAGGCACGTGACCTGATCCTGGAGCGCGAGGTCCGGGTCACGCTCGTGACCGGGCCCTACGCGGGCGATGCCCTCGACTCCGCGCGGCGCGCCGCGCTCGTCACGGACCCCCGCCTGGTCCGGGTGCTCGACGCCGGGACGGACGGCGACGGCCGGCGGTACGTGGTGTCCGAGCCGCACACCGGCACCACGCTGACCGAGATCGTGTCGAGCGGGCTCGTGGACGAGCAGCAGGCTCGTGCCATCGTCGGCGAGGCGGCGTCGGCACTCGCCGTGGCCCACGCACGGGGTGTCCACCACACCGCCCTGCGCCCCGAGGCCGTACGGGTCGACGGTCACCGGGTCCGGGTCACGGGCCTGGGGATCGACGGCGGCCTCGCCTCGGGCGACACGCTGAACGGCCGGCCCGCGCAGCTCGACGCGCAGGGTCTGGTCGCGCTCCTCTACTACGCGATGACGGCACGCTGGCCCGGGCAGGACCTCGAGGCCGGCTGGATCGCGAAGGACACCCTGATCCCGCTGCCCGCGCAGCTCGACCCTTCCGGCGCCGTGGCGCCGCTGTCCACGCTGGTTCCCCACGTGGACGCCGACATCGACGCCCTCGTGAGCCGGACGTTCGACGCGTCCGGCGGCACCGGCGGGCCGATGAACCCCGACGACGTGACCGCGGCCCTGGCGCCGTGGGGAGAGGTTTCCGTAGTGGCATCGCTGCCTGGATTCGTTCAGCCTGAGCCGGAGGGTCCGCGACGCCAGTCCATCGCCGACGCTTTCAATGGCGAGGGTGCTCCGCCCGTGCGACGGCCGGTCTCCGGCCGGATCGCCCGCTCCGACGAGACCGCGGTCGCGGGTGCGGTGCCCGCCGGTTACACCGAGCCGCAGAGCGACTACACCTACGAGCCGCAGGCCTTCGGCCAGCAGCACGCCCCGGTGCCGCCGCCACCCCCGGAGGGCGCGACGCAGGCGTACGACCAGTACGGCCAGCCGGTCGCCCCCGTCCAGCCCGGGTACGAGCAGGCCCAGTACGCGGCAGGCGGGGCGCCGCAGCAGTACCCGCCGCAGTACGCGCCGGCCGGCTACGCCCCTGACGGCGGCGGCTACTACGAGCAGCAGGACGGCGGGTTCGCCACCCAGCCGGCGCCCAAGCGGCGTGGCGTGAACCCGACGCCGATCGTGCTGAGCCTGGTGGGCGTCGCCGTCGTCGCCGGACTGATCTGGGCGGTGAACGCAATGATGTCGCCGACGGGCGAGGCCATCGGCGAGGCGTCGCCGTCGGCGTCGGCCTCCGCCTCTGCCGGTGCCGGAGGTACCGACGAGGGCGAGAACAGCGCTGAGCCGTCCGCCCCGACCGAGACCGAGGCACGGCCCGTCATCGACTCGGCGGCCCTCCTGGGCACGCTGGAGTTCGAGGGTGCGACCATCGACCACCCCGAGGCGGTCGAGCGTGCCTACGACGCCGACCCGCAGTCGTTCTACTACACGACCACGTACCAGCGGGCGGAGTTCGGCGGGTTCAAGGACTCCCTGGGCATGGAGCTGAAGCTCCGGGAGCCGGCCTCGGTCTCCAAGATCGAGCTGCTCACCAACACGCCCGGTGGCAAGGTGCAGATCCTCAAGGGCGGCGCCGGCGGTGAGGTGCTCGCCGAGGGCGCGTTCGCGAACACCACCACGTTCGAGCTCACCGAGCCGGTGGTGAGCGACTCGTTCACGATCTGGATCACCGAGCTGCCGCAGGTGTCCGACGGGTTCCGGCTCGAGCTCAACGAGGTCGTCCTGAGCTGACCCCGGCGACTTCCGGCCGCGCCGAGAACGGCCCCGGGCAGTCCTTTCCCCGTCGGGAGAGACTGTCCGGGGCCGTTCTCCGTCCCCGAGTCCGTGACCGCGCCTTCTATCCATCGAAATCTGTCGATATTGTGTGGCGAGACTCACGTCCACGACCGAGCCGTGGACGACATCGGCTGGAACACTGGGACCCGCCCGCGTGTTGATGCGTGTGCCCATGGAACTCGAGGAGACCACCTTGACCGAACAGACCACCGCACCGGCTACCGAGACCACCGCGGCACCCGTGCTCGACGTCGTCATCGTGGGGTCCGGCCCCGCGGGGTACACCGCAGCGGTCTACGCGGCGCGTGCCGGCTTCGCACCTGTCGTCATCGCAGGTTCGGTCACCGCGGGTGGCGCCCTGATGAACACCACCGAGGTCGAGAACTTCCCCGGCTTCCCGGCCGGCATCCAGGGCCCGGACCTCATGGACGCCATGCGGGAGCAGGCGGAGAAGTTCGGCGCCCAGGTCATCTGGGACGACGCCGAGCAGGTCGAGCTCACCGGTGACGTCAAGACCATCGTGACCGGCGGCGGCGACACCTACCGCGCGCGTTCGGTCATCCTGGCGACCGGCTCCGCCTACCGCGAGCTGGGCCTGGCCGACGAGAAGCGGCTCTCCGGCCGAGGCGTCTCCTGGTGTGCGACCTGCGACGGGTTCTTCTTCCGCGACCAGGACATCGCGGTGGTGGGTGGCGGTGACTCCGCCATGGAGGAGGCCACGTTCCTGACCCGGTTCGCGTCCAAGGTGACCGTCGTGCACCGCCGCGACGACCTGCGCGCCTCGAAGATCATGGCCGAGCGTGCCGCCGCCGACCCGAAGATCGAGTTCGCCTGGAACAGCGAGGTCGCGGGGATCAACGGTGAGGACAAGGTCGCGGGGATCAGCCTGCGCGACACGGTCACGGGCGAGGTCCGGGACCTGAACGCCACCGGGCTGTTCGTCGCGATCGGCCACGAGCCGCGGACCGACCTGGTCAAGGGCCAGGTCGACCTGGACGAGAACGGTTACATCCTCGTCGAGGGCCGCAGCACGCGGACGAACCTCCCCGGCGTCTTCGCCTGCGGCGACGCCGTGGACCACACGTACCGCCAGGCGATCACGGCCGCCGGCTCGGGCTGCTCCGCGGCACTCGACGCCCAGGCGTTCCTCGACTCGCTGAACGACTGACAAAGGAGATTACGGATGAGCACCATCAAGGTCACCGACGACACCTTCAAGGCGGAGGTCCTCGACTCCGACATCCCCGTCTTCGTCGACTTCTGGGCCACCTGGTGTGGTCCGTGCCGCATGGTGGCACCGATCCTCGAGGAGCTCTCCGACGAGTACGAGGGCAAGATCAAGATCGTCAAGATCGACACCGACGAGAACCGTCAGACCGCCATGGACTACGGCATCGTCTCGATCCCGACGCTCAACGTCTACAAGGGCGGCGAGGTCGTGAAGTCGATCATCGGGGCTCGCCCGAAGCGCGCGCTGACGCAGGAGATCGACGAGGTCCTCGCGGGCTGACAGCTGTCACCACACCAGGAGCGCGCACCCGCCCGGGTGCGCGCTCCTGGCGTCTCCGGGCACCCTCGAGCCTGTCCGTCCGCGCGGAGTCTCACCGTTTCACCACGAACAGGCACTGGGAGGAGCACGCCACGCGTGCCAGACTGGCTTGCGTGAACGAGCTTCCCGAGACTGCCGGTAACCGCCTCGACCCGTGGTTCGGTTCGTACGCGGCGCGAGCGCACGGCATGCGCGCCTCGGAGATCCGGGCACTGTTCTCGGTCGCGAACCGCCCCGAGGTCGTGTCGCTCGCCGGTGGCATGCCGTATCTCGAGGGACTGCCGCTCGACGTCATCGCCGACACCATGCAGCGCCTCATCGTCACCAAGGGCACCACAGCGCTCCAGTACGGCTCCGGTCAGGGCGAGGAGTCGCTCCGGGAGCACATCACCCAGGTCGTCGCCCTGGAGGGCGTCTCCGCCCACCCTGACGACGTGGTCGTCACCACCGGCTCGCAGTCGGCCCTGGACCTGGTGACCCGCATCTTCGTGGACCCGGGCGACGTGATCATCGCCGAGGCGCCGTCGTACGTCGGGGCCCTGGGCGTCTTCCGCTCCTACCAGGCCGACGTGGTCCAGGTACCGCTCGACGCCGACGGCCTGGTCCCTGCCGAGCTCGACGCCGTGCTCACCCGCCTCGCGGCCGAGGGCCGGCGCGTGAAGTTCCTGTACACCGTCCCGACGTTCCAGAACCCCGCGGGCGTCTCCCTGTCCGCCGGACGGCGCCCCCAGATCCTGGAGATCTGCCGCCGCCACGGCGTCCTGGTCGTCGAGGACAACCCCTACGGCCTGCTCGGCTTCGACGACGAGCCGCTCCCGGCGCTGCGCTCGTACGACACCGACGGCGTGCTGTACCTGGGGTCGTTCTCCAAGACGTTCGCCCCCGGCTACCGCGTCGGCTTCGTGATCGCGCCGCACGCCGTGCGCGACAAGCTCGTGCTCGCGAGCGAGTCGGCGGTGCTGTCGCCGTCGAACGCGTCGCAGCTCGCGGTGGCGACGTACCTCGAGACGTGTGACTGGAAGGCCCAGATCAAGGACTACCGGGAGATGTACCGGGACCGGCGCGACGCCCTCGTGGGCGCACTGGGCGAGTACCTCCCGAGCGCGTCGTGGAACGTGCCGCGCGGTGGGTTCTTCGTCTGGGTCCGGCTGCCGGACGGGCTCGACTCCCGCGCCATGCTCCCCCGCGCCGTGACGGCGCGCGTCGCGTACGTGCCGGGCACCGCCTTCTACTACGACGGCAGCGGCTCGGACCACATGCGCCTGTCGTTCTGCTTCCCGACGCCGGAACGCATCCGCGAGGGCGTGCGCCGCCTCGCCGGTGTCGTGAACGGTGAGTCCGAGCTGGTGCAGATCTTCGGCACCTCCGCGCAGCCCGACCCCGACGTGGACGACGTCGAGGGCCCCGCACCCGACCTGGCCTGACTCCCCTGTGTCAGACGCACAGGTCACGTAGGTGACCTGTGCGTCTGACACGATGGCAGCCATCCCGTACACCCCGATCGAGTGAGCCGTCGATGACCAGTCCCGCCCCCGCCCAGAACGCGCCGGCACCCGGTACCGCGTCCACCTCGCCCGCACCCGACGACGCGGGACGCAGCCCGCTGGTGGTCGTCCTCGCCGGCGGTCTCTCGCACGAGCGCGACGTGTCGCTCCGGTCCGGTCGCCGGGTCGCCGAGTCCTTGCGCTCGACCGGCCTCGACGTGATCGTGCACGACGTCGACGCCGACCTCCTGGCATTCCTCCGCAGCACCCGCCCCGACGTCGTCTGGCCGCTGCTGCACGGCGCTTCGGGCGAGGACGGATCGGTGCGGGACGTGCTCGACATGGCAGGCCTGCCCTACGTGGGCTCCGACCCGCGCGCCAGCCGCGTGGTCTGGAACAAGCCCATCGCCAAGGCGGCCCTGCTCGAAGCGGGGCTCACCACCCCCGACTACGTGACGCTCCCCCAGAGCCTCTTCCGGGACCTCGGCGCGCAGCCCGTGCTCGACACGATCGTGGGACATCTTGGCCTCCCCCTCGTCGTCAAGCCCACCGAGGGCGGTTCCGCCCTCGGGGTCACGGTCGTCACGCGTGCGGAGGACCTGCCGCGCGCCATGGTCGAGTGCTTCGCGTACGGCGAGACCGCGCTGATCGAGCACGCGGTCGACGGCATCGAGCTGGCGGTGAGCGTGATCGACGGTCCCGACGGGCCCCAGGCACTGCCCGCCGTGGAGATCGTCGCGGAGAACGGCTACGACTACGCCGCGCGCTACGTCGCCGGCGAGACCGAGTTCTTCGCGCCGGCTCGACTCAGTGCGGAGCAGGCGACATACGTCGCGGACGTCGCCGTGCAGGCCCATGAGGCGCTCCACCTGCGACACCTGTCCCGCACCGATCTGATCCTCGACCGGTCCGGCGTGGCCCACATCCTGGAGGTCAACGTCGCACCCGGGATGACGGAGATGTCGCTTCTGCCGCAGGCTGCCGCCGCGGGTGGACACTCGCTCCCGGACCTGTACCGACGCATCGTCGACCTGGCTCTGCTGCCGGTGCGTCGGCCCTGACCGACCAAGGCATCAGGGCCGGCATCCCCGCGGGGATGCCGGCCCTGATGTTCTCCCGGAACGGCGTACGTCGCACCGACTCCGCGTACGGGGTGGTCAGTCCCCGGACGGTGGCTTCAGGAGACCTCGCTCGTCCGGGGCCATGACCTGCAGGATGCGGTTGAGGTCCTCGACCGACGCGAACTCCACGGTCATGCGGCCCTTGGTCTTGCCGAGCGCTACCTTGACCCGCGTCTCGAACCTGTCCGAGAGCCGCGTGGCCAGCTCGTCCACCGCCTCGCTCCGCGTGCCGGCCCGCGGAGCCTTGCGGGTCTTCCCCGAGCCACCCTCGGACTCCGTGAGCATCACGATCTCCTCGGTCGCCCGGACCGACAGACCTTCGGAGACGATGCGCTGCGCGAGCCGCTCGATCTCGGCGCCGTCGCTCAGGCCCAGCAATGCACGAGCGTGACCGGCCGACAGCACGCCGGCGGCGACGCGGCGCTGGACCAGTGGTGGCAGCCGCAGCAGGCGGAGGGTGTTCGAGATCTGCGGGCGGCTGCGGGCGATGCGAGTGGCAAGCTCCTCGTGCGTGCACCCGAAGTCGTCGAGGAGCTGGCGATACGCAGCGGCTTCTTCGAGCGGGTTCAGGTCCGATCGGTGCAGGTTCTCCAGCAGCGCGTCCCGGAGCATGTCGCCGTCCTCGGTATCGCGAACGATCGCCGGGATGGTCTCGAGCTCGGCCGCCTGCGTGGCGCGCCAGCGCCGCTCGCCCATGATGAGTTCGTACTCGCCGGGGTGCTCCTTGTCGGGGCGCACCACGATGGGCTGGAGCACGCCGATCTCCTTGATCGACTCCACCAGCTCATCCAGGTCGCCCTCGTCGAAGACCGTACGAGGCTGCCAGGTGTTCGGGCGGATCGCGCTGACCGGGAGCTCCGCGAACCGTGCACCAGGGACCGGCAGCAGGTCGGCCGTTTCACGTGAAACGACGTCCGCCTCACCCTGCTCACGGCTGAAGAACGTGTTGTCGAGCGCGGAGGCACTCCCGCCCTCCCCCGCCTCGTTCGCGACCGACAGCCGGCCGCTCGCGATCGCCGAGTCCCACTTGACGGTGCTCGGGCGCGGACCGGAGCTCTTCGCCGGCTTCTTCTCGACCGTGGGTGTGTCGTTCGGCGAGGGTGCCACATCGGTGTCCGCAGCCTCGTCGAGCGCCGACGGGCGTTCCTGCACCACGGTCGCGACCGTGCCGCCGATGCCGATTCCGTCGGACTCACCGGATCCCACGCCGGGTGCCTGTTCGTCCAGCTCAGGACCCGTCGGGATCAGGGCGCCCAGGCCCCGCCCGAGCCCGCGTCGCTTCGCACTCATCGTGTCTCCTCGTCCGTTCCGGTCCTGCGCCGGGCGCGGACTGGGGTCGTCTCCATCGTCATCGTCACGACGCGCAGCACGCGCCGATCATCACTGCAGACCATCAGTCCTGAGCTCCGACCGCTTCTGCCTTCATCGCGCGCCGGGGGCTCGACCCTCCCTGGCCGCGCTCGGCCAGCTCGCGAGACGCCTGCAGGTAAGCGAGCGCTCCCGTCGACGTCGCATCGTAGGTCATCACGGTCTGCCCGTAGCTCGGGGCCTCCGAGATCCGGACCGAGCGCGGGATCGTCGTCTTGAAGGTCTCCGCCGGGAAGTGAGACCGGACCTCGCCCGCCACCTGCTGCGCCAGGTTGGTTCGGCCGTCGTACATCGTGAGCAGGATCGAGGACACGCGCAGCTCGGGGTTGAGGTGCGAGCGGATCAGATCGATCGTCTTCAGGAGCTGGCTCAGACCCTCGAGCGCGTAGTACTCGCACTGGATGGGGATGAAGACCTCACGGCCCGCCACGAAGGCGTTCACGGTCAGAAGACCGAGACTCGGCGGGCAGTCGATGAGCACGTAGTCGATGCGCTCTTCACCTGCCGCGATGCGATCGTCGAGGTACTTCGCGATCGCCTTCCGGAGCCTTGTTTCACGTGAAACGAGAGAGACCAGCTCGATCTCGGATCCAGACAGGTCGATGGTGGCCGGAACGCCCCAGAGGTTGGGGATGTCGGGGCACTGCTGCACGGTGCTCGCGAGAGACTCGCCCTCGATGAGAATCTCGTACACGGACGGAGTGCCCGCTCGATGCTCGATGCCGAGTGCCGTCGAGGCGTTGCCCTGCGGGTCGTTGTCGATGACCAGCACGTTCAGGCCGGACTGCGCCAGGCCGGCCGCGATGTTCACCGTGGTGGTCGTCTTGCCGACCCCGCCCTTCTGGTTGGCCACCGTGATGATGCGCGTCTTGGGCGGACGAGGGAATCGCCGCCCCTGAAGTTCGATACGTCGGCGAGCGTCCATGGCGAGCTCGGCGGCGACCGGAGTCGTGTCGTCAACGGCAGGGACGGTTGCGATGAGGGCTGACCGACGCTCGTCATCGCCACCGTGCGGGCCGCCTGTGGGCTGCTGCGTGCCGTGGGCCGTCTGCGCGGGCCCGGCCGTTTCACGTGAAACGCCGGGAGCGGAGAGGCTCTGCACAGGAATCGGATCCGTCACGCGGACACTGTAATCGCTGGCCACGTCATCTGGCTTGGCCTCCAGCCCTGTTTCGTCGGCGGAATGTGTGAATTCGGCATCCACGACAGCGACTTCCTCCTCATCGTCGACATCCGCCGGGTGCCCGATCACAGCAGGAGCCGCGTTCACCGCCGCATCGAGGGCTTCACTGGCACGCTTGATCGCATCGGCCGGAATCGGTCGGGTCGAGGGGAGTTCGTCCATCTGGTCCGGATCGTGAGGGGGCTCGGCCTGCGTCTCTGCTTCCCGCTTCGTCGACGGACCGTCAGAATGCTCCGCCGGAGAGGTTCCATCCTGCTCCGGGCTCAGCTCATCGTCAGCCACCTGGAGGGCACTCTGCTCTTCCGGCTGCGATCCCTCGAGCCCTGGGGACGCTTCGTCCCTGGCGTCAGCCCGGAGGTCGCTCTCGTGCCTGGTGCCGATTGTTCCCGCGGAGTCCCCCGAGAGTTCCGACTCGGACCCCGAGCGAGGGCCAAGTGCCCCGTCAGTCGCGGTCGCGAGCGTTGCGGTGGCCACGACGTCGTTCACCCCTTCGCCCCCACGGGCTTCAGCTTCCTTGAGTTCATCCGCGCCGGCGCCGGGATCTGCCGTATCTTCCCCAGCCGCACCCTCCCCGGCCGGATGGGCCACGGATGGCTGCTCTCCGGCTGGGCTCTCGGGCACACCTCCGGCACCGACGACCGCGTCAAGTGCGCGATTGTCGTCCGGCGCACGCTGCTCCACAGGCTCCGCACCGCCGACATCGCCCGCCGAGCCTGCAGCGGGACGCTCGTCGCGGAGCAACCCGACCGCCGTGCTCAGCTCGTCCTCGGACGACACCGCATCACTTGGCGCCGGCATCGTCACCGACTCGATCAACTGGCTCAGCACCGCAGCACTCTTCTCGTCCGCACCGTCCTGGCCCCAGACCTCGTCCCGGGGTGCGCCCGGCACGACAGCCTGCCGAGGAGGCGCCATGTCCACCGAGGACGGCACCACGGCGGAGTCATCGGCGAGTGGCGTCTCGCGTCCCACCGGGGCATCGGCCGCGAGGTCGCTGGCGTCCGCGGTCTCAGCTGGCTTCTCCGCGATCAGGACAGCCGTGCTCTGCTCCACCGGAGCCAGGGCCAGCCCGGCCGCCGAACCGTCAACGATCGCAGCGGATGCCGCGTTGATCCTCTCGTCACGGCTAGGAGGCTCCCCCGCGTCGGCCGGCGGCTCCGATGCGGACGAGTCGGGCACTGCCGCCGTGGCAGCCTGCGCCGCTGCGGCCGCAGCCGCTGCCTTTCGCTTGGACTTTCGTCTGAAGAAGCACACGCGTGCAACGCTACGGTCGCCGACCTGCTCAGGCGTGCCGAAACGCCGCTCTCGGAGCGATCAGTTCACCAGCGATCCGGTCTTCCAGCTCACCCATGGCCCCGCGGTCGTTGTGCACATCGGATTGGGCTCGGCCGGTCCTCTCCTGGACTCTCGTTTCACGTGAAACGACCGAGCACGACGACGTGCCCGCAGCGCATCTGGGTTAGGCAGCGCATCTGGATCAGACCGCGTTCCGCCCTCTCGGCGCCCGCCCGGGTTTCACGTGAAACAGCACACCCACCATCCGTCGACGCCATGGCACGTCCGGTATGCCCGGCGACCGTCCCTGTCCTCGTGCGTGCCGGCGCACGTCCGAATCGGTGCTGGGCGCTCCTGGCTCAGATCAACGGCTCTCGTCACAACCGTCGCCGCCGCACTGGTCGCTGCCCTCGCGACCCTGGTCCGTGCGGCCGCGCTCCTGAGCCTTGACCACTCCCCGGGGCGTGGTCCACGAGCGAGCTCAGTGCAGCAGAGGCCGCAGCGAGCCGGGACCCGGCCAGTTCCGCGTCGTTCGAACAGGCCGGTCCGATCGTCATCGGCGACATGCCGACCTTGCACTCGGAGAGAGCGGCCCCGCCATCACCGGCAGTACCAAGATCGCCTACTCCAGTGGAACGTACAACCACCGTACTGGCTACCAGCTCGGCATCCGCCGGACCACCTGCATCACGACAGCTACCTCACCAGCGCCTTCGCCTGCGTCGGGTACAGGCCGGGCTGGGGCTACCCCTGCAAGTGCCCAGCGCCGGCATCGCCGACACCGAGGAGGACGACCACTGGCAACATCCTCTGCGGCACCTGCCGACGCATGCGCCGCGTCCCTGGGCACGACCCAGGAGCCGACGACGGGAGCGGTCACCGTGAGGACCGCTCCCGTTCCACGTGAAACAACCTCTGTCGAATGGTCCTACTTCCCCCGACGGATGCGCACGATAGTCGTCGACTCGACACCGGCGACTGTCGATCCCTCAAGGATCTCAGGGTCCCCCGCCCCGTACTTCCGCAGCACCTTCCGTGCAGGATCGACCTCCTGTGCCACGTTACGTCCCTTGAGAATCACCATTTCGCCGCCCACGCGAACCAGCGGAAGGCTCATCCGTGCCAGCTTGGACAGCGGAGCGACCGCCCGGGAGGTCACTGCGTCCACCTCGAACGCGTCGTGGTACTCCTCGGCCCGCCCGCGCTTCACCTGGACGTTGGTCAGGCCGAGCTCCATGGCAACCTCGACCAACCAGGTGGTCCGTCGCTCCATCGGCTCGACCAGGAGCACATCGAGCCCCGGTCGCATCGCCGCCACGATGATGCCCGGGAGCCCCGCACCCGATCCGATGTCCGCGATAGCGCCCGCCGTCGGCAGGTACTGCACGACCGCAGCCGAGTTCAGGACGTGCCGCTCCCAGATCCGCGGGACCTCGCGCGGCCCGATCAGCCCGCGCAGCTCGCCCTGCTCCCGGAGCAGGTCCGCGTATCGCGCCACCTGGTCGTAAGCCGTACCGAAGTACTGCTTGACCGGCTCACTCACGCCGAGGGTGTCGCCGTCGAACACCTCCGCAACGATGCCGGGCTCACCCTGTCCCGTCCCGTCCGTACCGCTCACGTCACGCCCTCCACTCGCTGTCGAAAGAAGCCAAGCACACAAAGGGCCGGTGCACGTCCTCGGACGTGCACCGGCCCTCGGCCGAAGCCGGTCACTCAGTCCGCGGTGACCGCCGGCGCGGGCTGCACCACGACATAGCGCTCAGGCTCGACACCGCGCGAGTCGCTCACCAGTCCTGCAGCCGCCACGGCGTCGTGCACCACCTTGCGCTCGAACGCATTCAGGGGGTCCAGCTCGACCTCCTCGCCGGAGGCGCGCACCTCCTCGACCGCCTTCTGTGCGATCCGCGTCAGCTCGACCCGACGGGCGGCCCGGAAGCCGCCGATGTCGAGCATCAGGCGGCTCCGCTCGCCCGTCCGAGTCTGCACGGCCAGCCGAGTGAGCTCCTGCATCGCGTCGAGCACCTCGCCCTCGCGACCGATCAGGTCCGCAAGCAGCTTCGGATCATCTGCCACCACCTCGACCGCCGCTCGGTCGTGCTTGATGTCGAGGTCGATGTCGCCATCCAGGTCAGCGATGTCGAGGAACTCCTCGAGGTAGTCCGCAGCGATCTCGCCCTCTTCCTCGAGGCGCTTGATCCGGTCCTCCGGATCGACCGCGGGAGCCGCGGAGTCCGATGCCGCCGTACCTGTGCTCGCGTTCATCGCGTCCACCTCCTACTTCTTCTGCTTGCTCTTGCCCGACGACGTCGAGGTGGTCCCCGGCGTCGCACCCGACGACTTCGGCTTCGGCTTCGACCCGGGCTGCTTGCCCGACGTCGTGCCGGAGGGCTTGGGCTTGGACCCGGTCTGCTTCCCGGACGTCGAGCTCGACGCATCCGGAGCCGCATCTACGGGCTGGTCCTGCGGCGCATCCTGCGGAGCGGACTGCGCGACCGCCGGCCGACCGGCGGTGGGCGTCGCACCCTTCTGGCGGTTCTTCCGCTTGGGCTGCACCCGCTGGCCGGTCTTGGGCTGCTCGACCACCGGCGTCTCGTCCTCGATGACCTCGCCCCGCTTCGCGGCACGCTTCGCAGCCTTGGCGGCCTGACGCTCCTTGAGCTGCTTCTCGGCGACAGATCCCGGGGTCGGCATCCGCTTGATCGTGTAGTACTGCTGCCCCATCGACCACAGGTTCGTGACCGTCCAGTAGATCAGCACACCCACCGGGAAGTTCACGCCGGAGATCGCGAACACGATCGGCAGCATGTAGAGCATCAGCTTCTGCGTCTGAGCCATCGGGCCCTCGAGCGCCGACGGCGGCATGTTCTTCATCGTCAGCTGGCGCTGCGTGGTGAAGGTCGTGACGCTCATCGCGACGATCAGCGCGATCACGACGATGCGCGAGGTCAGCGAGTCGGTCTGCAGGAAGACGTCGCTGAGCTGGGCGCCGAACAGCGTCGACGACTCGATGTCGCCCGCCACGTCACGGGTGATCGGGCCGATCGGGTCAGCAGTTCCCTCGGAGATCTGCTTGAGGCTGTTCAGCACGCGGAACAGCGCGAAGAAGATCGGCGACTGCAGCAGGATCGGCATGCAGGAGGCGAACGGGTTGGTCCCGTGCTTCCGGTACAGCTCCATGGTCTCGCGCGTCATGTTCTCGCGAGACGCGGGGTCCGTCTTGCCCTTGTACTTCTTCTGGATCGCCTGGAGCTCCGGCTGGATCATCTGCATCCCGCGCGAGGCCTTGATCTGCTTGAAGAAGAGCGGGATCAGCGCGACACGGATCACGATCACCAGTGCGACGATCGAGAGGACCCAGGCCGTACCCGGGCCGGCGGACATGCCCAGTGTCGTGAACAGCCAGTGCGATCCGTAGATGATCCAGGCGACCACCCATTCGATCGGCCAGAGGAATGCGAAGAAGTCCATCGGTCAAGAAGCTCCAGAGTCGGGACGCGAAGTCTGCGGGGTGCGGTGTCGTGCCGGCGGCGCACGCCAGGGGCAGGTCAGCCCTCGGCGTGGGTGTGCGCACTGCGCACGGGCGGCACGTCGTCGACGCCGCCGAGACTCCACGGGTTGCACCGCAGCAGGCGCCACAGCGCGAGACCCAGCCCACGCAGCGCGCCGTGGCGCCGGAGCGCGATCAAGGCGTACTGCGAGCAGGACGGGTAGTACTTACAGCTCGGAGGGCTCATCGGGCTGATGAACGCCTGGTAGAAACGGATCATCCCTACCAGAACGGTCACCGGGAGTCGCCCGATCACCGAAGGTTCGCGCGTCGGTGCCTCACCCTCAGGGGCGGGGATGGCAGTCATCTCGCCCCGTCTCCGGTCGCGCGGGCGACCGCGCGCCGCAGGCACGAGTCGAGATCGCGGTCGAGATCCGCGTAGGTGGCACCGGCCGACGGCGGGAGAGCGCGCACGACAGCGCGAGCGGTGGCCGGCAGCGTCGAGAGATGTCTCGCTGCTGACGCTCGGAGCCGCCGCTTCACGAGGTTGCGCTGCACGGAGTTACCCACAGCCTTGGAAACGACAAAACCGACCTGTGGAGTTCCCGATCCTGCGTCCGGGACGTTCTCGTCCGGAACCAGGAGGTGGACCACCACGGTCGATCGACCTGCACGCGTGCCGCGGCGCACCGTCCGCTCGAAGTCGACGGAACGGCGCAGACGGTGCGCCGCGGGCAACATGGCTCAGGCTGAGAGCTCGGCGCGACCCTTACGACGGCGGGCCGCGAGGATGGCGCGGCCGGCGCGGGTGCGCATGCGCAGCCGGAAGCCGTGGGTCTTGGCACGACGCCGGTTGTTCGGCTGGAAGGTCCGCTTGCTCACGAGGTACTCCAAGAACGTCGGGGTAGGCACACCGTCTGTCCTCGACGATGCAGTGAAAGATGGCCGCTCAGTACGACGATCGGCCTCGCCGACCCGGGGCCTGGCCCACTGGTCGCGGCCTACGTCGAAGAACGCGGCTCGCATCCCTGTGTGGGCGCGCAGAAGTACCTGGAACGGCTGTCTGACGTTACGCCGCCGGAGCCCCCCGGGTCAAACCAGAACCGCGGGATCCTGCGTGTCGGGCGCGCCACACCGGACGCGCCGAGAGGGTCCCGACGGGCGCCGGCCAGGGGCCCGTGTACCACTGATTCCGGGGTGATCCGCGCAATCCACAACCTGTGGACAACTGTGTGGACGGTGCCTCATCATGGCAGACTCCAAGACACCCCCAGCGCGCGCACCACCCCACGCACGAGACGAAGGAAAGCCAGTGGCCAACCCGGACGAGAACATCGGCGACGTCTGGGCACAGACCCTGACGGCGCTCGAGGCCCGGCCCGACATGAGCCCGCGCCAGCTCGCCTTCATCCGACTGGCCAAGCCGATGGCAGTGCTTGACGACATGGTGTTCATCGCTGTCCCGCACGAGCAGACCCGTACCTACCTGGAGACCGCCGTCCGTGACGACCTCGTCTCCGCGATGTCCTCGGTGCTCGGCCGCGACGTGCGTTTCGGCATCACGGTAGACCCCGAGCTCAGCAGCAGCACGCTGGCTGGGCCGTCGCAGATCTCGGGCCCGGCCACGCTGTCCCTGGAGCAGGAGCCGCCGGAGCCCGAGCAGGCGCAGATGCCCATCGCCCCTCAGCCGGCGCCCAAGCCGTCCGCGGAGCCGACCCGGCTGAACCCGAAGTACATCTTCGAGACGTTCGTCATCGGGTCGTCCAACAGGTTCGCGCACGCGGCCGCGGTCGCGGTCGCCGAAGCGCCGGCGAAGGCCTACAACCCGCTGTTCATCTACGGGGACTCGGGACTGGGCAAGACCCACCTGCTGCACGCCATCGGGCACTATGTCCACAACCTTTATCCACACATCCGGGTGCGGTACGTGAACTCGGAGGAGTTCACGAACGACTTCATCAACAGCATCGGTGAGGGCAAGGCCGGTGCGTTCCAGCGCCGGTACCGCGACGTCGACGTGCTCCTCATCGACGACATCCAGTTCCTGCAGGGCAAGGAACAGACGATGGAGGAGTTCTTCCACACCTTCAACGCACTCCACAACGCCAACAAGCAGGTCGTGATCACCTCCGACGTGCCGCCCAAGCAGCTCAACGGTTTCGAGGACCGGCTGCGCTCCCGCTTCGAGTGGGGCCTGATCACCGACGTCCAGCCGCCCGACCTCGAGACCCGCATCGCGATCATGCGCAAGAAGGCCGCGAGCGAGCACCTCGACGTACCGGCCGAGGTGCTCTCCTACATCGGATCGCGGATCTCCACGAACATCCGTGAGCTCGAGGGCGCGCTGATCCGCGTCACCGCGTTCGCGAACCTCAACCGCCAGCAGGTCGACCTGGCCCTCGCCGAGATAGTCCTCAAGGACCTCATCACCGACGACGACGACACGGCCGAGATCACGCCGGCGGTCGTCATCGCGCAGACCGCCGCGTACTTCGGGCTGACCATCGACGACCTGTGTGGCTCGTCACGCTCGCGTGTGCTCGTCACGGCCCGGCAGATCGCCATGTACCTGTGCCGGGAGCTCACCGACCTGTCGTTGCCCAAGATCGGGCAGCAGTTCGGCGGCCGGGACCACACGACGGTCATGCATGCCAACAAGAAGATCGCGGGACAGATGGCCGAACGGCGCTCGACCTACAACCAGGTCACCGAGCTCACGAGCCGGATCAAGCAGCAGCAGCGCGGCTGACAGCGGGTTGGCCGGCCGCCCCTGAAACGGGGCGATACGCCCGCTCCCCCACGAATCCACACCCCTGTGCACAGCTGGACCGGTGCGCAGGGGTGTTGCACATCTGCACCTCCACAGGCCTGTCCACACAGAGATCCCCCTGTTCACGTAGATCTCCCGGCCTTGTCCCCAGCACTGTGGACGCGGACTGTGCAGAACTTGGTGTGCGGAGCCGGACCACCGTTCCACGCCTGGGGACGGAGCTGTGGACGGGTGTGGACGACGCCCCAATATCTGTGGGTGAACACACCCCGATCGGTGGACGGCCTGTGTGTACAGAACCGGCTTCCACAGGAGCCCCTAGTTCTTGCACAGTCGGACCCACAACTCCTCCACAGCGAAAAACCGACCCTGACCTGCGAGAACACCTGATATCCCCAGTTTCCACAACACCGACTACTACTACGACATCTATCTATCAGGGGGAATCCACACGCCTTCATCAGGCGATCCGAGCGCTCGCCGACACTCTTCGAACACTAGTACGACACACGCCGTGGAGTCCATCCACAAGCCCTTGGTCTCGAGTGCCACCAGGTCGTCAACTCGCGTAGGGTTTCCTTCGACAGCCCAGGAACAAGAGGAGATGCAACGGCATGAAGTTCAGGGTCGAGCGCGACGTCCTCGCTGATGCCGTGACATGGACCGCTCGCACGCTCCCCACGCGTCCCCCGGCTCCTGTGCTCGCGGGTGTGCGCATCGAGGCGGACGCGCAGGGCGTGATCAACCTCGCCAGCTTCGACTACGAGACCTCGGCGCGGTCCGAGATCCCTGCGGAGGTCGCGGAGCCCGGCACGGTCCTGGTGTCGGGACGCCTGCTCGCGGAGATCTCACGTGCGCTGCCCAACAAGCCGGTGGACGTGGCACTCGAGGGCAGCAAGGTCATCGTCACCTGCGGCGCCAGCCGCTTCACTCTCCTCACCATGCCTGTGGACGAGTACCCCGCTCTCCCGGGCCTCCCGGAAGTCAGCGGCACGGTTTCCGGCGACGCGTTCACCCACGCCGTCGCACAGGTGACCGTCGCCGCCAGCCGTGACGACACGCTCCCGCTGCTCACCGGCGTCCGGGTCGAGATCGAGGGCGAGCGCATCACGCTGCTGTCCACGGACCGGTACCGCCTCGCCCTCCGGGAGCTCACCTGGACGCCGGCCACGCCCGGCTTCTCCGCGGTGGCCCTGGTCCGCGCGCGCACGCTCAACGACGTCGCCAAGTCCCTCGGGTCCGGCGGCGGTCTCGTCAACGTCGGTCTGTCCACAGGCCAGGGTCTGGATCTGGTCGGATTCGAGGCAGGCGGCCGCCAGACCACGTCGCAACTTGTCGAGGGCGACTACCCCGCCGTTCGCCGGTTGTTCCCGGACAGCACACCCATTCACGCCGTCGTCGCGACGGCGCCGCTGATCGAGGCGGCGAAGCGCGTGAGCCTGGTCGCGGAGCGCAACACCCCGATCCGTCTGTCGTTCAGCGAGGGGCAGGTGGTGCTCGACGCCGGTCACGGCGACGACGCACAGGCCTCCGAGGCTCTCGAAGCCGTCCTGGTCGGCGAGGACATCGCGGTGGCGTTCAACCCGCAGTTCCTGCTCGACGGGCTCGGCGCCCTGGGCACGGACTTCGTCAGGCTCTCGTTCACGCACCCCAACAAGCCGGTGGAGTTCACCGGGCAGGGCAGCCTGGACGGTGAGGACGACTCGTCGTACCGGTACCTGTTGGTGCCGATCCGCTTCACGGGCTGATGTCGCGGGCCCGCCGCTGACGAGCCCGATATCCACAGCCTGTGAGTTCCCGGTCCGGGCAGAGGCCCGGACACTCAGCCTGCACCAATGGCGGCCGCCACGAGCGAGCCCGTCGTTCGACCTGGAGGAAGCACGCACATGGTCACCCACATCGGCCTGGTCGGCCTGGGGAAGATGGGCAACAACATGCGGTCCCGCCTGCGCAAGGGCGGGATCGAGGTCACCGGGTTCGACCCCCGGCCGGAGGTGTCCGACGTGCCGACGCTCGCCGAGCTCGCCGCCGCGCTCCCGGCTGAGAAGCGGGTCGTGTGGGTCATGGTGCCCGCCGGCGACGCGACGCGCGGGGTGCTCGACCAGCTCGGTGAGATCCTCACCGAGGGCGACATCGTGATCGAGGGCGGCAACTCGCACTACGTCGAGGACCAGGAGCGCGCCGCGGAGCTCGCGGCGAAGGGCATCGGTTACCTCGATGTCGGTGTGAGCGGTGGTGTCTGGGGCCTGGAGAACGGCTACGGGCTCATGGTCGGCGGCTCGGCTGCCGACGTGGAGAGTGTCATGCCGGTCTTCGACGCGCTGCGCCCCGAGGGCCCCCGCGAGGAGGGCTTCGTGCACGCCGGCGGCGTCGGTGCGGGGCACTACGCCAAGATGGTCCACAACGGCATCGAGTACGGCCTCATGCAGGCCTACGCCGAGGGCTACGAGCTGCTCGCCGCGAAGTCGGACCTCATCGAGGACGTGCACGGCACGGTGCGGGCGTGGAGCCGCGGAACCGTCGTTCGCTCGTGGCTGCTGGACCTCATGGTCAAGGCTCTCGAGGAGGACCCGAAGCTGGCCCTGCTCGACGACTGGGTCGACGACTCGGGCGAGGGTCGCTGGACCGTGGACGAGGGCATCGACCTCGCGGTCCCGCTCCCCGTGATCTCCGCCGCACTGTTCGCGCGGTTCGCCTCCCGCCAGGAGCAGTCGCCGGCGATGAAGGCCGTCGCCGCCCTGCGTCAGCAGTTCGGTGGCCACGCGGTGAAGAAGGCGGACTAGCGGCCGGGACACGTACCATCACCTGTTGATGTACGTCTCCCACCTCTCCCTGCTGGACTTCCGGTCCTACGCGTCGGCCGACCTGGAGCTCGAACCGGGCGTCAACGCGTTCGTCGGGCGGAACGGCCGGGGCAAGACCAACCTCGTCGAGGCGATCGGCTACGTGGCCACGCTCGGATCGCACCGGGTCGCCACTGACGCCCCGCTGATCCGCTCGGGAGCGGAACGTGCGGTGGTCCGGACCCGGATCGTGCGCGGTGACCGCGCCAGCACCGTCGAGCTGGAGATCACGCAGGGCAAGGCAAACCGCGCCCGGATCAATCGTGGCCAGCAGGTCCGGGCGCGGGACGTGCTGGGGATCCTGCGGACCGTGCTCTTCGCACCGGAGGACCTCGCTCTCGTCAAGGGTGAGCCCGACGGCCGACGGCGGTTCATGGACCAGCTCCTGGTCCTGATGATGCCGCGCCTGTCCGCAGTGCTCTCCGACTACGAGCGGGTCCTCCGCCAACGGTCGGCGCTGCTGAAGTCGGCGAGGTCCGCGCGTCGGACGGGAGGGCCGGCGCGGACCGAGAGCTCGGCGGCGGCCGAGCTCGCGACGCTCGACGTCTGGGACGCGCGGCTCGCGGAGCTGGGGGCAGAGATCCTGTCTCTGCGGCTCCAGCTCGTCGACGCGCTGCGGCCCGCGGTCGCCGCCGCGTACGAGCAGGTGAGCGATGCCGACGGCGCCGCGGAGATCACCTACCGGTCGTCGCTGCCGGCTCTGGAGACCGGTCGTCCACCGATCTTGTCCACAGGCTCTGGGGATAACTCTGCGCACGTCGGACAGCTTCGTGACCTGCTGATGGAGGCCCTGGCGGCGGCCCGCCCGCAGGAGCTCGACCGCGGTGTGAGTCTCGTCGGACCGCATCGTGACGACCTGGTCCTGACGCTCGGCGGACTGCCGGCCAAGGGCTACGCGAGCCACGGCGAATCGTGGTCGTTCGCGCTCGCGCTGCGGCTCGCGTCATACCGGCTCCTTGGCGGAGATCCGCAGAATTCAGCGGATTCACCTGCCTTCTGGGACCCTGATCTCGGAACGGACGCCGATCCGGTGCTGATCCTCGACGACGTGTTCGCCGAGCTGGACGTCCGGCGCCGCGAGCGGCTCGCGGACCTGGTGCTGCCCGCCCGACAGGTGCTGGTCACGGCAGCCGTGACTGAGGACGTCCCGGTGGTTCTCGACGGAGTACGGTTTCACGTGGAACCCGGGACGGTGACACGTGACTGACGACTCTCCACAGCCCCCTGTGGATAACTCGGAGCCCGAGCTGACCCCGGCGTCGGAGGTGGCGCGGGCCGCTCTCAACCGGGCCAAGGCGGCCGCCCGAGCGCGGGGTCTCCGGCCCGGCTCCCCGGCAAGGCGCTCCCCGCTCGCCGAGCCGAGGACGAGCGGTCCGGGGCCGGGAGCACGTGATCCGCAGCTGCTCGGTGCGGTCGTGGGCCGGTTTCTGCGCGAGAAGGGCTGGACCGAGGACGTCTCGGTCGGCGGGGTCATGGGCCGATGGCGTGAGGTCGTCGGCGCGGAGATCGCCGACCACTGCGCGCCGGAGACGTTCGAGGACAAGGTGCTCGTCGTCCGCGCTGACTCGACAGCGTGGGCCACGCAGCTTCGCCTGTTGGTGCCCGCACTCCTGAGGCGGATGTCGGAGGAGATCGGCGAGGGTGTGGTCGAGGAGGTCACGGTGCTCGGGCCGGCCGGTCCCGGGTTCCGCAGGGGGCCGAGGTCGGTACGCGGTCCGGGGCCTCGGGACACCTGGGGCTGAACGGCTCGCGACCGGCCGCCGATCCCGATGCCAACCACGGACGGGGCCGCTCGACGACCGCACGCGTATCGGCGGGCCTCCCCCGGTGCGCCCGTACGGAACGACCGATCGCGAGAACGACGAAGGGCTCCCCGGCCGAAGCCGGGGAGCCCTTGTCAGCGACGCGAGTGCGTCAGCCGGTCATGCTCAGGCGCCCTGCTGCATCCGCTTGCGGGCCCAGACCAGAGCCACGCCACCCACGGCGAGGAGCGCGGCGAACGCGACGGCACCGCCGACGGTCGCACCGGTCGCGGCGAGCACCGGCGGCTCCTCAGCAGCGGGGCTGGGGGACGCGGAGGGCTCGGCCGGAGCCGGGGGCACGGCCTCTTCCGACGGCGCCTCGGACGGCTCAGGCGTCGGCTCGACGACCGGCTCGCTCGGCTCCTCCGAGGGCTCGGGGGCCGGCTCGCTCGGGGTCGGCTCAGGCGTGGGCGCAGCCTCGACACACGGCTCGATGGCGCCCTCGTAGTCCTTGACACCCTGGCCGTCCGGGGAATCGAACGAGACGGTCCACGTGTGCGCGACTGTCGGGTCCAGGGCGTCGAACGTCTTCTCGTAGCTGTACTCGTACTGGGACTCCTGCTGGCCCGACTTGAAACCGAGGTCGGCGAACGTGCCCGCCTCAACCTCGGCGCCGTCGATCACGACATTGACGGTCGCGTCCGCCGGATACATCTTCGCCTTGGCGTTCACCCAGGAGAAGTTGGACTCGGCGTTGCAGCCACTGGTCGCCTCGGGAATGTGCGCGGAGGCAGGTGCGGCGCCGGCGAGCATGCCACCGAAAGCCAGGACGGCGAGGGTTCCGCCGGCAAGAAGCTTCTTCACTCTGTTGCCCTTCGAAGAGAGAGGATGCGCCGGAGGGCGCATGTGACCGGTCGGCGCTATTAGAGCAGAAAACGACAAATCAACGAAATGTCTCCTTCTGCGTGCAAATTGCCTGACCTTCGACAGGTCCGGGCATGGCTCTTCGCTGACGAACTGCACCGGCCCGCCGCGCACTCCGAACGCGTGTACGACTCGCCGTCCGGACCGTGCCGACCGAGCTGCCGACGCCCTTGACGAAGCCCGTGCGCGAGGGCCGTCCGGACGGGTTCCGAGAGCCCCAGGAACCCCTCCCAGACCCCAGAAATCACCCTGTGGAGAAAGGTTGTGGAGGAGTGGCCACAAACACCCCAGGATCCCGGGTTTTCGCCGCTCAGAAGGTAGTATGAGGGGGTCAACCGCGCCGGGTTCCCAGGATCGTCCTGAGGACCCGGAACGCTGAGCACCGACGAGCCGTCGGACCGTACGTCAGCACCCGAGCACGGCATGGATCCCAGGGGTCCGAGCCGCTCCCGCAACCGCTGGTACGTCCGTCGTCGTGCACATCGTGTGCCTGAAAGACGAGGAGCAACCCCGCCCGTGACAGAGCGAATCGACGGCGGCTACGACGCCGGGAACATCACCGTCCTGGAAGGTCTCGAGGCCGTTCGTAAGCGACCGGGCATGTATATCGGATCGACCGGTGAGCGTGGGCTCCACCACCTTGTGTACGAGATTGTGGATAACGCTGTGGACGAGGCTCTCGCGGGCCACGCCACCGAGATCGACGTGCGCCTCCTGCCCGACGGCGGCGTGCGCGTCACGGACGACGGCCGAGGCATCCCGGTCGCGATGCACCCGACCGAGGGCAAGCCCACCCTCGAGGTCGTCATGACGATCCTGCACGCCGGTGGCAAGTTCGGTGGTGGCGGCTACGCCGTCTCCGGCGGTCTGCACGGCGTCGGCATGTCCGTGGTGAACGCGCTGAGCACGCGCTTCGTCTCGGAGGTGCGCCGCGACGGGTACCACTGGCGCCAGGAGTACACCGAGGGCGGCAACCCGATCACCGAGGTCGAGCGCCTCGAGCCGCTCGCGGCGGACGAGCACACCGGAACCACCCAGACGTTCTGGGCCGACGGCTCGATCTTCGAGACCACGGAGTACGACTTCGAGACGCTCCGCGCCCGGTTCCAGCAGTACGCGTTCCTGAACAAGGGCCTGCAGATCACGCTCACCGACGAGCGCGCCGGCCACTCGTCCGCCACGGACGAGGTCGCCGGTGCCGAGCCGGAGACGCCGGCGGACGGCGTCGAGGGAGCCGAGGACGCTGACGGCCAGCCGGAGGGCGCGCGCACCGTCACGTACAAGTACGACGACGGCCTCATGGACTACGTGCACCACCTCAACTCGGCGAAGCGGGTGGAGCTCATCCACCCCGACGTCATCTCGTTCGAGAGCGAGGACCCGGAGCGCAAGATCGCCGTCGAGATCGCGCTCCAGTGGACCAGCGCCTACAGCGAGTCGGTGCACACCTTCGCGAACACCATCTCGACCACCGAGGGCGGTACGCACGAGGAGGGCTTCCGTGCGGCGATGACCACGCTGGTCAACAGCTACGCGCGCGACAAGGGCATCATCAAGGAGAAGGACGAGAACCTCACGGGTGACGACATCCGCGAGGGCCTCACCGCCGTCATCTCCGTGAAGCTCGGCGAGCCGCAGTTCGAGGGGCAGACCAAGACGAAGCTGGGCAACACGGAGGCGAAGACCTTCGTGCAGCGCGTCGTGCGCGAGCAGCTCACGGACTGGTTCGACGCGCACCCGAACGAGGCGCGCGACGTCATCCGCAAGGCGATCCAGGCCTCGCAGGCCCGCATCGCCGCCCGCAAGGCGCGCGAGGCGACCCGCCGCAAGGGCGTTCTCAACGGCGCCGCCATGCCGGGCAAGCTCAAGGACTGCCAGTCGCGGTTCCCGGACGAGTGCGAGATCTACGTGGTCGAGGGCGACTCGGCCGGCGGCTCGGCGGTGCGTGGGCGCAACCCGCACAACCAGGCGATCCTGCCGCTGCGCGGCAAGATCCTGAACGTCGAGCGGGCCCGCCTCGACAAGGCGCTCTCGAACGCCGAGGTCCAGGCGCTCATCACCGCCTTCGGCACGGGCATCGGCGAGGACTTCGACATCTCGAAGCTCCGGTACCACAAGATCGTGCTCATGGCCGATGCCGACGTCGACGGCCAGCACATCTGCACCCTGCTGCTCACGCTGCTGTTCCGGTACATGCGACCGCTCATCGAGCACGGGCACGTGTACCTGGCGCAGCCGCCGCTGTACCGGATCAAGTGGAGCAACGCCCCGCACGACTACGTGTACTCCGACCGGGAGCGCGACGCGTTCCTCGAGGCCGGTGCCGCGCAGGGCAAGCGCATCCCGAAGGACAACGGCATCCAGCGTTACAAGGGTCTCGGCGAGATGGACTACTCCGAGCTCTGGGACACCACCATGGACCCGGACCACCGGACGCTGCTGCAGGTCACCATGGACGACGCGGCCGCTGCCGACGAGATCTTCTCCGTCCTCATGGGCGAGGACGTCGAGTCCCGGCGCACCTTCATCCAGCGCAACGCCAAGGACGTGCGGTTCCTCGATATCTGAGGAGCGAGCTTGCGGGCCCGGCAGATATCGACGTGAGACGAAGTGACACGCCCACCGGCGTGGAAAGGAAGTACGAACGGTGACGGACGAGACCCCCGGCGTGGAGAACCCCGACGACGGCATGCCCACCGAGGACGCACGCGTCGCGGTGCACCACGGCCGCGTCGAGCAGGTGGACCTGCAGCTCGAGATGCAGCGGTCGTACCTCGACTACGCGATGAGCGTGATCGTGGGCCGTGCACTGCCCGACGTGCGGGACGGCCTCAAGCCGGTGCACCGCCGCGTCATCTACGCCATGTACGACGGCGGGTACCGGCCGGACCGCGCGTTCTCCAAGTGCTCGCGCGTCGTCGGCGACGTCATGGGCAAGTACCACCCGCACGGTGACACCGCGATCTACGACACCCTGGTGCGGCTGGTGCAGGACTGGGTGCTGCGCTACCCGCTGGTCGCGGGCCAGGGTAACTTCGGCTCGCCGGGCAACGACCCGGCCGCCGCCCCGCGGTACACCGAGTGCAAGATGGCGCCGCTCGCCCTGGAGATGGTGCGTGACATCGAGAAGGGCACCGTCGACTTCCGGCCGAACTACGACGGCCGCACGCAGGAGCCGGTGGTGCTCCCCGCGCGCATCCCGAACCTGCTGGTCAACGGCTCGGCCGGTATCGCCGTCGGCATGGCCACGAACATCCCGCCGCACAACCTGCGGGAGGTGGCGGACGGCGTCCGCTGGTACCTCGCCAACCCCGAGGCGTCGCGCGAGGAGCTCCTGGAGGCGCTGCTGCAGCGCATCAAGGGGCCGGACTTCCCGACCGGCGCGCAGATCCTGGGTCACAAGGGCATCGAGGACGCCTACCGCACCGGCCGCGGCTCCATCACGATGCGCGCCGTCGTGAACGTCGAGGAGATCCAGAACCGGATCTGCCTGGTCGTCACCGAGCTGCCGTACATGGTCAACCCGGACAACCTGGCCTCCAAGATCGCGGACCTCGTCAACGACAACCGCATCCAGGGCATCGCTGACATCCGCGACGAGACGTCGGGCCGTACCGGTCAGCGCCTCGTGATCGTGCTCAAGCGCGACGCCGTCGCGAAGGTCGTGCTGAACAACCTCTACAAGCACACCCAGCTCCAGGAGAACTTCAGCGCGAACATGCTCGCGCTGGTCGACGAGGTGCCCCGCACCCTCAGCATCGACGCCTTCGTGCGGCACTGGACCACGCACCAGATCGAGGTCGTGCGCCGGCGCACCGAGTACCTCCTGAAGGAGGCGCAGGACCAGATCCACATCTACGAGGGCTACCTCAAGGCCCTCGACGCGCTGGACGAGGTCATCGCCCTGATCCGCCGCTCCCCCGATGCCGACCAGGCACGGGCCGGCCTGATGGACCTGCTGACGATCGACGAGCAGCAGGCCAACGCGATCCTGGCGCTGCAGCTCCGCCGGCTGGCGGCCCTCGAGCGGCAGAGGATCCTGGACGACCACGCGAAGCTCCAGGCCGAGATCGACGACTACCAGGACATCCTCGCCAAGCCCGAGCGTCAGCGCTCCATCGTGGGCGAGGAGCTCGACGAGGTCACCGACCGCTGGGGCGACGAGCGCCGCACCACGATCCTTCCTTACGACGGCGACATGTCCATGGAGGACCTGATCCCCGAGGAGGACGTGGTCGTCACGATCACGCGCGGCGGATACGCCAAGCGGACGCGGACCGACAACTACCGCTCGCAGAAGCGTGGCGGCAAGGGTGTGCGCGGCGCGCAGCTGCGCGAGGACGACATCGTGGACCACTTCTTCACGACGACGACCCACCACTGGATGCTGTTCTTCACCAACCTCGGCCGCGTCTACCGGGCCAAGGGCTACGAGCTCCCCGAGGGCGGCCGGGACGCGAAGGGGCAGCACGTCGCGAACCTGCTGGCCTTCCAGCCCGGCGAGAAGATCGCCCAGGTGCTCGACATCCCCGACTACGAGGCGGCGGACTACCTGGTCCTGGCGACCCGGCGAGGACTCGTGAAGAAGACCCGCCTCGGCGAGTACAACTCGCCCCGCTCGGGCGGTCTCATCGCGATCAACCTGCGCGAGGACGCCGACGGCGCCGCGGACGAGCTGGTCTCGGCCCGCCTGGTGAATGCGGACGACGACCTCATCCTGGTGTCGCGCAAGGGGCAGTCCATCCGCTTCCACGCCGACGACGAGTCGATCCGCCCGCTGGGCCGCGCCACCTCGGGCGTCACCGGCATGAAGTTCCGCGAGGACGACGAGCTGCTCGCCGCCGACGTCGTGGTCGAGGGTGCGGATCTGTTCGTGGTCACGGAGGGCGGCTTCGCCAAGCGCACGCGCATCTCCGAGTACCGGATCCAGGGACGCGGCGGCCTCGGCATCAAGGTGGCCAACCTGGTGGAGGCACGGGGTGATCTTGTGGGGGCTCTCGTCACGCATGCGGACGACGAAGTCCTTGTGATCATGGAGCGCGGCAAGATCGTGCGGTCCGCGGTGGCCGAGGTCAACCTCACCGGGCGGAACACTCAGGGGGTAACCTTCGCGAAGCCGGACAAGGGGGACAGGATCATCGCCGTCGCGCGCAACGCGGAGCGTGAAGACGCGGGCGATGTGCCGAACGCGACGGAGGACATCTCCGACGCCGAGTCCGCCGAGCGGGTTACGGTGGAAGAGATCCCGACCCCCGACGAAGTTCCGAGCACCCCTGAGCAGGACAGCACCGGACGCGAGGACAGCTGATGACGAGTGACAAGAGCGGGCCCGTGCGTACGGCGTCGCCCGAGCTCGACGAGGACCTGGACGACACCAGGGTCCGCAAGGACGTGACCCGGGAGGCGGCCTCGGCCGAGACCCCGGAGACGGAGCCGGCAGGGGCCGGCTCGGGCAAGAGCTCCGCGTCGACCTCGTCCGACGGATCCGATGCCGAGACGACCGGTGACGGCGCCCCGAAGAGCGACCTGACGGCAGAGCCGATCACGGTAGCGGCTCCTGCGACCGGGACGCCGGCGCCCGCCGACAGCACGCCTCCGGCCCCCGGATCGGCGTCGGCCGCGTCGGCCAAGCCCGCGTCGTCGGCCAAGCCGGAGCCCGCGAAGCCCGGGCCCGCCAAGCCCGGTCCGGCAGCCAAGCCCGCGGCCACCTCGTCCGCGCCCGCAGCGGCGGCCGAGCCGCCCGTGCCGCCCGCTCCCGAGGAGCCCGGCACGGCCGTGCCCACCACCGGTGGGATCTGGCGTTCCGCCTACGAGGCCGGGCGTTCCGAGAAGGAGTCCCGGCCCTCGGGCGCGTCGGGTCCGCGCGACGCGAAGGCTCCGGCCGGGCTCGTCTCCGCGATCGGGCGGGCGTCAGCGAACGCCGATGCCGCGACCGGGTCATCCTCGGACGCCGCGGGGACCACGTCCGATGCGCCGCGCGAGACCGGTACCAACCCGAAGTCCTGGAACCGGGTCCCCGCTCCCGACGCCCCGCCCGCTCCCCCGGCACCCGCCAGCGAGGGGACGGACGGCGTCCGGGCAGGTGCGATGAAGGCTGCGCAGGCCGCCCTCGACGCTGCCCGCAGCGCCGCCAAGAAGGTGTCGTCGATCATGCCGGACGAGGACGAGCGGCCGACGGCCGCGCCGAGCACCGCCAACGCCCGGCCCGAGATGCACTACACGGCGGCGGGCGTGCGGGGCACCGCGACGCCGGCCGCCGCGGGTGCGGCCGGCGCGCAGCAGCGGCCGGCATCCGTACCCACGCCCGAGGTGCCGCGTCCGGCTCCGGCGGGCCCGCGCCGCGTCCGGCTCGCGATCTCGCGGGTCGACCCGTGGTCGGTCATGAAGCTGGCGTTCCTGCTGGCCGTCGCGATCGCGATCATGACCGTGGTGGCCACGGCGGTGTTCTGGTCCGTGCTGGACGGCTTCGGTGTGTTCACCACGGTGCAGAGCTTCGTCGAGGACGCCGTGGGGCCGCAGAGCAACGTGAACCTCACGCAGTTCGTGGAGTTCCCCCGCGTCATCTCGCTCGCGACCCTGGTCAGCATCTGCAACATCGTGCTGCTCACGGCCATCGCGACGATCATGGCGTTCCTGTACAACATCACCGCAGCGCTGGTGGGCGGCGTCCACCTCACGCTGACGGACGACTGACCAGCACTACTCCGAGCGTTCCTGTGCGCCGCAGCGCACGGCTCGACGCACGTCACACCGCAGACCACCATTTCGGTTTGGGACATCGTCCCGACCTGGGGTAATCTCCAGTGTCGCGACAGCGTGCCGAACGCTCGCACGGGGCTATAGCTCAGACGGTTAGAGCGCTTCCCTGATAAGGAAGAGGTCGGAGGTTCAAGTCCTCCTAGCCCCACTCCCCGGACCCGCCGAGGCTCCTCAGGAGGAACTCGTGAAGAAGCTGCTGATCGTGCTGCTCGCCGCTGGCGCCGGTTATGTCCTCTGGCGCAAGCTCAACGAGGACGCGTCCGGTCGCGACCTCTGGTCCGAGGTCACCGACTCGATCGACTGAGTGCCCTCAGCGGGGCCATGGCGCAATTGGTAGCGCACCTGCTTTGCAAGCAGGGGGTTGCGGGTTCGAGTCCCGCTGGCTCCACACCCACAGAAGCCCGGACACGTCCGGGCTTCTGTCGTTTCCGGGGTCGGCTCCTCATCCGTAGGAACACGTAGGCCGGACCTGTGGGATACCCCTATGTTTGCCCGTTCCGGGCCTTTTTCACCCCCGATCGGGCGTCGGCTACTGACAAGGCAGGACTCCTTCCATAACCTCGAACGCGAGGGGCACGCACCATCCAACTGACCGGCCCCTCGCAATTCGAGGAGGACCGAGTGACCCTGACCAGGAAACTCATCGGCACTGCCGCCGCACTGGCCGCAGCCCTGTCGGCCGCCGTGGTCGCCACCCCGTCCGCCACCGCAGTTCCTGACACCATCCCGCTGACGATCACGAACGACTCGGGTCGCAGCGACGAGGTGTTCGTCTACGTTCTCGGGGAGCAGGGCGGCCAGCTCGGCTACGCCGACGCCGCCGGAACCTTCCACGCGTGGCCGGACGCCGGAAGCGTCCCTGAGCCGGCGCCCGACGCGTCGATCGCGGGCCCGGCCGACGGCCAGGACATCACGATCCAGATGCCCAAGCTCTCGGGCCGGGTCTACTTCTCGTACGGCACCAAGCTGGACTTCAAGATCGTCAACGACGGTCAGCTCGTCCAGCCCGCCGTGCAGAACCCGAGCGACCCCAACCGCAACACGCTGTTCAACTGGACCGAGTACACGCTCAACGACTCCGGCCTGTGGATCAACAGCACACAGGTCGACTTCTTCTCCGCGCCGTACCAGACGGGCCTACGGTCCTCGAGCGGGGAGCTCATGCACACGGGGATGCTCAAGCCGGACGGGTGGGACAACGTCGTCTCGGCGCTCTCCCAGCAGGACGGCTGGGACGGGCTCGCCCAGACCGGACCCGACGGCTCGGTCCTGCGTGTCCTCTCCCCCGGGCACGGTGTCGGCACGGGCCAGATCGACGCGAACGTCCTGTCGGACTACGTCGACCGTGTCTGGAGCAAGTACTCGGGCGAGACCCTGACGGTGGTGCCCTACGGCGACCAGCCGGAGAAGAAGTTCCTCGGCACGGTGTCGGGCGACACGATGACCTTCACCGACACGTCGGGCGCGGTGATCACCACGTTCCCGAAGCCCTCCGGTGAGTCGATCTTCGGCTGCGCCGGGGACCTCGCGGCGCCGAACGACGACATCGGTGCCATCGCCCGCACCCTGTGCGCCGGCTTCAACCGGTCCTCGCTGCTCGACAGCACGACGCAGCCCACCCAGGATCCGGCCGGCTTCTACCAGGACTCGGTGACCAACTACTACGCCAAGCACATCCACGAGCAGATGGCGGACGGCAAGGCTTACGCCTTCGCGTTCGACGACGTCGTCAACCAGGAGTCGCTCGTCCACGACGGCGACCCGACCGAAGCGTTCATCCAGCTCGACCCCTTCGCCGGGGCGGCCACCCCCATCGGCGGGTGATCCCGGGGGGCGGAGCTCGCCCCGCACGACACAAGGGCGCCTGCCCGGCCACGCACAAGGTGCGTGGCCGGGCAGGCGCCCTGCTCTGTTCCCCCGAGGAGGATCAGCTCTCCTTCTTGCTGTTCCCCGACTCGGCCGGCGTCTCGACCGGAGGGACCTCGTCCACGAGCGGCTGCTCCGTGGGAGCGCCCGGCTCGGCGGGCAGCCCGGGCTCGGTCGGCTCGGGTGTGGTCTCCGGCGGAGCCGCGGCGGTGTCGCTGCCGTGCCGGCCGCTCTTCTGCGTGGCGTCGGCCACTGCGGCGCCCGCCTTCTGCGCGGTCGCCTTCGCCGCGTCGACGACGGGAGCCGCCTTCTCCTTGGCCGCGTCGAGAACGGGTGCCGCCTTCTCCAGCACAGGCCCGGCCTTCTCCTTGGCGGCCTCGAACGCAGGGCTCGCCGCCGAGTAGGCACGCGCACCCAGGTCCTTGGCCGTCTGCGCCGCCTTGGCCCCGGCCTCCCGGCCCTTCGCGACGGCGGAGCCCGCCGCCGCGCCGATCCCGGAGGAGGTCCGTGTGCTGTCGGAGTAGTCGGCTCCCGCCGCCTGCTCCCACGGCTCGGCCCACGGGTCGGTCTGCGGCTGGGCACGCTTCCAGAACACGTACCCCGCGACGGCTGCCCCACCGGCGACCAGCGCGATCACCCAGCCCTTCCGCGAGCTCTTCCTGCCGGCCTTGTCCGCCGCCTCGGTGACGGTCTCGGCCAGCGACGCCTTGCCCTGCGCCGCGGCGGCACTGGACGCCGCGGCGTTGAACGAGGCGACCATCTTGGGCAGCAGGTCGTCCACGAGCTTGTCGTGCGCCGAGTCGATGAGCGGCGCCGCCTTGCTCGCGGCCTTCTCGACCTGGGGTGCGGCTGCCTGGACGCTGTCCTGCCACGCCTTCTCGGCGCGCGGGGTCAACCAGGCGATGAAGTCGTTCACCCGGGGCTGCGCCCAGTCCTTGGCGTGCACGGCGCGGTCCTTGGCCTGTGCCGCGAACGAGCCGGCCTGGACGGCGGCCTTGGAGCTGACGTCGGAGAGCAGGGCGGTGGCTTCCGCGGCCTTCTCCTTGACCTTCTCGGTGTCGATCTTGTTCGTGTCCACGTAGTCGGTCACCTTCTTGCGGGTCATGAAGCTTCCCCCGAACTGTTCAAATACTCCTCAAGGTGCCACTCTGCCATCGTCACGGCCTCCTTGCGAGGGCGAGCGTCGTGGATGCAGCACCAGCGGGCCGCTCCGTGGGAGGATTGATACATGTTCGCAATCCTGCACACCACCTCCGGTGACATCCGCATCGAGCTCTTCCCGAACCACGCGCCCAAGACCGTCGAGAACTTCGTCGGCCTCGCGACGGGCGAGAAGGCCTGGACGGACCCGCGGACGGGTGAGGAGCGCAAGGACCCGTTCTACGACGGCCTCATCTTCCACCGCGTCATCGACGACTTCATGATCCAGGGCGGCTGCCCGCTCGGGACGGGAACCGGCGGACCTGGGTACACGTTCAACGACGAGATCCACCCGGAGCTCCAGTTCACCGAGAAGTACCTCCTCGCGATGGCCAACGCCGGCAAGCGCCGCAACCCGGTCACCGGCGAGATCGAGGGCACCAACGGCTCGCAGTTCTTCCTCACCACGGCCGAGACGCCATGGCTGAACGGCAAGCACACCATCTTCGGCAAGGTGGCCGACGACGCGTCGCGCGAGGTCGTCGACACGATCGGCAAGACGCGGACGCGTCCTGGCGACCGCCCCGTCGAGGACATCACGATCACGTCGGTCACCATCGAGCCCTGAGCGACGGGGGTGGACGGCGGAGCCCGCGTGGCTCCGCCGGACCAGCACGGCCCGGGGCACCTGACCACCTGAGGACCGAGGGGACTGAGGACGTATCGCGATGAACGACCCGGCCGCCGAGGAGCCGGCCGAGGCCGCGGCTCCCGTCTGCCCGCGCCATCCTGACCGCGTCGCCTACGTGCGCTGCCAGCGCTGCGGCCGGCCCGCCTGCCCGGAGTGCCAGCGGCCGGCGGCCGTCGGCGTGCAGTGCGTCGACTGCGTCCGCGAGTCGCGGCGTACCGCGCCTCGTGTGCGGACGATGTTCGGTGGTGCCGCGACCACCTCGGGTGCGGGCGGTCGTCCGGTCGTGACGTTCACCATCATCGGGCTCTGCGTGGCGAGCTGGCTGCTGCAGCTCGTGACGGGCGGCGAGTGGACGCACCTGCTGTGGTTCTGGCCGTGGGGTGGCGCCGTCGAGCCGTACCGCTTCCTGACGGCCTCGTTCCTGCACTCGACGTCGCCGCTGCACATCCTGTTCAACATGTACGCCCTGTGGATAACCGGCCAGTTCCTCGAGCCGCTGCTCGGCCGGCTGCGCTTCACGGTGCTGTGCCTGCTGTCCGCCATCGGTGGGTCGGTCGGCGTGCTGCTCCTGGCCGGTGATCCGTTCGGGTCCAGCGCGTGGGTGACGCGCGTCGTGGGTGCGTCCGGCATGGTGTTCGGCCTGTTCGGGGCGATGCTCCCGGTGCTGCGCCGGCTGGGCCGCAGCCTGGGTCAGGTGCTCGTGCTGCTGGCGATCAACGGGGCGATCGGCTTCTTTGTGCCGAACATCTCGTGGCAGGCGCACCTGGGTGGCCTCGTCACCGGAGCGCTCGTCGCGACGGCGTACGCGTACGCGCCGAAGGAGCGTCGCGCCGCCGTCGCATGGCTGGTCGCGGTGGGCGGGCTCGCGCTCCTGGCGGGGCTGGCGACGTGGCGTTACGCCTCACTGGGCGTGCTGGGGATCTAGCGCCGTCCTCTTTTCCCCAGCTTTACCCACAGCTGTGGATAAATGGGGATACAGCTCCGCGGCCGCCTCGACGCGGCCGCGGAGCCGCTACTTCCAGCGGGTCGTGAGCCCGAAACCGACGATGATCAGGCCGAAGCCCACCGCCAGGTTCCACTGCCCGATCTGCGGGATCGGCAGCCGGAGGTCCGCGCTCGTCAGGTAGAACGTCACGATCCAGGCCAGGCCGAGGATCATGAGGCCGAGCATGACCGGGGCCAGCCAGCGCGGGTTGACGGCCTCACCGGGCAGCGCGACCTTGGCCTCGGACTTCTCCGCCTTGGGTGCGGCCTTCTTCTTGTTGCGGGACTTCGACTCGGGCACGAGACGCGCTCCTGTCCTGGGTGATGGCCCCGCCGGGTGTGCCGGGCCGACGTCTGCTTTCTCGTGGACTAGCGTAGTGGTCCACAGGCCTTGAGCGTGACCAGACGTGTCCGCGGGTTTGACGATCGTTGCAGGAGGGGCGCGTGACCGGAGCTGAGCCGACGCCCGCGCCGTCAGCGCGGGGCGCGGGGGGTTTCCTCCGTGCCTCCGCCGGCGCGGGCTGGCGGTCGTGGCTCAGCGTGGGCGGGGTTGCCGTACTGGCCGGCCTCATGTTCAGCGCAAGTGCCCGGCTCGCCGACGGCGGCGGTGCGGACACCCGCGATCCACAGGACCTCGCACAGCTGGTGGACGCCGAGACGGCGCGCGTCGCCGAGCTGACCGACCGGTCTGGCGCGCTGGACCGCGAGATCGAGGCGCTCACCGCGCGGACGGGAGCCACGGTGCCGACGCCGCCCGCCGGGCTGGTGCGGCGCGAGGGCGTCGTGTCCGGGTCGGAGCCGGTGAGCGGTCCGGGTCTGACGGTCACGCTCGACGACGCGCCGTCGACCGCGGTGGGCGCGGGCCCCGGCGGCGTGGAGCCGCAGCCCGACGACCTGGTGGTGCACCAGCAGGACCTCCAGCACGTGATCAACGCGCTGTGGAGCGGCGGCGCCGAGGCCATGACCCTGCAGGGCGAGCGCGTGACGTCGACGTCCGCGTTCCGGTGCTCGGGCAACATCCTGCTGCTGCACGGCAAGGTCTTTTCACCCCCCTACGAGGTGACGGCCGTCGGCGACCCGGAGAAGATGGAGGCGTCGCTCGACCGGTCCGAGGGTGTGCAGACGTACCTGGAGTACGTCCAGTGGGTGCACCTGGGCTGGGACGTGCGGCACAGCGATCACCTGGACCTCCCCGCGTACGACGGCGGCGGTCTGCAGTATGCGACGGTTCCCGAGGGTACGGAGGTCTTTGGATGACCCACGCGCAGGCCGGTCACAACGTACCCCTGCCCCAGGAGGTGTTCCCGATCGCGTACCAGAGAGGCCCGTCCGGGATGGGTCCGCGCAACGCGCGCCGTCCCCAGGGCTCGTCCGGCCAGATGCGGCCGGTGGCCTGGCTGATCGGTGTGCTGGGTGAGCTCCTCGTGACGGCCGGCCTGGTGCTCGGACTGTTCGTGGTCTGGCAGCTCTGGTGGACTGATGTCGAGGGCGCGCGGGCGCAGAACGAGATCATCGCCCAGATGGACTGGGAGAGCGCCCCGTCCGGGCCGGCAACCGTCACCGAGCGGCGTGACGCGCCCCCGGTCATGAAGGAGCCGCCCGCCGAGGGCACGCTCTTCGCGCAGATGTACATCCCGCGGTTCGGCGACGACTACGTCAAGCCCGTCGCAGAGGGCACCGAGAAGGCGACGGTGCTCGACACCATCGGCATCGGGCACTACGTCGGCACGGCCATGCCGGGCGACCTCGGCAACTTCGCCGTCGCCGCGCACCGCACCACGTACGGCAAGCCGTTCAACAAGATCGCGGACCTCAAGACCGGTGACGCCGTCGTGGTCCGCACCGAGAAGACCTGGTACGTCTACAAGGTCACCGAGTCGAAGATCGTCTACCCGCAGAACGTCGAGGTGATCGCCCCGGTGCCCGGCGTGACGGCCGACCAGCCGATGCCCGAGCTGACCAAGCGGTTCATCACACTCACGTCGTGCCACCCGATGTTCTCCGCGACCGAGCGGTACATCGTGCACGGCGAGCTCGACTACTGGGCCCCGGTGGGCGAGGGCATGCCGAAGGAGCTGGTGAGCTGATGTACGGGCTGCTGTGGCGGGCCATCCCTGGCCCGGGATGGTTCAAGTTCCTGGTGTGCCTCGTGCTGGTGTTCGGCGTGGTCGCGGTGTGCTTCACGGAGTTCTTCCCGTGGCTCAGCGAGTACATGCCGTTCAACGACACGACCGTCGGCGCGTAGCATGCCCGCATGACGCGCATCCTCGTCGTCGACAACTACGACTCGTTCGTCTACACGATCGTCGGCTACCTCGACCAGATCGGCGCCCGGACCGTGGTGGTCCGGAACGACGCCGTGCCCGCCCCTGACGCCGACGGCCGCTACTGGTACGACGACGGCGACGGCTCCCCCACGCCCTACGACGGCGTGCTCGTGTCACCCGGCCCGGGGACCCCCGCGGAGGCCGGAGCCTCCGAGGACGTGATCCGGGCCTGCGCGCGGTCGCGCACCCCGATGCTCGGCGTCTGCCTGGGTCATCAGGCGCTCGCCGAGGTGTACGGCGGCACGGTCACCCATGCGCCGGAGCTCATGCACGGCAAGACCAGCCTCGTCGAGCACCAGGGCCAGGGCGTGCTCGCCGGGCTGCCGACGCCGTTCACCGCCACGCGGTACCACTCGCTGGCCGTGACGCCCGAGAGCGTTCCGGCCGAGCTCACGGTGACGTGCGCGACGGCGTCGGGCGTGGTGATGGGGTTGCAGCACCGCGAGCTGCCGCTGCACGGCGTGCAGTTCCACCCGGAATCGGTGCTCACGGAGGGTGGTCACCGGCTGCTCGCGAACTGGCTGGAGATGTGCGGCCTGGCGGGTGCGGTCGAGCGGGCACAAGGAATGGCGCCGCTGGTCACCTCGTGACCTGCGACGCCATTCCGTTCAGATCACTAGCAGTCAGTCGGGATTGAGCCGTACCAGGACGGGTACGCAACGCCGTACTTGCCCGTCTGCTGCTTGAAGCCGAAACGCCACGTTGATCCGCTGACGGACGCCGGGAAGTACAGCTTCCTGGCTCCCGAACCTGCGTGGTAGTACTTGGAGGTTCCCCCGCCTTCGGTACTTTCGAAGGTCAGGTAGTCATCGGCTCGGCCGAAGGTGGCGGCTCCAACAACTCCATCATCCGAGAGACCGTTGGCCGCCTGAAAGTTCGCCGTGGCGGTCGCTGTGTTCGGCCCGAACTGGCAGTCGATGTCGGAAAGTGAGACCAGATAGCCCTGCGTGTAGAGGAAGGCCTGCCACAGTCCGGTGGCACCCGAATTGCGGTGGTAGTTCTGCCCCAGAACCCCCTCGTTGGCCCATTGGTTCGCAGTGCCTCCATTGCCATCGACCCATCCAGAGCTCGGTGACATGATCGTGACGTCAGGTGTGTCCGCGGGTGCGGCTGCTGCGGTCACACCTCCAGTCAGGGTGAGCGCAAGGGCGAGCACTGTGGTCCATGCATGCTTTCGGGCCATCATGCGACTACTCCTCATCTCGGCGTGGCGGCGACGGCGCAAAGCCATCGCCAGGCTGTGCCATTTTTATCCCTTAAGACCGCTATGTCTAGGATGAAAACTGCATGATCTGCGCCGTGACGAGCGAGTTCGGGCTGCTGAAAGTATTCAGTGGATTGACTGCCGGTCAAGCCCCAACCTAGGGCAGGATCTCCTCGCCGTCCCCGCCGCCTTCTCCCTCGCCACCGTCCTCCGGCGGACCGGACGAGACGACGAGGTTGACGTAGTCGCCCACATTGACGGTGGACCCAGGCGCCGGATCCGATCGGATGACCGTGCCAGGCTCAGGGAAGATTGCGGAAGGCTCCTCGGCGACCTGATCACAGGTGATCTGCACACCCGTGCAGGCCAGCTGAGCATCCTCCAGCGACTTGCCTACGAGATCGACGGGAACGGTGGCCTCCTGCGGGGCCGGCGCGGTCGCGACGTACACGGTGACCGACTGACCCAGCGGAACGTCGCCGGGCTCGGGGTCGGTGCGGACGACCGAGCCCTCCGCGACCTCGTCGCTCTCCTCGGTGTCCCACTGGATGGTGCCGAGCCCGAGGTTGGCGAGCTGCGCCTCGGCCGCTTCACGCGTCTGTCCTGCGACGTTCGGGAGCGTGGTGTTGCCGGTCGCGAGGTAGAGGCTGACGTCCGAGCCCTCCTGGACGATCTGACCGCTCCCGGGCTCGGTCTTGGTGACCATGCCCTGTTGCACGGTCGGGCTGTTCTCCGTCTGGCTCTCGCCCACGGTGAGGTTGAGCCCCTCGAGCGTGGCCCGCGCGGACTCCTCGCTCTGGCCGCTCAGGTCGGGGATGGTGACCTGGCCCGGCGCACCGGCCACGTACACCGTCACGGTCGAGTTCGGCTCCACCTCTGTGCCGGCGGTCGGGTCGGTCGTCCCGGTCGTCTGACCCTCCTCGAGCTCGGACTCCTTGTCGATGGCCTGCTCGAACGTCAGGCCGGCGGCCTCGATCTGCGCCCGCGCCTCCTCGGCGGAGATGCCCTCCGCGATGGTGGGCACGGGCGTCGTCGTCGGCTCGTCGTTGCCGCCGCCGTTCACGATCATGGCGATCACGATCGCCGCGACCGCGGCCAGGGCGATGCCGAGCAGCCACCACATGAGAGCGCGGCTCTTCTTCTCCGGCTCCTGGTTGGCGCGGGTCGGCCCGGGGTAGCCGCCGCCGGGCGTGATGGGGCTCTGCTGCGCGGTGGCCGGACCCCAGTTGCCCTGCCCCGGCGTCATGACCTGCGTGGCGCCGTACGCGGGCGGGCCTGCCACCTGGGTGGCACCCATCATGGCGCCGGCACCGACCATGGGCGCGGTGACCTGGCCGCCGCGCATCGCGGCCTCCAGGTCGCGCCGGAACTCGGCGGCCGTGCTGTAGCGCTGGTCGCGGTCCTTGGTCAGGGCCTTGAGGGTGATGCGGTCCAGCACCTCGGGCACGTCGGTGGCCACCTCGGACGGCCGCTGCGGCTCCTGCCCCACGTGCTGGTAGGCGACGGCAACCGGGGAGTCGCCCTGGAACGGCGGACGTCCCGTGAGCAGCTCGAACAGCATGCAGCCGGTGGAGTACAGGTCGGACCGGGTGTCCACCTGCTCGCCGCGCGCCTGCTCCGGGGACAGGTACTGGGCGGTACCGATGACGGCGTGCGTCTGCGTCATCGTTGCAGCGGAGTCGGCCATGGCGCGGGCGATGCCGAAGTCCATCACCTTGACCGCGCCGGTAGGCGTGATCATCACGTTCGCGGGCTTGATGTCGCGGTGCACGATGCCGGCGTGGTGCGAGTACTCCAGCGCGCTGAGCACGCCGACGGTGATCTCGACGGCCTCCTCGATCGGCACCGCGGCGCCGTCGGTCAGGATGTCGCGGACCGTGTGACCCTCCACGTACTCCATCACGATGAAGGGCACGTGCACGTCTTCGCCCGCGGCGTTCTGGTGGATGTCCTCCCCCGTGTCGTACACGGCGACCACCGCGGGGTGGTTCAGGGCGGCCGCGGACTGCGCCTCGCGCCGGAACCGGGTCAGGAAGGACGGGTCACGAGCGAGGTCGGAGCGCAGCACCTTGATCGCCACCGTGCGGCCGAGGCGGGTGTCGTGGCCGATGTGAACCTCGGCCATACCGCCGCGGCCGACCAGCTCACCGACCTCGTAGCGGCCGGCGAGTACGCGGGGCGTGTTGTCCACCACTCATACGTCCTTTGATGTCATGGCCGTCTGCCCCGGGGCATACGGCTCGTTGAGGAGCATCATCCCAGAAGCGGCGAGTGCGGCCGCTGCCGGGGAATTCAGTGTTTCGGCATTGATTTCGGAGGAACCCCACGGCTCCTGAAGAGCGCTGTCGTCGCCACCCCCGGTGACCAGCGTGATGATGAGGACCACGAGCAGCAGCGCGACCAGTGCGACGAGCGGCCAGGACACGCGGACCCCGAACCGGTCCTCGAGCCCGCCCACCCACCGTTGGATGTCGGACGACAGATTTCGCCCTTTCCCAGGGTGCCCTCCCGAACGCCCCTGCTGGGGGACCCGCCGTCCGTCCTGGCGTGTCGAGTGCAGGTCGCGGCGCGAGGGATAGGACCGCGCGCCGTTGCCGGCCCCGCCCGCCGACGGCGGCGGTGCGTACCCCGAGCCGTGCGGCTGACCGTAGGCGTCGGACCCGTAGGCGCCCGACGTCGTGCCGTAGCCGGCGGAGTCCGACCCGTACCCGGCGGAGTCCGTGCCGTATCCGGCCGAGTCGGTGCCATAGCCGGCCGAGTCCGTGCCGAACGGCCCGGAGACCGGGCTGCCTGCTGGCGTCCCGGGCGGCGGCGAGTACGGCCGCCCGTAGGCATCCGTCCCGTAGGTGCCGGAGGTCGTGCCGTATCCAGCGGAGTCGGTGCCGTAGGCCCCCGATCCGTGCTGTCCCGATCCGTAGTCGCCCGCCGGGGTGCCGGGACCGGCCGCCGGTGCACCGGGTCCGTAGGTGCCGGCCGAAGGGCCCTGCTGGGGTGCGGGAGGCGCGGACTGCGCGTTGGCCACCGTGGTGTGCCGTCCGGCGCCGAACGGGCTCTGCCGCCGGGCGTGCGACGGTCCGGGCTGCGGGGCGCCACCGCGGCCGTTGCCCGCGCGCTGGGCGGAGGACTGACCCTCACGGCGCGACCGGCGGGCGTAGCGCGAGCTGCCGAACGGGTCCTCCGCGATCTCCGCGGCGAGCATGTCGAGGTGGCGGGCGAGCTGGTCGGCCGACGAGATGCGCTGTGCCGGGTCCTTCTCCAGCATCTTGGTGATCGTCTCCGCCAGGCCCGGGTGCACCGACGTCGGCAGCAGCGGAACCGGGGCGTTGACGTGCGCGATCGCGATGTCGACCGGCGTCCGGCCGGTGAACGGGCGACGTCCGGCCGTGGCCTCGTAGGCCACGACACCGAGGGCGTAGATGTCGGAGGCACCCGTCGCCGACTGCCCGACCGCCTGCTCGGGCGACAGGTACTGGGCGGTGCCCATGACCATGCCCGTGGCCGTCATGGGCACCTGGTTCTGCGCGACCGAGACGCCGAAGTCCGTGATCTTCACGGTGCCGGAGTGCTCCAGCAGGATGTTGCCCGGCTTCACGTCGCGGTGCACCACGCCGGCGAGGTGAGCGGCGTGCAGGCCGCGGGCGGTCTGGGCGAGGATCGGCAGCAGCCGGGCGGGCTGGAGCACCGGCTCCCGTTCGAGCAGGTCGGCGAGAGGCTCGCCCAGGACCAGCTCCATGACCAGGTACCCGGCGCCGCGCTCCTCGCCGTAGTCGAACATCTGCGCGATGTTGGGGTGGACGAGGGCCGACGAGTTCCGGGCCTCCGTGCGCAGGCGACGGAGGAAGTCCTCGTTGCCCGTGTACTCCTCGCGGAGCACCTTCACGGCGATCTCGCGCGCGAGCTTCTCGTCGCGCGCGACCCAGACCTCGCCCATGCCGCCCATGGCGATGCGCCGCACCAGCGTGTAGCGCCCGCCGAGCGTCAGGCCCTCGACCGGTCTCATTGCTGGATCGCCGCCTGCATGATCTGCGCGGCGATCGGGCTGGCGAGCGCGCCACCGGTCGTCTCGTTCGTGGACTGGCCCTCGTTCTCGAGGACCACGGCGACCGCGACCTGCGGGTCGTCGGCCGGTGCGAACGAGGTGAACCACAGCGTGGGCGACCGCGGGTCGTCCTCGGCGGTACCGGTCTTGCCGGCCACCTGGACGCCGGGAATCTGGGCGCCGGAACCGGTGCCGGTGTCGCCGTTGACGACCTCGAGCATCATGTCGGTGAGTGCCTCGGCCGTGGACGACGAGAACGGGCTCTTGTAGCGGCTCGGCTTCGTCTGGCTGACGAGCTCGAGGTCGCTGTCCCGGACGCTCTGGATCAGGTAGGGCTCCATGAGGTCGCCGTCGTTCGCGATGGCCGCGGAGATCATGGCCACCTGGAGCGGCGTCATGCGCACGCTGCCCTGCCCCATGCCGGACAGCGCGATGCGCGCGTCGGAGTCGTCGTCGTTCTCGCCGCCGATCAGGCCCGGGTAGGCACCGACCGACGTCGTCATCGGGATCTCCAGGGACTCGGTGAAGCCGAAGTCCTGGAACATCTGCTGCATCCCGTCCTTGCCGACCTGGTTCGCCAGGTCGAGGAAGGCGGTGTTGCAGGACATGGCCAGGGCCGCCTTGAGCGTCATCTCGCCGGTGCTCGAGCAGCTCTCGCCGCCGAAGTTCTGCACCGGCGTCGACGTCCCCGGGAGCGTGTAGCTGTCGGGGGCGGGGATCGAGGTGTCCGGGGTCACGCCGTCGTACTCGATCGCCGCGGCGGAGGTCAGCAGCTTGAACGTGGACCCCGGCGGGAACGTGGCGTTGATGGTGCGGTTGATGGTCGGCCCGTAGACGCTGCGGCGCTCCTCGCCGTCGACGCTGCCGATCACCGGCTTGTCGTTGATCAGCGCCTCCGAGGCAGCCGTGGCCTCGCCTGCGTCGTGCACCGCGAGCGTGTTGGGGTCGTAGGACGGCTTGGAGACCATCGCCAGGATCGCCCCGGTCTTGGGGTCGAGCGCGACGGCGGCCCCGTTGCGGTCACCGAGGGCGTCCCAGGCGGCCTTCTGCACCTCGGGGTCGATCGTGAGCTCGACGGAGGAACCCTGCGCCTCCTCGCCCGTGATCAGGTTCTGCAGGCGGTCGAGCCACAGGGAGTCGTCCTCGCCCGCGAGGTAGCTGTTGGCGTAGCGCTCCATCCCGGTGACGGTGCCGTTGACCGAGAAGTAGCCGGTCACCGGTGCGTACACGGCGGCGGCGCCGCCGTCGCCCTCCGAGTAGGTGCGCTGGTACTTGTAGTTGTCGTCGACGGGCACGGACGTGACGATCGCCTTGCCGTCACTCACGACGATGGGCCCGCGGTCCCGCGCGAGCGCGCTGTAGATGCCGCGCACGTTGCGCCCGTCGCTGTTGAGCGACTCCGCGGACACGAACTGGATCCAGGTGGTCGACACCATGAGGGCCAGGAACATGACCATCACGACGCCCGACAGCCGGCGGAGGGTGGCGTTCACCGGTCCACCCCCCGGACGATCTGGGTCGCGTCGTCGGGCGTGCCGCCGTGTCCGGCGCCCGCCTCGGTCTCGGCCTGCACCGGCCTGCCGCCCCCGACCTCGATGGCACCGCCGCCGACGACGGCGGGCGCCGGGTCGGCGAGGGCACCGCGGGTGGGCAGCGCCGACGGGCGCCGTGCGGCGTCGGAGATACGGAGCATGAGGGCGATGACGATCCAGTTCGCGAGCAGTGACGATCCACCCTGCGCCATGAACGGCAGGGTCAGGCCGGTGAGCGGGATGATGCGGGTGATGCCGCCCACCACGACGAAGAGCTGCAGCGCCATCACGAACGCGAGCCCGCCGGCGAGCAGCTTGCCGAAGCCGTCGCGCACGCCGACCGCGTGGCGCAGGCCGCGCTGCACGATCACCAGGTAGACCAGCAGGATCGCGAGCAGGCCGGTGAGGCCGAGCTCCTCGCCGAGGGCGGCGTAGATGAAGTCGGAGAACGCGAACGGCACGTACTGCGGGTACCCCTCGCCCCAGCCGGCGCCGAACATGCCGCCGTACGCCATCGCGAACAGGCCCTGCACGAGCTGGTAGGACGGACCGTCCGACAGCTCGGGGTTGAGCGCGTCCAGCCAGATGTTCACGCGGAGCTGCACGTGGCTGAAGATCGACCAGGCCACCACGGCGCCGACCGCGAACATGAGCAGGCCGATGGCGATCCAGCCCACGCGGTCGGTGGCGAGGTAGAGCATGCCGACGAACAGGCCGAAGAACAGCAGCGACGTTCCCAGGTCCTTCTCGCCGATGAGGACGGCCAGCGACACGGCCCAGACGATGAGGATCGGACCCAGGTCGCGCAGGCGCGGCAGCTGCAGGCCCAGGAACTTCTTGCCGGCCAGGGCGAGGGTGTCGCGGTTGGCGACCAGGTAGCCCGCGAAGAACACGGCGAACGCGATCTTGGCGAACTCGGCCGGCTGCAGCGAGAAGCTGCCGATGTAGATCCAGATGCGCGCGCCGTTGACCTCTCGGCCGAGGCCGGGGATCAGCGGCAGGATCACCAGCACGATGCCGACGATCATCGCCGTGTAGGTCAGGCGGCGCAGACTGCGGTGGTCGCGGATGACGAACAGGGTGACGCAGGCGACCACGATGCCGAGCGCGGTCCACATGAGGTGGCGCGACGCGTTCGCGCCGTCGATGTCGACGAGGTCCTGACGCAGGATGGTCGCCATGCTGATGCTGTTCAGCAGCACCACGGCGGGCAGGATCACCTGATCGGCGTAGGGCGCGCGCAGCCGCAGCACGATGTGCGCGGTGAAGGCGAGTGCGGCCAGCACGATCGTGTAGGTCCAGAACCCCTCGGGCAGGCCGTCCTCGAGCGAGTAACCGACCATCCACATGCCGCCCATGCCGAGCGCCAGCGCGACGACGAGCAGGATCGCCTCGGCGATGCGCGCTGGGGCACCCTCCTCGGGCCGGAGCGCCGTCACCCGTTCTTCTCCTGGCCGGCGTCGTCCGCGGTGTTCTCAGCAGTGTTCTCAGCCGTGCTCTCCGGCTGGGACGACGTGTCGTTGCGCGGTTCGTCGCTCGGGGTCGGCGTGGACGACGGTGTCGGGGTCGACGACGGCGTGGGCGACGGCGAGGGGTCGGTCTCCGCGGCGGCGTCCGCGATGAGGCGGTCCGCCCGCCCGCGGGCGTCCTCCAGCGAGGTGGCCCGGATGGTCTCGTGCACCCGGTCGGCGACGAAGTCGGGCAGCTCGTCGACCCGGGTGCCGGTGAGCTCGACGGGCGTCGAGAAGCTCAGGGGTCCCGCCGTGGCGGGGATGCCGCGGAACACCGCGACCTGGCCGTCCGACTCGCCCACGTAGTACTGGGTCTGGGTCCAGCGGTAACCGGCCCAGCCGGCCACGCCGAGCCCGACGACGAGCAGCAGCGCACCGACCACGGTCAGCCAGGCGCGCTTCTTCGGAGTGGCGGACTCCTCGTCGGTCTCGTCGTCCGTCTCGTCGTCCGGCTGGATGTCGGGCTGGTACTGCTCCTCCTCGGAGCCGCTCGCGATCACGGCGTGCTCGAGGGTGTCGGCGAGCCCGTCCTGCGCCACCGCCCCGGACAGCACGCTCACGGCGGCGGGGGCCGCGGCAGCCTGCTCGCCCCCGGGCGCGGGCGCCCGGACGAACCCGGTCACGGTGTCGCCGTCGATCCCGGAACCGGGACCAGGGCCGGGCAGGCTGGTGGGTGCCTGCTGGTCGCCGCCGGCCGCGGTCACGCCGGCGAGCGCGGCCGAGCCGACGATCTCGGGAACGACGGTCGCGGTGGTGCCGGCTGCGGCGGCCTCGTCGAGGACGTCCGCCACGACGACGGTGATGTTGTCGGTGCTGCCCGCGCGCATGGACATCGAGACGAGCCGCTCGACGGCGTCCTGCGGGGACGCGACCGAGGCGAGGACCTCGGCGATCTCGTGCTCCGGCACGAACCCGGACAGGCCGTCGGAGCAGAGCATCCAGCGGTCGCCGGGCACGGCCTCACGGATCGACAGGTCGGGCGTGAGGTCCAGGTCGAAGTCGCCCAGCACGCGCATGACGACGTTGCGCTGCGGGTGGGTCTCCGCCTCGTCGGGCGTGATCCGGCCGGTGTCGACCAGGTGCTGCACGAAGGTGTGGTCCACCGTGACCTGCGCCAGGACGCCGTCCCGCAGCAGGTACGCGCGCGAGTCGCCCAGGTGGGCCATGGCGAGCGTGTTGCCCGACTTCAGCAGCGCGGTCACGGTGGTGCCCATCCCGGCCAGATCCGGGTCGGCCGTGGTGGCGTCGACGAGGTCCTGCCGGGCGCGGTCGATGGTCCGTTCCAGCTCGGACATCGACTGGTCGGAGCTGTGGTCGGGCCGGTCGAGGCCCACGAGGGCCGCGATGGTCAGCGCGGATGCGACGTCGCCGCCCGCGTGCCCGCCCATGCCGTCGGCCACGACGAGGAGGTTGGGACCCGCGTACGCGGAGTCCTGGTTGTTGGAGCGGACGAGGCCGACGTCGGAACGCGCGGCATACCGCAAGGTCACGGTCACGTGGTGGTCATCCCTGGAGCTCGACGACGGACTGTCCGATCTGTACGCCCACACCCGGGGCGAGCGGGACGATGCCCTGGACCCGCTCCTCACCGATGTAGGTGCCGTTCGTGGAGCCGAGGTCCTCCACGAACCACTGTCCGCCCTGGGGGAAGATCCGTGCGTGACGGGACGACGAGTAGTCGTCGTCCAGCACGAGGGTGCAGCTGGGTGCCCGGCCGATCAGCACGCCGGACGAGGTGAGCGGGATGGTGGTACCCGTGAGCGGGCCGGCCACCACGACGAGCCGGGACGGGCCACCCCGCTGCGGGGCGCGGGGCGCCCCGCCACCCGGGGCCGGCGACGGGGCCGGGCCCGCGAGCTCGGGCCGGCGCCGCCTGCTGCTCGCGGTGCGTGGCCCGGCCAGGTCGCGCCGCAGCACGGCCACGGCCGAGAGCACGAACACCCACAGCAGCACCAGGTAGCCCAGCCGGAGCAGGGTGAACGTCAGCTCGCTCATGTCGGGTCAGTCACCAGTCCTCGTTGTCCGCACCGGAGGCACTGCCGGTCCAGAACATGATGCGGGTACGGCCGATGGTCATCGTGTTGCCGTCGAGCAGGGTCGCGGCCGGGACCTGGTGGCCCTCCACGTACAGGCCGTTGGTGGAGCCCATGTCGGTCGCGACGACACCGTCGGGTGTCACGCGGATCTCCAGGTGGCGGCGGGAGACACCCGGGTCGTCCACCACGATGTCCGCCTCGGCGTCGCGGCCGATGACGGTGACGGGCCCGGTCAGCAGGTACCGCTGACCGTCGATGTCGATCAGGGGGTGCCGTCCGGTCGGCGCGCCGGACGTCGCCGGGGCGACGCTCCCCTGCACGCTGCGCGACCGCACGGTGAAGCGGCCGGGCACCAGCTCGTACTGCTCGTCGAACGTGACGCTCACGGGGCCGACGAACGCGTAGTGCTGCGTCGCGGCGTACGCCGTGATGTTGGACGCGAGCTCGTCGGCAAGGGTCTGTGCACCCCATGCCTCGATCTGGGCGAAGTCGTCTGGGGCGAGCTCGATGGTGAACTCGTTCGGTGCGACGGTACGGTCACGTCCGACGACCGCGGCACGGTCGTCCAGCTCGCGCCGCAGCCTGCTCGCCAGTTCGACTGGCTTCACCTCGCCACGTCCCACCTTGGCGAACGCGTTGTTCATCATGCGCTCCACGCTCTTCTCGAAGCGGTCCAGGGCGCCCATGCCACCTCCTTCCAGGGTCTGCGCCGGGCAGACTACCTAGATCGTATAGACCGGTAGCTGCCCGCAGACTCCAATACTGTGGATGTCCTGCGGATCTTCTCCGATCTTCCCTCAGGTGGCGCGATGAGGAGAGGCGTGGGCGGATCCGCACGCTACTAGACCTGCGGCGGGACGTGAACCACTTCACCGGATTTGGATTCGGAGGTGGGGTCCGGGACGTGCTAGCGTTCATCCAGCAGCGCGCGAGTGGCGGAATAGGCAGACGCGCACGGTTCAGGTCCGTGTGCCCGAAAGGGCGTGGGGGTTCAACTCCCCCCTCGCGCACGTTGTGACGAAGGCCCCGGCTCTTTGAGTCGGGGCCTTCGTCATGTCCGGGGCGGCCTTTCAAAGACGTCATGGGTACTTCTCCCCGGCTGTCCCCTTCCCGGTGGACGGGGTGCCGGTCAGCCACCACGCGCGATCTCCAGTCGTCCCGGCCGCCTCACCCCACTGCTCGCACCGGGTGGAAACCCTCCGCCGGCCCCCGGCGTCACCGACCCCAGCACGCTCGCCCGCCGCGCCCCCGTCGCCCCTGGCAGCACCCCGGGCAGTCCGTGCCAGGTGTGCCAGCCCAGCACCGCGAACGCCAGCGCCTCCTTGGCCTGGCTCGGCACGCCCAGCTCGTCCGAGGTCCGGACCGCCACCCCGGGCAGCTCCTCCCGCAGCGCCGCCATGAGCACGGGGTTGCGCGTGCCGCCGCCCGACGCGACGACCTCGGTGGCACCGTCCCGGATCGTGTCCGCGACCGTGCGGGCGGTCAGTGCCACCAGGGTCGCGAGCAGGTCCTCGGCCGACGGCGGCGTCGGCCCCAGGCGATGGAGCAGGTAGTCGAGGTGGAACAGCTCCTTGCCGGTCGACTTCGGGGCCGCCCGCGCGTAGTACGGCTCGTCGAGCAGGCGTGCCAGCAGCTCGGGGAGCACGTGGCCGCGGGCGGCGAGCGCGCCGTCGGCGTCGAAGGCGAGCCGGCCGCCGGTGACGTGCCGCGTGGCGGCGTCGAGCAGGGCGCACGCGGGACCCGTGTCGAAGGCGAGCGCTCCCCCGCCCGGCGTCCGTGCCGTCACGTTCGCGATCCCGCCGAGGTTGAGCGCGACGGCCGAGCCGGGCCGTCCCGCGAGCCACAGTGCGTCGAACAGACCGACCAGCGGTGCGCCCTGTCCGCCGGCGGCGACGTCGCGGGTGCGCAAGCCGGAGACGACGGGTAGTCCTGTCGCCTCGGCGATCCAGGCCGCCTCGCCGATCTGCAGCGTGCCGCGCACGGCGGTGTCCTGCACCCAGTGGAAGACGGTCTGCCCGTGCGAGACCACCAGCTCGGCCCGCCCGCCGCACAGCTCGGCCACGGCACGCACCGCGACGTCCGCGAACGCCTGCCCGATCCCGGTGTCGAGCCGGCACACCGCCTCGAGCGTGGTCGGCGCCGGAGGCAGTGCCGCCACGAGCTCGGACCGGAGCGCCCGGGGATACGGCACGGAGAGATGGCCCAGCGGCGTCAGCACCAGCGTGCCGTCGTCGAGCCGGAGGTCGCACGCCGCGGCGTCGACGGCGTCGTGCGACGTGCCGGACATCAGGCCGACCACCCGGAGAGAATCCGGTCTCTTCGCAGGTGAGAGCCCTGTTCCGGGCAACGGTTCCGCCATCACATCGACTCCTCCGGTCGTGATTGCACCAGTGTTAGCCCGTTGCTCCGAGTTTGCGCCACAATCTCCCCCATGCTTGACGTCTCGATCGCCCCAGCTCCGGCGCCGGACGCGCCGTTCGAGGATCACATCGAATGGGCGCGCAACGCTCCCGCGACCCCGTCGAACCCCGCGGCGCTGTTCACCGGCGGTCTCGACGAGACCCCCGTCGGCGACCGGCTCACGGTCGACACCCCCGGCTGGGACTACCCCGCCCTCGCCCGCGACCTCGTGCTCCGTTCCCGGGGTGCCGTGCTGGACATCGGCACGGGCAGCGGGGACTTCTTCGCGGGCCTGGGCCCGCTGCCCAAGGGTTCGGCCGCCACGGAGTCCGGGCCCGCCTTCCTCACGGCCCGGCGCCGCCTGGAGCCGCTCGGCGTGGACGTGCGCCGTGCCGAGCCCTCCTGGACGGGGGACGTGCTGCTGCCGTTCTTCGACGGTCAGTACAGCGCGGTCCTCAGCCGGTTCAGCACCATCGACCCCGCGGAGGTGGGCCGGGTGCTGGAGCCGGGCGGGACCTTCCTCACCGAGCAGGTGGACACGCGCGACGGCATCGCCCTCAACAAGGCCCTCGGTGTGCCGCTGGGTTGGGACCCGGACGCCGTCACCGTCGACGTCGTCTCCGACGGGCTCGTCGCCTCCGGCCTGGAGATCGTCGATGCCCAGGAGTACGCGGGCACGCGCACGTTCACCGACCTGTCGTCCGTGCTCTGGTACCTGCGCACCGCGGCGTGGCAGGTGCCCGGGCTCGCCGAGCTCACCCCGGCGGCCGTCGCCCGGCACGAGGCAGGGCTGCGCGCGCTGCACATGCACTTCGCCACGGGCAACGCGCTCGTCGACGAGGCCCCGCGCATCCTGGTCACGGCACGCCGGCCCTTCTGAGCAGGCTCGACACCGCCTCCGCCAGCGCCGTCGGAGGCACGTCGGCGCCGTGCCCCGGCAGCGTCACCCGGTGTGCCGCCGGCAGCACACCCGCGAGCGAGTCCGCCGCCGTGGTCACCGCGGCGGCGCTCGCGGTGCCGTCCACCACGAGAGCCGGCTGGCCGATCTCACGCCAGCGGCACATCAGCGCCCGGCGGCCGAGCGCGATGCCGGCGAGCACCCGGCCGTCATAGGCGATGGTCGGTGCGATCGCCTCCAGGTCCGCCCACGACGCCGAGGCCCGCATGCGCGGTACGAGCTGACAGGGCATGCCCACGACGTCGAGGAACAGCTCGACGGCGCTGCCGCGGTCCCCCGCCTCGACGCAGGCCTCGACGCCGGCGATCATCCGCGGGTCGACGGGCGCCGCACCGCTCGCGACGTCGTACGGGGGTTCGTGGCAGAGCACCGCGGTGACGCCGGCGCCCAGGTCGGCGGCGGCGCGCAGCGCGAGGAACCCACCCGACGCGATGCCCACGAGCGCCGCCGGGCCCGTGACCTCCAGCAGGGCGGCGATGTCGTCGACCTCCCGGTCCACGCTGTACGGGGGCGTGTCCCCGCTCGCGCCCCGGCCCCTCCGGTCGTACCGCAGCGTGGTGACCCTGTCCTCGAGCTCGGCCGCCACCGCGCGCATGACGGGCAGGCGGTGCGCGAGCACGCCGTCGACCACCACGACCGCGGGCGCCGCACCGGGCACGGGGCCGGTCAGGTCGTACGCGATCCGGGTGCCGTCGGCCGACGTCGTGAAGGCGTCGACGGTGAGGGTCGTCATGCAGGGCAGACGGTTCGGCCGGCCGAAAGTCGTCGCCGGAGCCGGTGCTCGGGGCTACCGATTTCGCCGCGAGGAAAAAACCTGTGCGAGCGCCCGCGCGGGGCGTAGGTTCGTGGGCACATGAGAAGGGAGGTGATCCGAGCAGTGATTTCACATCGGACCCATGAGGTGGTCGCGCGCTAGTCGCGTGACGCGCAAGCGTTTCGCGCCGACACCGGTCCGGGGGCTCAGCACGGGGCTTTCCTGATCGGTCAGGCGCAACGGGACATGGTGGCGAAACTCTCGCGACCACCGGAGCCCGCGGGTGCCGTGCCCTCGTCCAGCACGGCTGACAGATGTCGCCCCGCGGGCTTTCCCGTGCCTCCGCGCCACCGGCCCGGCGCGGTGTGACCGGCACGGCCCGCGTCAGGGAGAATCCCCGGGTGACCGCCTACCGCGTGATGACCGTCTGCACGGGCAACATCTGCCGCTCCCCCATGGCTGAGATCGTGCTCCGCGACCGCTTCGAGGCCGCCGGCCTGGGCGACGCCGTCGAGGTCGACTCCTCCGGTGTGAGCGACGAGGAGCACGGCAACCCGGTCGACCCGCGGGCCCGCGCCGTCCTGGCCGAGCACGGCTACCCGACGGGCGACGGCCATCGTGCCCGGCAGGTGACCTCGGCCGACGTCGGCTCGCGAGACCTGGTGCTCGCCATGACCACCCGGCACGCGCGCGTGCTGCGTGACCTGCAACGGGGGGACGGCGCCGTGGTCCGCATGTACCGGTCGTTCGACCCGGCCGTCGCGGGGCTGCCGGAGAACCGGCTGGACATCGCCGACCCCTGGTACGGCGGTCCCGACGACTTCGAGGAGTGCCTGGCCGAGATCGAGGCGGCGGCGGACGGCGTCGTCGCCTTCGTGCGGGCGGAGCTCGGAGTACGGTCGGACGCCTGACCGCGACCGGTTCACCCGGCCGACGTGGCGGGGGCCGATTACCGTGAGGGGATGACGCCCGCGTCTCCCGACCGGCTCGTCGTGCTCACCGGGGCCGACGGCCGCCTCGGATCCAGGCTGGCCTTCCGCGTGGCCGCGGCGGGCGGTCAGCAGCGTCTGCTCGTCACGGGCCGGGGCGTCACACCCCGCCTGCCCGACGGCGCGCCGCTGCCGGAGGCAGAGGTCGTGGCACTCCCGGCCGACCTCTCGCCCGGGACCGCCCCCGAGGCCGCCTCCAGGATTCTGACCGGCGCGTTCGAGGGTGCGCACGCCGTGTTCCTCGTGCCGAGCCAGGTGCGGCACGGGCGGCTCGCCAAGCATCGCGCCGCGATCGACGCCGCGGTGCTGGCGGGTGTGCGGCACGTGGTCTACGTGTCGTCGGTGGGTGCTGCGGCCGACGCCGTGTCGTCCGCCGCGCGCGACGACTGGCTCACCGAGGAGTACCTGCGCGGCACGGACCTGCGCTGGACGCTGCTGCGGACCTCGATGTTCCACCGCACCCTGACGTTCGCCGCCCACGACGAGTCGTACGGTGCGCCGGGTGGCACCGTGCTCCGCGCACCCGCGGGCGAAGGCCGCGTCGCCTCCGTCTCGCACGAGGACGTGGCCGACGTCGCGACCGCCGTGCTGCTCGACGAGGACCCCGGCCGGCACGCCGGGCGTACATATCACCTGACCGGACCCGAGGCGATGAGCTTCGCCGAGATCGCCGCGACGCTCTCGGCGGCCATCGGGCGGCCCGTCCGGTATGTGCCGCAGACCGTCGAGCAGGCCCGTTCCTTCTTCTCGCGGTCCACCAGTGCCGAGGTCGAGGACTGGATCACCCAGTGCCAGGCGATCGAGGCGGGTGTGCTGGCGCGGGTCAGCCCCGACGTCGGGCACCTGGCGGGGCGCGGCGCGCGGTCGCTGGCGGACTGGCTCGACGACTACCCGGCGGAGTGGGCGCACCTGCGGTTACCGTCAGTCAGATGACGAGCCTCTCCCCCGGTCCCGACGACGGGACGACGACGCAGCCGGCGTGGGAGCCCGACGTGCTGCCGGGCTTCGAACGCCGCACGCTGCCGCTGTCGCCCGACGAGGACGAGCCAGAGGTGGTGGCGACCCTGGTCCGCCGCGTGCGGCCGGAGCCCGACCAGGCTGGCGACGCCGGGTCGCGCCGCTCGCGCCACGTGGGCGCCGACAACCCCCAGGTGGCGCGCCTCTGGGAGGAGCTGTCGGAGCTCGGTCGGCGGCTCGGGCTGCGGGGCGGCGGACGGGCGCACCCCGACGGCTCGCCCGAACCGTCGGGCGACGGGGCGCCGCGGGCCGAGGTGCCTGACGCCGGCGTCGACGTGCTGTACGTGCACGGCTGGCTCGACTACTTCTTCCAGGTGCACCTGGCGGACTTCTGGGAGTCGCTCGGTGTGCGGTTCCACGCCCTCGACCTGCGGCGCTACGGGCGCAGCATCCGGGAGGGCCAGACCCCGGGCTACATCCGCAGCCTGGCGACGTACGACGAGGACATCGAGGCGGCGCTCGACGTCATGGGCCATGGACGGGCCGACGAGCCCGAGCGCAAGCTCGTGCTCATGGGGCACTCCACCGGCGGACTGACGGTCAGCCTGTGGACGGCCCGCAACCAGGAGCGGGTCGCGGGCCTGGTGCTGAACTCGCCCTGGCTGGAGTTCCAGCCGCGCGAGACGGTGCGCAAGCTCATGGAGCCCGGTATCCGGGTGCAGTCCGCGCTGGTGCCCCGGAGCCAGCTCGTCAACCTGGATCGGGGGCTGTACGCGCGGTCCATCTCGGCGCGGTTCGACGGCGAGTGGGACTACGACGTGGCCTGGCGCCCCGACGCCGGGTGGGCGCCGACGCCGGCCTGGCTCGCCGCGATCTTCCGCGGGCAGGATCAGGTGGCCCGCGGCCTCGGCATCGAGGTGCCGGTGCTCGTGCTGCTCAGCGCACGGAGCTCGATGCCCACGCGGTGGAGCGAGGACATGCGGAGCACCGACTCCGTGCTGGACGTCATCGGCATCGCGCGGCGGGTGCCCGACGTCGGTTCGCTCGTGACGCTGGTGCGGATCGACGGCGCGCTGCACGACGTGACCCTGTCGGCCGCACCAGTGCGTGAGCAGGTGTGGCGCCAGACGCGACGCTGGTTCGACGGGTACGTGCTCGCCGGGCGCTGACGCCCAGGTTCCCGCGGCCCTGGCGGCCTGACGGCCCCGGTGCGATCCTGGAACGGAGGTGCCCGCACCGAAGCAGGGCACGAGGGGCGATGCGCAATGACAACGCACCAGGAGACGCACCACCGGGCCCGCCGGGGCGGCCCGTTCCTCGCCCGCGGCGAGGTCGTCGTCGGGATCGTCGCGGCCGTCCTCGGGATGCTGATCTCGCAGGGAGCGGCGGAGGGCGTGACGATCGTCGGCTGTCTCGCCATGGCCGCCGGTGCGGTGTCCGGCAGGTTCGGGGCGACGTGGGGCCGGATGGCCGTGGCCGCGGGGCTCGGGTTCGCGCTCGGTTCCGTGCCCTACTGGCTGGCGACCACGGTGGTCATCGTGACCACGTACGGGTTCTGACGGTCCTCACCAGAACTTCCACCACGGCCTGTCGCCCGACGTCGGGTCACGTGGCGGCGCCGCAGTCGCTTCCGTGCGCGCCGCCCGCCGTGCCGCGCGCCGCTCCGCCCACTTCCGGACCTCCTCGTCGACGTCGCGGGTGGGCGTGACGACGGGCGGACCGCCCTGGAGCTGGCGGCGGGCGTCGACGACGCGGGCGTTGAAGTCGGCGACGATCTCCCGGACGCGCTGCTCCATCACCTCCAGGTCCAGCCTGTTCTCCAGCTCGGCGCTCTCCGTGCGGAGCTGCGCCGCCGGCAGTACGCCGGTGATGTTCTCCCGCTCGATCAGGCCCTTCACCCACCAGTCCGGGTCGTGGGTCCCGGTCAGGCCCGGGATCGGCTTGCCCTGCAGGGGCAGGTTGTCGAACTCGCCGCGCCGCATCGCCTGGTCGACGACCACGTCGACGTAACGGGCGCGCTCCTCGGGTGTCATGCTGCCGGGCCGCTGGGCCTCGTTCTCCGGTGCGTCCCCAGCGGAGCCGTCCGGTTCGGGCGCGCCGCGTTCCGCGGCCGTCTCCCGGTCCACGCGGTACTGCGCGGCCCGGCGGACGGGGTCGTTGTCTGCGTCGTCGCGCGATCCCGGCGCCATGGCGTCATGTTACAACTTTCACAAGCGGCCCGGGAAGGTGTCGATCCGGCTCAGGCGAGGTGGATGTCCATCGCGTCGACCAAGGCGCGGGAACTCCTGATCATGCTCAGGGTCTCCGCGCTGCTCAGATAGGTCGTTCCGTAGTGCGCGTTCGACTTCTCTGCAAGGACGCGGGCGAGTCGTTTCGCGAGCTCCTGGCCGCCCGGATTGACCGTGGCGAGAAGAACCTCCGCCTGCCCGTGATCCTGACCGATCGCGCACCGCCCGGTCCGGGCGCCGCAGATCGCATCGGACGCGGCGATGGCGGCAAGGGCAGCCAGTCCGGCGGCGACCTGACGCTCGTCCGGTGCCTCGCCGAGGACCATCTCACCGACCTCCTGGTACTTGCGTGCGGTCGCGGCGCGCACACGGATGTCGCCGAGGGTCATGGTCCGTGTGCGGGGCTGCTGACGAGGGGTTACGGGTGCTCCTGGAGGTACGTGCGGAGGTCCGGTCCGGACACGGCACGAGTGTCCGATCGGAAGGAGTCGACGATCGGGTCCCCCAGGCGTACGGCATCGTGAAGTCGTGCGGGTGTGGTCAGGTAGATCTGGACCGCCTGTCCGGTGGCCGCGCCGAGTGCGCTGCGAAGCTCGTCCGCGAGGCTCTGAGTACTGTCATCCACCTCGTCGACGACCACCACCAGGTCGACGTCCGAGTCGAGCCGTGCCTCACCGCGCGCGACGGAGCCGAAGACGGCGACCGTGACGGATAGAGGATCGTCGGGACCATGTTCCGCCATCACCTCGCTGACGCGCGACCGGAACTGGTTCCAGGGATCCAGTGCCCGGAACGCGGCGTCAACTGCTGGGAAGCCGAGATGCTCCTGGTTCAGGGCGTGTGTCAACGCCGGTCCGACACGCGTCGAGACGACGATTCCCTGCCGGGCGAGCCGTGACAGTGCCTCGCGGACGCCCCTGACGGAGCCCTTCCGTGCGACCCGGTGAACCTCGGCTCCCGTCATCGGACCACCTGCACGCCACAGCGTGCGGAGCACGACGGGTTCGAGCCCGGAGCCGAAGAGATGCTCCGGGTGGTTCCAGTCCATGACGCCTCCTTACTGCATAGCAGCACTATATTGCCGATATCGGCAATATAGTGCCGATGATGCCCGGTCGGAAAGTGCTGTCGCACGGCGGACGCCGGGATGATGGGCGGGTGAAGCACGCAGTCGAGTCCCAGGGCAAGGCAACCTCGGCGGCGTCTCGCCCGTGGTGGACGGTATGAACGTGGAGACCGCCGAGCAGCCCGTCGTCGACCCGGCGCGCGCCCGGGTGCTGGTGGCACCCGACCGCGACGGCGAGTTCGTGGAGTTCGTGACGTCGGCGGGACCGTACCTGTACCGGACTGCATACCTGTTGTCCGGCGACGCCCACCGGGCCGAGGAGCTGGTCCAGGCCACCTTCGAGCGCACCTACCGCGCGTGGTCCAAGGCACGCACCGGGGAACCCCGGGCGTATGCGCGGCGCATCCTGCTCAACCTCCGGGTCGACGACTGGCGCAAGGACCGGCGCTCCGGCGTCACGGACGACGGCGTCGTGCCGCTCGATCCCGCACCCGACCACGCGCACGGCGTGGCGGTCCGGGACGAGCTGGCCCGTGCGCTGCGTGCGCTGCCGCCCGGGCAGCGGCGGGTCGTGGTGCTACGGCACCTGCTCGATCTGTCCGAGGCTCAGGTCGCTGACGAGCTCGGCATCTCGGTGGGCTCGGTGAAGTCCGCGAACGCCCGTGGACTGGGGCGTCTGCGCTCGCTGCTCACGGTGTCGGCGCTCGACGCGATCCCCGGGTACCAGGTCGACGCGCACGACGTGCTGTCGACCGCCCGGTCCGCCGTCCGCCGTCGGCGGACGGTGCGCGGCGTCGCCGCCGGGGGGCTCGCGGTGGTGCTCGGGCTGCTGCTCCTCGGACCGGTGCAGATTCCTGGGGTCGGGCCGGTGGCGCTCCCCGGCAGCGAGTGGCTGCGGCACGTGCTCGGGCTCGACCGGGGAGGCCTGTCGGACCTGCCGTTCCCCGAGCCGGTGGACGGCGCGGTCTGCGACGGGCCGCTCGACGGGGCCGCGCGTGCCACACCGGTCGACGAGATGTCGGCGCAGTGGGGATCGATCACGGTGGCCGGGGTGATCCGGGTCGCGGACGCGCACGAGGTCACTCCGTGCGTCGACGTGGCGGTGGACCACGAGATCGCGGGGGACCGGATGGCCGCGGACGCCGCCACGCTGGGTGACGGCACCGTGGTCGGCTGGTCCGACTCCGCAGCGGTGTTCGACGGCGATCAGCTCACCGGACCGCTGGCGCTGCGTGCGATCGCTCCTGTCGGGGAGGGGTTGCGGACCTCGGACGTCGCCACCACTGGTCAGGTCGACGGCCGCTGGCCCCAGGGAGTCGGCCTCGTCCGGCAGGAGGATCGCGCCGCCTGGTTCGAGACACCGAACACGCAGATCGCCGGAACCCTCCCGTGGGCGCTGCGGTTGCTCGACGAGGACGGTGACATCGTGACCGTCAGCGACTCGACCGCGCTGGAGGTCGCCGAGGCTGATGCCGTCGCGTTGTCGAGCGAGGCGGTCTGGTGGACCACCGCACTGGCGAACCCGGCCCCGGGCTGCCGCAAGACGCTGCACGGGGCCGCCGTCACCGACCTCTCACACCTGCTGGCAGGCGTCCGCGACCGAGTCTGCGCGGTCGGTTCCGCGCCGGACGGCGCCGTGGTCGCGTACGCCGAGGGCTCGGGTGGCCCGGCTCTCGGCGCGGGGAGCGGCACCAGCACGGTCTTCGAGCTGATCTCCCGGCCCGGCGAGCCGGGTGCGGTGACGCCGCTCCTCTCGATCGAGAACGGGTTGCTCGACGAGGGGTCCGTGTCCGCTGTCGGGTACGACGACGGGCGGCTGGCGTTCGCCTCGGGCGACGTCGTCTACGTCGTCGACGTGGCGGAGCGCACTGGCTACCAGGTGCGCGGTGGCGCACCGGCGGACGCGGTGGACGTGTCGGGCGAGTCCGTCGCATGGTCCTCGGCAGAGGGACCCGCGCACGTGCTCACCGGTACCAGCGGATCGATGAGCCTGTTCGCCGTGCCGGGGGAGCGGGCCTCGGTCGGGGTCGACGGCGACCGCATCGCCTGGGCCACGCTCGACGACGCCGGCGCGTCCATGACGTTCGCCCGCCTGCGCTGGTGAGCCGCGCCTCGCCTGGTTCCGCCGTCGGGCCGCGCAGTGGGCGATGATGGGCGGCATGAAGGTCTCCCGCCGGTCCCACGTGCCCCCGTTCGCCGTCATGGAGGTGCTCGCCGCCGCCAACGCCCGCCGTGCCACCGGCGCGGACGTGCTCAACCTGTGCGCGGGTGAGCCGTCGACCGGGGCGTCCGACGTGGTGCGGGAGCGGGCCATCGCCCTGCTCCGTGACGGCAACCTGGGATACACCGAGGCGATGGGCGTGCCCGCGTTGCGGGCGGAGATCGCGGGCCACTACCGGCGCTGGTACGACGTCGACGTCGACCCCGCCCGGATCGCCGTCACCACGGGATCCAGCGGCGGCTTCGTGCTCGCGTTCCTCGCGGCGTTCGACGTCGGCGACCGGGTGGCGCTCGCCCGACCCGGCTACCCCGCGTACAAGAACATCCTGTCGGCGCTGGGCTGCGAGGTGGTGGAGCTCGACTGCGGCCCCGAGACGCGCTACCAGCCCACCGTCTCGCAGCTGAACGAGGCGTACTACGGCGGCGGGCTCGACGGCGTCATGGTCGCCTCGCCCGCCAACCCGACCGGCACGATGATCACGCCCGCCGAGCTGGGGGCGGTCGCGGACTGGTGCGCCGACCACGACGTGCGCCTGATCAGCGACGAGATCTACCACGGCATCGCCTACTCGGACGAGGTGGCACAGGCGACGGCGGCCACGTTCACCGGCCAGGGCGCCGTCGTCGTGAACTCGTTCTCCAAGTACTGGGCCATGACCGGCTGGCGGCTCGGCTGGCTCGTGCTGCCCGACGAGCTCGTCGGGCCCGTCGACGCGCTCGCGGGCAACGTGGCGCTCTCCCCGCCCGCGCTGGCGCAGCAGGCCGGCATCGCGGCGTTCACCCCGGAGGGCTACGCCGCGGCGGCCGAGAACGTGGCCCGGTACGCGGCGTCGCGCACACTGCTGCTCGACCGGCTGGGCGAGCTGGGCTGGCGCCCCGTCGCGCCCGCCGACGGTGCCTTCTACCTGTACGGGAACATCTCCGCCTTCGGCCTGGACTCCGTCACGTACTGCGCCCGGCTCCTGGCGGAGGCCGACGTCGCCATCACGCCCGGGACAGACTTCGACGGTGAGCACGGACGGGACTGGGTGCGGCTGTCGTTCGCGTCGTCGCTCGACACCGTGACGCGCGCGGTGGACCGCATCGTGGCCTGGCACAAGACGCTCTGATCACCGGCGCCGCCGCAGCACCTCCGGGAAGGCCACCCAGAGGATGCCCAGCACGACGAGCACGCTCGCCCCGGCGACGATCCCGGCGGTGCGTCCGACCACGACGTCGAACACGAGCAGGGTGGCACCGGTCATGACCAGGGCGAGCACGCCGAGGGCCGCACGGGTGATCCGGTCGGCCAGGGTGACGATGTTCCGCTTCATCTGCTTGCGGAACAGGGACCGGTGCACGCTGACCGGCGCCACGATGAGCGCGGTCGCGACGACCGACGTGATCACCAGGATCAGGTAGACGATGCGCTGGTAGTCGTCGAGATCGGAGAAGCGGGACTGGAACGGCAGCGTCAGCAGGAAGCCTGTCAGGATCTGCACCCCGGTCTGCATGACGCGCAGCTCCTGGAGCAGCTCGTTCCAGTTCCGGTCGGCGCGCTGCGCCGTGGACTCTCCTCGTTCGTCGGCATGCATCGACCCATTGTCGCAACTGTCGCGTAGGTCCGACCGGGCGAAAAATTTCACCCGGTTGCATTACCGCCTCCCGTGGCCGGGCCTGGTCGCCCGGGAGAACATGCCGCTGGGGCGGGACGCGTCCGCGTCCCCCGGACGAGGGGCGTGCGCGTGAAGAGATCAAGGATGCGGGTGTCGCTGGGTGTGGCGCTCGGGGCAGCACTGATGGTGGCCGGCGCCGTGGCGCCGAGCGTGTCCGCGGAGCCGACGGCGACGGTCTCGCCCGGGCCGTCGGGCACCGCGACCATGACCGCACGGGCGGAGAACGTGGCCGTCACGGCCAAGATCTCGCTGCCGCCGGGGTCGTCCGTGAACGGTTCCATCACCGGGACGCTCACCATCACGCACGACGGGACGTCCGCGGCGATGAAGTCGGGACGGATCACGATGGTCGACCCGGACGGCCGGGAGCTCATCGGTGAGCAGTTCGTCCCGTCCGGGACGGCGAACGCCTGGACCTCCACTGTCCCGCTGCCCGACGACGCCGCACCGGGGATCTACGAGGTGAGCCTGTCCGCCCGGGTCGCGATCACCACGGCCAGCGGCGTCACCGAGGTGCCGATCCAGACGGACACCCCCGTCTCGGTGCCCTTCCGGGCGCAGCGGAACATCCCGCTCATCTGGACCTCGCCGGCGAGCGCACCCGCGGGCTCGACGATCTCGGTCCACGGCGCCGCCAACATCAGGAGCCTCGGTACCGGCGAGTACGAGCCGGCCACCGGCCAGGAGGTCAAGCTGTACTTCGACCCCGAGGGCTCCGCGCCGGAGGCGCTCCGGGCCACGCTCACGACCGACTCGCGCGGCTACTTCACGAGCCGGCACAAGCCCGGTGGGTCCGGCAAGTGGCGGGCGGAGATGGCGCAGACCGACACGGGCGCGCGGGCGGTGTGGACCATCACCTCCGCGGAGCGTGAGCGCAACACGACGTTGCGGCAGGGTCAGGTCCGTGCGACGCAGGGCGACTACACCGCGGGCGACCACCTGATGACGCAGGACGTCGTCGTGGGGCTGGCCCCCGTGAGCCGCCGGGTCGACGTCGGCAGCCTGGGCTTCACCATCGGCGGGACCTCCGGCTGGGTCAGCGCCGAGAGCCAGCGCGGCGAGGGCAGCTACCCCAACGGCTACCGGATGCAGCGCGAGCTGGTGCACTCCGGCATCGGCACGAGCCATGTGACGCTGACCTTCAACCCGACGCTCCCGGCAGGTGTGTACGACATCGGCATCCGGGACGAGATGAAGGCCTGCTCGGCGCCGGACTGGGACGGCCTCGAGGGCGGCACCAGCAACTGCATCCACGACGTGCTGGTCGAGGACCCGACGGTTACCACGATCGTGGTCAAGCGGGCCAGCACCACCACGGTGACCGCGTCCGCGACATCGGTCCCCGGACCGCAGTCCATCAACCTCAGCGGTGGGGTCCGCAAGGTCCAGCTCGTCAGCGGCGGCAGCGCCCAGGACCGCCCGGCACCGAACACGACCGTGCAGATCTGGTTCGATCCCGCGGGCACGGCGGAGCCGGTCCTGAAGAAGACGGTGACGACGGGCTCGAACGGCACCTACTCGACGTCGGTCTCCGCGAGTGCGACCGGCAGGTGGATCGCGAAGTACCCGGGCACGAGCCTCCAGGCGCCGTCTCAGGCGTCGGTGAACGTGACGGTCGGCTGACCCCGGCTTTCCCCTGAGCGCCTCCGCCCGGCCGTGTCGTTCGACGCGGCCGGGCGGAGGCGTTCTTGTCGTGCGGGGCTCCGGGTGGCGGGTTCGCTCGGGTGCCGCGGCGGCTTGTCCCGCGAGGGTGCGTTGCTCTGTGTAGACGATGTCTACCGAGAGCGACTGACCCCCGCGAGGGTGCTTCGTCAGTGGTGGGTCGAAAGGTTCCACAGCTCGCGCCCCGCTCCGAACCGGCAGGTCACGGCACATTGACGGTCTCGGCGCGCGGAGGTTACCGTGCATCCGTGACCAGATGAACGGATCTGGTCATATTTTCAGGATCGGCAGGAGGGCGACGGCATGGAGGCCACACAGACCACCAGGCGCCCGGCAGCTGCGCGCCGGCGTGCCGAGCGTGCGGAGCGGATCCTCGCCGCGGCCACGGAGCTGGTTCTCCGCTGGGGCTACGACAAGACCACCATCGATGACGTCGCCCGGCTCGCCGGAGTCGCCAAGGGCACCATCTACCTGCACTGGAGCAGTCGCGAGGAGCTGTTCGCCGCGCTCATGCGGTGGGATCGGGCCCAGATGATCGGCGCGGTGCGCCGGGAGCTGCGGGATCATCCGGAGACCGCGACCCTCCCTGGTCTGTTCGGTCACCTGGCGCGCGAGATCCACCGCCGCCCGCTGCTGCAGGCCGCGCTGGTGCAGGACTCGGCCGTGCTCGGCAAGCTGGTGGCCCGCAAGCGCACGAGCACCACGACGCCCGAGATGGTGGTCCCGTTCGGTGAGTATCTCGCCACGCTCGGGAAGCACAGCATGGCGCGTGCTGACCTGAACGTCGAGGACCACCTCACGGTGATCGCCGCCGTGCTGCACGGTTCTCTGTTCTCCCTGCGGATGATGCCCGACTCCCTCCGGGTGTCCGACGAGCGCACCGGCGAGCTCGTCGCCGACATGCTCGTCCGTGCGCTCGCGCCGGAGCGTGAGCCGTCCGAGGCGGACCGTGTGGTCTGCGCGGACGCCACCCGCCAGTTCGTCGACCGGGCCTACGCGATCGCGCGGGCCAAGCTGCGGGAGTCGCTCGGCGACGACCTTCCGCCGGACGAAGGAGAGCCCTCGTGAGCATCGACGTCACGCACTCGTTCACGCTGCCCCTCGCGGACCCCGGGGCGGTGGAGCTGGCCGCGACCGGGGGCAAGGGATCCTCGCTCGCCCGTCTCGCTGCGGCCGGGCTGCCCGTGCCCGGCGGGTTCCACGTCACCACCGACGCCTACCGCGCGGCCGTCGCGGGTGCGCCGCAGCGGGAGATCGTCGCGGCGACCCGCGACGTGGACCCCGAGCGACCCGAGACCCACGCGGTCGCCGCGGCCCGGATCGCCGCCGTGTTCGCGGCCCTGGAGATCCCGGGGGCCGTGGACGAGGCCGTCCGGGCGGCGTACCGGGGCCTGCACGGCGCGGCCGCTCCGGCGCCCGGCACACCCGCCACGGCTGGCGGCACACCTGCTCCGGCGCCCGGCACACCCGCCATGGCGGACGGCGCACCCACCGCCCCGGCCGCGTCCGCCGCGTCCGCCGCACCCGCCGCACCCGCCGCACCCGCCGCGGCCGGCGACGCCGGCCCGTTCGTCGCCGTCCGGTCGTCCGCCACGGCCGAGGACCTGCCGGGCATGTCCTTCGCCGGCCAGCAGGACTCGTTCCTGAACATCCGGGGCGAGGACGCGCTGCTCCGCGCGGTACGCGACTGCTGGGCGTCCCTGTGGACGGCGCGCGCGATCGGGTACCGCGCGCGGCACGGCATCCCCGCCGACGAGGTCGCGCTCGCGGTGGTCGTGCAGCTCCTGGTCGACGCCGACGCAGCGGGCATCCTGTTCACCGTCGACCCGATGACGGGGTCACGGGACCGCGTGCTGATCAACGCGGCATGGGGCCTGGGCGAGGCGGTGGTCGGCGGGCACGTCACGCCGGACACGTTCCTCGTGGCCCGGGTCGGCGGAGCGGTGGAGCGCACGGTGAGCACCAAGGACGTCCGCACCGTCCGGACGGCCGGCGGCACACGGGACGAGCCGGTGCCTGCTGCGCTCCGGGACCGCCCGTCGCTCACCGACGAGCAGGCGGCGGGTCTCGCCGCGCTCGGCGTCCGCATCGAGGAGCTCTACGGCGCGCCCATGGACGTGGAGTGGGCGCTGCACGACGGTGTCCCGGCCCTGCTCCAGGCCCGACCCGTCACCGGAGCCGCCGGTCGGGCGCCCATGACGGAGGTGTGGAACGACAGCCTGCTCGGCGACTTCCTGTGGACGAACGCGAACCTGGGCGAGGCCCTGCCGAGCGTGATGACGCCGCTGACCTGGTCGCTCGTGCAGATCTTCATGCGGCACGCGATGGCCGAGACGGACATCGGTGTGCCGGCCTACGGGACCATCGGCGGCCGGTTCTACATGAACCTGAGCACCACCGAGACGGTCGCCCGCGCCCTCGGGATGCAGAAGACGATCGACGCCGCGTACCGGGAGGTGTTCGGGCGGCTCCCGGGTCAGCCGGAGATTCCCGTGGCCCCGATCGGCCGCGGGGAGCTGTTCCGCCGGCTGCTGCCGATGGTGTGGCGCAACCTCACGTCGCTGGTGCGCGACGTGCGCGCGCTGCCGAGCTTCCTGGCCACCGCGGAGGAGCGGGGCACCACCCTGCGCCGGCGCGCGGCCGAGACGGCCGGGCGGCAGGAGCTGGCGGCCTTCTGGCGCAGGGAGCTCGGTCCCTACCTGGTCGAGTCCTCCCGGGCGCTGCGCGGGGCGAGCCGGCAGGACGGCACGGCGCTCCTGACCCTGCGCAGGGACCTGAGGCCGCTGCTCGGTGACGTGGACACCGAGACGCTGACGTCCGGGCTGTCGACCGGTACCCGGGGGCTGGCCAGCATGGACACGCTGCTCGGCCTGCGGCGGGTGGCGCTGGGCGAGCTCGACGCGGAGACCTACGTGTCCCGCTACGGGCACCGGTGCGTCGACGAGTTCGAGGTGTCCGTGCCGCGCCCCGCCGAGGATCCGGACTGGCTCGGCCGGCAGCTCGCCGCGGCGGCGGAGACCGACGTCGACGCGCTGCTCGCCCGGCAGGAGGAGGCTCGTGCTGCCGCATGGGCGCGGCTGGAGCAGCGCTCGGCCCGCACGGCGGCGTCCGTGCGGAAGAAGTTCGACCGGTGGGCGCGGAACGCGCGCGACCGCGAGATCGCGCGCTCCGAGGTGATCCGCACGTTCTGGGCGCTGCGCGTCTTCGCGGTGCGCGCCGGCGAGCTCACGGGGCTGGGCGACGACGTCTTCTTCCTCGACGTCGGCGAGCTGCTCCAGGTGCTCGACGGCGGCGCCCCGCCCCGCGAGCGCGTCGCCGTCCGCCGGGCCACGTACCAGCAGTACCGCGACCTGCCCGCCTACCCCGCCGTGATCCGCGGCAGGTTCGACCCGGTGCGGTGGGCGGCGGACCCGGCGCGCCGTACCGACGTGTTCGACGAACACGGCGAGGCGGCTCCGGCGAGCGACGTGGTCCGCGGGTTCCCCGGTGCGGCGGGTGTGGTCGAAGGGGTGGTCCGGGTGGTGCCCTCGGTGGACGACGGCGCCGCGCTGCAGCCGGGGGAGATCCTCGTCACGACCGTGACGAACGTGGGCTGGACACCCCTCTTCCCCCGCGCGGGCGCCGTCGTCACCGACGTGGGCGCACCCCTCTCGCACGCCGCGATCGTGGCCCGAGAGCTGGGTATCCCCGCCGTCGTGGGGTGCGGCAACGCGACCATGCTGCTGCACACCGGGGACCGGGTCCGCGTGGACGGCGAGCACGGGACGGTCGAGGTCCTGGCGCCGGCGGCGGGCTAGAACACCGGGCTAGAACACCGGGCGCCCGCCCGTCACACCCAGCACCGTGCCGGAGACGTACGACGCCGTCACCGGCGACGCCAGGAAGACGAACGCGGGTGCCACCTCGGCCGGCTGGCCGGCACGGCCGAGCGGGGTGTCGGCGCCGAACGACGCGACCTTCTCCTCGGGCTGCGTGGCCGGTTGCAGGGGAGTCCAGATGGGACCCGGGGCCACCGCGTTCACGCGGATGCCGCGCGGCCCGAGCTCCGCGGCGAGGTTGACGGTGATGTTGTTGATGGCCGCCTTGGTGGCGGCGTAGTCGAGCAGCGAGGTCGACGGCTGGTAGGCCTGGATCGACGAGTTGTTGATGATCGCGCTGCCCTCGCCGAGGTGCCCGAGCGCGGACTGCGTCAACCAGAACAGCGCGTACAGGTTGGTCTTGAGCACCCGGTCCAGCTCGTCGGTGGTCACGTCCTCGACCGACTCGCGCCGCGCCATCTGGTACCCGGCGTTGTTCACCAGCACGTCCAGGCCGCCCAGCTCCCCGGCGGCGCGATGGGCGACACCACGCGCCGTGGCCTCGTCCCGCAGGTCGCCCGGCAGCAGGGCGCACTGCCGGCCCGCGCGGTGCACCCATTCCGCCGTCGTCCGTGCGTCCTTCTCCTCCTCCGGGAGGTAGGAGAGGGCGACGTCGGCGCCCTCGCGGGCGAAGGCGATGGCGACCGCCCGCCCGATCCCGGAGTCGCCACCGGTGACCAGCGCCTTGTAGCCGACCAGCTTCTCGCTGCCGACATAGCTCGCCTCGCCGTGGTCCGGCGTGGGCACCATCCGGTCGGTCGTACCGGGCGGGTCCTGCTGCTGCGGGGGAAAGGGCTGGTCCTGGCTCATGGAGTCCTCCGTCGTCCTGCGGGCATGTCCAACCGACGCGACGGCCACTTCTCGACCTGCCGTCCACGCTATCCGTGCCGCTCACGGGTCGCACGTCCCGTACTCTTCGATCACCAACCGCGAACCTGCCCCCGGGAGGAACCTCGTGAGCTCTGGACAGCCCCCTGTCGAGCGCGTGTTCGACGGCGCCATCGAGGAAGCGCTCGTCGGCGGAAGCCGTCCGCCCGTCGGGCGGTACCGGCTCGACCTGGCGACAGGGGAGTGGGCGTGGTCCGACGAGGTGTACGTGATGCACGGGTTCGAGCCCGGGCAGATCGTGCCGACCACGCCGCTCATGCTGTCCCACAAGCACCCGGACGACAGGGCCCGCGTGGACGGGGTCCTGCGGCGTGCTGCCGAGACCGGGCAGCCGTTCAGCTCCGTGCACCGGATCCGGGACGCGCACGGTGCGACGCGGACCCTGGCCGTGACGGGCCAGGGGCGGCGTGACCCTGCGACGGGGCGGGTGGTCGAGCTGTTCGGCTACTTCATCGACGTCACCGAGTCGCACCGCGAGGCCGCGGCACGTGAGGCGACCGCCTCGATCCAGGCGTCGGCCGAGCGCCGGGCGGTGATCGAGCAGGCCAAGGGCGTGCTCATGGTGGTGTACGGGATCGAGGAGGAGGAGGCGTTCGAACGCCTGCGGCAGGCGTCCAACCTGGCGAACATCGCCGTGCGGGACATCGCGCAGACCCTGGTGCGCCTCTTCTCCGGGCCCGGCGTGACCGTCTTCCCGACGCAGGAGGCGATCGACGCGTTCCTGAGCGACCCGGTTCTGCCGGGCGTCGACTGACGTACCGGCCTACGTTGGGGGGACAGGCGTCCCACGTGCGGGGACGCCCACCGGCGACGGCCAGGAGGCGTGATGAGCGACGCGAGGACCGACGAGGCGAGATCTCGTCCGGTGTTCTGGAAGGCCTACTCGTTCGGACTGGTCACCGGGGCGTTCTTCCTGGTGTCCTGGGTCGGACAGTTCGTGTTCCAGGCGATCAGGTTCGGCAACGAGGCGAGCGACCAGGGGCTCCCGTTCTCCTGGGTCGAGTACTGGCCCGACTTCCTCGCCTCGACGTTCGAGAACTGGCAGTCCGAGTTTCTCCAGCTCATCTGGCAGGCGGCGGGGCTCGGGCTGTTCTACTTCTGGGGTTCCTCCCAGTCGCGCGAGGGTGACCAGCGTCTCGAGGCCAAGGTCGACGCGCTGCTCCGGGAACGCGGGATGGACCCGGTGGAGATCGACCGGCAGACCCGCAAGATCGCAGAGAGCGAATGACGCAGGTGCGCGTCGCCACCTTCAACGTCCAGCACGGGCTCGGCCCGGACGGCCGCGTCGACAACCACCGCCTGGCGGACGCCGTCGCGGCGCTCGACGCCGACGTGGTCGCGCTGCAGGAGGTGGACCGGCGGCAGGCGCGGTCCGGGGGAGTGGACCAGGCCAGGCTCTGCGCGACGACGGCGGGCGCGGTCGACCACCGGTTCCTGCCGGCGCTCACCGGTCCTTTCCGCTACCCCGGCGTGCGCCGCCGGGCCCGTGCCGCGGAGCCTCCCGAGACCCCGGGCTACGGCGTCGCCCTGCTCTCCCGCTTTCCCGTGCGGCACTGGCGCGTGCTGCTCCTGCCCCCGGCCACGCCGTGGGTCTGGGGCCGGGTGCAGCTCGGCGCCGACGAACCCCGGGTAGCGCTCGCGGCGCAGGTCGACGCGCCGTCGGGCCCGCTCACGGTGGTCTGCACGCACCTGAGCGTGTACCGGTTCCCGACGGTGACCTGGGCGGGCGGTCTGGCGCGGCGCGCAGCCGGGTACCGCCCGGGGAGTCCCGGCGAACGGCACGCGGATCGTCAGCTCGCCCGCCTCCGGCAGTGGCTCACGGCACTGTCCCGGCCGCTGGTCGTCCTCGGGGACTTCAACCTCCGCGCACCGGCACCCGCGGACCTCACCGGGTGGCGGTCGCTCGCCACGGCCGACACGTTTCCCCGCCACGACCCGCGGTTCCAGATCGACCACATCCTGCTGGACGAGGCGCCGGGCGAGAGCCGGGTCCGGTCCGTCGCCGGCCGGGCGGTCGACACGGGCGTCTCGGACCACCGGGCCCTCGTGGCGGACTTCGACGTCCGCTGAGGCGGCCGGCCGAGGTCAGCCGACGAAGACGCAGAACGGATGTCCCATCGGGTCCGCGAGGACGTGGAGCGGCTCGTCCGGGTCGTCCGACCGGTCGTGGAGGAGGGTCGCACCCAGGGCGACGGCGCGGTCCCGTGCCGCCGCGAGGGCGGCGACGTCGGGCACCGTAGTGTCGAGGTGGAGCTGCTGCGGCACGCCGGGTTCGGGCCAGGTGGATCGTGGCAGCTCGTCGACCTGCTGGAACGCGAGGGCCACGCCGTCGTCGTTCCGCAGGACGAGCCAGTCGCGGCCCTTCGGGTCCGGCTCGTCCTCGGGCGGCGGCTCGTCACCCGGACGGTAGTGCAGGCCGAAGAGCTCCCGGTAGAACTCGGCGAGAGCGCGGGCGTCGGTGGTGTCCAGCACCACCTGTCGGATGCGCGGGTTCATGGTTCCAGCGCACCACATCCGGCGCGGGACGCAAGGCCGCTCCGCGCCGGACAGGGAGCCGGGCGACCCCGGACAGGGCCAGGCGACCCCGGACGGGTCAGGCAGCCTCGGCGTAGGCCCGGTGCGTGACGACGGGCCGCTCCGCGGTCTGCGCCGGCTCCTGCGCTGCGGTGTTCTCGACGACGGTGTTCTCGACGACGGACAGCGTGGCCGCCTCGCCCGCCGCGCGCCGCTTGGCGCGGAACACCGTGAAGAGCGCGTTCGCACCGATCAGGATGGCGGCGATGTTGGACGCCGCGGACGGCCAGATGCCGTTCACCGCCGCCACGGTCAGCAGTGTCCCGGCCGCCAGCACGTTCGTGCACTGGAACGCGAGCGAGTCGGCGCTCCAGCGCCCGCGGCTGACCATGGCGTAGGCCACGAGGCCGGCGAGAGCGCCGACCCAGCCGAGGGCGGTGACGACCAGCATGAGGGACATGGTGATACTCCTGGGGATGTGTTTCGAAACGATTCGAGGATCGCCCGGAGGTCGATTGCCGGGGATCCGTGCAGGGGTTCGGCGGTCTCGGTCCGGAACTGGTCCGCCCGCCGCCAGGATCAAGCATGAGGCACACCCTGCGTTCAGCACAATCGAATGTTCGTGACTCCGGGATGTAGCATCGCTACATGGCCACCGACCCGCGAAGACTCGCTTTCCTGCTCGCCGTGCACCGTGCCGGAGGGGTGCTCGCAGCAGCGGACCTGCTGCACGTCACCCCCTCCGCCGTCTCGCAGCAGATCGCCCGGCTCGAGGCGGAGGAAGGCATCGACGTCCTCGACCGGGGGCCCCGGGGAGTCACGCTCACGCCGGCCGGCCGCGTGCTCGCGGAGGCCGCCGAGCGGATCGAGGCCGAGCTGGTCCAGGCCCGGCAAGCCGTGGCCGCCCTGGAGGGCGAGCTCACGGGCCGGGTGTCCGTCGGGTCCATCCAGACGGCGATCCGCACGGTGGTCGCGCCGGTGCTCGTGTCGCTCGGGGAGCGCCACCCGCACATCGAGGTCGACGTCCAGGAGTACGACCCCACCGACTCCGTCCGCCGGCTGCGGGCCGGTGACCTGGACGCGGTGGTGCTGGAGCGCGACGTCGAGGTCGACGCGCCCGCCCCGCGCGGTGCCCACGACGTGCCCCTGCTCGACGAGCCGTGGCGCATCGTGGTGCCGACGAGCCTGCCCGAGCCCGAGCGCCTCGACGACCTGGCCGCACTCACGTGGGTGGGCCCGCAGGCCGGGTCGGCGGCCGAGCGCGCCTCCACCCGCCTGGCGGCCCAGCTCGGCACGACGTTCGAGATGCGCCACTCCTACAACGACTTCGACACCGCGATCTCGCTCGTCGCCGCCGGCCAGGGCATTGCGATGCTGCCCGCGCTGGCCCTGCAGCAGGAGGTGCCCGACGGCGTGGCCGTGGTCGCCCTGGCCGGTCTCGGCTCGCGGCGGCTCGTGGTGCGGCACCGGCAGAACCGGCACGAACCCGGTCCCATCGTGCGCGCCGTCGTGGACGAGATGGTCGCCGCGGCCCGCGAGATCGACCTGGGGTAGCCGCTCCGGCCAGAAGGCGGCCCGGCTCACAGTAGGCTTGGCCGTACAACAGAACACGCCGCCATCAACCGCGACGGGAGAGTCCGGTCCGCGCCGCCGTCCCACGACGACGCCGCAGCCGGCGCCGAAGGAGCAAACCCCTCCCCGGGAATCTCTCAGGCCCCAGTACCGCCACGGTGAGGCAACTCTGGAAAGCGAGCCGTCCCGCCGTCGGGCAGGAGGGCTCCACCGACGGTGCAAGCCGGCGCGCCCCGTCCCGCGAGGGAAGGCGGACCGGCAAAACTCTCAGGTCGACGCGCTGCGTCCGATGACAGAGCGGGGAGGGACCGCAGTCGTCCCCACGCCCTCGGACAGCCAGGAGCCCGCCGTGAGCACGCCCCACAACCCCGACGTCTTCGCCGACCGGCACCTCGGCCCGCGCGGCCGTGAGGTCCGTACCATGCTGGACCAGCTCGGCATCGACACGATGGACACCCTCGTGGACCGGGCGGTCCCCAAGGCGATCCGCACCCAGGTGCCCCTGAACCTGCCGGCCGCCCGCACCGAGGCCGAGGTGCTCGCCCACCTCCGTGAGCTCGCGGGCCGGAACCAGGTCAAGACCCAGCTCATCGGTCAGGGCTTCTACGGCACGCACACGCCCGCCGTCATCCGGCGCAACGTGCTGGAGTCGCCCGCCTGGTACACGGCCTACACGCCCTACCAGCCCGAGATCAGCCAGGGCCGGCTCGAGGCGCTCCTCAACTTCCAGACCGCGGTCGAGGACCTCACGGGCCTCGAGATCGCCAACGCCTCCCTGCTCGACGAGGCCAGCGCCGTCGCCGAGGCCGTCGCGCTGATGTGGCGTGCCTCGCGCGCGAAGGAGGGCTACGTCGTCCTGGACGCCGACCTGTTCGGCCAGTCGCTCGCCGTCGCGCGCGGACGCGCCGAGGCGATCGGCCTCCCCGTCGTGGTCGCGGACCTCACGCACGGCCTGCGCGCAGGCCTCGACCAGGCCGTGGCGGACGGTGCGACGCTCCCCGCCGGCCAGCTCGTCGGCGTGGTGGTCCAGCAGGCGGGCGCGTCGGGCCGGGTGCTCGACGCGCGCGGCGTGGTCGCCGAGGCCAAGGAGGCCGGGGCGCTCGTCACCGTCGCGACCGACCTGCTCGCCCTGACGCTGCTGGTCAGCCCGGGGGAGCTTGGCGCCGACATCTCCGTGGGCTCCGCCCAGCGCTTCGGCGTCCCGCTGTTCTACGGCGGCCCGCACGCCGCCTACATGGCGGTGAAGAAGGGCCTGGAGCGGCAGCTCCCCGGCCGGCTGGTCGGCGTCTCGATCGACGTCGACGGTGCCGCCGGATACCGCCTCGCCCTGGCCACCCGCGAGCAGCACATCCGGCGGGAGAAGGCCACGAGCAACATCTGCACGGCCCAGGCCCTGCTCGCCATCGTGGCCAGCATGTACGCGGTCTACCACGGACCCGAGGGACTGCGGGCGATCGCCGAGCGCGTCCGGACCCGGGCCGTGACCCTGGCCGCCGCCCTGCGGACCGCCGGCGTCACCATCGAGCACGACACGTTCTTCGACACCGTGCGCGCCGTGGTCCCGGGCAAGGCCCAGGAGATCGCGCGGGCCGCCGCCGACGCGGGCTACAACCTCTTCGTGCCCGACGCCGACCACGTGCAGATCAGCACGGACGAGACCACGACGCCCGCGGACGTCGAGACCGTCGCGGCCACGATCCTGGACGTGCTGGGCCTGGCCCCGGCGCCCACCGTGGAGGCCGGCGGGACCCTGCCCGCGGAGCTGACCCGGACGACGGCGTACCTGACGCACCCGATCTTCCACAGCCACCGCTCCGAGACCAGCATGCTGCGCTACCTGCGCAAGCTCTCGGACAAGGACCTGGCGCTGGACCGCACGATGATCCCGCTGGGCTCCTGCACCATGAAGCTCAACGCGACCGCCGAGATGGAGGCCATCTCCTGGCCCGGCTTCGCGGACATCCACCCGTACGCCCCCGTCGACCAGACGCAGGGCTACACCGAGCTCGTCACCGCGCTGGAGGCGCAGCTCGCCGAGATCACCGGCTACGCCGCCGTCTCCGTGCAGCCGAACGCCGGCAGCCAGGGCGAGTTCGCCGGCCTGCTCGCGATCAAGGGGTACCACGCCTCCCGCGGCGAGGAGCACCGCGACATCGTGCTGATCCCGGCCTCCGCGCACGGCACCAACGCGGCGTCGGCGGCGCTCGCGGGCCTGCGCGTCGTGGTCGTGGCCACGGCCGACGACGGCGAGATCCTGCTCGACGACCTGCGCGCCAAGCTCGACCAGCACGGCGCCCAGGTCGCGGGGATCATGATCACCTACCCGTCCACGCACGGCGTGTACGAGGAGCACGTGCGCGAGGTCTGCGACCTGGTGCACGAGGCCGGCGGCCAGGTATACATCGACGGCGCCAACCTGAACGCGCTGGTGGGCCTGGCCCGGCCGGGAGAGTTCGGCGGCGACGTCTCGCACCTGAACCTGCACAAGACGTTCTGCATCCCGCACGGCGGCGGCGGCCCGGGCGTCGGCCCGGTCGCGGTGGCCGAGCACCTGGTGCCGTTCCTGCCGGGTGACCCGACGCCGGGCCTGGACGCCGGCTCCGGCTCCGGTGGCACCCCGGTGTCCGCCACGCGCTACGGCTCGGCCGGCATCCTGCCGATCTCGTACGCCTACGTGGCCCTGATGGGGCCGGACGGCCTGACCGAGGCGACCAAGGCCGCCGTCCTGACCGCCAACTACGTGGCGAGCCGCCTCGACCCGCACTTCCCCGTGCTCTACACGGGCCCCAACGGGCTGGTGGCCCACGAGTGCATCCTCGACCTGCGCAAGATCACCGCCGAGACCGGGGTGACCGCCGAGGACGTCTCCAAGCGGCTCATGGACTACGGCTTCCACGCGCCCACGCTCGCGTTCCCCGTGCCGGGCACGCTCATGGTGGAGCCCACCGAGTCGGAGGACCTGGCGGAGCTCGACCGGTTCATCGACGCGATGATCGCCATCCGCGGCGAGATCGACGCCGTCGGCGCGGGCACCTGGCCGCGCGACGACAACCCGCTGCACAACGCGCCGCACACGGCGGCGTCGGTCGTGGCGGACGAGTGGGACAAGCCGTACTCGCGCGAGCTGGCGGCGTTCCCCGTCGCGTCGCTGCGCGCGACCAAGTACTGGCCGCCGGTGCGTCGCATCGACGGCGCCAAGGGCGACCGCAACCTCGTGTGCGCCTGCCCGCCGGTCGAGGCCTTCGCCGAGTGACCTGCCAGACCAAGCCGGGGTTGCCGGACGCGCGGGTCACTCGGGTGGCCCGCGCGTCCGGCACGCCGCCGACGAGAGGATTGATCCATGGGTGAGGACCGCACGACCCCGCTCCACGACGAGCACGTGGCGCTCGGCGCCTCGATGACACCCTTCGGCGGCTGGCTCATGCCGCTGCGGTACACGTCCGACCTGGCCGAGCACCGCGCGGTCCGCGAGGCCGCCGGGTTGTTCGACCTGTCGCACATGGGCAACATCGAGGTGACCGGGCCCGGCGCCGCGGCGTTCCTCGACCATGCGCTCGTCGGCTGGATCTCCAAGGTGCGCCAGATGGGTGCGCGCTACTCGATGATCTGCGCCGAGGACGGCAGCGTGCTGGACGACCTGATCGTCTACCACAAGGCCCCCGGCGTGTACTCGGTCGTCGCGAACGCCGCCAACGCCGCGCTCGTCCTGGCCGCCTTCCGGGAGCGGACGGCCGGCTTCGACGTGACCCTCGACGACATCCAGCCCGGCCAGGCGCTCGTCGCCGTCCAGGGGCCGCGCGCCGCGGAGATCATGCGTGCCACCGCCGGTCTCGTGGAGGACGCCGAGATCTCCGGCGGCACCGCGTTCGCCGACCTCAAGTACTACGCCTGCATGGGCATGCGGTTCGAGGGCGAGCCGGTGCTCGTCGGCCGGACCGGGTACACGGGTGAGGACGGGTTCGAGATCTGGGTCCCCGCCGGGCACGCCGTCGCCCTCTGGCGTGCGCTGCGCACCGCCGGCGAGCCGTTCGGCCTGGTGCCGGCCGGTCTCTCGGCCCGCGACTCGCTGCGCCTGGAGGCCGGCATGCCGCTGTACGGTCACGAGCTCGACACCACGACCACGCCCTTCGAGGCAGGTCTGGGCCGTGTGGTGCGCCTCGACAAGGAGACGGAGGACGGTACGCCGATCCCCTTCGTCGGCCGGGACGCCCTGGCGGCGCGCAAGGGTTCGGCGCCCGCCCGCGTGCTCGTGGGGCTGCGCGGCGAGGGCCGGCGCCCCGCACGCGCGGAGTACGACGTGGTGCTGCGGGGCGAGGGCACCGAGCCGGGCACGCGCGTGGGCCGGGTCACCTCCGGTGCTCCGTCACCGACGCTCGGCTACCCGATCGCGCTGGCCTACGTGACGCCCGAGGTGTCGGCCGAGGGCACCGAGCTCGCGGTCGACGTGCGCGGGCGGGCCGAACCGTTCGTGGTCGTGCCCGTGCCGTTCTACCGTCGTCCCCAGAACTGAACCCCCTCCCTCCTCAGAACCGCAAGGAGCTGTCATGGCCGACTTCCCCGAGAACCTGAAGTACACCACCGAGCACGAATGGCTGGACGGGTCCACCCCTGCCGTCATCGGCGTGACCGACGTCGCGGCCGAGGCGCTCGGCGACGTCGTCTACCTGGAGCTGCCCGAGGTGGGCGCGACCGTCGAGGCCGGCTCCGTGGTGGGCGAGATCGAGTCCACCAAGTCCGTGTCCGAGCTGTACTCCCCGGTCAGCGGGACCGTCGTCGAGGTCAACACCGAGGCCGTGGACAACCCCGAGATCGTGAACGAGGACCCCTACGGCAAGGGCTGGCTCTTCAAGGTCGAGGTGACCGGGACGGGCGAGCTGCTCACCGCCGCCGAGTACGCCGCGCACACCGGGAACTGATCCCGGAGATCTCCCACCGCCCCCGGACCGCCACGGTGCGTGTCCGGGGGCGGTTTGGTCTCGGAACGGTAACGGTCAGATTTCTCTGTCAGAACCGCGTCATGAACCCCATGCAGAGCGCTTTACCTCTTAGCAGCATCCGTAGGCCGGAACCCCAGAACCGGCCGCTGTGTGGAGGAAAAAGATCATGAGCGCGATGACCCTAGACCACCGTGTGCCCAGTCTCACCCGCCGCGAGCGCGTAATCCTGGCGAACCTCAGCGAGGACGCCACGCTCGAGCAGATCGCTCGGCGCCTGTACGTCACCCGCAACACGGTGAAGACGCAGGTCCGCAGCGTCTACCGGAAGCTCGGCGTGTCGTCGCGCGCCGAGGCGATCGCGAAGGCTCACGAGTTCCAGCTCGCCGACTGAGCCGAGACGGAGCCGCCGGCTCAGGCGGACAGGACTTCGGCGACGGCGCCCTCCCCAGAGGCGCCGTCGCCGTGCTGTGTCCGGCCGGTCTCGTCCCCGCGGTGCGCCGCACGCCGGCCCGCCGTGGGTGGGAGACTGCTCGGCATGCAGGAGACCCTCATCGACGTGGTCGCCGCGGCGATCGTGGACGACCTCGACCGGCCCACCCGGTTGCTCGCCGCCCGTCGTTCGGCCCCGGCGGCACTCGCCGGCCGGTGGGAGCTGCCCGGCGGCAAGGTGGAGCCGGGTGAGGACCCGCTCGACGCGCTGCACCGTGAGCTCGGTGAGGAGCTCGGCGTGACGGTGTCCGTGGGCGCGGAGCTTCCGGCGTCCGACGGCGGCGCGTGGCCGATCACCGCCACCCACCGGATGCGGGTCTGGTTCGCGACTCCGGTGCGGGGTACGCCCGCGCCGCTCGAGGACCACGACGAGCTGCGCTGGCTCGGCGCCGGCGAGCTGGGCGACGTGCCCTGGCTGGACGGTGACGTCCAGATCATCGAGGCCCTGACCCGGCACCTGCCGGACGCCTAGCGCGCGTCAGGGCAGACCGGGGGTGACCAACCCGTCTGACACGTGCACGGTCAGCGGGCGTTCGCCGACACCCGGTTGCGGGCCGCGGCCGCCCGGTGCCCGAGCGGCACGAACGCACCGTCCATCAGCACCGGCACCACGTCCGTGGCGTCCAGGTCGGTGGCGATCGTGACGTCGTCGGCGAACCCGGAGTCGAGCAGCTCCCGGCCGCTCGCGGAACCACCCACGAAGTCGACCACGTCCTTGGTGCCCTTCCAGAGGGTCGCGGTCGCCGCGGTCTCGGGGGAGATGCTGATGCCGGGCAGCATCGACGTGAGGCGGGCCGCGATCGCCCCGACCGCGAGGTGGTCCTCCAGCGCGGGACGCAGCGTGTCGTCCGGCCACCGCTCACCCACGGGGACCAGCACGACGTCGTGCCGCTCGGACGCGTCCAGGTGCGCGGCCGCGAGTCCGGCCACGGCCTTCGCGTTGCGCAGGCTGCCCGCGACGATCAGGGCGCCCCGGTTGGCGATGGTGTGGCAGATCTGGGCCGCGCCCGGCGACGGGAGCACGAGGCGCTCGGCGTCGAGGTCCTGCAGCGAGGCGGGGGAGATGCTGATGCCCTCCTCCCACCGGGGTCCGGCGAGCGCGGCGCGCATGGTGCGAGCCAGCCGGGCCGCGCCGGCGGGATCGTGGTACGGGAACGGGTAGACCCCCGCGCCCTGTTCGCAGGCGACGGTGACCGTGGTCGAGAAGGAGAGCACGTCCACGACGACCACGAGCGACGAGCGCGCATCGGTGGCAGTGAGGGCGAGTGCGCCGGAGATGCCCCAGTCCGTGCGCACACGGGCAGGACGCTGGTCGAAGGCGGGGGACGTGTTTGCCACGAACGCATCGTAGTGTCACCCGGACTCGCCCCTGATTCGCGCTCAGCGAACAACGTTGCGGTTCGGGCGCTATTCACACTCCGGCCGCCGGGTCATAACCTCGCCGCGCCACGCTGCCGCAGGACGCTCCCCCGATGCCCCCAGAAGGAACGAGCATGCGACGAGTCATGCCTGCAGCGCCGTCGGCACTGCCGCGAAATCCCTTGACCAGCGCGTTGACCTGCACAGTTACTGCCGCACTCCTCCTCGGCCCCGCGGTGGGTGCCGCCGCGGCGCCGCTTCCCGGCCCCGAGGACGTGCCCCGGTCGAGCGCCGCGCTGGCCGCCCCGGCGCCGTTCGCGAGCACCCCGTGGCCGGGGGGCGGGCCCGTCGAGAATCCCCCGGAAGTCACCCACCTACCGCTCGACGACGAGGGCGACGCGATCGTCACCCGGCGCCAGGAGCAGCGCATCGCGCCCGGCCTGGAGCTCACCCGGTTCGCACGGATCAGTGCCGACGGCTGGCTGAGCGGTGAGGTGCTCGTGGCCGATCTCGCCGCGGACGCCGGGCAGCGCGGAAAGGTGCAGGTCGGCTACGTGGGGCCGGAGCACATCGCCGGCAACGCCACGGTGTCGCAGATGGCCGCCTCGCGCGGCGCCGTGGCCGCCATCAACGGCGACTACTTCGACATCAACAACTCGGGTGCCGCGCTCGGCGCCGCCGTCGACGACGGGACGCTGCTCAAGTCGGCCTCGCCGGGCCGCGAGCGGTCCGTGGCCATCGGGTCGGACGGCGTGGGGCGGCTCGCGCAGCTCTTCCTGGAGGGGTCGGTGCGCTGGGCCGGTGCCGAGGTGCCCGTGAACGGCCTGAACGTCACCGCCCTCCCCGCCGGTGGCGTGGCCGTGTACGACGCCGCGTGGGGCACCTTCACCCGGACCCGTCCGCTCGCGTCCGGCGAGCAGGGCGTCGAGGTGCAGGTGGGTCCGGATGGCACCGTGACCGCCGTCGGGCAGCCGGGCGCAGGACAGCTTCCCGACGGCACGCGTGCCGTCGTGGCCCGGCCCGGTGCGGCGGCCGACGCACTGGCCGGCCTGCGGGTCGGGGACCGGGTGGACGTGGCGTACGGCCTGCGCGAGGACGCGGGCGGCGTCGCCGTCGCGATCGGGGGCGGGACCGAGGACCCCCTGCTGGAGGACGGCGAGGTCACCTCGGCGACCGGCGACCACGTGGAGCTGCGGCACCCGCGGACCGCGATCGGCTTCGACGAGTCGGGCACCCGCGCCTACCTCGTCGTGATCGACGGCCGGCAGACCCACAGCACCGGCATCGACCTCTACGACCTGGGCGAGCTCATGGCCCAGCTCGGCGCCGACGACGCCATCAACCTCGACGGCGGCGGCTCGACCGAGATGGTCGCGCGGTTCCCCGGCGACACGGGCACCACCATCCTGAACAGCCCGTCGGACGGCTACGAGCGCGCCGACGCGAACGGCCTGGGCCTGTTCGTACCCGCCGGCTCCGGCCGCGTCGCGGCCTACGACGTGCGCACCACCGTCCCGGCCGCCGACGCCGGGCGCGTCTTCCCGGGCCTGCACCGCACCCTCACCGGCAAGGGGTACGACGACGTCATGGCGCCGGTCGCCACCGAGCCGTCGTCGTGGCGTGCCCGAGGGTCGGCGGCGTCGGTGCGCGACGGTGTCGTCACGGGACGTCGGCCCGGCACCGCGGTCGTGACCGCCGCGTCCCTGAGCCGCTGGGGCCTCGCCACCGGCAGCACGGAGATCGAGGTGCTCGGCGACCTGGTCCGGACCGGGGTGGACACCCCGGTGATCGGGCTGGAGAACGGCGACGCGACCGCACCCCTGGTGCTCACCGGGTACGACGCGCAGGGCTTCTCCGCGCCGGTCGAGGCCCGCGATGTCACGGTCACCGCGGTCGAGCCGGGTGAGCCCCGGATCGCCGGCGTGCGCGCGACCCGCGAGCCGGTGGCGGAGCTCGTCCCCGCCGCCGACGGCTCCTTCACCGTGCGGGCGCTCGCGGACGTGGGCGCCACGACCTTCGAGCTGTCGGTCCGCGGGCGTGACGGCGAGACCTTCACGACCGAGGTCGCGGTGACCGTGAGCCTGGAGGAGGACGTGGTCGCGGACTTCGCCGACGCGGCCGCCTGGACGTCGGCGCACGACCGCGCCCCGGGCGGTTCGGTTGCCCCCGCGGCCGGGTACGACGGCGCGGCCGGCCTGCGCCTGACCTACGACTTCACGCGGTCCACGGCCACGCGTGGTCAGTACGCCGTGCTGCCGGAGGCCGCGGCGGGCGGGCGTGAGCTGCCCGGCGCGCCGCGGGCCGTGACCCTGTGGGTGGACGGCGACGGGAACGGCGCCTGGCTGCGGCTCCAGGTGCGGCAGGGCGACGGCGTGGTGACGCAGCTCGACGGCCCTGAGGTCACCTGGACCGGCTGGCGGCAGGTCACCTTCCCCGTGCCCGAGGGCGTGGCCTTCCCGCTGCGGTTGCAGCGGGTGCGTGCCCTGGAGACCACCGCGGGCGAGCAGTACGCGGGCGCGCTGACGCTCTCGACGATCGCGGCCCAGGTGCCGCCCGCCGTGGACGCGCCCGAGGTGCCGCGCGTCGAGGACCCGGTCGTCGTGGCCGACGGCGCGACCGACGACGCGCCGCTGCGGGTGGCGGTCATGTCGGACGCCCAGTTTGTCGCGCGCGACCCGGGATCGGGTGCGGTGGCGGGGGCGCGGGCCGCGCTGTCCGAGATCGTCGCGGCCGAACCTGACCTCCTGGTCATCAACGGCGACCTGGTGGACGAGGCCTCGCCCGAGGACTTCGACCTCGCCCGGCGCGTGCTCACCGAGGAGCTCGCGGATGCGGACTTCCCCTGGTACTACCTGCCCGGCAACCACGAGGTGATGGGCGGCTCGATCGCCAACTTCGAGGCGGAGTTCGGCGAGCGGACCCGTGTGCTCGACGTGCCCGCGCCCGGCCGGCGCGGCGGCACGACGCGGCTCGTCATGCTCGACTCGTCCTCGGGGCGGCTGGGCACCGACTTCGCGCAGGTCCGGATGCTGCGCGAGGCCCTCGACGACGCCGCGGCCGACCGTGCCGTCACCGGGGTGCTGGTGTTCGCCCACCACCCGCTCGACGACCCGCTGCCCACGAAGGCGAGCCGGCTCACCGACCGGCTGGAGGCGGACACGCTGCGCGGCTGGTTCGAGGACTTCGAGGCGACGTCCGGCAAGTCGATCGCCTCGGTGGGCTCCCACGTGGGCGTGTTCCACGCGAGCACCGAGGACGGCGTGCAGTACCTGGTGAACGGCAACTCGGGCAAGAGCCCGGCCAGTACGCCGGCCGACGGTGGCTTCACCGGGTGGTCGATGCTGGGCGTCCGCCCGGCGCAGGGCACGGCGTCCGGCTCCCGGGATCCGTGGCTGGAGTGGGAGGTCAGCACACGGGCCGAGAACGTCACCGTCACCGGACCGCGGTCGCTCGGGGTCGGTGAGTCGGGGGCGGTCGGCGCCGTCGTGCTGCAGGACGGGACGCGCGAGGTGCCGGTCGCATGGCCGGTCTCCGCGACCTGGGGCGGCGAGGGTGTGTGCGTCACGGACGAGCGGGGCCGGGCCGCGCTGCGGGAGTGCCCGCGCGGTGCGGTGCTCGCCCTCGACCCCGCCACCCACGAGGTGACGGCGCTGCGCTCCGGCGAGGCCACCGTGCGGGTCACGGTCAACGGGCGCGCGGGCGGGCTGGCCGTCACCGTCCCGCGGGCCGGACGGTAGATTTGCCCTCATGAGCAACTTCGAGGTGGCCCGCAGGCAGAAGCAGGAGCCCACGGCGACGCTGGTGGTGCGGTTCGTGGCGTGCTTCGCCCTGTTCCTGGGTGGGTTCGCGCTGATGGCCGTCGGTTCGATCGGTGACTCGGCGTCGTCGCCGTATCTGTTCGTGGGCGGCATCCTGGCCGTCGGGCTGTCGTTCGGTCTGCCGATGATCGGCGCCACGGAGCGCTGAGCCTCAACGTTCCGGTTCTCCCGTCCGTACCGGGGGGTGAGGCCTGACGGCGAGTGATTGCTCGCCGGGACAGGCTCCCTCGACGGACGGGAGAACCGAGATGTCTCAGTACCACCCCACCACGTGGCGCCAGGGCCTGACGGCGTTGGTCGCCGCGGTCGTGCTGCTCGTCACGGCCCTCGTGGTCACCCCTGCCGCCCAGGCGGCGCTGCCGCTCGTCGATGCGAGCGAACGCGACGGCACGGTCGTCACGACCCGGATGGCTGCCGCCGGAGCAACGATCACCGGCAACGCGGCCACCGACAGGATCGAGCCCGTCACGTTCTGGTACGAGCTCGACCTGCGCTGGACCGGCGGCGAGCTGCGGTCGTTCGACGGCGAGGTGACGCTCCAGGGCGTCGGCGCCACGCACGTGCGCCGCTATCCGGTCACCCTCGACGCCGACGGTGACCGGTTCGCGAAGGTTCGTCTGCCCAACCGCATCACCCCCGGCTTCTACGCCGTCGGCGTCGAGTACACGGCGGCCGTCGAGCGGCCCGACGGGACGCTCGTGCTGCACCACGTCGAGGTCGACCGGGCGAAGAAGATCTCGGTGCGTCGCGACGTGCGCTTCCGGGGTGAGATCACCGACCCCAGGGCCATCGACGGGCGGCCCTCCCGGATCACCGGGCAGTTCCAGTGGCTGCGCATCAGCGCCGACGGCGACGTCTCCTGGAGCCCGGTGCGGAACACCACGGTGCGGCTCCAGCACGACCCGGACGGCGTCTTCGAGGATGAGCGCGAGCTGGTGTTCGTGCGCACGCTCACCGCAGGTCCGGGCGGGAACATCTCGACGGTGGTGCCGGCTCGGGAGGGGGCCTGGCAGCTGCGGTACGCGGGCAACGACTGGACGGTCCCGCGGTACGGCGTGGTCCTCCAGGGCCGCAGCGGTGGAGGGTGCGGCTGCTGACCGGACCGGCGCCGTCGTCGTCGGGCGGGCGTCGTCGAAGGGGCCGCAGCCGCGTGCTGCGGCCCTTTTCGCTGCCCGCGGTGCGCCCCGCGACGGCTTGATGACCGGCGTGTCACCCGGAGGTCACAGGTTTGTTAGAACCATTGACAGATTACGCGGCCTAGTGAAAACGTGACCTGCACCACCACGAAGGAGAGGGAAGGTCATGGCCCAGTACAAGAGGCTCGGCGGGATCATGGCGATCACGCTGGCCACGGCAACAGGACTCACAGCCTGTGGATTCGGCGGGTCGTCCGGGGAGGAGAGCGGCGGTGCAACGACGCTCGACCTGCTCGTCCCCAGCTACTCCGACGCCACCCAGGGCCTCTGGAACGACGTGATCGCCGGGTTCGAGGAAGAGAACCCGGACATCAAGGTCAACCTCCAGGTGGAGTCCTGGGACAACCTCGAGTCCGTCATCGCCACCAAGATCCAGGGCGGCGACGCACCCGACATCTACAACGGCGGCCCCTTCGCGGGCTTCGCCGAGGACGAGCTGCTGTACCCGGTCGAGGAGGTCACCTCCGAGGAGACCTACGCCGACTTCCAGCCCACGTTCCTCGAGAACGCACAGGTCGGCGGCACCACGTACGGTCTGCCGTTCATCGCGTCGGCCCGTGCGCTCTTCGTCAACGACGCGCTCCTGGAGGAGGCCGGCGCCGAGGTGCCGACCACCTGGGACGAGCTGCTCGAGTCGGCCAAGAAGGTCTCCGAGCTCGGGGGCGGTGTGGCCGGCTACGGCATGCCGCTCGGTTCCGAGGAGGCCCAGGCCGAGGCGGCCGTCTGGCTGTGGGGCGGCGGCGGCTCGTTCGGCGACGCCGAGCAGATCACGATCGACACGCCCGAGAACCTCCCGGGCGCCGAGTTCGTCAAGACGATGATCGACGAGGGCGCCACGCAGGCCGACGCCGGTGCGACCGACCGCAGCCCGCTGTTCGACATCTTCGTGCAGGGCAAGATCGGCATGCAGGTGGGCCTGCCGCCGAGCGTCGGGCAGATCGAGTCCGACAACCCGGACCTGGAGTACTCGATCCACCCCATCCCGACCGAGGACGGCTCGCCGTTCACGCTGGGCGTGGCGGACCACCTCATGGCGTTCCAGAACGACGGCGACAAGCAGGAGGCCATCACCGCCTTCTTCGACTACTTCTACACCGCCGACGTCTACGTGCCGTGGGTCCAGGCCGAGGGATTCCTGCCCACCACGGTGTCCGGCTCGGAGGAGCTCGCCGACGAGGAGGCGCTCGCGCCGTTCCTCGAGGTGCTGCCCGACGCGCAGTTCTACCCGACCACCAACCCCGACTGGAACGCCGCGGACTCCGCGTTCAAGGCGCTCTTCGGCCAGCTCGACAGCACCAAGTCCGCCAAGGACGTCCTGGCCGAGATCCAGGCGCAGGTCGACGCGGGCTGATCGGAAGATTGTCGTGAAGGACCTCGTGAAGGCCCTGCCGTGGATCGGGCCCGCGGTCGCACTCATCGCGGCCGTGGTCCTGTTCCCGGTGGGCCTGATGTTCTGGAACTCGACCCGTGACATCAGCCAGAGCGGTGTCGACGGCGGCGGAGTGGGCCTCGGCAACTTCGCGACCGTGGTCGGCTTCCAGTACTTCTGGCCGATCCTCGGGCGCACCGTCGTGTGGGTGGTGGTGGTCGTCGCGTTCACCCTGCTCGGGTCGCTGGCGATCGCGGCCCTGCTGAACAAGGCGTTCCCGGGCCGCCGGCTGGTGCGCATGGCCGTCATCGTGCCGTGGGCCTCCAGCGTGGTCATGACCACGCTGGTGGTGCACTACGGGCTCGAGCCGTACTTCGGCATCATCAACTCGTTCCTCGTGGACGTGGGGCTGATCAGCACGCCGGAGGGCTACGGCTGGACCCGGCACCCGGGCACGGCCTTCGCGTGGGCCATGGCGGTGGCGGTGTTCGTGTCGCTGCCGTTCACGACGTACACGATCCTGGCCGGCCTGCAGACGGTGCCCGGCGAGACCGTCGAGGCCGCGCGGATCGACGGCGCCGGCGGGCTGCGCACCTACTTCAGCGTGGTGCTGCCGCAGCTGCGGGGTGCCATCTCGGTGGCGGTGCTGATCAACATCATCAACGTGTTCAACTCGCTGCCCATCCTGCGCGTCATGACCGGGTCCATCCCCGGGTACGACGCCGACACCGTGATGACCATGATCTTCAAGTACATGCAGAACCAGCGGCAGATCGACCTGGCGAGCGCGCTGTCCGTCATCGCGTTCCTCGTGGTCATCGGCATCGTGGCCGTCTACGTGCGGGTCGTGCGCCCGCTGGAGGAGGTCTGATGGCGGCGCTCACGGAGACGGCCACGACACGGCGTGCGGCCACCCCGCCGCCGTCCGGAGGGCGGCGGGTGCGCAAGTACACGGCCGACCAGGTGCCGCTCGGGTCGTTGCTGCTGCGGATGCTGGCCGGGCTCGTGGTGCTGACGGTGTTCCTGCTGCCGTACCTCATCATGTTCTTCGGCTCGGTGAAGACCAAGGCGGAGATCCGGTCGGTCGACCCGACCTACTTCCCCACGGAGTGGCACTGGGAGAACTACGCCACGATGTGGTCGACGCCCGAGACGCCGCTGCTGCAGAACCTGATCTCCACCCTGGTGATCTCGTTGTGCGCCACGCTGCTGGTGCTCGCGGTGGCACTGCCCGCCTCCTACTACACGGCGCGGTTCCGCTTCCCCGGGCGCCTCGTGTTCCTGTTCCTCGTGATCGTGACCCAGATGGTGCAGCCCGCCGTGCTGACGTCGGGCCTGTTCCGGCAGTTCATCACGTGGGGGATCCTCGACACCTGGGCCGCCATGATCCTGGTGAACGCGGCGTTCAACCTGTCGTTCGCCGTCTGGATCATGCACAGCTTCTTCGCGGGCATCCCGAAGGAGGTGGACGAGGCGGCGCAGCTCGACGGCGCGGGCACCTTCGCCGTGCTGACCAGGATCAACCTGCCGCTCGTCTGGCCGGGGATCGTGACGGCCGTGGTGTTCACGTTCGTCGCGTCCTGGAACGAGTTCGCGGCCTCGCTCGTGCTGCTCACCACGGCGGGCAACCAGCCGCTGTCCGTGGCGCTGACCAAGTTCGTGGGCCAGTACGAGACGTCGTGGCACTACGTGTTCGGCGTCTCCGTCGTGGCGATCGTGCCCGTGGTGATCCTGTTCATGATCATCGAGAAGCGCCTGGTGGGCGGCCTGGTGGCCGGTTCCGTGAAGTAGCGGACGGCCCGGTCCACGGGGGTGGACCGGGCCGTCTCGCCCGTCGGACGAATTCTGTCCCATTGCTGGACGACCGCTTAGCATGGTGGCGAACCCCATCCAGAGCGGTCGAGAGTCCTGGCTCCCTGACACCGCAGCAACCTGCCGACCCGCCGCGGTGCGAGGGAGGCAAGGTGCTCACGCCAGGTTCGATGGAGCAGCCATGGTCGCCGAGGTACCCACGCACCGCCCCACCGTCTCGTTCGAGCTGATGCCGCCGCGCCGGCCGGAGGCGGCCCCCAACTTCTGGGAGACGGCCGAGCGACTGGTGGGCGCGCGGCCGGACTTCGTGTCCGTCACGTACGGTGCGGGCGGGGGCGACCGGGCGACGTCGCGCGAGGTGCTCGCCACGCTGCTGCGGGGTACGCCTGTGCTGCCGGTGGCCCACCTGACCTGCGTGGGCGCGTCCCGGGAGGACGTCTCCGAGGTGATCGAGGAGTTCCTCGAGGCCGGGGTCCGCTCGTTCCTGGCCCTGCGCGGCGACCCGCCGCGCGACGAGCCCGACTGGGTGCCGCCGTCAGACGGCGTGCGGTCCAGCGTCGACCTGGTCCGGCTGCTGCGCCAGGTCGACGAGCGCCGCTGCGCCGCGGACGCCAGCGCCGCGCTGCGCTCGGCCGCCCGCCCGCTGGCGATCGCCGTGGCGACGTTCCCGGACGGCAACCCGGGTGCGGGCACCACGCGCGAGCAGGAGGTGCGGCGGCTCCTGGAGAAGCAGGAAGCGGGGGCGAGCTTCGCGATCACCCAGTTCTTCTACCGCGCCGACTCCTACACCGGGTTCGTCGACGCGGCCCGCGCGGCCGGCGTCACCATCCCGATCCTGGCCGGTCTGCTGCCCACCACGGAGGCGCGCCGGCTGCGCCGCGTCGAGGAGCTCACGGGCGTGGCCGCGCCGTCGGGCCTGCTGCGGGACCTCGACCGGCTCACGGCACCGGACGGCGCCGTCGATGCCGAGGCCCAGCACGAGCACGGCGTGCGCTACTCGGCGGCGCTCGCGCGCGAGGTGCTCGACGCCGGGGCGCCGGGCCTGCACGTGTACACCTTCAACAAGCACCGCCCGGCCCTGGACCTCCTGGACCGCGTCGGGCTGACGGGCCGCGCCGCCGCCTGAGGGTGCCGTGCGGCCCGCCGTTCCGGTCGCCGCGACACGACCGGACAGGGCTTGGCACTCTCGGGGTGAGAGTGCCAGAATTGGGCTGTAGCCAGGCGGCGGTCCAGGCCGTCGCCGATCGCGCGGCCCTGGAAGGGCCAGGGCCGCATCGTCGTAGGAGGTGGTGCGCGATGGCTACCTACTGGGACCCGTTCCAGGAGATGGACCGGCTGTTCAGCTCGTTCGCGAGCAACGCCCGACAGTCCGGCGCCATGCCGATGGACCTCTTCCGCACGGGTGACCACTACGTCCTGTCGATGGACCTGCCCGGCGTGGACCCCGGCACCATCGACGTCTCGGTCGAGGACCGCACCCTCACCGTGCGGGCCGAACGCACCCAGCGGTCCGACACCGACGCGCAGTGGCTGGTGCGCGAGCGGTCCACGGGCACGTTCGCCCGGCAGCTCACGGTCGGCCGCGGCCTCGCGCTCGACAGGATCTCGGCCTCGTACGCCGACGGCGTGCTCTCGCTGACGATCCCGGTGAGCGAGGACGCGAAGCCGCGCAAGATCGAGGTGGCGCACGCGGCGGGCTCGACGCCCATCGGCCAGGGCTCGTCCGAGAGCCACCAGACGATCGAGTCCTGAGAGCCCCGGCCCGGGCGCCGGGACCGCCGGTCCTCCTCCACACCGGCGTGCTCCCGGCACCCGGGTCGGCGCACGGTCTATAGCGTGCGCTGATGTACCGGATGTGATGTATCGGGGAGCTGTGCGGTCGGCCGATACTACGGATGAAATCGGCACGTTCCAGCGCGACCGACCCGTGGAGGCAACCCGTGCACGACCACGTCCCCAGCTCCACCGATCACCATGACCACGACCACGCCGCACTCGACCGGCGTGACCTGCTGCGCGGCGCCGTCGTGCTCGGCATCGGCGCCGCGGGCGCGACCGTGGCCGCAGCCGCCCCGGCTGCCGCGGTGCCCCTGTCCGGCGGGGCGGCGCCCCTGTCCGGCGGGGCGGCGGCCGTCCGGTCCGGCGACGCCCCGCCGTCCCTGGCGCCCGACCCCGACGCCCCGGCCGACGCGCCCGCAGGAGCACTGGCGGGTGTCGAGGTCGCCGCGCCGACCATCGCGAGCTGCGCCACCTGGGGCGCGGCGGCGGCCCGGGGCACCATCGACACCGTCTCGACCAACCCGAACAAGATCCTGATCCACCACACGGCGTCGGCCAACGTCACCGACTACTCGCAGGCCGCCGGGTACCAGATCGCGCGGGACATCCAGCAGTGGCACTTCGCCAACGGCTGGGTGGACACCGGGCAGCACCTCACGGTGAGCCGCGGCGGGTACGTGATGGAGGGCCGGCACGGCTCGCTGTCCCGGCTGCAGAACGGCAGCGGCATGGTGGTGGGTGCGCACGCCCCCGGCCAGAACAGTCAGGCGATCGGCATCGAGAACCAGGGCACCTACACCAGCGCGACGCCGCCCGCGCAGCTCTGGAGCCGGCTGGTGGAGCTGTGCGCGTACATCTGCGACCAGTACGGGATCGCGCCCACCCAGATCTACGGGCACCGGGACTACACGGCCACGGCCTGCCCGGGGGACGTCCTCTACTCGATGCTGCCGCAGCTCCGTTCCGAGGTGGCCGCGGCGCTGTCCGGCACGAGCTGGTCCGTGATCGTCGACAACACGTCCGCGGGCTTCTCCGCGGGCTCCTCGTGGCTCTCGTCCTCGTTCTCGGGCGAGCGGTACGGCGCCGACTACCGCTATGCGACGCCGGCCGAGGTGAGCGACCTCGCGACGTTCTCGGCGACCATCCCGTCGAACGGCTCCTACCGGGTCGAGGCCTGGTTCCCCGGTATCGCCGGGTACAACACGTCGACGCCGTTCATCGTCTACACCGGCACCGGGTCCTCGACCGTCCGCGTGGACCAGTCCACGGGCGGCGGCGCCTGGCTCTCGCTCGGCACCTACGCGATGACGGCGGGCACCCGCACGGTCGTCGCCGTCAGCCGCTGGACCCAGGGCACGGCATACGTGGTCGCGGACGCGATCCGGATCACCCGCCTCTGACCCCCGCACGTGTCAGGCCCGCGGGTCACCCGGGTGACCCGCGGGCCTGACACGTTCGGGAGCCACGTGGCAGCTCAGTCCGCGCGCTCCTGGCCGCTCATCGCCTGGATCGACTGCATGACCTGTTCCGTCAGCTCGCGCCGGGCCTGTGCGGGCTTGGTGCCGGCCGCGATCTGGCGGGACGGGTCGATCGGCGGCCCGAAGTGCACCTCGACGCGCGCCAGGCGCGGCATCTTGCCGATGGGCTTGACCTTGTCGGTGCCCAGGAGCGCCACGGGGACGACGGGCGCCTTGCCGGTCAGGGCCAGCCAGGCGACGCCCGTGTGCCCCTTGTGCAGCTTGCCGTCACGGGAGCGCGTGCCCTCGGGGTAGATGCCGAAGGCGCCGCCACGCTGGAGCACGGCCAGCGCGTCCTCGAGCGAACGCTGCCCGGCGCGCGGGTCGTCGCGCTGGACGGGGATGTCGCCCATCTTGGTGAAGAACCAGCGGGAGAACCGGCCCTTGATGCCCTTGCCGGTCCAGTACTCGGCCTTGGCCAGGAAGGCCACGTGGCGCGGCGCCATGATCGGGATCAGCAGCGAGTCGATGAACGACAGGTGGTTGCTCGCGAGGATCACGGCGCCCTGCTTCGGGATGTTGTGCAGGCCGGTGACGCGCGGGCGCAGAAGCACGAGCACGAGCAGCGAGAGGATCAGCTTGAGGAACCGGTACGTCACCGGCCTATTGTGCACCTCTCAAGCGCCTCTGTGGACGAGGTGATATGTGGTGAAAAAGACTAAAGAGAACTGCAAGGTGCCGTGTCAGACATGCAGGTCACCCGGCTGACCTGCATGTCTGACACGTGGCGGAGGGTTCAGTCCGTCGGCTTCTCGAAGGCCGCCGGACGCACCTGCACGGCGCGCACGCGGTCCACGTCGAGCTTCACGCTGCGGTCGAACCGGTAGATGCCGTTCTCCTCCTGGAACACGTCGGTGAGCTGCGTGTAGCAGTAGCCGAACATGAGCGGGTCGTCCAGCAGCGCGTCCGTCAGGCCCGCGAACCGGGTGTGGAACTCCTCCTCGTCCGCGACGCGCTGGCCGTAGCCCCACGAGTCGGGCGAGCTGCCCGAGGCGCTCGCCGCCGTCTCCGGGTTCCACCAGATGCCGCCGTACTCGCTGACGAAGTAGGGCTGGCCGTTGTACGGCTGGGAGATCGGCGTGCCGTTGTCCCGCTCGTTCCCGTAGGGCTTGCCGTCCGCCAGCCCGCCCACCAGCTCCGTGAACTTCGCCGGGTCCTGCTCGTACAGGTGCGAGTCCCAGACGTCGGTCTCCGGCACGCGGTGCGCGTAGCCGCTGGCGTCCAGCACCGGCCGCGACGGGTCGGCGGCCTTGGTCGCGAGCCACATGCTGCGGGTCACGTCGTCGAGCTGCGTGATCCGGTCGTGCAGGTCCTGGTGCGTCTCGTTGAGCGGGCACCAGCCGATGATCGACGGGTGCGAGTAGTCGCGCTGCAGCGCCTCCAGCCACTCGGCCACGTACGACGTCGTGGGTCGCTGACCGTCCTGCGGCGTGCCGTAGCCGCTGACGCCCCAGTCGCCGAACTCGCCCCACACCAGGTACCCGAGACGGTCGGCGTGGAACAGGTAGCGCTCCTCGAAGACCTTCTGGTGCAGGCGGGCCCCGTTGAACCCGGCCTCCAGACCCAGCTCGATGTCGCGCGCGAGGGCCTCGTCGGACGGCGCCGTCATGAGCGACTCCGGCCAGTAGCCCTGGTCCAGCACCAGGCGCTGGAACACGTGCTCGCCGTTGATCCGGATGGCGTGCCCGTCGATCGAGACGGAGCGCAGCCCGCCGTAGGACCGCACCGAGTCCACGACGGCGCCCGACGCGTCACGCAGCTCGACGTCGATGCCGTACAGGTGCGGGTCCTCCGGGCCCCAGGTGCGCACGCGGTCCGCAGGGATCACGACGCGCAGCGCCGGGGCCAGGTCGAGGTCGGCGCGCGCGGTGGCGCTCGCGACCTCGCCGTCGGCATCGGTCACCGTCACGGCCACCGTGTGCCCGCGCCGGTTCGCCGACAGCGGCACGACGACGTCGAACGCCGAGCTCGACAGGTCCGGCGTGATCCGCGGGCGGCGCAGGTGCGTGGCGGGCACCGGCTCCAGCCACACGGTCTGCCAGATGCCCGTGGTGCGCGTGTAGTTGCACTCGAAGTTCGCGTAGCGGTTGCTCTGCTTGCCGCGGGCCTGCGGCCCGTGCCGCGTGTCCCGCGCCCGCACGACGACGGTGACCGTGTCGCCCGGGCTCGCGACGCCGTGCAGGTCGGCCGTGAACGGGGTGAACCCGCCGCGGTGCCGCACCACCTCGGTGCCGTCGACCCAGACGGTCGTGTCGTGGTCGACCGCGCCGAAGTGCAGCAGCACGTGCGGGTCGTCGCCCACGGCGGCCCACTCGGCGGGAACCGTGACCTCGCGGCGGTACCAGACCGCCTCCAGGAAGTCGGTGTTCTCGATGCCGGAGAGCTGCGACTCCGGGGCGAAGGGCACGGTGATCTCGTCCCGCAGCGGCTGCTCGACGAGACCCCGCTCGAGCCCGGAGTCGCCCGGGTCGATCTCGAACTGCCAGGTGCCGTTGAGGTTGAGCCAGCGGTCGCGGGCCATCTGCGGGCGGGGGTACTCGGGACGCGGGACGGCGGTGGGTGTCGCCGCGCCGGCGGGCGAGAAGCGGTCGAGGAAGGTCATCAGCTGCTCCATTGCGTCTACGACAGGTGCGCGGCGATTCAACACGCCTTCGCGAAAGAATGCAACGTTGTATCAACCTGGGATCGTGCCGACGACCCGCACACCCCGCCCCACCACGTCAGACGCGGCTGCTCTCCCGGACCAGCAGGCGGTGCGGCACGAGCGCGTCGACCGGCTCGACGGAGGGCTTCTCGACCTGGGCGAGGATGCGGTCCACGGCGGTCTCCGCGATGGCCCGCAGGTCCGGCGCCACGGTGGTCAGGGACGGGTTCGAGAACCGGCCGTCCTCGGTGTTGTCCCAGCCCGTCACGGCCAGGTCGGCGGGCACGCGGACGCCGTTGAGCCGCAGGACGTGCAGGGCGCCCAGCGCCAGCTCGTCGTTGGCGCAGACCAGCCCGTCGATCTGGTCGATCCGCGGCAGCACCGCCTCCACCGTCGCAGCCCCCGAGGGCCGGGAGAACTGGTCGACCTGGAGCACCCAGCGCTCGTCCACGTCGACCCCGGCGGCGGCGTGGGCGTCGACGAAGCCCTGGACACGCTGCGCACCGGTGCGGCCGGCACCGCGCGGCTCGGCGCCGAGGAACCCCAGCCGGTGCCGCCCGGCCTCCAGCAGGTGCGCCGTGACCTGCGCGGCCGCGGCCACGTTGTCGATGCTCACGTGGTCCGTGCGGCGTTCGCGCGACGGGTCGGGATCGGCGCGCTCACCGAGCAGCACGAGCGGCACCGGGCCCCGGACCTCGTCGATCTCGGCCGGGGTGAGCTCCAGCGGGGAGAAGATGATGCCGTCGATCGCCTGCACGTCGAAGCCGCGCGCCACCTCCAGCTCGGTGTCCCGCGAGGAGCGCGTCTCCTCGATGAGCACCCGGTACCCGCGGGCGCCCGCGACGTCGATCAGCTCGTGCGCCAGCACCGAGAAGTAGGGGGCGTGCACCCACGGCACGGCGAGGGCGAGCGTGTTGGTGCGGCCGCGCCGGAGCTGGCGACCGGCCAGGTTGGGCCGGTAGCCGAGGTCCGCGATCACCGCCTCCACCCGGGCCCTGGTGGCCTCGCCCACCCGGCCCGTGCCGTTGACCACGTTGGACACGGTCTTCCAGGAGACCCCCGCGGCAGCGGCGACCTCCTTGATGCCTACCCGACGGCCTGTTCGTTCCGACAACCCTTCACTTCCTTCCGCCCCTTCGCCCCTTGACGGGACGCGCAGCCTAGTCCATCGTGATCCAACGTTGGAGCGCAACGTTGCACCATGGGAGGTCGATGATGACCGTGTTTCGAGGACGCGGCAGCGCAGGGCAAGGAAGCCCCGCGCCCGGGTCGAGTGCCCGCCTTCGCGCGGGCAGTTCTGCAGGAGTGAGCCGGCGCGACCTGCTCAAGGCGGCCCTCGTGGGCGCCGGAGGCGTCGCGCTGGGCGGCACGCTCGCCGGGTGTGCCACACCCAGCGCCGCGGGCGCGGGCAAGACCGCGGTGATGATCTGGGACCTCTTCTCGGGCGGTGACGGCGCGCTCATGCAGGAGATGGTCGGCACCGTCGCGGCGGCCAACCCGGACATCGCCGTCCAGTCGACCACCCTCGCCTGGGGGCCGCCCTACTACACCAAGCTCGCCATGGCCTCGTCCGGCGGACGTCCGCCGGAGGCCGCCGTCATGCACATGTCACGGCTCGCCGGGTATGCGCCCGGCGGGCTGCTCGAACCGTTCGACCTCGACGCGCTGGCGGAGCTCGGGATCACCGAGGCCGACTTCGCGCCGGCGGTGTGGGAGAAGGCGCAGTACGACGGGCAGCTCTACGCCCTGCCGCTCGACACCCACCCGTACATCATGTTCAACAACCCGGCGATCATCGCGGACGCGGGCCTCGCCACGGCGGACGGTCTGCTCGACCTCGATGCCGTGGCGGGCGCGGACAAATTCCTCGACGCAGGGCGCGCGATGGCCGAGGTGACCGGCGAGACCGGCGTCGGCTGGGGCTACCAGCGTGACCCCGCCGGCTGCTGGCGCATGTTCTGGGGCCTCTACTCCCAGAACGGCGGCGAGTACGAGCTCACGCCGGGCCGCCCCGCGGCGCTCGACGAGGAGGCCGCCGCCGAGGTCTTCGAGTTCCTCCAGGCGATGGTGGACGGTGAGGTCGCCGCCAAGAACCAGGACGGCAACGCAGCGTCCGCACGGTTCATGTCGAACCGCACCGGCACGATGTTCGCCGGCGAGTGGGACCTGCCGATGTTCCGCGACGCGAACCCCGACGTCGGTGCCACGCAGTTCCCGGCGATCTTCGACACCCCGGCCAACTACGCCGACTCCCACTCGTTCGTGCTGCCCAAGCAGGGCACGCCCGACCCCGCCGCCCGGAAGGCCACCTACCGGGTGCTCGCCGGGATCCTGAAGGAGGGGCTGACCTGGGCCTCCGCCGGACACATCCCGGCGTACCAGCCCATCGTCGCCGAGCCGGCCTACCAGGAGCTCACGCCGCAGCGCGACTACGCGCCCGCGGCCGAGGTCGCCGTCTTCGACCCCGACGCCTGGTTCACCGGCGGCGGGAGCGACTTCCAGACCCGCATGGCCGACGCCATGACCGACACCCTGGCCGGCGTGGCCCCGCCGCGCACCGCCGTGACCCGGATGCTGAGCGAGATGGACCGCTTCCTCGCCCTGCCCAACCCCGCCTGATCGAGAGGACGACGACGATGACTGTCTCGAACGCCAGCGTCACCGCTGTCCCCGGCCGGGCGGCGTCCGGCCGGCGGACCTCTGCGGACCGGGCCCGCGCGGCCACCGGTCCGACCAGCAAGTCCCTGCGTGAGCGGGACCGTTCCGGCTACCTGTTCGTCGCGCCGTTCGCCGTGGCGACGGGGCTCTTCCTGGTGCTGCCGACGCTCTACGGCCTGTGGATGAGCTTCACGAACCAGAGCCTCACCGGCACCGGCAGCGAGTTCATCGGGTTCGCCAACTACGCCGAGGCCTTCAGCGACCCGCAGGTCTGGCAGACGCTCTGGCACACCGTGTGGTTCACGATCCTCAGCACCGTGCCGCTCGTGCTGGTGGCGCTCGTCATGGCGCTGCTCGTGCACACCGGGCTGCCGGGGCAGTGGGTGTGGCGCATGTCGTTCTTCGCGCCGTACCTGCTGACCAGCGCCGTCGTGTGGCACCTGAGCAACTGGATGTTCCAGCCCGACATCGGCCTGCTCGACACCTGGGTCGCCGCGATCGGCCTGGAGCCCATCGGCTGGCTCACCGACGAGAACGTCGCGATGTTCTCCATCGCCGGGGTCACCGTGTGGTGGACCGTGGGCTTCAACTTCCTGCTCTACCTGGCCGCCCTGCAGGGCATCCCCCAGCAGCAGTACGAGGCGGCCACCATCGACGGCGCGGGCGGCTGGCGCCGCCTGTTCTCCATCACGCTGCCGCAGCTGCGCACGATCACCGGCGTCATCCTGGTGCTCCAGCTGCTCGCCTCGCTCAAGGTGTTCGACCAGATCTACATGCTGACCGCAGGCGGTCCGAACGGCAGCACGCGGCCGATCCTCGAGTACATCTACGACACGGGATTCACGAACTACCGGCTCGGCTACGCCTCCGCGATCTCCTACGTCTTCTTCGCCCTGATCCTCGTGTTCACGCTGGTGCGGCTCCTGCCGACCCGGAAGGAGGCCTGACATGGCCGTCGCCGACATCACCGTCGCCCGCCGGGCGAAGGCACAGCAGACCCGTGCCGAGAACCGGGCGCTCACCCGGCTGACGATCGGTCCGTCGCCCTGGGCCCGTGCCGGAGCGATCGCCGCGCTCGTGGTCATCGCCGCGGCGTGGCTCGTCCCGATCGTGTGGGGTGCGATCACGAGCTTCAAGCACGAGGCGGAGGCAGCGCTGCCCGCCTCGCTGCTGCCGACGATGGGCTGGACCGTCGAGGCCTACCAGAAGGTGCTCGGCAACAGCGACCTGCCGCTGTGGATGTGGAACAGCCTGGTCGTCGCCGTGCTCGTCACCGCACTGACCGTGCTGATCTCCGCCATGGCGGCCTTCGCCTTCTCGCAGACGATCTTCAAGGGCCGGGCGCTCATGCAGTGGCTCACGCTCGCGGCGATCATGATGCCCGGCCAGATCCTCATCGTGCCGCTGTTCCGGGAGATGCAGGTGCTCGGGCTCGTGGACACGTTCGCGGGCATCGTGCTGCCGCAGGTGGTGGCACCCGTCATGGTCTTCATCCTCAAGCGCTTCTTCGACGCCATACCCCAGGAGCTGCTCGACGCCGCCCGCATCGACGGCGCCAACTCCTGGCGGCTGTTCTGGACCATCGTGCTGCCGCTGTCGCGGTCGATCCTGGTGGCCGTGGCGATCTTCGTGTTCATCGGCGCGTGGAACAACTTCCTGTGGCCGTTCATCGTCACGACCGACCCGCAGTTCATGACCCTGCCGGTGGGTCTGTCCACCGTCAAGGACGCCTACGGCGTGCAGTACGCGCAGAACATGGCGTCCGCGATGATCGCGGCGCTGCCGCTGCTCGTGGTGTTCATGCTGTTCCAGCGGCGCATCGTGCAGGGCGTCGCGACGACGGGCATGGGCGGGCAGTAGTACGCCAGAATCGGGACGTGGCCACCCCGACCCCGCATCCCTCGCAGCGTCCGCACCTCGCCGCGGCGGTGGAGGACCGCCTCTACGCCGCGGCGGGGTGGCTGCTGGGACGCCTCGGCTGGCGGCCGCGGCTGGAGACCTACACCGGCTACGGCACGCCGGACCGGGTGCGCGTGCTCGCGCGCGTGCTGCTCGCACCGCGCGGGCACGGCGGCCCGGAACGGGAGCAGGTCCGCGCCGGCAGGCGCGGGTTCCGCCACTTCCTGACGGTGCCGGCGCCGCACCGGACCGTCGTGCTGCGGCTCGGGGACGAGACGTCGGCGATCGTCAGCGACCGGGCCGGCTACGTCGACGTCGAGCTGCCGGTGGCCGTACCGCTGACCCCCGGTACCCGCACCGCCGTGCTGGAGTGCCCGGACGCTCCCGGGCCCGTCCGGGCCGAGGCCGAGGTCCTGGTGCTCGGCGACGACGTCCGGTTCGGCGTGGTGAGCGACATGGACGACACGACCATGGTGACGGCGGTGCCGCGCCCGCTGCTCGCCGCCTGGAACACGTTCGTGCGGCACGCCAGCGCGCGCCGCGCGGTGCCGGGGATGGCCGAGCTGTACCGGACGGTGCACGAGGCGCACCCGGACGCCACCTTCTTCTACCTCTCCACCGGTGCCTGGAACACGGCCGGCACGCTACGCGCCTTCCTCGCCCGGCACGGCTACCCGGCCGGGCCGCTGCTGCTCACCGACTGGGGGCCGACCCTGACCGGCTGGTTCCGGAGCGGCCCCGCGCACAAGGAGGCGAGCCTCGACCTGCTCATGTCCTGGTTCCCGCAGGTGCGCTGGCTGCTGGTCGGCGACGACGGGCAGCGTGACCCCGAGATCTACGACCGGGTCACGCGGCGGTGGCCCGGCCGGGTGCGGGCCGTCGCGATCCGGCAGCTCAGCGGAGGCGAGCAGGTGCTCGCCGGGAACGCGCCGAGCAGCGGTGAGAGCCCTACCGGCGGCGAGCCGGTCCCGACTGTCGCCGGGCGGGACGGCGTCGAGCTCGCGCGGCGGCTGGGCGAGGTGCCGGGGGTGCTCTGAGCCCCTCCAGCTCAGGCTCGTCAGGCGGTGACCAGGTAGTCGTCGGCGTCGTCGTCCCAGGCCAGCGAGACCGTGCCTGCCGTCTCTGCCGCCTTCGCGAACTGGAGGAACCCGCGGAAGCCGAGCGCCTTCTCGGAGAAGTCGGGGCGCCGCTTGCGCACCGCGTTCTTCAGGCCGGACAGGGCGGCGGAGCCGTTGGCCTCCTGCACGACGTCGCGCAGCAGCGCGAACGCGGCGTCCGTGTCGCCCTGCTCCGGCAGCGACACCTCCGGGTCGCCGGCCGACGGGCCCGCGGCGAGCTCGACGAACCCGCGGTCCGCGAGGAACCGCAGGAACTCGCCGAACGTGCGGAAACCGTAGTCTGACTCGCTGAACGTCGGGTCCTTGCGCAGCAGGGTGCGCTTCAGGGCGGAGGCCGTCACGGCCCCGCTCGTGGAGGACTGCAGGTCGGCCAGGGTCTGCGCCACGCGCACCTCCATGGGCACGTCGTCCGACACGACCTCGTCGTGCTCGCTGACGTCGGCCTCCGCCTCGGGCGCGACCTCGACGGGTGCCGGGGCTGGCTCCGACTTCCTGCGCCGCCGGGTGGCGGGCTTGGTCTCGGGTTCGGGTGCCGCCGTCTCCGGGGCGGTGGTCTCGGCGACCGCCTCGGCCACGGCTTCCGCCACGGCTTCGGCCGCCTTGGTGCGCCGCGAGGTCGACGGTGCCTTCTGCGTGCCGGACCGCTCGGTCGTCGCGGGCGCCTTGCGCGCCCGGGAGCCGCGCTTGGGGGCCGGGGCACCCTGGTCCTCGTCGGGCACCTCGACGCCTTCGAGGCGGTCGTAGAAGAGGAACTCGTCGCACGCCGCCGGCAGCAGGCGCGACGTCGACTTCTCGACGCCGACACCGATGACGCGCTTGTTCAGCTCGCGCAGCTTGTGGACGAGCGGGGAGAAGTCGCTGTCGCCCGTGCACATGACGAACGTGGAGATGTAGTCGCGCTCGAAGGCCATCTCGATGGCGTCGACCACCATCTTGATGTCGGCGGCGTTCTTGCGGGAGGCGCCCATCCGCTGGGTCATCTCGATGAGCTCGACCTGGTGCCGCGTCAGCATGCGCCGGTCCTCGTCGAAGTACGACCAGTCCGCGTAGGCCCGCCGTGCCACCACGCGCCCGCGCACGGCGAGGGCGTCGGCGATCGGTCCGAAGTCGAACTGCATCCCGCCCAGGTGTTCCCGGGCGCCCAGCGCCAGGTTCTCGTAGTCGATGAAGACTGCCAGGCGTTCCTCGAGGTCCATGTCCGCCACTCTAGGGGGTTTCGTCCACCGGGAGCTGTCGGCGGGCCGGCCCGCCGCCGGAGGCGCTCCGCATGCAGAAATCGGTGAGCGGGTGAAACGTTGTCGCGGGACCCTGTTTCGCCCACACCGTGACGTGTCCGTTACCTAGGATCGGTACATGGCCGAGACGACCGTGGCGCGCGAGGACCCGATCTCCAGCCGGAGCCGGATCATCGCGGCTGCGGCGCGGCTCACGTGCGCCGACGGCTGGTCGAAGGTGACGATGGGCCGCCTCGCCACCGAGGCCGGGGTGAGCCGGCAGACCGTCTACAACGCGGTGGGCAGCCGGGAGGACCTCGCGGAGGCCATGGTGCTGACGGAGTCGGCCAAGTTCATCGTCCAGATCGCCGAGGGATTCGACGAGCACCCGGACTCCCTGCTGTCGGCCATCCGCGCGGTCCTGGAGAAGACGCTGCTCCTCGCCGAGGGGAACGCTCTGCTGCGTGCCGTGGTCTCCGCGACGCACGGGGCCGACACCGAGCTGCTGCCGCTGCTGACCACCCACGCGGAGTCCCTGCTCGGCACGGTCAAGGTCGTGGTGCAGGACAGGGTGGACCAGTACGAGGTCGACCTGGAGCCGGAGCGGGTCGCGGCGGTCATCGACCTCGTGGTGCGGTCTGCGTTGAGCCATGTCATGCAGCCGTCCGGGACTCCGCGCGAGACCGCCGAGCAGATCACCTGGGTCGTGGCCCAGGTCACGGGGCGCCGGGCCGGCACCGTGGCCTGACGTCCGGTCCCGCTTGACGCCGCCGGGCGGCGGAGGAGGATCGAGGCATGCGAATCGGCACACACTTCATGCGCTTCGACTCCATGGACCCCGCCGGCATGCGCACCGAGCTGGCGGACGCCGCCCGGTACGCCGACGACGGCGGCGTCGCGTGGATCTCCGTGATGGACCACTACTTCCAGATGGAGCACCAGGGCTTCCCGGCGTCGGACCCGATGCTGGAGGCCTACACGACGCTCGGCTACCTGGCCGGTGTGACCGAGAAGGTCCAGCTCGGCGCCCTGGTCACGGGCGTGACCTACCGCTACCCGGGCCTGCTGGCCAAGATCGTGGCGTCGCTCGACGTGGTCTCGGGCGGACGGGCGACCTTCGGCATCGGCGCGGCCTGGTACGACAAGGAGCACGCGGCGCTCGGAGTGCCGTTCCCGCCGGTCCGTGAGCGTTTCGAGATGCTCGAGGAGACGGTCCGGATCGCACGCCAGATGTACGACCCGGACAACGACGGCCCCTTCGAGGGCAAGCACTACCGGCTCGCCGAGACGCTGTGCTCGCCCCAGCCGCTGTCCAAGCCCGAGATCATGATCGGCGGTTCCGGCGAGAAGAAGACCCTCCGGCTGGTGGCGCAGTACGCGGACGCGTGCAACCTCTTCGCCGAGACCCCGGAGCGGCTGCGCCACCTGCTCGACGTGCTGCACCGGCACTGCGACGACGTCGGCCGCGACCCGGCCGACATCCGCGTGACGATGCTGCACCGCGGTGCCCCGATCGGTCCCGGTGACACCGCGGCGTTCGTCGAGGAGATGCGCGGGTTCTCCGGGAACGGCGTCGACACCGTGATCCTGCGGCCGCCCGCCACGTCGCTCGCCGCCTGGGTCCGCGACGCGGTGCTCCCGGTCGTCGAACCGTGCGCCGAGCTGTGACGACCGGCCGACCCGCCCCTACCTGGTCGTGGTGACGCGGCCGAGCACCACGGGGCACGTGGCCAGGTGGTCGTCCACCAGGCCGCAGGCCTGCATCGCCGCGTAGGCCGTGGTGGGCCCGATGAACCGGAAGCCCTCCTTCTTCAGGGCCTTGCTCAGGGCCTTCGACTCGTCGGTCGACGCCGGTACCTCGCCGAAGGTGGCGGCCCGGCGGCGGTCCGCCGGTGCGGGAGCGAAGGACCAGAACAGCTCGTCCAGCGTGCGGCCCGAGTCGTGCAGGGCCACGACGGCGCGCGCGTTGTCGATCGTCGCCTCGATCTTCATCCGGTTGCGGATGATGCGGCTGTCGGCGAGCAGCCGTTCGACGTCGTCCGTGCCGAACGCGGCCACCCGTTCCGGGTCGAAGTCCGCGAACACCTCCCGGAACGCGGGTCGCTTGCGCAGCACGGTGATCCACGAGAGCCCGGACTGGAAGCCCTCCAGCGCGATCCGTTCCAGCAGGGCGGACTCCCCGTGCACGGGGACACCCCACTCGGTGTCGTGGTAGGTCTCGTAGAGCGGGTCGCCGTCGCCGAAGCAGCGCACCGCGACGGTGGTCTCCGGCCCGGTGCCGGTCAGCTGGTCACTTGTCACGGCACCACTCTGACGCACGCCACTGACACTCCGTGGGCTCAGGGCACCTGCCTGTGCACGACGTCCGAAATCCGCTGCTTGTGGACGCACTGGCCCCGGCCCGTCGCCTCAGGACGGTCTCACTCGTCGGCGGGGAGTGCGCCGCGCCGTCGTAGATATGCCTCGATGCCGTCGAGCAGCACGGTGATCCCGAACGAGATGTCGTCGTCGGTCGGCGCACTCGCCCCGGACCTGCTTGCCCCGGATCCACCCGGTGCCGCGAACGCCGCGAGCAGGTGCGGATAGGTCGCAGGGTCGGCGAACCGGACGAGCATCGCGTCGAACCCGGCGTAGGGGTCGGCCGCTTCGATCGCCGCGGGGTCCAGGTCGGACTCCGGCGTGTCGTCGGGCAGGCCGGCGGCATGCCGGGCCTGACGCACGGCGGCCCGGCGGGACTCCACGTGCACTCGTGCCTCGCCCAGGACGTGCTGTGCGAGCAGGCCCACGACGGCGAGCTTCTCGTCCGCGGGCAGGTCGACCGTGCGGAGCACGCCGAACGCCTGGTCCATCCAGCGCAGGCGGTTGGGTCCGGGCAGGACGGCGGACAGCGGCAGCTCCAGCATCCACGGCCGGGCCAGGCTGACGTCGATCTGGGCGCGGGTCCAGGCCTCCAGCCCGGCACGCCAGCCGTCGTCGGTCGGTATGTCCGGCAGGTCGGCGGCCACGGCGTCCGCCATGAGGACCAGCAGCTCGTCCTTGTCGGACACGTGCCGGTACAGCGCCATGGGCGTGTAGCCGACGGCCTCGGCGATGCGCGCCATCGAGACGGCGGCGAGCCCTTCGGCGTCGGCCAGCTCCATCGCGGCGCGCACGATCCGCGCCGTCGACAGGGCGGGCCGGGGCCCGCGCCGCCGTGGCGCCGGTGCGCCCCAGAGCCGGCGCAGGACGGCGGGCGGCTCGTCCGCCGGGCCGGCACCGCGCGGCGGTTCGGTGGGTTCGGGCGTGCTGTCGGTGCTCATCGGTCCCCATCCTGCCTCGATCGGACCGCTGACCCGGGACGAAACTCTCTTGACCGCATACTGTTTACGCTCCACACTAAAACGCGTAGGACATAAACAGTAACTGTCGAGAGGAACACCATGGCTGCCATCGTCACCGCGGAAGGGCTGCGCAAGTCCTTCGCCCGGCGGGGCTCCGCGAGCCCGCCCGTGCTGGACGGGCTCGACCTGGAGCTCGGCGAGGGCGAGGTCCTCGCGCTGCTCGGGCCCAACGGCGCGGGCAAGACCACCACCGTCCGCATCCTGTCTACGCTGCTGCGCCCGGACGCCGGCCGCGCGACCGTCGGCGGGTACGACGTCGTGCGGGATGCACGGCGGGTCCGCGAGATCATCAGCCTCACCGGTCAGCAGGCCGCCGTCGACGACAAGCTGTCCGGGGCGGAGAACCTCACGATGATGGGGAACCTCGCCCACCTGCCGCGCCGGGTCGTGCGCGACCGGGTCGACGAGCTGCTCACCGCGTTCGACCTCACCGCCGCCGCCGGTCGACGGGTCGGCACCTGGTCGGGCGGCATGCGACGGCGCCTCGACCTGGCGTCGGGCCTGCTGACCAGGCCCCGGGTCATGTTCCTCGACGAGCCCACCACGGGCCTCGACCCGCGGTCGCGGCTCGCCCTGTGGGACGTCGTCCGCGGCGTGGTGGCCGACGGCACCAGCGTCTTCCTCACCACGCAGTACCTGGAGGAGGCCGACCGGCTCGCCCGGCGCGTGGCGCTCGTCGACGGCGGCCGTGTGGTCGCCGAGGGCGGTCCTGCCCGGCTCAAGCGCGAGGTCGGCGAGGCCGGCGTCGAGCTCGTCCTCGCCTCCGTGCCCGACGCCGCCCGCGTCGCCGCCGGGCTGGCCTCCGGCACGGTCGACGGCGCCCGGGTGCGCGTGCCCACCGACGGTTCCGTGGGACACGTGCGGTCGGTGCTGGCCGCGGTCGAGGCGACCGGCGTCACGCCCGAGCACTGGGAGGTGCGGGCGCCGAGCCTCGACGACGTCTTCCTGGCGCTGACCGGGCACACCGGTCGGGCGCGCCCGGCGAGCTCCGCGGGGGTGGCGGCATGACGTACCTGCTCAGAGACGTCTCGACGATGACCGTCCGCGGGCTGCGGCTCGTCTCGCGGGACGTGGACGCCATGATCACCGCGGTCGTGCTGCCGGTGGTCATCCTGCTGATGTTCGTGCTCGTCTTCGGCGGCGCGGTGGACATCGGCACGGAGTACATCAACTACGTGACCCCGGGCGTGATCCTGCTGGCGGCCGGGTTCGGCGCCGCCAGCACGGCGATGGCGGTCGAGCGGGACATGTCCGGCGGCATGGTGGAGCGGCTCCGGTCGATGCCGGTCACGGCCTGGACGGTCCTGTCGGGGCACGTGGTCGCGAGCCTGGCGAAGAACCTCGTCACCACCGCGATCGTGTTCGGCGTCTCGATCCTGCTGGGGTTCCGGCCCGAGGCCTCCCCGCTGGGATGGCTCGCCGCCGTCGGCATGATCCTGCTGTTCGTCAACTGGATCACCTGGCTCGCCGCCCTGGTGGGGGTGCTGGTCCGCTCGCCCGACGCCGCGGGTGGGTTCTCCTTCGCCGTGATGTTCCTGCCGTACGTGTCGAGCGCGTTCGTGCCCGTCGACACGTTGCCCCGCTGGTTGCGCGGGTTCGCCGAGCACCAGCCGGTGACGCCCGTGATCGAGACGGTGCGCGGCCTGCTCGCGGGCGACGCCGCGAGCGTGACCGGACCGGGCGGCGCGGCGTTCCTCGCCGTCGTCTGGTGCGCCGGCCTCGGGCTCCTGTTCGCGGTGGCGGCCGGCCTGGCGTTCCGGGCCCGGCGCTGACCCCCCTCCCTCCGACCCCGACCGGGTGTGCGCCCGGTCCCGGCGAAAGCAGGTACGACATGACAACGACGACGTCCGCACCGCCCGGCCCGGCCCGCGCCGCCCGGCAGGTCCGCTGGTGGCGCCGCCCCTGGATCGCGCCGCTCGCGATCGTCACGGGCCTGTTCCTGGTGACGGCGCTGCCGCGGTACGTCGGGCTGGACCCGGCCCGTTCCCTGGTGCCCACCGACCGCGGTCCGGCGTTCTACCCCGCCCTCGTGACGCACATCTTCGCGGGGTCGGTCATGCTCACCGCCGCGGTGCTGCAGCTCTGGCCCTGGCTGCGCGCCCGGCACCCGCGGGTGCACCGCTGGAGCGGCCGCACCTACGTGGTCGCGGCGGTGGTGACCGGGGTGGCGGCGCTGGTCACCGCACAGTTCCCGAGCGCGGGCGCGGGACAGCAGGTGGCGAACACGTTCCTGGCGGTGCTGCTGCTGACGTTCACCCTGCTCGGGTTCCGGGCGGTTCGGCAGCGGCGGTTCGGCGACCACCGCGAGTGGATGGTCCGCAGCACCGCGCTGGCGTTCTCGATCGTGACGAACCGGTTCTGGGGTCCCGCGCTCATCATGATCTACGTCCCGGGGGCCTGGACCGACCCCGAGGTCGGCTTCGGCGCACCGGAGATCGAGGGCGCTGCGGTCGCGTCCGCGTGGGTGTCGTGGGTCGTCAACCTGCTGTTCGCGGAGTGGTGGCTGCACCGCAGGCCGCGGAAGCGGACCCGGGTGCCCCGGACCCGGTGAGAGTGTCAGTGGCCCGGTCCAGACTGTCCCCATGACACAGACGACGGACGACCAGGCCGCTGCGGAGCTCGAGCAGAAGCAGATCCTGAAGAAGTACCTCCAGGAGACGCGTGAGGCCCTCGTGTGGAAGCTCGAGGGCCTCACCGAGAAGCAGGCACGCTGGCCGCTGGTGCCGTCGGGCAACAACCTCCTCGGCATCGTCAAGCACTGCGCCAACATCGAGATCGGCTACCTCGGGTCGTGCTTCGGGCGGGAGTGGCCCGACCCGGCGGAGCTCGTCTCCGAGGCGGTTCTCGAGGAGGACCCCCAGGCGGACTGGTACGCGACGGCCGACGAGTCGGTCGCCTCCGTCGTGGACCTCTACCGGCGCGCCTGGGTGTTCTGCGACGAGACCATCGACACCCTGCCGCTCTCCGCGCCGGGGCACGTGCCGTGGTGGCGGGCCGGGGACGTGACGCTGTTCCGCCTGATCGTGCACGTCACCGACGAGATCGCCCGGCACGCCGGCCACGCCGACATCCTCCGGGAGCTGACCGACGAGTCGGTAGGCCTCTACGCGGACAACACCAACATCCCCGACCTGGGGGCGGGCGGGTCCGCGGCGTACGTCGAGAAGCTCAAGGAGCTCGCCGAGCAGGCGGGCGACTAGCGCTCGCGTCCCGGATTCGCCAAACTTCGGCCATGCCCATCGACCCGGAGTCGCCCGAGCCTGCCGCGCCGTCGCACGAACCGTCGGCCGGGGACGCTCCGACGGCCGAACCGGATGTATCTCCGCAGGTGGCGACGCCTGGCGAGCCTGTGCCCGGAATATGGCGCCCGCGGTCGGACGGCGGGTCCATGCGCCCCCTCTTCGTCTTCCTGGTGGCGGCCGCGGTGGCCCTGGTAGGCAGCATCGTCTTCGCGCTCGTTCAGGCGGGCAACGGGCGTGAGCTGGAGCAGCTCGCGGACGCGCGCGCCGACGTCGTGCAGGCGGTGGACGAGGGGCGCGCCGCACAGGAGAGCCTGACCGAGCAGATCGCGACCGCGGAGCAGGCGCTCGCATCCACCGAGGGCAAGGTGCTCGACGACGCCGTCCGCGCCGAGCTGGCCGCGCACGTCGCGGCAGCCAAGGAGCTCGGGACCGTCGAGCCGCCCGCCGTGCCGGAGGCCGGCACCCCCGGCCTGGCGGAGTCGGCGGACGCGGACGCGCTGGAGGCGAAGGCGACGGAGTGGGCCATGACCATGCGCACCACCTCGTCGTCGCTCGTCTCGGCCACCCAGGAGGTGCTGGCGTCCAACGAGGGCTGGCGGAAGGCACGCCAGGACGCCCAGGCCAAGGCCCAGGCGGAGGCCGAGGCGAAGCAGCGGACGGCCGCCGAGCTCAAGGAGGCGACGGCGCGGCTCACGACGGTCAGCGCGCAGCTCAAGATCTCGGTGCGCGACGCCCGGTACACGCTGGACTGGACCAGGAGCGTGGGTGCCCCCGCCGACGTCCGCGCCGCGCTCACCGCGCAGCGGACCGAGGGGCAGGCGGCGCTCGGGACCGGGGCGAACATGAAGGACCCCGCCTCGGTGACGAAGCTGACCCAACGGCGCGAGAAGGCGCGTGCCGCCATCGAGGGCGCGGCCTGGGACGCGCGGGCCACCGTGGCCGACGGGTCGAACGGACGCCTCGCGCTGGACACGCTGTGCAAGGTGGGCGTGGGACCCGAGGGGCAGGACCAGTACCTGCGGTGCGACGCTGCACGCGCGTGGAAGAAGCTCGGCGTCGCGTTCGAGGCGAAGTTCGGCAAGCCGTTGCGCGTCGAGTACGGTTACCGCCCGTACGACTGGCAGCTCCAGGCGCTCGACGAGTTCGGCAGCGGCCAGGTCGCCGCGCCCGGCACGTCCAACCACGGGTGGGCGCTCGCGATCGACGTCCCGGTGGACGACGGATTCCGGTTCGGGCACCCCGAGTACGAGTGGCTCGCCGCGCACGGGCCGGCCTCCGGCTGGGAGCATCCCGAGTGGGCGCGGGCCGGCGGTGGTCGCGAGGAGCCGTGGCACTTCGAGTACGTCGGCTGAGCGCCGGCCCGCCGGCCGGTCGGGGGCCCGGCCGCCGCGCTGGATAATGGGTGCGTGCAGTGCCCCCACTACGACGCCGGCCGCTGCCACTCCTGCACCCTCCTGGAGATCGACTACCCCACCCAGGTGCTCGACAAGGAGCGGCACGTCGCCGCACTCCTCGAACCCGTCTCCGCGGACCTGACCTGGCTGCCTGCCGTCCGCAGCGCGGAGTCCGGCTTCCGGAACAAGGCGAAGATGGTGGTCAGCGGTACGGTCGCCGAACCGGTGCTCGGCATCCTCGACGGGGCCGGCCGCGGCGTCGACCTCACCGACTGCGGCCTCTACCCGGCAGCGCTCCAGGCGTCGTTCGGTCCGCTGGCCGCGTTCGTCACACGGGCCGACCTGGAGCCCTACCAGGTCTCCGGCCGGGGCAAGCGCGTGCAGCAGCGCGGCGAGCTCAAGTACGTGCTGGTCACCCTGTCGCCCGACGGCGAGCTCATGGTCCGGTTCGTGCTGCGTTCCCAGGAGGCCGTCGCGCGGATCCGCAAGCACCTGGCCTGGCTCCGGGCAGAGCTCCCGGCACTGGCGGTCGCGACGGCGAACATCCAGCCGGCGCACGCCGCGGTCCTGGAGGGCGACCTGGAGATCCCCCTCACGGAGCGCACCACGCTGCCCATGCGCATCGACGACATCACGCTCGACCTACGGCCGCAGAGCTTCTTCCAGACCAACACGGCGGTGGCCGCCGAGCTGTACCGGCAGGCCCGCGCCTGGGTCGACGAGGTGCGCCCGGCGAGCCTCTGGGACCTGTACTGCGGGGTCGGCGGCTTCGCGCTGCACTGTGCGGCGCCGGGCCGGGCGGTCACGGGCATCGAGATCAGCGCGGAGGCCGTGACGGCGGCGTCGGCCACGGCCGCACGGTTGCGCGACGGCGCCGCGGGCGAGCGGTTCGCGGACGTCGGCTTCGCGGCCGGCGACGCGACCGAGTTCGCCGTCGGGCCCGGCGCCCCCGCGCTGCCGGACATGGTCATCGTCAACCCGCCGCGCCGCGGCATCGGTGCCGACCTGGCCCGGTGGCTGGAGTCCTCCGGGATCGACCACGTCCTGTACTCGAGCTGCAACGCGACGACGCTCGCCAAGGATCTTGCCGAGATGCCGTCGCTGCGACCGGCGCGGGGCCGTCTGCTCGACATGTTCCCGCAGACCTCGCACTACGAGGTGCTCGTCCTCCTGGAGCGTTCCTGACCGCTGCCGGGTTCGTGGCCACGCTCCTGGTCGTGACCGTGTCGCCCGTCGGTGCGCTCGCCGCCCGTGCCGCCACCGGGCTGCTCGTGGCCGCGGGTGCGTTCACCGTCGCGTTCCGGGCCCCAGCGGTCCCCGTGGTTGCCGCCGTGCCCCCGGTTGCCGCCGTCCTGACCCTTCTTCGCCTGGCCGGGTGGAACACCGGTGTGCCCCGCGGGGCCCGACGGTGCGTCCTCCGCCGGCTCCGACACGCCGGATCCGGCCGCCTTCTCCGACTTCTTCGCCTGGCCCGGGGCGACCTCGCCCTTCTTGCTCTGGCCGGGCGGCGTCTCCTTGCCTGCCTGGCCCGGCGGGACGCCGTCGTTCTTGGCGAGGCCCGGCGGGACGCCGTCCTTCTTGGCCAGTCCGGGCGGCACCCCGTCCTCGTTCCCTGTGCCGGATGCTGTGCCGTCCTTCTTCTGCCGGCCCGGCGGCACGCCGTCGCTCTTGGCGAGCCCCGGCGGTACACCGTCGGACTTCGCGAGCCCCGGCGGGACGCCGTCCTTCGTCGCCAGGCCCGGCGGCACGCCGTCGCTCTTCGCGAGTCCCGGTGGCACATCGTCCGCGCCACCCGCCCCGGGCGCCCGTGACGCGGTGAGCCCAGGGGCCGCCGCAGGATCCGCCTTCGCCGGACCCGGTGCAGCCCCCCGCGCCTCCGCCGGGGCGTCTCGCGGAGTGCTGACGGAGACGACGCCTGTCTCCAGGAAGGACGTCGACGCGCCCGCGTTCCCGGCGGTCCCGGTGCCGACGGCCGTCGTGATGATGAGGCTTCCCGCGACCGTCGCCGTCAGGGCGACGGGGTCGGTCAGCAGGCCGCGGACGACCAGGGCCGCGCGGCCGCCGGCCCCGGCGAACCAGCCCCCGACCGCCGTCACGGCCGCGGTGATCGTGCCCGTCCCGGCGGCGACCGCGGTGGACGTCCGCACGGCCGTGGCCGCACCGAGCAGCAGGACGGGCGCGGCGGCACGCAGCATCCAGTACGACTCGCGGACGTCGACGAACGCCCGCGTGCAGCCGGCGCACTCCACCATGTGGTCCTCGACCGCCTGCCGGCGGTGCGGCATGAGGCGGTTGCGCACGAAGTCGTGCATCGCGGCGCGCGCCGTCCGGCACTCGACGTTCTCGGCCGTGCCGGCATGCGTCTCCGCGAAGCCGCTCGCGAGCCGGTTCTCGGCCCGGCGCAGACGCCGCCGGGTGGCGTACGGCAGCATGCCGATCTCCTCGGCGATCGCGGACACCGGTCGCGACCCCACGTGGTGGTCCCAGAGGATCTGCTGCTCGGCGGCCGACAGCCGTTCCATCGCCGAGCTCAGGGCCTCGAAGTCGACGGTCCGGGTCGGCACCGTCGCGACGTCGTCTCGGCCGGCGGGCGTCGCGGGTCCCGCTGCCCCGGGCCCGGGAGACTCCGGCCCCGCGGGCTCCGGCTCCTCGCGTGCCATCTCCGCCGCGACGCCCAGTGCGGCGGCGCTCCAGAACGCCACGGGATCGGTGATCCCTCCGGCCTTGAGGAGCTGGGCGCACAGCATCTCGAGGCCGCGGCTCGTGGCCACCTCGGGGTCGACCCCCGGGACCCGCCGGGACACCGCGGCCACCACGGCACGACGATGCGCCGCCCACTGGGCGAGGTCGGCGCTGGTGACGGTCACTTGACCCCCCTCCACCCCACGGCCGGACACCGTGGGAGCACGCCGTGCACGAAACCTCGGGCGTGCATGCTCGCAGAGAACCTGCGCCGAGGGAAGGCGCCGGCGGGTGAGCCGAGCCCGGGGCCGGGCGGAGCCGCGCGGACGCACGGCAACGAGCGGGTCCGGTCAGGGGCCCGCCGGACCATCAGTCACCGGCCGCGGACTCGGCGTCGTCGGCGGCCTGGCCGAACAGGCCCGTGAGCAGTGCCCACAGCTCGTCCAGCGTGGTGGTCACCAGGTCGATGCCCGGCAGGTCGGACAGCCCGAGGCTCGCGAGCAGGTCGGACAGGGCCGTGCCGAGGCCAGGGGTCTCCGGCTCGACCGGCGGCACCTCGGGCTCCTCGGGGGTCTCCGGTTCCTCGGGCTCGGGCTCCTGCGTCCCCGGGTCCTCAGGTTCCTCGGGCTCCGGCTCGGCCGGCGGCTGCTCGGTCCCGGGGGTGTCGCTCCCGCCGTCGGGCGGGTCGGACGTCTCACCAGGGCCGGGGGTGCTGGGGGTGTCGTCCTCGGGCTCCGGCTGGGGGTCGGAGGCGGGGGCGGTGTCGGCCGGCTCGGGCTGCGGCTCGGTGACCGGGGCGGGCGCCGGGACGGCGTCCTCCTTCGGGGTGGTCGCCGGGCGCGGCTGGGGGTCGGCCGGCGGGATCGACGGCGGCTTGTCCGCGGGCTGCTGCTCGGTCGGCGTCGAGCCGTCGCCGGCACCGCCACCCCCGCCGGCACCTGCGCCACCACCGGAACCGGTGCCACCGCCTTCGCCGACGTTCTCGCTGGCCTGGACCGGCGGATCGTCCTCCTGGCTCGCGATCATCCCGACCGCGGTGCCCCCGACGGCCAGGACTGCGAGCACGCCTGCGGCGACCGCGAGCTCCTTCTTGCCGGGCGTCCGCGGCTGCGGCTTGCCGGCGACCGCCGCCGTGCCCGCCGCGGCTCCTCCGACGGCGCCGGTCACCCAGCCGCCGGCGATGAGGTGTTGTCCGAGGTCGCGGAGCATCCAGGAGACTTCGCGGACGTCGATGAAGGCGCGGGTGCAGTCGGCGCAGCCGTCCATGTGGACCTCGAGGCGGTGCTGGCGGCGGGGCAGCATGCGGCCTTTGAGGTAGTCGTGCATGCCGGCGCGGGTGGTGCGGCACTCGGGTTCGGTCACGGCCTGGGCGTGGGCGGCGGCGAACGCGCCGGCGAGGCGTTCCTCGGCGCGGCGTAGCCGCATGGTCACGGCGTGGGGGCGTACGCCCAGGCCGGTGGCGATGTCGGTGACGGCTTTGTCGTGCACGTGGCGGTCGAACAGGATCTGGCGGTCGTCGTCGGCCAGGTCGGCCAGGGCGGTGCGGAGCATGCCGGCGTCGGCCTGGCGTTCGGCGTCGAGCTCGGCGCCGTCGGCGGGGGGTGTCAGGCCGTCGAGGGTGTCGTCCTCCACGAGGGTGGTGCGGCCTTGCTCGCGGGTCATGGAGATGGCTTCGTTGACCGCGGCGCGTCGCCAGTAGGGGGCGGGGTCGGTGATGGTGCCGCCGGTGGAGACGATGCGGATCATCTTCTCCAGGGCGCGGCTGGTGGCCTCCTCGGCATCGATCCCGGGTACCCGGGCTGCTACCGAACGCACGACGTTACGACGATGCACGACCCAGTCGTCGATGCGGAGATCACCGGTTGTCGTCACGCGGCCTTGCCCCCCTCTGCGCATAGTGTCCCGTTTTGACTCGTTGGCCAATGATGGCACCGTGGCTCCGGTTTCGCACATGTCGCCGGGATCTTCCGGTGTGGTACTCGATCGTTCCATCGGTGCTCATCTCCGCCTCGTCGAGAACGCCGTCGAGACCGCGTCGAGGCCCTGCGGCCCGGACGTCGCGTGAATCACCGCGAGCGCGACCTCGCAGGTGGCGGCGATGAGGTCGCTCGCTCCCCACGCGTCGGCGAGGCGGTACAGCTTGACGGCATCGCCCTCGGCGTAGGCGCGCAGGTATTGGGCGCCCAGACGAACGAGTTCGGGGTGCTCGGTGTGTTCCATGCAGCCCAGACGCGTGAGCCGCCCGGATGTCACAGCACTTGAGGAAATTTCTTCGATTGATCCTCTGGTGTCCGATTAGCACCCCTCGGTTCGACTGATCAGGTGCCTCGGGCAGCCGTTCACCGTGCGCCAGGTGCCGTTGTCCGGTAGGCCTGTGAGCCAGGCCACATGAAAATGCATCGAGAAGTGCTGTGACTTCCGGGACGTGCGCGCGTCAGAGCTGTGACGCGGACGAAGTTCGGACCTCGCTGGGGGCGGGCCGAGCTCCGGCGCGTCGGGTGGGAGCCGTGGTTCGGAGTGCGCTGGGGGCACGCCGAGCCACGTGCTCCCGCTCACCGGCGCGAGCGCCGGTTCGGACCTCGCTGGCGGCGGACCGAACCGGCGCTCGTTCCTCGACCGGTTCCTCGACCGGGCGGACGCTCTTTACCCGCTGCGTCCGGCCCACGTATCGTGCCGTCATGCGCATCGCACGCTCGCTCCTTACCTAGCCGCACCGGACAGCCCTCGATCGGGCACACCCGGTGCGGCCGCCCCTCCTCGTGAGGGGCTTTTTCGTGCCCGGACCCGATCGACGCACCGGAGAGCGAGAACGATGAGCGAGACCCTGGGCTTCGCGGCGGCCGACGACGGCGCCCGCCCCCGCCGCTACCTGCTGACGATGTTCCCGTACCCCTCGGGCGACCTGCACATGGGTCACGCCGAGGTGTTCGCGATCACCGATGTCCTGGCCCGCCACTGGCGCGCCAAGGGCTTCGACGTGCTCAACCCCGTGGGCTGGGACTCGTTCGGCCTGCCGGCCGAGAACGCCGCGATCCGCCGTGGCGAGCACCCGGCCCTCTTCACCGAGGCGAACATCGCCACCCAGGCGGCGTCGATCCGGCGCTACGGCGTCTCGTTCGACTGGACCCGGCGGCTGCACACGCACGAGCCGGCGTACTACCGGTGGACGCAGTGGCTGTTCGCCCGCCTGTACGAGCGTGGCCTGGCCTATCGGGCCGAGGCGGAGGTGAACTGGTGCCCGGGCGACCGCACGGTCCTGGCCAACGAGCAGGTGGTCGACGGGATGTGCGAGCGCTGCGGCGCCACGGTGGTGGCGCGCAGCCTGACGCAGTGGTTCTTCCGCACCACCGCCTACGCGGACCGCCTGCTGGACGACATGAGCCTGCTGGAGGGCGGCTGGCCCGCGCACGTGCTGACCATGCAGCGGAACTGGATCGGCCGGAAGCACGGTCCCGACGGGCCGACCTACCGTCTGCACGACTGGCTGGTCTCACGGCAGCGCTACTGGGGTGCGCCCGTCCCGGTGGTGCACTGCCCGGACTGCGGCGAGGTGCTGGTGCCCGACGACCAGCTCCCCGTCGAGCTGCCCCACCTGGAGGGCGACGAGCTGGTGCCCGGGGACGTCTCGCCCCTGGCCGGCGCGCGGGACTGGGTACGGACCACGTGCCCGCGCTGCGGCGGCCCGGCCGAGCGGGACACCGACACCATGGACACGTTCGTGGACTCGTCCTGGTACTTCCTGCGCTACCTGTCGCCCGGGTACGACGCCGGGCCGTTCCGTCCCGAGGACGCCGCCCGCTGGATGCCCGCCGCGCTGTACGTGGGCGGCGTCGAGCACGCCACCATGCACCTGCTGTACGCGCGGTTCGTCACCAAGGTCCTGTACGACATGGGCCTGGTGCCGTCGCCCGAACCGTATGCCCGCCTGCTGAACCAGGGGCAGGTGATCAACCACGGCCGGGCGATGAGCAAGTCGCTGGGCAACGGCGTGGACCTGGCGGCCGAGCTGGACCGGTACGGGGTGGACGCCGTCCGGCTGGCGATCCTGTTCGCCGGACCGCCGGAGGACGACGTCGACTGGGCGGACGTCTCGCCCGACGCGATGCGGAGGTTCCTGGCCCGGGTGCAGCGGCTGGCGGACGCCGGCCCGTCTGCCGCCGTCGACGCCCGTGGGACCGCGCCGTCGCACCTGCGACGGGCCGTGCACCGCGCCGTGCAGGACGTCGACGAGCTGGTCGAGGCAGGCCGGCTCAACGTCGCCGTCGCGCGGCTGATGGAGCTGGTGGGCCAGGTGCGCCGGGGTCCGGGCGCCGGGCCGGAGCGCGACGAGGCGGTCGCCGCGATCGCCGTCCTGCTGAGCCTGTTCGCGCCGCACGCGGCGCAGGAGCTGTGGGAACGACTGGGCCGCACGACGCCGGTCGCGGCGCAGCCGTGGCCGGAGGTCGACCCGGCGCTGCTGGTGGTGTCCGAGGTCGAGGCGGTGGTCCAGGTGGACGGGAGGGTGCGCGACCGGCTGACCGTGGCCGCCGACGTGACGGCCGAGGACCTGGAGCGGGCCGTGCTGGGCCGGCCGGCCGTGGTCCGGGCCCTGGGGGGCCGGGTGGTGCGGCGGGTCGTGGTGCGACCGCCGCACCTGGTCAACGTGGTGCGGGGGTAGCGGCGTCGCCGTCCTCGCCGAGCCGCGCACGGACGGCGCGCAGCTCGGCGAGGATCTCGCGGTTCTGTGCCGCGAGGGCGTCCAGGCGCTCGTCCTTCTGCAGGTCGTCCTCGCGCTCCTCCTCCGACATCTCCTCCATGCCGTTGACGATCACGGCGATGAAGAGGTTCAGCACCGCGAAGCTGACCACCAGGATGTAGAGCACGAAGAAGATCCACGCGGACGGGTGGGTCTCCATCACGACGCGTGCGATGTCGGGCCAGGCCTCACCGGTCATGGCCTGGAACAGGGTGAAGAGCGTGGTCCAGAGGTTGCCGAAGTACTCCGGCGCCGCCTCGCCGAACAGTCCGGTCGCGATGACGGCGGACACGTACATCACCAGCACGAGCAGCGCCCCGACGGCGCCCATGCCCGGCACCGCCCGCAGCATGCCGTCGACCACGCGCCGCAGCGCCGGCACGGCCGTGACCACCCGCAGCACGCGCAGCACCCGCAGGGCACGCAGCGCGGACAGCGACTCGGTGGCCGGCAGCAGCGCGACGCCGACCACGACGAGGTCGAACACGTTCCACGGGTCACGGAAGAACCGCCGTCCCGTGGCGACCAGCCGCAGCGCCAGCTCGACCACGAAGAACGCGAGCATGGCGTGGTCGATCCCGCGCAGCACCTCGAACGCCGCGCCGGTCACCATCGTCTCGGCGCCGAGCACCAGGGCGTTGGCCAGGATCACGCCGAGCACCAGCCGGGTGAACCACCGCTGCTCGAGGAACGCCCTAAGCGCGTCCCGCCAGGTCCGCCGCCCGGCCGGCGCGCCGATCTCCCGGTTCATCCGTCGTCATCTCCTCGTGTGCCCGGAGCCCCCTGCCCCGGCCTTGCCCGCCGCGTGCCCGGCCGAACTATAGCCGCTGACGTATCACGATCTGATGCGCGTAATGTCCCGATATAGACCCGATTCGGCGGGTCCGGTGGCAAGTCGGCGGGATCAGTGCTGAGGTAGTCGCACGTAAGCCATACCACTCTGGAGGAAAACGCCATGGGCTTCTGGGCCTTTCTCATCCTCGGCCTGATCGCGGGCGTCATCGCCCGAATCATCCTCCCGGGCAAGCAGCCGGGCGGTTTCTGGGTCACGCTGCTGCTCGGCGTGCTCGGCGCCATGCTGGGCGGCTGGCTCGGTGGGCTCATCTTCAACATCAGCTTCGACGCGTTCTGGTCGTGGCAGAGCTGGCTGTTCTCGGTGATCGGCGCGATCATCGTGATCCTGATCGTCCAGGCGATCTTCGGTCGGCGTCAGAACGCTTGATCGCGGGACTCCGCACCGCGACGCACCGCGGCCGCGCCGGCACCGTCGTCCTCGTGGCGACGCTGATCGGCGCGGCCGCCGTCGCATGCACGTCCGGTGGCCCCGGGCCGTCGTCCACCCGGGGCCCTGTGCCCGACGACGTGGTCGGGCACCTCCGCGTCGCGGTGGCGCAGGGACGTGAGCAGTACGCGACCCGGGAGATCCGGCTCGAGGTCACCAACGACTCCGACGAGACCCTGACGCTGCTGTCCGGGGCGTTGCGTGCCGACGGCTTCGGGCCGTCCCACCCCACGAAGGAGGGGCGCACGCTGGTGCTGCGTCCCGGGACGACGCGCGCCGTCTACGTCGGGCTGGGCGAGGCACGCTGCACGGAGCCGGCGGGCACGCCCGCCCCGGCCGGCTCACCGCGACCGGAGCCGTCCCCCACGGTGAGCGGGGCGCCGTCCGCCACGATCACGCTCGCCCTCGGCGAGGGGGACGACGCGGGACCGCCCACGGAGGTCGTCGTCGACGACGTGGGCGACCCCGTGGGCCACCTGGCGCGCAACCACGAGGCGGACTGCGCGGTGGCCGCCGTGGCGGCGGGCGTGCGCCTCGCCGTCGACGACGAGGTGCGCGTCGAGACCCGTGACGGGGAGCTGACCGCCCTGGTCACCCTCCGGATCGAGCCGGTCGACGGCGGTCCCGCGGTCACCGTCGACCGGATCGCCGGCACCACCCTGATGAGCAACCCTGACCCGGCGGACGGCGCCTCCGGCTGGGTGGGACGTGACCTGGCGGGGCAGCGGTCCGGCGCCGTCGTGCTCGCCGTCGTCCCCGCGCGCTGCGACGTGCACGCCGTGGCCGAGGACAAGCGCGGCACGTTCCTGCCCGTGTCGGCCAGCGTCGACGGCGTCCCGCAGCGCACGGTCTACGTGCCGATGCCGGACACCGCGCGCTCCGCCTTCTACGACTTCGTCGGGGAGCACTGCGCCTGGCCCGGATGAGCCGGCCCGCCGGTGTGGCGGTGCGGGAACGCGTGAGGCGCCGCCTCCGGCACCGGGCGGGGACCCGGTACGGAGGCGGCGCCTCACGAGCGGAGCGTCAGACGACGCGGATGAAGGTCGGGCTGTTCTGCCACATCTCGGTGTAGCGGACCGGCATGCCGGCGGCCCAGGCCTCGATGATCATGCCGTCGCCCGCGTAGAGGGCCACGTGTCCGGGCGTCCAGACGATGTCGCCGGGCTCCGGGTAGGTGACCTGGTAGCCGGAGCCGAGCAGCGCGCCGGACTGGTGCGGCAGCGAGACGCCGAGCTGCGCGTACACGTACTGGATGAGGCCCGAGCAGTCGAAGCCCGCGGACGGCGAGGCGCCGCCCAGGACGTACGTGATGCCCAGGTAGTTGAAGGCGATGTTGACGGCCTGCGTGCCGACCGGGATCGGGTCCGGTGCGTCGACGGAGACGACGGCGGGGCCCTCGCCCTTCTCGCCGTCGGCACCCGTGGCACCCAGGGCTTCCATCTCGATCGGCATCTTCGCGTCGGCCGGGACGGTCACGGTGGGGGCTGCGGCCACGGCCTGCTTGGCCACGGCGGTGAGGGACTGCAGGTCGGTCGAGTTCAGCTTGGCCGTCTTGACGTCCGTCTTCAGGTCCATCGCGGGCGCCGCGTGCGCGGTGGTGGCGATGGTCGAGATGAGGACGCCGCCGGCGGCGGCGGCGATGGCGCCACGGCGGGCAACGGTGCCGGCGTTCTCGGTGGCGGTACGAGCGAGGATGGTCAGCGGTGTCTGAGCGGGCCGGCTGTCACGATGCCGGCCGCGGGTGGAGTTCGTCACCTAAGGTCTCCTGTACCGCCTGCGAGGTCAGCTGTCGGATTCGGGTGAGGAGTGCACACCCGGCCGCACGGCTACTGGGGGGTTTCCGTCCGGCTTCACCCCGAGGGCGACGATGGTGCTGTCGCCCGGAAGTGGGTCCCCCGCTCCTGTCTCGACGTCTGGTCATGAGCCGGTGACAGGATTCGGCGCCCGGCTCACGGCCCCACCGATGCGGTGGAGCAGAAGTCAAAGTACACACGTTCACCGAAAAAGTCACGATCGGGTTACGCATTACGGTCTGACCCAACGAAGGCGCAGATTTACGCCGTTTCGGTCTTCCTGCGTTATGACCGACATCACATAGATCCGCTACGGTTCGGCGGCATGGGCGACAGCGAGCATCGGATCTCCGCCTGGTGGGCCGTTCCCCTCAGCGCACTCGCCTGGTGGGCCGGAGGTTTCCTGCCGTGGATCGTGCAGGTCTCCTACCAGGTCACAGGCCTGGCCGAGGGTGTGGCGCCGGGGCCGGCCGGCTTTCTACCGCTTCCGTTCGAGGGTGACGACGGCGTGGTCGGCCTGGTCGTCATGGCCCTGATGGGCGGGCTCCTCGCGGGCGTCACCGCCCGCGTCCCGGCGTCCGCCGGCGCGGGTGCGTGCGCCGCGATCGCCGGCACCCTGCTCGCCATGGGGGCCGCGGGCAGCGCCTCCTGGTGGCTCGTCACCCGCGAGGGCCTGCCCGACGACGCCGCACCGCTCGGGATGCTCGTCGTCACCGGCGTGGCCGGTGTCGTGGGCCTCGGTGCGGGGCTGCTGGCAGGGCTCGGTCCCGGCCCTCTGCGCGGCCTCGCCCTGGCGCTGCCGGTGGTGCTCCTCGACGCCTGGGTGTGGGGCTTCGTCCCGGGCCATCCGGTGTCGCCGGTGGGCACGTGGTGGATCCTGGCCGTGGCGCTGGGAGTCGCGTTCGGCCTCGCCGTGGACAGCCGTCCCATCGAGCTGCTGGGGTGGCTGCCGACCGCCGGTGCCGTCTGGGTGCTGCAGGCGGCCGGGCCGGCCCTCCTGGCCGTGCAGGAGAACATCTGGCCGGGCTCGCCGCTGACCGAGGACCCGCTGCTGGCCGTGCGCATCGTCTGGCGTGAGATCGCACCGGCGGCGATCGACTCCGAGGGGCACCAGCTCGGCGCCTGGGTGGTCGCCCTGCTGCTGGGGGCGGCTGTCGCGGCACTGAGGCTGTCCCGGGAGGCGTCGGACGAGGCCGAGCTCACGGAGGCCTGGGCCTGACGTCGGCGCCGCGGCGGTCCCGGCCGCTACTGATTGCGATTGGGTAAATTTCACCCGCAGTGCCCGAACTGCCCTGTTCTATCCCGGTCTGCTGGCCCTAGGTTTGCCCCAGTTCGGGGGCAAACCAGTCCCTGTGCGAACAATGGGGGCATACATGAACAGGAAGTCACTCGTCGGCGCCGCCACCTCCGCGGCACTGGCCGTGGCGGCGCTGGTCGCCGTGGCGCCGGGTGCGCAGGCCGCCACCAACGACCCGTTCCGGGACAAGCAGTGGGGCCTGGACCAGATCAACGCGGAGGCCGCCTGGCCCGTCTCCACCGGCAAGGGCGCGGTGGTGGCGGTGGTCGACACCGGGGTCGACCTCAGGCAGCCCGACCTTGCCGGGCAGCTCCTGCCGGGCGCCACCTTCACCGGCTGCGCCGACGTCCGCCCCTGCGGGAACGGGGACTACCGGGGACCGGACGGGAAGAACGACGGGGACGAGCACGGGACGCACGTGGCGGGCATCGTCGCCGCCGCGGCGAACAACGGGATCGGCGTCGCCGGCGTGGCGCCGGGCGCCAAGATCCTCCCGGTCAAGGTGCTCGAGGCGGGTTCCGGCTCGTCCCAGGACATCGCGGACGGCATCCGCTGGGCCGCGGACCACGGCGCCGACGTCATCAACCTCTCGCTGGGCACCGCGCCGGGCGGGCAGCTGCTGACGATCCTGGGCGTCGACACCCTGATGCGGGACGCCATCGCGTACGCGCGCCAGCAGGGTGCGCTCACGGTGGCGGCGGCCGGCAACTCGTCGACCCCGCTCTGCAGCGACCCCGCGTTCACCAGCGTCGCACTCTGCGTCGGGGCCACGGACTCGGCCCGCGTGCACTCCTACTACTCGGAGCTCCCGATCAAGCTCGACCTGAAGAGTGTCTCGGCCCCGGGTGGCTCGGGCGGTCTCACGGGCTGCGACGGCGACGTGTGGTCCACGGTGCCGGTGGGCACGGGGTCGAGCACGTGCGGCGCGGGCAGCTACGACTCGTACGCGGGCACGTCGATGGCGACGCCGCACGTGGCGGGTGTCGCGGCGCTGCTGTACGGCCAGGGCCGGAGCATGCGCGAGGTCGAGAGCGCCATCCTGTACACCTCGCGCGACCCGCTCCTGGGGCTGGTCGGTGTGTGGACGCCGCTGTACGGCTACGGCATCGTCGACGCGGCGGCCGCCGTCGCGTACTGACGCGCACCGGTCGTGTCAGACGCCCAGGTCCCTCGCGGGGCCTGAGCGTCTGACATCACCGGGGGGTCGGTCAGTAGGGCCGGATGTAGACCGCGTAGTCCTGCCACTGGGCGGTGTGGCGCACGGGGGTGCCGTAGTTGGCGGCCTCGACCACCATGCCGTCGCCCGCGTAGAGCGAGACGTGGCCCTGGGTCCACACGATGTCGCCGGGGATGGGTGAGGCGACCTGGTAGCCCGCCGAGACCATCGAGGACGAGGAGTGCGGCAGCTCGACGCCGAGCTGCGCGTACACGTACTTGATCAGGCCGGAGCAGTCGAACCCGGAGGAGGGCGACTCGCCGCCGTACGTGTAGGCGATGCCGATGTACTGCAGGGCGATCGCGACGGCCTGGGCGCCGATGGAGCCGTCGGACGCGTAGTCCGGCGTGGCCGGCTCGGCCTCCTGGGCCACGGCCTCCGCCTCCGGCTCGGAGTACGTGGCGGTCTCCACGACGGGCTCGGGCTCGGGCTCCGGGGCGGGCGTGACCTTGACGGCCTTGCTCTCGATCCGCAGCTTCGCGTCGGTCGCGACCTGCACCGCGGGTGCCGTCGCGATCTCCGTCTTGTCGACGCTCGCGAGGCGGTGGGAACCGTCTCCCACGACGGCGTGTGCGCTGGGTGCGAGGGCCGTCGCGAGAAGTCCGGACGATGCCGCGATCAGCGCGCCCGAGCGGGCGGCCGTACGGGTCACGGTCATCAGGGGAGTGCTAGGAGCGTGAACGGCGCGGTGTCGACCGCGTCGGACGGTGGTACTCACCGAAGTTCTCCAAGTCGCCGGTTTCGCGGACCCGTACCGGTCTGGGGAATGGGGCCCGCGGCTGCGCCTCCGGTGGCGCAACGGATCCGACGCTACATACGGGTCCCCACCTTGTCTCGATCAGATAACGGTTGTTGTGAAGTATCGAGCTGTCCGAAACGCGCGTAACTTTTCGCCTCAATGCCTTTTCGCAGTTCAAGGGTCATTCTTGGTGCCGAAATGGCGTTCTGGGAGGCGTACGGAAACACCGGAGGAAATGATGTGACACGCCGGTAGCGAGCGGTGTGTCAGTCCTTTTCGCGGACTATGCGCTCCGACTCGGCCACCAGGCCGGCCAGCTCGGTGTCCACCAGCTCGCGCATCCGGGAGCCGAGGGCGAGGTTGGTCAGCCCGGCGAGCATCCCGCTCTGGGCGACGACGAGCGTCACCTCGCACGTCTCGCCGTCCTCGCCCGGCACCGGGGCGATCAGGTGGGCCGCGCCCGTGCGCACCCCGGGCGTGCTGCTCGACCAGGAGAAGCCGCGGCCCTCGGTCAGGCCGTCCACCTCCCACGTCGCGCGGGGCAGGCCGGGCTGCTCGATCTCGACCCGGGAGCCCACGGCCAACCGGGTCCCGTCGAGGATCGACACGCGCGTCATGGACCGCGTCCAGGCGGGCATGCGCTCGACGTCGGACAGGATCTGCCAGACGACGGCGGCGGGCGCGTCGACAGGGGCGCTGGTGCGGTAGGCGTGGGCCACGGGCCCAGGCTACGCGGAGACGAGGAGCGTCTCGCGCGGCCCGGGCCCGTGGCGGGCCTCCGCGTGGTCGGCCGGTCAGGGGCCGGTGGAGAGCACGATCGTGACGGGGGGCACCCCAGGTGACGAGCGCGCCCTGCGCCGGGTCGGAGGAGACGACCGTCCCGTCGGGCACGGTGTCCGACCGCTGTTCCTCGAAGGAGCAGGCGAGATGCTTCTGCAGGCAGACGACCTCGACGTCCTCGCGAGTCATCGCCGTGAGGTCGGGGATCTCGATGGCGCTGTCGGCCACGGCGTCGGGCAGGTGGGTGAGCTCGGTCGTCAGGTAGATGTCCGTGCCGTGCTTCGTGTCCCGTGTCTCGAGCGGCAGGTTGCGCGTCTCGTCGTAGATCACGGTCCGCGTCCTGTCGTCGTCGCCGTACTGGTACGTGGCGGCAGTGCCCCGGCGGTCCTCCGAGTCCCGGACGTCCTGCTCGACCTCGACGCCGTCGAGGTCGGTGAGCAGCTCCCACGCCGCGGCCCGCAGCTCCGGGGCGGCCGGTGCCTGGGTGGCCAGCCGGGCCGCGACGTCTCGCAGCTGCTCCATGCCGTAGCTCGACGGCGCGTCGACGTCGTCGTAGTGGGCGAGCAGGGCGTCGTGCAGGGCGTCCGGCTCGGTCGGGAGCGCCGCCATCTCCGCCCAGGAGTAGCTGCGGGCGTGCCCCTCGATGTTGATGTGGTCACCGAGGTGCATGAGTGCCGGGCCCTGCGCGGTGAGCTCGAAGCTGACGCCGTCGCCGTACCAGCTCTCGGTGCCCAGCACGCTGCCCAGCGGCGCCTCGGGCCCGGACCCCGCACCGGCCTGACCGGGTGCCCCTCGGGTCACGACGTGGAAGTACGTCGCCTCGCGCCAGCCCTCCGGCGGCACCACGGGCCCCATGGGCGGGTAGGTGGGCAGCTCGGGCAGGGGGTCGCCCTCGCTCGACGTGCGGGGCGGCCCGGTCGGCGACGGCGAGGGCTCGACCGGCATCGTCGTCGAGCCGCCGGGCAGGACGGTCCCCGGCTCCAGCGTGGTGGCCGCCCAGGCCCCGCCGCCGAGGGTCAGCGCCAGGGCCAGTCCGACGCCGCCCGCCCGGACGGCCCGGTGCCGCCGGGCGGCGGGGACGACGCGCGCGACGTCGACGTCGATCCGTGGCGCGACCCGCGCGACCTGCGCGCGCAGGTTCTCGGCGAACTGTTCCTCGTCGTTCATGACCCGCTCCTCTCGTGGTTCGTATGCCGTGGGGCCGCGTCGCCCGCGTCGCCCGCGCCGTCGGCCCGCAGGATCTCGCGCAGGCGGACGATGCCGCGGGACGCCGTGGACTTGACCGTGCCGACCGAGACGCCGAGCGCGTCGGCGACCTCGCGCTCCGGCAGACCCTCGAGGTGCCGGAGCACCACGATCCGGCGCTGCTTGGTGGGAAGCAGCCGGAGTGCGCGGACCAGCCGGTCACGTTCGGCGTGCACGTCGGCGGGGCTCCGGCCGTCCTGTGCCCGCTCCGGCAGGGTGTCCGCGGCCATGAGGACCTCTCGGCGCCGTCTGCGCCAGCCGTCGACCCGCAGGTTCGCCAGGACGCGCCGGGCGTAGGCGAGCGGTTCGCCGCTGCGGGCCTTGGGCCAGGCCAGATACGTCTTCATCAGGGCCTGCTGCACCAGTTCCTCGGCCTGGTGCGTGGCGCCGCACAGCAACCAGGCGGTGCGCGCCAGCGCCGGGGCGGACCGGGACATGAAGGCGGCGAACTCCGCCTCCTTGTCGCCGGCGACCACGACGTCGAACGGGCCGGCCACGGGGGCCGCCTCGCGACCGTGGACCGGGTCGGGGCTCGAGCGCCCCGCGACCATTGGCATGCTCATGCCTCCTTCACGGTCGGGGGTGGCGAAAGGTTGAGCGGGTCACCCGGCGCGGTGTGTCGGTGTGCTTCCGTATCCTCACCGCATGGCCACGCACCGGCTCACCGTCCAGCAGGCACGCCGCATCGTGCTGCGCGCCCAGCTGCTCGACGCGCACCGTCCGGTCGACCTGGTGCACCTGGTGGAGGACCTCACCTTCCTCGCCGTGGACCCGACGTCGGCCGTGGCGCCGGCGGTGGACCTCGTCGCCTGGTCGCGGCTCGGCGGGGAGTACTGGGTGGGCGCCGTCGACGACGCGATCACCGACCGCATGCTGTTCCAGCTCCGGGGCACCGTGCGGTCCATGGGCGACCTGCCGCTGTACCTGGAGCAGATGGCCCGGTGGCCGCAGAACGAGACCATGCGGCAGTGGCTCGCGGACAACGCCGGGTTCGAGCGGGAGGTGCTGGCGCTCGTCGAGGCGGAGGGCCCGGTGCTCGCCAAGGACGTGCCGGACACGGCACGCGTGCCGTACACGTGGGGCGCCGAGGGCTGGAGCAGCCGGCGCAGCGTGGCCGAGATGCTCGAGGCGCTGAACATGCAGGGCAAGCTCGCGATGGTGGGTCGCAAGGGCCGGCAGCGGTTGTGGGACCTGGCCGAGCGCGTCTACCCGCAGGTCGATCCGGTTCCGTTCGAGCAGGCGCTCACGGAGCGGGTGGAGCGGCGGCTCGCGGCCGAGGGGATCGCACGCAAGCGCGTGCAGGGGCGTTCGGGGGACGGCGCCTGGTGGGTGGACCTGCCCGGCGAGGTGGTCGAGGTGGAGGGCGTCGACGGGCAGTGGCGGGTCGACCCGGAGCTGCTGGACCGCGCGGACGACGAGATCGAGCCGCGCACCGCGCTGCTGTCCCCGTTCGACGCGATGATCGCCGACCGGACCCGGCTCCTGGACCTGTTCGACTTCGAGTACACGCTGGAGATGTACAAGCCGAAGGCGGCGCGGCGCTGGGGCTACTTCGCGCTGCCGATCCTGCACGGGGAGCGGTTCGTCGGAAAGCTCGACGCCAAGGCCGACCGCAGGAGGGGAGTGCTCGACGTGTTCGCGGTGCACGAGGACCTGCCGTTCGACGGGGCCACCATGGACGCCGTGCACGCCGAGATCGAGAGCCTCGCGTCCTGGCTGGGCCTGGGCCAGGTCGACTACGCCCGGGACTCCTGACCCCCGGTCAGGTGGTTGAAAGTTTCACAAACCACGGATGTCACGTCATGCGGCTATCATCCGCGAGGTGACGTCGCAGATGATGGTCGACCTCCTCCCCGTGGGAGAGGACGTGCTCGAGGACCTGCTCGCCGTGGCCGTGACCGAGGCGCAGCCCGGTGAGGTGATGCCGCCCACCGCGGGCGAGTCGGCGACCGAGGCCCGCACCGCCTGGACCGAGCCGCGCAAGGGCGCCTTCCGGGAGTACCACCGGCGGTGCCGGGTGAGCCTGGACGCCCCCGTGCCCGAGGTGACGTGGGCCGTCACGGCCGGCGGCAGGGTCGTGGGCGCCGCCCGGCTCGCCCTGGTCGACGGCGATCCCGGGGCGCGCGAGGTGGGTCTGTGGCTGGGCCGCTCCTCTCGCGGGCAGGGCATCGCGGGCGAGGTGGCCTACTGGGCGCTCGCCGCGGCGCGGACCATGGCCGCGGAGCGCCTGGTTGCCCGGTCGGCGCCGGGCAACGTCACGGCGCGCCGTTCGCTGCAGCGCATCGGCTTCGAGCTGGTGGAGCAGGACGGCGTGCTGATCGGGACCATCGCCGTGCCCTGATCTCCTCGCACGGTTCGACCGGGCATCATGGACAAAGCGGGCATCTCAGAAAAGACTGTGCCCCGACCGGTCGTTCGTCGTGAGGAGAGCTCGTGGAAACCCTGGTGCTGGACGCTGCCGGCAGGGCGCCGCTGGAGGAGGTGGCGCGGCTGCGTGCCAAGGGCCCCGTCACCCGGGTGGGGCTGCCGGGCGGCGTGGCCGCCTGGGCCGTGACCGACCTGGCCCTGCTGCGCCCGATGCTGGTCGACCCGCGGATCTCCAAGGACTCCCACCAGCACTGGACCGCCCTCGTCAACGGCGAGATCACGCGCGAGTGGCCCCTGTTCACCTGGGTCACCAGCAGGTCGATGTTCAACTCGTACGGGGCCGAGCACCGGCGCCTGCGCAAGGTCGCGGCGCGGGCCTTCACCGCACGGCGCACCCGTGCCATGCGACCCAGGATCGAGGCGGCGACCACTGGCGCCCTCGACCGGCTCGCCGCCGCGGGCGCCGACGGCGTCGTCGTCGACCTGCGCGAGCAGTTCGCCTACCCCATCCCGATCGAGGTGATCTGCGACCTGCTCGGCGTGCCCGACGGCCAGCGCGGCGACATGCGGCGGTACGCCGACGTCCTGATGGACACCAGCGCGACGGCGGAGCAGGCGCTCTCGACCCAGGTGGCGCTGCGCGCGCTGATCACCCAGCTCGTCGAGGCCAAGCGCGAGCAGCCGGACGAGGACCTGACCAGCGTGCTCGCCGCCGAGCTCCCCGCTGCCGAGGCCGCCGGCACGGCACAGCTCGCGCTGATCGCCGGCCACGAGACCACCGTGAACCTCCTGGCCTCGGCCGTACGGCTCCTGCTCACCCACCCCCACGTCCTGGCCGCGGCCCGCGCGGGCGAGGTGGCGTGGGCGGACGTGGTCGACGAGACCCTGCGCGTGGCCCCGCCGGTCGTCTACATCCCGCTGCGGTTCGCGGTCGAGGACCTGGAGCTCGGCGGCGTCCCCATCACCAAGGGCGACCCCATCATCGCGGCGTTCGGAGCCCCGGGCCGCGACCCCGGTCTGCACGACGAGCCCGCCCTCTTCGACCCGGCGCGCCGGGACCGTACCCACCTCGCGTTCGGCGCGGGCGCCCACCACTGCCCGGGGGAACCGCTCGCCCGGCTGGAGGCCGAGATCGCCCTGCCCGCCCTGTTCGACCGGTTCCCCGGCCTCCGGCTCGCCGACCCGGACGCCGACCTCGGCCAGGTCCCCGGCTTCGTCGCCAACGGCCCCGTGCGGCTGCCGGCCGTCCTGGGCTGACGGGTGTCGCCGTCCGGCCACCACGCCGGGCTCACCGGCAGGCGCTCACCCGTCGACGTCGCCGTACGCCGTGGCCCGCCGGTACGTGACCGGCATCCGCGCCGGGTGCCGCACCCACGGCGACGGCGCCCACGGCAGGCCCTCGTCGGGCACGTGCAGCGTCACGTCCATGTTCCGCAGGAGCTCGTCCACGGCGACGCCCGCGATCAGCCGGGCCTGGCGCGGCGCCGGGCACCGGTGCAGCCCGGTGCCCCAGGACAGGTGGGCCCGGTTGTCCACCTGGTCCCACGGGTCGTCGCTGTGCACGGCGGGGTCGGCGTTCGCCGCGGCGATCGACAGCACCAGGGCGTCGCCCTTCCTGATCAGGCGCCCACCCAGCTCGACGTCGTTCCGCGCGAACCGCAGCGCCGGAGACTGCGCGATCGGCGACTCCCGCCACAGCACCTCGTCCAGGGCGCCGTCCAGCGTCAGCCGTCCGCCCGCGACGCGGGCGGCGAGCGTGCGGTCCGACAGGACCAGGTGCACCGTCTGCGTGATCCACGCCGTCAGGAAGATCGCCGCGGCGTGCATCGGCACCACGGCGCTCGCCGCGATCTCTCCGTCGTCCGCGAAGTTGCGGTGCACCGCGAGGTGCGCGATCAGGTCCCGGCCGCCGTGGGCGCGGCGCTCGCGGATGTGCTGGAGGATCGTCCCGGCCACCCGTGCCTGCGCGGCGGCGACCTCCTCCCCGTCGCCGACGACGACCTTCGCCGAGTCGGTCATGAGCCGGCCGCCCGTCTCCAGGTCGAAACCGAGCAGCGTGGTCATCGCGAGGAACCCGGCGGGCTGGCAGTACGTGCGCACCAGGTCCACGGTCCCGGACTCGCCCATCCGGTCGATGATCCGCTCGCACATGTCCTTGGTCTGGTCGCGCACACGGCGTTCGTCGAGCGCCTCCAGCGCGTCGTCCAGCGGTGTGCGCAGCCGGCGGCGCTCCTCGCCGTCGTGATGGAACGACGCCGGACGCGGTTGCGCGGGAGCGAAGGTGGCGATGGCGGTACCCGTGGGCAGCAGGTCCTCGGAGTTCCAGCGCCAGGTGCGCGGGTCCTTGGCGAACTGCGCCTCGGAGCGCATCACGTGGCAGTTCTCCTGGTGGCCCATGACCAGCCACCCCGGTACCACCTGGTCGCCGGCGCTCTCGATCTCGACGGGGGCGACGGGTCCCCACCGCGCCTGCAGGGCGGCGTAGGCCCCCGCCTGGTCCGGGCTGCTGGTGAGCTCTGTCAGGGAGACGAGTCCCGACAGCTCCTCCAACACGACCGTCTCGTCCTGAATTGTCCGGTGAGCCATGGCTGCATCCGACCACAGCCGCCCCGGATCCGGAAGGGTCGCGGGGCCCATCGGGAGACGGACACTTCCGCGACGTGAAAACTCGGTCCCCGAAGTGCTGTGACATCCGCGCGACCGCCGCGTCTGCAGGGCATGACGCAGACAACGAGCAGGACCTACGGCCTCGCCTCGAACCCCGCGGAGTGGGCGGCGCACCGTCGCGCGGTCGTCTTCTCGGTGCACCGCATGTTCCCCGGTGTCGACGCCGAGCGGGCGGCGACCGAGGGCCTGGGCGAGCTCTGCCGGCAGATCGTGGTGCACGGCGCCGTCGACCGTCCGGCCGTCGTGTGGTGCGAGGCAGCCATCGCCGCGGCCGCGCGGCTGCGCACCGCATGAACCGGCGGTGGTGCGTCCCGGCCCCGGCCCTGCGGCCGCACGCACGCCTGTCGGACGCACAGGCCACGGGGACCTGTGCGCCCGACGCGAAGGTCAGCGCGTGCTGCCGACCTCTGCCACGAACCGCGCGGCGCGTTCGCGCAGACCGGCGATGCGGCGGTCGGTGATCAGCTCACGCACAGCCGGGTCGTTGCCCGCCTCCGTGAACGTGGGCGTGCGCCGCACGTTGCGCGAGCACACGAACTCGGTGCAGATCAGCGTGCCGATCGTGTTGCCGTTGCGGCCGGACGCGCCACCGCGGCGGGCGACGTACATCGAGACCTCGTCGGTCACGACCACGTCCTCGCACCACGCGCACACGCCCTTGGCGCGGGCGCGGCCCGTCTTGGCGTCGGTGGAGCGCAGCAGCACCCCGGTCGGGGTGCCGTCGAGCTCGAGCACCACGTACGAGGACAGCGGCGCCTTGCGGTCGTGCCAGCCCAGGTAGTCCAGGTGCTCCCAGTCGAGGGTGTCGAGGTCGGGCAGGGTGGCCTGCGCGGCCTCCCGCTTGCTCGCGTTCAGGAAGGACGCGCGGATCTGCTTCTCGGTCAGGGGGTTCATCAGGTATCGGCTTCCGGTCGTTCGGAGCCGCCGCCGGCATCAAGCCGTCGGCACGGACGTGCACGACGACGCCGCGGTCACCTCGACACGGAGGCCACCGGGCCGGCGGGCGGCAGGGCAGGGGACGACGCCGCGCCCGCCCTCCGACGTCCCGCCGAGACGCACACGACCGCTGAACGGTCGGTGGGTGCGCGGCAGGGAAGCTCAGAGAGTCGTGACGCGGGTACGGGTGCTGCCCGAGCAGGCCTGGACGGCCGCCCCGCATCCCGCGGTGAGTTCCCGCATCTCTCGCTCCTGTGTCCGGTGGAGCCGGCCGGGCGAGACGCCACGGGGCCGACCGTTCGATGCTACGACACACGCCCCGCGAGGGACACGTGCTTTTGCCCACAGGCCAGTCCGGGTGCCGGTCCCAGCTCCACCCCTAGGTCCACGTAGCAGTCTCCGGGTCGACGCCGTGCGCCCGGGCGTTGGCGTCCACCGCGTCCCGGAGCCACCCGGCCAGGCCCGGTGCGATGCCGTCGTAGAACGAGCGGTAGCCGGGATCGGTGACGTACGTGCGGCCGAGGCAGACGTGCATCGAGTGGGTGCAGTCGAAGTAGGCGCCGACCGACGCCCGGTGCCGCTCCGCGAGCGCGCGGGCCCGCGCGCCGTCCGGTGGCACGCCCTCCCGGACGGCGGCGCCGAGGTCGGCGTGCAGCACCTCCAGGTCGGCCACGATCCGGCGGTAGTCCTCCGGGCCACGGTCGGCCGCGCGCTCGGCGTACTGCGCCCACTGCGCGGTGTCGCCCCAGCGCTCGCGGGCCTCGGCGGTCCAGGCGGGCTGCCAGTCCGCGCCGAAGATCTTCGCCTGCTCCTCGGGCGTGAGCAGCACGCCGGACCGGCGGGCCTCGATCAGCCGGTCCAGGGCCTCGGCGGACCGCTCCAGGTGGCGGATGCGGTCCCGTACCTGGTCGCGCTGCCGCAGCAGCGACTCCTCCGCGTGCTCGGCCGGCGCGTCGAGCAGGGCCGCGACGTCGGAAAGCGGTACGCCGAGCTCGCGGTAGAGCCGGATCCGGTGCAGCCGGGTCACGTCCGCGGCGTCGTACAGGCGGTGGCCGCCCGTGGTGCGGCGGGACGGGCTGGCCAGGCCCAGCTCGTCCCAGTGGTGCAGGGTGCGGACGGTGACGCCGACGGCGGACGCGGCGCCGCCGACGGTCAGGCCGTCCGGCGGCACCGCGCCGGCAGCGCGCACGTGGGTCATCCGACCCAGTCTCGCAGCCGGGACCGCGGCCCGCGGTGTCACTCCGCGGGCGCGTCGATGCCCACGTCGATGCCCACGTCGCGCAGGTTCCGGGCCGCGGCGCTGTCCGGGTCCCAGGGCTGGGCCGCGGTCATGGTGACGCGGACGTTCTCGGGGGTGACCACGTCCACGTCGACGGTGCCCCACGGCATGGGGCGAGGGCCGGTGGTGCAGCCGGGCACGAGCTCCTCGCAGGCCGTGGCGATCTCGCCGGCCTGGCCGAGCACGCACGAGAAGCTCACGCTCAGGGCCGGCCCGGTGCCCGGAGCGGGTGCACCCGCCGCCGGGTCCGCGGGCACCAGCAGCACGTCCTGGAACATCCAGCGGCGCAGGTGCACGACCTGGCCCGGCGCCGAGTAGAACTCGAAGAAGCCGAGCCCGCGGACCCAGAAGTCCGTGGACGCGGCCAGGTCGGTGGTGGGCACGGTCACGAACATCGGCATGCCGTAGATGCCGCGGAAGAGCTCCGGAGCACGGGCGTCCGGTCCGGGCACGGGGACGGGGCTGACGTCGAAAGCGGGGTAGATGTCGGTCATGCCGTCAGGCTGCCCCCTCACGTCGCGTGAGGTTCAAGTCGGCCCCCACGTCTTCTTCGCGAGGCCGGGGCCCGGGGCCGGCGTCGAGCTAGCGCGTGAGCTGCGGCTCCGCGGGCTCCTGCGTGGCCGCCGCACGATCCGCGGGTTCGGCGAGGTGTCCCGTGCGCTTCAGCCACCACTCGGCGAGCAGCGTGGTCAGCGGGGGCACCGACGACGCCAGCGCCACCAGCGTGCGGAACCAGCCCCAGCGCAGCCGCACGGCGACGACCAGCGTGACCACGACGAACAGCACGAACGCCCCGCCGTGCAGCCGCCCGAACAGCCACACCCCCGCCTCGGTGGTCTCGGTGACGTACTTGAGGAACATCCCGACCAGCAGCCCGGCCCAGGTGAACGCCTCGATCCAGGCGACGACGGCGAACAGGCGGCCCAGACGGGACATCGGGGGCATGCGGGGTTCCTTCCGGAGGCGGGACGGGACGTGCGCCCCAGTCTGCCCGACGCCGGCGGTGCGCCTCAGCCGGGCTGCCGCAGCCGGGACCGCACGGCGACGCCCGCGCAGACGATGACCGCCGCTCCGCCGAGCACCGTGGGCCAGCCCACCTGCTCGTGCAGCAGCAGCGCCGCCCAGCCGATACCCAGCACGGGCTGGACCAGCTGCACCTGGCTGACCTGCGCCATCGGTCCGATCGCGAGCCCGCGGTACCAGGCCACGAAGCCCAGGAACATGCTCACGGTCCCCAGGTAGCCGAACAGCGCCCAGTCGAGCAGGCTGCCCGACGGCGGCTGCCGCACCACCGAGACCGCTGTGAGCAGCGTCATCGGCACGGCGGCGAGCACGAGCGCCCAGGAGATCGTCTGCCAGGAGCCGAGCTCACGGGAGAGCAGCCCGCCCTCCGCGTAGCCGAACCCGCACGCGAGGACGGCGGCGAGGAGCAGCAGGTCGGACCCGTGCAGCCCGCCGAGCCCGCCACCCTGGACCGAGGCGAAGGTGATCGCCGCGACCGCGCCCAGCGCCGCCATGACCCAGAACGAGGCGCGGGGCCGCTCGTGCCCGCGCAGCACCACCAGCACCGCGGTCACCGCGGGCAGCAGCGCGACCACCACCGCGGCATGGCCGGCCGGTGCCGTGGTGAGCGCGAACGACGTCAGCACCGGGAAGCCGACCACCACCCCGCCCGCGACGACCGCGAGCCGGGCCCACTGCGTGCCACCCGGCCGGCGCTGCCGGGTGATCGCGAGGGCGGCCGAGGCCAGCACCGCCGCGACCACGGCCCGCCCGCAGGACACGAACAGCGGCGACATGGCGCCGCCGCCGACCACCACGCGCGTGAAGGGGAGGGTGAACGAGAACGCCAGGACCCCGAGGAGCCCCCACCAGAGCCCGGCGCCCGGGGTCGATAGCGGCCTGCGCACCGCGAGGGTAGCGCTACTGTTGGCTGTCATGTATGACGATAGCAGCGGTCGCATCGTCGCCGGGCTGCGCGAGTGGATCGCGGACGCCGCACCGGGCGCGCGGCTGCCGTCCAGCCGGGAGCTGGTGACGCGGTACGGCGCGAGCCCGCTCACCGTGCAGAAGGCGCTGCGCACCCTCGTGGCGCAGGGAGTCGTGGAGACCCGGCCCGGCGTCGGGGCGTTCGTGCGAGCCGTGCGGGTGGCCCGCCCCCACGACTTCGGCTGGCAGACGGCGGCGCTCGGGCCCCGGCCGAAGCCCGCCCAGCAGCTCTCCCGCGCACAGCACACCGTGCCGAACGACGTCGTCGCGCTGCACTCCGGCTATCCGGACCGCGAGCTCCTGCCCGAGCGCCTGGTCCGCGCCGCCTTCATCCGGGCGGCGCGCACCGACGCCGCGGTGACCCGGTCGCCCGCGGCGGGCGAGCCGGCGCTCCAGGCCTGGTTCGCGGCCGAGGTGGGTGGTGCCGCACCCGTCGGCGTCGCACCGCCCGCGCCGAGCGACGTCGTCGTCTTTCCCGGTAGCCAGAGCAGCCTGAGCATCACGTTCCGGGCCCTGGTGGGCGAGGGTCGCCCACTGCTGGTGGAGTCGCCCACCTACTGGGGTGCCCTGCTGGCCGCCGAGCAGGTGGGCGTGCAGGTGGTGCCGGTGCCCAGCGGCCCCGGCGGCCCCGACGCGGAGGCACTCGCGCGTGCGTTCGAGCAGACCGGGGCACGGGCCCTGTACGCGCAGCCGCACTTCGCCAACCCGAGCGGGGCGCGCTGGACGGCGGCGCTGTCCGACGAGGTGCTGCGGCTGGCCCGGCAGCACGGCGCGTACGTGATCGAGGACGACTGGGCGCACGACTTCGGCCTGACCGAGGACGTGGTGCCGCTCGCCGCCCGCGACGACGCCGGGCACGTGGTCTATGTGCGCTCGCTGGCCAAGAGCGTGTCGCCGGCGGTGCGGGTGGCCGGGCTCGTCGCGCGCGGGCCCGCGCGCGACCGCATCCTCGCCGGCGCGCAGGCCGAGTCGATGTACGTGAGCGGCATGCTCCAGGCCGTGGCGCTCGACGTCGTGACCCAGCCTGCCTGGCGCACCCACCTGCGTGGTCTGCGTCAGCAGCTCGCGGGGCGCCGTGACCTGCTGCTCGCGGCGCTGCGCGAGCACGTGCCGGAGGCGCAGGTCGAGGCGGTGCCGCAGGGCGGCCTCAATCTGTGGGTACGGCTCCCCGACACGACGGACCTCGCCCGGCTGGTCCGGGACTGCGAGGCGGCGGGCGTGGTGGTCGCGGCGGGTGACGAGTGGTTCCCGGCCGAGCCGACGGGGGCTTTCCTGCGGCTCAACTACTCCGGCCCGAACCCGGGGGCGTTCCCCGAGGGGGCGCGCGTGATCGGGGAGATGCTGGCGCGGCAGCGGGGCTGACCGGCGTCGGGCACTGCCGGTAGCACTACGTGGCCGGCAGCGTCCGGGCCCAGGCCACCCCGCGACCCACCCACGCGGTCACCTCCGGCTCGGAGCCGAGCGCGTCCGCCGGGACGTCCAGCCAGCCCGCCATGGTCCGGGCGCCCATCACGGCGCGGCGGGCGGCCGTGGTGCCGGCCAGCTCCTCGGCGGCGTCCGCGCCCACCCGGACCAGCAGCCCGTCGCCGCGCACCGCCACGGCGAGGGTGCCGTCCACCAGGAACGACAGCCCGCCGAACATGCGCTTCTCGGAGAGCCCGGGCTCACCGGCCAGGGCGTGCCGCACCTCGTCGGCGAGGGTCTGGTCGTAGGCCATACCTCCGAGGTTACGTCCGGGGCAGCCGCTCCAGGCGGAACAGGCGCACCACGCGGCCGGACGTCCGTTCGTACTGCCGGTACCCCGGCCACTGCCGCTCGATCTGCGCCCAGACGGCGTCACGCTCGTCGTCGCTCACGAGCGTGGCCCGGACGGGGATGCGACGGCCGTGCACGCTGATGCTCGCCTCCGGGTGGGCCAGCAGATTGTAGGTCCAGGCGGGGTGCCGATCCTGGGCGAACGCCGAGCCCGCGACGATCGCGCGCCCCGGTCCGTCGGGGGTGTACATGAGGTACGTGTCCCGCTGCCGGCCCGTCCGCGCCCCGGTCGAGTGCAGCACGAGGGAGGGCACGAGCAGCGCGCTCACCTGCAGGCGCCCGCCGGAGCACCAGGCGACCGCCCGTTCGAGGGGCGGCAGCAGCACCGGGCCGACGGCACGGAAGGCCCGTGTGCGCGTCAGCGGCGCGATCAGGGAGCGAACGGTGTCCAGCAGGCCGGCCATCTGCTCATGGTGGGTCCGGACGGCCTCGGTCGCCTGCGGAGCCGGTGTCCCGCGAGCGGGCGACGGCCGGTGATCACGGCCTGCAACGTTGAACACCCGCGGGTGTAGCGTCTCGACCGGCGCTCCCGCTCGTGCGCTTCCCCGACCGACGTCGCCTGGAGGAGTCATGACCATCACCCACGAGACCGTTGCCGTGCCGGACGGCGTGGTCGCGCCGCGGTTCCGCCCGCCGGCCGGAGCGTCGAGCGCCGTGACGGTGTCGCTCGACGGGGAGTGGCGGTTCCGGCTGTTCCCGCACCCCGACACGGGCGTGGACCGTGCGGAGCCGGGGGACGGCTGGGACCGTCTGGCCGTGCCCGGCCACTGGCAGCTCGCGCAGGCCCCGCACGCCTGGCCGTACGGCGTGCCCGAGTACAACAACGTGACCTTCCCGTTCCCGATCGAGCCGCCCCACGTGCCCGACGACAACCCGACCGGCGAGTACCGCACCACGCTGCGGCTCCCGGCGGACTGGCCCGAGGGCGGCCGCACCCTGCTGCGCTTCGAGGGGGTGGACTCGTGGTTCCAGGTGGCGCTCGACGGCGAGCTGCTCGCGACGTCGCACGGCTCCCGGCTGCCCACCGAGGTGGACCTGACCGGCCGGCTGCGGCCCGGCACCGACCACCTGCTCGCGGTACGGGTCACCAAGTGGTCGGCGATGTCGTACGTCGAGGACCAGGACCAGTGGTGGCTCTCGGGCATCTTCCGCAGCGTGTCGCTGGAGCACCGTCCCGACGGCGCGCTCGACGACGTGCGCGTGCAGGCCGCCTACGACCACACGACCGGCACGGGCACGCTGCGCGTGGACGCCTTCACCGTGGACGCCTTCCCCCTGGACGGCCGCACCGCGGGCGACGGCCGGGACGCCGTGGCCGCCCGGGTCGCCGTGCCGGAGCTCGGCGTCGAGGCGGTGTCGGGCGAGGAGGTCCAGGTGGCCGTCGAGCCCTGGAGCGCCGAGCGCCCGCGGCTCTACGACGTCGTGGTCACGACCGAGACCGAGACGGTGACGCTCGCCGTCGGCTTCCGCACCGTCTCGATCGAGGACGGCGTGTTCCTGGTCAACGGCCGGGCGGTCACGCTGCGCGGCGTGAACCGGCACGAGTTCGACCCGCTGCGCGGGCGGTCGGTGAACCCGGAGCGGATGCTCGAGGACGTGCTGCTCATGAAGCGGCACCACATCAACGCCGTCCGCACGAGCCACTACCCGCCGCACCCGCACTTCCTGGACCTGTGCGACCGGTACGGCCTCTACGTCATCGACGAGAACGACCTGGAGACGCACGGCTTCACGGACGACCGGGGCTGGGAGGGCAACCCGGTCGACGACCCGGGCTGGACCGAGGTGCTCGTCGACCGCGTCACCCGGATGGTGCGCCGCGACGGCCACCACGCGAGCATCGTCCTGTGGTCGCTCGGCAACGAGGCGGGCAGCGGCATCAACGTGCCCGCCATGGCCGCCGCCGTGCGCGCGCTCGACCCGAGCCGCCCGATCCACTACGAGGGCGACTGGTCCAGCGAGCACGTGGACGTCTACTCGCGGATGTACGCCGAGACCGAGTACGTGAACCTCGTCGGGCAGGGCATCGAGCCCGAGCTGGAGCGCGCCGACGCCGACGCCCGCCGCCGGGGCATGCCGTTCCTGCAGTGCGAGTACGCGCACGCCATGGGCAACGGCCCGGGCGGCCTGTCCGACTACGACGCGCTGTTCGACCGGTACCCCCGCCTGATGGGCGGGTTCATCTGGGAGTGGATCGACCACGGCCTGACCCGCACGGACGCCGAGGGCAACCTGTTCTCGGCGTACGGCGGCGACTTCGGCGAGCGGTTCCACGACGGCACGTTCATCGCCGACGGCCTGCTCCTGCCCGACCGGACCCCTTCCCCGGGTCTGCTGGAGACGGCGGCGGTGTTCTCGCCGGTCCGGATCGACGCACAGCCGGACGGCTCCCTGCTGGTGCGCAACCGGTACGTGTTCCGGGACACGAGCCACGCGGAGCTGTGCTGGACGCTGCACCGCGGCGACGAGGAGCTGGCCACGGGCACTCTCGACCTGGTGCTGGACGCCGGGGCCGAGGCCGTCGTCCGCCCGCCGGCCGACCTGACCCTGCCGGAGCCCGGCGCCGCGCCGGTCTGGTGGACGCTGCGGGCCGTGCAGGAGAAGGCCGACGCGCTGGAGGAGGCGTGGCTGGAGCCCGGGTTCGTGCTCGGGTCGGGGCAGCTCCTGCTCGTGGAGCCGGCGCCGCTGCCCGCGCCGTCCGGCCGGGTGGCCGTCGAGACCGACGGCGGGTACTCGGCGGGCCCGGCGCGCTTCGACCGCCGCGGCGGCCTGCGGTCGCTCGCGGGCCGCGAGGTGCACGCCTTCCGGGTGGACGCCTGGCGCGCACCCACCGACAACGACCGCCGCGCCGGCATGTGGCGCGGCCTGTCCGACGCCGACGTGTGGCGCAGCGCCGGCCTGCACCTGCTGTCCGAGCGCAAGGCCGGGGTCGTGGTGCGGGAGGACGGCGCGCTGGAGATCGACGCGCGCGTCGCGGGCCCGACGACGCGCGCGGGCTTCGCCACGCGCTCCACGTGGCAGCCGGTCACGGACGCGCCGGACGCCGTCGACCTGCTCCTGGACGTGCGCCCGGAGGGGCGCTGGCCGCAGAGCGTCGCGCGCCTCGGTCTGCTGCTCGCGCTCGACGAGCCCCGGGCCGCCGACGCCGGGGTGCGCTGGACCGGTCTCGGCCCGGACGAGTCGTACGCGGACTCCAGGAAGGCGGCGCTCGGCGGGGCGTGGGAGCACACGGTCGCCGGCTGGCAGACCCGGTACACGCACCCGCAGGAGAACGGCGCACGACGGGGCGTGACCAGCGCCGTCCTGTCCTTCGCGGACGGCTCGGGCCTGCGGGTCGACTCGGGCGGGACGAGCGTCGGGGGTCGTCCGCAGGTCGGCTTCGAGCTGTCCCTGCGCCCGTGGTCCGACGAGGCGCTCGACCGGGCGGCGCACCCGCACGAGCTCGTGCCGGACGGCCGGCTGTGGCTGCACCTCGACGTCGCGCAGCACGGCGTCGGCAGCGCGGCGTGCGGTCCGGGCGTGCTGCCGAACGCTCAGCTCCACGCGGCACCCTTCCGGATGCGCCTGCGCTTCACCGCGCTCTGAGCCGCGCCCGGCCAACCACTCCGTGAGCACGATGCCCGCCCCGCTCGCCGGGGCGGGCATCATGTATACAAGAGCGGCTGGACAACGACGACGAGGAGAACCGCTGTGAAGATGGGCTTCCGCTGGTACGGCGAGGGCAACGACACCGTGACGCTGGATCACGTGCGCCAGATCCCTGGCGTGGAGACCATCGTGTGGAGCCTGCACCACAAGCAGGCCGGCGAGGTGTGGGAGCAGGCCGAGATCGACGCCGAGATCGCCAAGATCCAGGGCCTGTCGGACGCGGCGCGGGCCCAGGGCATCACGAAGACGTTCGATGCCGAGGTGGTCGAGTCGGTCAACGTGCACGAGTCGATCAAGCTCGGCCGCACCGTGCTCGGCCTGAGCCGGGACGAGGCGATCGAGAACTACGTGACCACGATCCGCCGGCTCGGCCGGGCGGGTGTGAAGGTGGTCTGCTACAACTTCATGCCCGTCTTCGACTGGCTGCGCACCGACCTGTGGCACCCGCTGCCCGACGGTTCGACCGCCCTGTACTACGAGAAGGCAGTGGTCGACCAGATGTCGCCCGAGAGCCTGATCGCCGACATGGAGGCCAACACCCACGGCCTCACCCTGCCGGGCTGGGAGCCCGAGCGGCTAGCGAGCTTCCACGAGCTCAACGCCGCCTACGAGGGCGTCACGCACGACGACATGTACGTCAACTACAAGTACTTCCTGGACGCCGTGATCCCCGTGTGCGAGGAGGTCGACGTGAAGCTCGGCGTGCACCCGGACGACCCGCCCTTCGACGTGTTCGGCTGGCCGCGCGTGGTCTCCACCACGGAGGGCATCGCCCGCGTGCTCGACCTGAACCCCAGCCCGTACAACGGCCTGACGCTCTGCCTGGGCAGCTTCTCCGCCAACCCGGAGCACGACGCCGTCGACGCGGTGCGGACGTTCATGGACCGCATCCACTTCAGCCACGTGCGCAACATCAAGCACTTCGACAACGGCGACTTCACCGAGGTGGCGCACCGCGCGTGCGAGGGCAGCGTCGACACCACCGGGATCATGAAGGCGTACGCCGAGGCGGACTACCAGGGGTACATCCGGCCCGACCACGGCCGGCACCTGTGGGACGAGAACACCACCAACAAGCCCCGCCCCGGCTACGGCCTCTACGACCGGGCGCTGGGCATCCAGTACCTGCTCGGCGTGTGGGACGCGTACCGCTACCAGGCGTGACCGGCAGCCCTCGCCCGCTCGCGGCGGGCGAGGGCGGCCGTATTCCCGTGGCGGCCGGTCCTGCCGCGGGGCCACTCTGGTGGCATGGAGCCACAGGAACGGGCCGAGGAGCCCGAGACGACCCGCTGGACCGACGCCACGGTCTTCCCTGACATGTGGACCGACCCCGACGACGACCCGCGCGAGACCGACACCCCGCTCACCGACGAGCGCGGCATGCTGCTCGAATACCTCCGCTACTACCGGCTCACCCTCGAGATGAAGTGCGCAGGGCTCGACGCCGAGCAGCTCGCCCGCCGCTCCGCGCCGCCGTCCACCATGTCCCTGCTCGGGCTGCTGCGGCACCTCACCGACGGCGAACGCCACATCCGGCGTGTCCTGGCCGGCGAGGACGCGCCGGCGATCTACCGGACCGACGAGGACCGCGACGGCGACTGGAACGGCGCCGTGGCCGAGCAGTCTGTGGTCGACGACGCCTGGCGCCGCTGGCGTGCCGAGACGGCGGCCACCGACCGGTACCTCGACGGCGTCACCGACCTCTCGGCGTGGAACGCCGGAGCCTCCGACCTCGGCCCGGAGGGCGCCGACCTCCAGCTCCGGGACGGCATCATGTCGCACGTCGTGGAGTACGCGCGACACTGCGGCCACGCGGACATCCTTCGCGAGCGCGTCGACGGCCGCGTGGGCCAGTGATCACCGTCCGGCCCGCCAACGAGGTGTCCTGGGACGACCTTCAGGTGGTGCTGGGCGACCGCGGGGCCCCGGAATGGTGCCAGTGCCAGTGGTTCAAGGCACCCAGCGCTGAGTTCGACGCCCTGGACGGACCGGAACGCCGGCGGCGGTTCGCGGAGCAGACGGCCTGCGGGCGCCCGGCCGCGTCGTCGACCAGCGGGCTGGTCGCCTACCTGGACGACGAGCCCGCCGGATGGTGCGCGGTCGAGCCGCGCACCGCGTACCCACGGCTGCGTACGTCGCGGCTGGTCTGGGCCGGCCGGGACGAGGACCCGGAGGACCCGTCCGTGTGGTCGGTGACGTGCTTCGTCACGCGGAAGGGCTACCGGCGCCAGGGCATCGGTACCGCGCTCGCCCGCGCCGCCGTCGACCACGCCCGCGGGCACGGCGCGACGGCGGTCGAGGGCTACCCGCTGCTGCCGCGGGCCGACCGGAAACCCGGCAGCGATGAGCTGTTCGTCGGCACGGTAGGCATGTTCGGGTCCGCTGGTTTCGTGGAGGTGAGCCGGCCCACGGACCGCCGGGCGGTGATGCGCGCCGAGACCTGGGGGTGAAGTCCCGGCCGACGGCTCCCGGCCCCTTGCGCCCGAGCCGGGCGGTGCCAACCTGGAAGTGTCCGGCGCGCAGGGGGCCACCTCGCCGGCGGTCACGAAGGAGTGAGACGACATGGTCACCACACGGCGCGGGTTCTCCAGCTTCTCGGCGGACGACCTCGACGCGGCACGCACTTTCTACGCGGACACCCTCGGGCTCCCCGTCACGGTGGTCGGCGACGGCGGCGGCCTCGTGCTGCACCTGCCCCACGACATCCCGGTGTTCGTCTACCCCAAGGAGAACCACCGGCCGGCGACGTTCACGGTCATGCACCTGCTGGTCGACGACGTCGACCCGGTCGTGGACGAGCTCGCCGCCCGCGGCGTGACCTTCGAACGGTACGAGGGGTTCGACCAGGACGAGAAGGGCATCGCCCGCGGCTTCATGGAGGGCGGTGACGGTGCCTGGTTCACCGACCCGGCGGGCAACATCATCGGCCTCGCGGACGGGACCAGCATGGACCGGCTCGTCAGGGGGACGAGCGACTGACCGTCCCCGGCCTCGGCTAGCATCGGGCCCCATGTCTCCGACCTTCGTGCTGGTCCACGGCGCGTTCGCCAACTCGTTCTCGTTCGCGCCCCTCCAGGCGGAGCTCGCGCTGCTCGGCCACCGTTCGGCCGCCGTCGACCTGCCGGGCCACGGGTTCGAGGCGACCTACCCCGCCGCCTACCAGGCCCCGCAGGACGGCGCGGCTCTCGCGACCACGCCCGGCAGCATCAAGGGGGTGACCCTGGCGGACAATGCGGCACGCGTGATCGAGGTGCTCGAACGCGCTCGGCGCAACGGGCCCGTCGTGCTGGTGGGCCACAGCCGGGGCGGGATCACGCTGACCGCCGTCGGCAACGCCCGCCCCGACCTGGTCGACCGGATCGTGTACGTCTCCGCCTGGGCCCCGGTGGACCTGCCCGTGGGCGACTACTACGCCGAACCGGAGATGGCCTCGGTCGACGCCGCGGCGCTCGCGGGCGCGCTGGCCGCAGACCCGGCCGCCGTCGGCCTGCTGCGGTCCAACTTCCGCACGGCCGAACCGGCCGTGCTCGCCGGTCTCAAGGAGGCGTTCCTCGCCGACGGCACCGACGACGAGTTCCGGGTGTTCCTCAACTCCTTCCAGCCGGACGAGAACCTGGACGTGGGCTCGTCGGCGGACCGGGCTCGGGCGGACACCTGGGGCACGATCCCGCGGACCTACGTGCGTCTGAGCGCGGACACGAGCATCCCGCCCGCGATGCAGGACCGGATGATCCGCGAGGGGGACGTGCTCACGCCGGGCAACCCGTACGACGTGCACACCCTGGAGTCGAGCCACCTGATGTGGCTGGTGCGGCCCCGCGCAGCGGCGGAGCTGCTGGCAGGGCTGACGGTCGGCGAGCCGGCCGCAGCGGACTGAGCCGGCGTCCCGCCCTCACCGGCGCGGGCGTCGCGTGCGAATTCAGCCGAAATGCGCGACTGTTGATCGCGTCGCGACCCATGCGGCCCACGGAGGTGTCGACGTGTCCCAGAGTTCCTTCGCCGACGGCGCGGACGCCGTGCGACGGGCCCGGGCGAGCGGTACCGTCCGTGCCCTGGCCCGCGCGGGTTACGTGGCCTCGGGTGTGCTGCACCTGCTGGTCGCGTGGCTCGCCGCGCAGATCGCGCTCGGTCGTCCGGCCGGTGAGGCGGACGAGTCGGGTGCCTTCCGGACGCTCGCCCGGGCGCCCGGCGGCGACGTGCTGCTCTGGGCCGTCGCCGTGGGCTTCGCCGCGCTCGCCCTGTGGCAGCTCGCCACCGCTCTCCTCGGTGCGCCCACCGTGCGGAACCAGGTGGGCGCCCGCACCAAGAGCGTGGCGAAGGCCGTGCTCTACGGCGCGCTGGCGACGAGCGGGGCCCGGATCGCGCAAGGTGCCGGCGGATCCGGCAGCAGCGAGGAGAGCCTGACGGCCCGGGTGCTGGCGGTGCCGGGCGGGGTGCTGCTGGTGGGCGCCGTGGGCCTGGCGATCGTCGGCGTCGGTGCGTACCACGTCGTCAAGGGGGCCCGGAAGACGTTCCTGCGCGACCTCGTCGGGACGGGCGGGAGCGCGGTGGCCCCGGTCGTGGTGCGGCTCGGACAGACGGGGTACGTCGCCAAGGGCATCGCACTCGGCGTGGTCGGCGCCCTGGTGGTGGCCGCCGCCGTCACGACCGACCCGGAGCAGGCCGGTGGCCTGGACGAGGCCCTGCGCACCCTGCGCGACCAGCCGTTCGGCCCGGTGCTGCTGCTGGTGACCGCCGTGGGGATCGCTGCGTACGGCGGGTACTCGTTCGCGCGGGCGCGCCTCGCACGCCTCTAGCGCGGAGGGAGCTCCTCGCCGTGGCCTGGGCCTGGCCCGGTCGATCTGCCAGGATTCGGGCATGAACAGCCCGGACACGTCCCCGAGCCGGACGGGCGGCCACGTAGTGTCCGACGTCGTGCCGGACACCGCTCTCCTGCCGACGGGCGACCCGCGGCCGACCTACGCGGCGTGGTGGCAACGTGTCCTGGCTGCACTGCTCGACGACGCCGTCCTGGCCGGCGTCACGTGGTTGGCGCTCGGCACGGGTGTCGCTCAGCCGACGCTCACGCCGTACCTCGGGCCGGACGGCGACGGCTGGCCGAGCAGCCCGCTGGTCCTGGTTCCCGTGGGTGCCGTCGCGCTCCTCCTGGTGCTGCAGGGCACCACCGGGTGGACGCCGGGCAAGCTCGTCGTCGGTATCCGTGTCGTCGACGAACGGTTGGCCGGCCCGGCCGGCGTGTGGACGACCCTGGCGCGGTGGGCGCTCCACCTGCTCGACGCGCTGCTGCTCATCGGATACCTGCGCCCTCTCTGGCACCGGAAGCGGCAGACGTTCGCCGACGCGATCGTCGGCACCGTGGTGGTACCCGCGCTTCCCGACCTGCCGCACAGGCCCCGGGTCCTCGTGCACGCGGCGGCGCTCGTCGTCGTCGTGCTGGGGCTGGGGTACGGGTGCGTGCCGCTGAGCAGCGCCAGCGTGTCGACCGTCGTGGAGCCCGCCGCGTGCGACGCGGACGGCGCCGGGCCCGCGTTGACGACGGGCGAGATCCGGCTGGGCGGGTCCGTCGCGGTGGACCAGGAGCGCCGGCTGTGGACCGTGCGGGAGCACCGCACGGCCCTCCCTGGTGCGATGCTCACCTGGGTGAGTGCTCCGTCGGCACGCGACGTCAGGTACCGCGTCGAGCTCGACGCCCGCCCCGCCTCGGGCGACGGTCCCCGGGTGTCACGCTCCTGGAACCTCGGCACCGGTGAGAGGGCCGACCTGTCGGAGTCCGGTCAGATCACGCACAGCCGCCGGCTCGCGCCGGACGGCGACCTCCACGAGGCACAGGTCGAGGTCGCCGAGGCCGCTGGTCTGCCCGGCCCCCGCAGCACGGAGCTGTGGATCCGGGTGCGCCTGCTCGCCGACGGCGCGGTGGTGGCGGACTGCGAGCGCCCGGTCGGCTACGCGCACTGAGCTGAGCCCCCCGGCGCGTCGGGGCAGGCGCCGTCAGACCGTCTCGGCCCGCTTCTGCCGGGCGAACTTCGCCGGCAGGTCGGGCCCGTCCCACACCTGGATCGCGCGCCAGAGCGACGCGGCGATCGGCACCGCGAGCACCGCACCGGTGATGCCCGCGAGCACCGTGCCCGCCGTCAGGGCGAACAGGATGACGAGCGGGTGCAGGCGCAGGGTGCGGCCCATGACGATCGGCTGGAGGAAGTCGCCCTCGAGCTGGTTCACGGCGACGACGATCGCGACCACGATCAGCGCCTCGATCGGCCCGACCGCCACCAGCGTGACCAGGGCCGCGAGGATGCCGGCCACGGTGGCGCCGACCAGCGGGATGAAGGCGAGCAGGAAGACCAGCACGGACAGCGGGATGACGAGCGGCACGCCCACGATCGCCAGGCCGATCCCGATGCCGACCGCGTCGACCAGCGCCACGATCGCCGTCCCGCGCACGTAACCGCCCAGGGTGCTGACGGTGGCCGCCCCGACACGCTGTCCGCGCTCGTACCGGTGGCCCTCGAACGGCCGCAGCAGGAACTCCCACATCGCCGGGCCGTCCTTCAGGAAGAAGAACAGGACGACGATCATGATGAAGAACCCCGCGACGAAGTCGGCGGTCTGGGAGACGCCCGCGATGGCGCCGGAACCCACGGCGTCGGACTGCAGGAAGCTCACGGCGGTCTCGCGCAGCGACGCGATCTGCTCGTCGCCGATGTCGAAGGGCAGGTCCTGGACGTAGGTCTGCAGCGAGTCGAAGCCGTCGAGAGCCTGCGTCTGCAGCTCGTCCCACTGGTCGACGACGGCGCGCACCACGAGCCAGACGATCGCCGACAGCAGTGCGACCAGCGCCAGGAGCGAGACCCACGTCGCGAGCAGCGACGGCCAGCCGTGCCGGCGGAGGAACGAGACCAGCGGGAAGATCGCGGCCGCCAGCACCAGCGCGATGAGCACGGGGATCACCACGAGGGTCAGCCGGGTGCCGACGAACACGACCACGGCGACGACCGCGAGGACGGCGAGGATCTGCAGCGACCGTGTGCCGACCCGGCCGAAGCCGTCCGACCACAACCGGGACGACCTGCTCTCGGCGGGCACGACAGGTCCCGTCGTCGGTGCGTTCTCGGCGCTCGGTCGGGGGCCGCGCGTGCCTCGGCGGAAGAGACCCATCGTTCGTCCTCCTCGTGCAGGTCCAGCGGGTGCCTGACGTGCCGACGTTAGTGTGCCGCGGCCTCGGTCGCGCGGCGGCGGGGCCGGCCCGGGCCTGTGCCCGGACCGGCCCCGCAGTGTCACGCCGGCGGTCCCCCGGTCATCCCTGGGCGGTGAGCTGGGCCTGCAGTGCGACCCCGTCCATCAGGTACCACATGTGCTTGAAGCGGCCGTCGACGACCTCGTAGAACGCGGTCTCGGCGAAGGTGACGGTCGCTCCGGTGGGCGCGAGGCCGTTCCACTCGGCGACCGGTGTGCCGGTGTCGACGAGCCGGGCCGCCACGTGGGTGCCGTCGACCAGCAGCTCCTGGACCTCCCAGGAGAGGTCCGGGACGGCGTCCGTGTGCCGGCGGAACTCCGCCACCATGTCGTCCCGGGAGACCGGGGTGCCGTTCATGATGACCTCGTCGTGCGCGAACTCGGCCATGCGGTCGAAGTCGCGGTTGTTCGCCAGCTCGATGTACCGGCGGTAGAAGTCGCGCAGCTCGTCGGGGGTCATCCCTGCGGTCTGCGGAGCCGTTCCTGTCGTGTCAGTGCTCATGCCGACGAGTCTTGTTGCGTGCCCGCCGCGGCAAAAGGGACCGCACGAGGGGCGCACTGACAGGGCTACCCTGCGCGGCACCGCCGCGTGGTACGACTGGTGCTGTGGTCGTGAACTCCCGGGAGCTTGCCGGCAGCCTGCGTGTGTGGCGCGACAGGGTGTCGCCGGCCGAGGCGGGTCTGACCGCGGGGCCGCGCCGCCGCGTACCGGGCCTGCGCCGTCAGGAGGTCGCGGAGCTCGCAGGTCTCTCGGTCGAGTACCTGGCACGCCTGGAGCAGGGGCGCGCCGGGCAGCCGTCGGGCTCGGTGCTGATGTCGCTGGCCCGTGTGCTCCGGCTGTCCGACCAGGAGCGCGCGCACCTGTTCCGGCTGGCGGACCAGGCCGAACCGCTGCCGGGGCAGATCAAGCGGCACATCACGCCGAGCGTGCAGCGCATCCTGGACCGGCTGACCGACACGCCCGTCACCGTGGTCGACGCGTCGTGGCAGTGCGTGGTCTCGAACGCCATGGGCTACGCCCTGACCGGTGACACGACGATGCTGCCGCTGCGGGAGCAGAACCTCGCGTGGACGACGTTCATGAACACGCCCACCCGGTACGTGCGGACCGACGAGGAGGAACGGCTCCTGCGGCTGGAGGTCGTCGCCGACCTGCGTGAGGCGTGGGTGCGCTACCCGCAGGACACCCTGCTGCGCGGCCTCATCGCGGAGCTGCAGGAGGTGAGCCCCGACTTCGCGCAGCTGTGGGAGCAGCGGGTGCCGCCGCAGCCGGCGCCGGTCAGCCGGACCTTTCTGCACCCCGACATCGGGCCGATCACCCTGGAGTGCGACATCCTCACCGTCCGCGACAGCGACCTGCGCCTGCTCGTCTACACGGCCGCGCCCGGCAGCGAGGCCGCCGGACAGGTCGAGCTCCTGGCGGCGATCGGTCTCCAGCAGTTCAGCTGACGCCGCGGGTCACACCTGCATGTCGACGAACCGCTGGTAGTGGCCCTGGAACGCCACGGTGATCACGTCGGTGGGGCCGTTACGGTGCTTGGCCACGATCAGGTCGGCCTCGCCGGCGCGCGGCGACTCCTTCTCGTAGGCGTCCTCGCGGTGCAGCAGGATCACGACGTCGGCGTCCTGCTCGATGGAGCCGGACTCACGGAGGTCGGACATCTGCGGCTTCTTGTCGCTGCGCTGCTCGGCGCCACGGTTCAGCTGGGAGATGGCGATCACGGGCACCTCGAGCTCCTTCGCGAGCAGCTTGAGCGACCGCGAGAACTCGGAGACCTCCTGCTGGCGGGACTCGACGCGCTTGCCGGACGACATGAGCTGGAGGTAGTCGATGACCACCAGCTTGAGGTCGTGCTTCTGCTTGAGCCGCCGGCACTTGGCTCGGATCTCCATCAGCGACATGTTCGGCGAGTCGTCGATGAACAGCGGGGCGTCGGAGACCTTGCCCATGGTGGCGGCGAGCTTCTGCCAGTCGCCGTCGTCCATGTTGCCGCTGCGCATCTTGGTGAGCGGCACGCGGGCCTCGGCCGCGAGCATACGCATGACGATCTCGTTGCGGCTCATCTCCAGGGAGAAGATGACCGAGGCCATGTTCTGGTGGATCGCCGCGTGCGAGGCGACGTTGATCCCCAGCACCGACTTGCCCACGGCAGGCCGGGCCGCCACCACGATCATCTGGCCCGAGTGCAGGCCGTTCGTCAGCCGGTCGAAGTCGGAGTACCCGGTGGGCACGCCGGTCAGGCCCTCGCCGCGGCCCTGTGCCGCGTCGATCTCGTCGAACGTGGGGCCGATGATGTCCGCGAGCGGCAGGTAGTCCTCCGCCGCGCGGCGCTCGGTCACGGCGTAGACCTCGGCCTGGGCGTTGTTCACGACGTCGTCCACGTCGCCGCCGTCGGTGGCGTAGCCCATCTGCACGATGCGGGTGCCGGCCTCGACGAGGCGCCGCATGATCGCGCGCTCCCGCACGATCTTGGCGTAGTACCCGGCGTTGGCCGCCGTCGGCACACCCGCCATGAGGTCGTGGATGTACGGGGCGCCGCCGACCCGGCCGAGCTCGCCGCGGCGCTGGAGCTCCGCCACCACGGTGATGGCGTCCGCCGGCTCGCCGCGGCCGTAGAGGTCGATGATCGCGTCGTAGACGGCCTCGTGGGCCGGGCGGTAGAAGTCGTTGCCGCGGATCTGCTCGATCACGTCGGCGATCGCGTCCTTGGACAGCAGCATGCCGCCCAGCACGCTCATCTCGGCGGCGACGTCCTGCGGCGGTGTGCGGTCGAAGCCGGGGCCGCCCCCGGAATAGCTCGACTCGAGCTCTTCGATCGACATCCGGCCCTCCAGCTTTCGTCAGTTCATGACACCGTCGCGCACGCCGCGCGTACGCACCGCCGTCCTACACCCGTTCTACCCTCGACCACTGACACCCTGCGGGACGTCGGCTCCGACACGCCCTCGTGCCGCACGCCACAGCCCCGCCGGGCACCCGGCCGGTCGGCAGGCTCCGCTGACGCTAGGCCCCTGCGCTACCGAGCGCAACGAGACCTGTGGACGGGCCTGTGTACAGCCATGTGGAAAGGTGGCCCAGGGCTGTGCACAGCGGGTGGACAACCCTGTCCCCAGATGTGGATAACCCCTGTGTAAAACATCGACATGCCTCTTGACCTGCATCGACGCTAATCCCAGCCTGTGGAGGAAAGAAAGTTGGGCGAGCCTCGCCACACCCCGGTCCAGCGCCGGTCCATCGACCGGGAGATCCTCGCGCTGGCGGTCCCGGCGCTTGGTGCGCTCGTCGCCGAACCCGTCTTCGTGCTCGTCGACAGCGCCGTGGTGGGCCACCTCGGCACCGCCGAGCTCGCCGGCCTCTCGCTGGCGAGCAACGTGCTGCTCACGCTCGTCGGGCTCTGCATCTTCCTCGCCTACACGACGACGGCATCCGTGGCCCGGCTGACCGGCGCCGGCAAGGAACGCGCGGCGCTGCAGTCAGGGATCGACGGGATGTGGCTCGCGCTCGGCATCGGGGTCGTCCTGGTCGTCGCCCTCCTGCTCGCCGCCCCGCTGACCGTGACCGCCCTGGGGGCGCAGGGCGAGGTCGCGCGGCAGGCCGTGACGTACCTGCGGTGGTCGGCGCCGGGCCTCGCCGGGATGCTCGTGGTGCAGGCCGCGACGGGTGTGCTGCGCGGCCTGCGCGACACCCGCACGCCCCTGGTCGTCGCGGCAGCGGGCGCGCTGCTCAACACGGTGCTCAACATCGCGCTCGTGTACGGCGCGGGTCTGGGGATCGCGGGCTCGGGTCTGGGGACGGCCGTCACGCAGCTCCTGATGGCCGTCGTGCTCGGGGCGATCGTCGTGCGCGGTGCCCGGGCCCGCGGCGCGAGCCTGCGCCCGCACCGGGCGGGCATCCTGTCGGGAGCGCGGGCCGGCCTCCCGCTGGTGATCCGGACCCTGAGCCTGCGCGCCGCGATCCTCGTCACCGTGGTCGTGGCCACCGACCTGGGCGCGGTCGCGCTCGCGGGACACCAGGTCGTCAGCTCGCTGTGGGGTCTCGCGGCGTTCGCGCTCGACGCCCTGGCCATCGCGGCGCAGGCGCTGGTGGGTCACGGGCTCGGCGCGGGCGACGTCGGGCACGTGCGCTCGGTGCTGGGCCGCTGCCTGCGGTGGGGCGTCGGGGCGGGCGCGGCGATCGGCGTGGTGCTCGCGGCCGCCGGGTGGTGGATCGCGCCGCTGTTCTCGCCCGACCCGCAGGTGCGCGTGGCCATCGCGCTCGGCATCGCCGTGTGCGGCGTGCTGATGCCGATGGCCGGCTGGGTCTTCGTGCTCGACGGAGTGCTCATCGGGGCCGGCGACGGGCGCTACCTCGCCTGGGCCGGCATGGCCACGCTGGTGGTGTACCTTCCGTTCGCGGCGGCCGTGTCCGCCTGGGCGCCCGACGGCGCGCACGGTCTGGCCTGGCTCTGGCTCGCGTTCGCGGGCGTGTTCATGGCGGCCCGCGCCGTCACGACGGGCTGGCGGGCCCGGGGCGACCACTGGCTGGTGACCGGCGCCTGACGCCGGTCGGCGTCACCCCTGCACCGTCAGCCGGTAGCCGACGCCGCGTACCGACGCGACCTCCACGTCCCGGACCGGCGCTAGCCGCTTGCGCAGGCGCTTCACCGCGGAGGTCACGGGGTCGGAGTCGCCGAGGTAGGGCAGCTGCCAGACCTGCGCCGTGAGCTCGGCGAACGACCACACGCGCCCGGCCTCCAGCGCGAGCGTCGCGAGCAGGTCGAACTCCCGCGCGGACAGGTACACGCGCCGGCCGCGTGCCGTGACCTCGCGGCCCGCGAGGTCCACGAGCAGCGGTCCGGCGACCAGCGGTTCCGGGGTGGGCGGGGCGACCATGGGGATCGCACCCGTGACGACGGGCACGGCGCCGCTCGTCGGGACGACGCCGGAAGACGCCGCAGGGCGGCCGGCCCGGCGACCGCCCGCCGCCCACCGGGTCGCGGGGGCGACCTGCGCCAGGACGCCGGTCGTCGGCCGGAAGCGTCGGCCAGGGGTGGTGGCCGCGGCGTCGGGTGCCGTCGAGAGTGCGACCGGTACCAGGTCCAGCGGCGGGCGGGACGGGAGGCCCTCGTTCCCGGGCTCGCCGGGACGGTCGGGCATGTGACGGCCGTAGCCGGGCTCGTCCGGCGGGCCGGGGTTGGTGAACCGGCCCGGCGTCTCGCCGCGCCCGCGCCCGGCCGTTCCTGGCAGCGGGCCCGGGTGCTGGGCCGGGGCGGGGTTCGGGTTCGCGAGGACGGCGCGGGCGCCCTCGGCGTCGGGGGTGGCGAGCACCGTGGCGCGACCGCGCAGGAGGTGCGCTATCTCGATGATCTGGTCGGACGGGAGGCCTACGCACACGACGAGGCCGGAGGCGGAACCTGGTGCGGGGTCGAGCGTCACGTGCGTCACCCTCCATGGGTCGGCCGTTCGAGTGCCTACCGGGTTAAACCTGGACAGCGGCGACAGTTTGCTCCCGGGGCGTACCGGTTGGGTCAATTTTTCGTTACCTGCCCGTTGCGTGCATGAAATGACACATTCCCGCCGAGTTGACGCTTTTATGCCAGGCAAGGACCCCATAGGGTGAATTTCAGGAGGGTTGGGGTGAAATGTAATCGAACCCATTGACACGGGCAAGGTCCGACCTCCGGCCGTGTTTTGACCGAGAAATGACCGAGTCCTGACCGTGAACCGACCTTGTTCCGCCGACCCGCGCACCCGACGGTTGGAGGCGGTCCACAGCAAGTGGATCGCCGTCGCGCGCTCCCGTGCCATCGCTACGGGGACGCCCGAGCATGGAGGCCCCATGTACCGTCGCAGGAAAATTGCAGGGAGGGCGACGACTGCCGTCACAACGGCACTCGCGCTCCTGGCAACCTCAGCGGTGACCGTTGCGCCAGCAGCGTTCGCAGGAACATCCCCGACAACAGCGCTCCCTTCCACCACGACGAAGAGCGTCGCGTCCGACCCCGACGACAAGTTCACGAGCTTCGCCCGGGAGATGCTGACCGAGCGCAAGACCGCGGACTTCTGGGTCGTGCTCGCGGAGGAGGCCGACCTGACGGCCGCCAAGAAGATCGCCGACTGGGACGAGCGCGGCCAGTACGTCTACGACACGCTCACCACCACGGCCAAGACCTCGCAGGCCAGCCTGGTCAAGGAGCTCAAGGCCGCCGACGTCGACTACGAGAGCTACTGGATCAGCAACCGCATCCTCGTCGAGGACGGCACGCTGGAGCTGGCCAACGAGCTCGCGGCGAGCACCAAGGTCGAGGCGATCCGCGAGACCGTGAAGCTCGACCTGGTCGACCCGGTCAAGCGCACCCCGGTCGGCGACAAGGCGCCGCAGGCCGTCGAGTGGGGCCTGGACTTCATCAACGCCCCCGAGGCGTGGGAGCAGGGCTACACGGGTCAGGGCATCGTCGTGTCGAACATCGACACCGGCGTGCAGTACGACCACCCGGCGCTCGCCCAGCAGTACCGCGGCCTGCAGTCCGACGGCTCGGTCGTGCACGACTACAACTGGCAGGACACCAGCGGCTCGGCACCCGCGCCGTTCGACAACAACGGCCACGGCACGCACACCATGGGCACCATGGTGGGCGACGACGGCGCCGGCAACCAGATCGGTGTCGCCCCCGACGCCGAGTGGATCGCCACGAACGGCTGTGACAGCTGCTCGGACTCCGCGCTGCTCGAGTCCGGCCAGTGGATCGTCGCCCCGACGAAGGTCGACGGCAGCGACCCCGACCCGTCGAAGCGTCCGAACATCGTCAACAACTCGTGGGGCTACACCGCCGCGGGCTTCATCGACGACTGGTACACCGAGACCACGGCTGCCTGGGCCGCCGCCGGCGTGTTCGGCGCCTGGGCCTCCGGCAACGCCGGCTCTGGCTGCCAGACGACCTCGTCGCCGGGTGCCAACACCAGCTCGTACTCGGTGGGCGCCTTCGACTCGTCGGGCAACATCGCATCCTTCTCGTCGCGTGGTGCCGGCGAAGACGGTCTGATCAAGCCCAACATCGCCGCTCCCGGCGTGAACGTCCGCTCGTCGGTCCCCGGCGACGGCTACGCCGCCTTCAACGGCACGTCCATGGCCACCCCGCACCTCGCGGGCGCCGTCGCCGTGCTGTGGAGCGCCGCTCCCGCGCTCGTCGGTGACATCGAGGGCACGCAGGCGCTGCTCAACGAGGCCGCCGTCGACACCGACGACACCACCTGCGGTGGTACCGCCGAGAACAACAACGTGTGGGGCGAGGGCAAGCTCGACCTCGCCGCGCTCATCGACGCCGCGCCGATCGGCGCTACCGGCTACGTCACGGGCACCGTGACCGACGCTGCCGGCGACCCGATCGCCTCGGCCGACGTCACCATCGACGGCGAGCGGGACCGCACCGTCTCCACGGACGCCGACGGCACCTTCTCCGCCCGCGTCGCCACCGGCGACTACACGGTGTCGGCGTCGGCCTTCGGTTACCTCCCTTCGGCACCGACCTCTGCGGTCGTCACCGAGGACGGGACCACGGACGTGTCCATCGCGCTCGAGGCCGCTCCGTCGCACGCCGTGACGGGCACCGTCACCTACGCCGGGTCGGGCGACCCGGTCGTGGGCGTCCCGGTCAGCCTCGGCAGCCACTTCGAGGACGTCGCCACCGGCGCGGACGGCACCTTCGCGTTCGCCGACGTGCCCGAGGGCACCTACACCCTGAGCGTCGAGACGGGCGGTTGTGCCGCTCCGTACGAGGGTGACGTCGTGGTCGACGGTGCGGAGGACGTCCCGGTCGAGATCACCGCGGTGACCGACGACTTCGGCTACTCCTGCTCCACCTCCACGGGTGACTACCTGCAGGGCGACACCGAGTCCTCGCTCACGGGCGACGACGTCCAGACGTCGCTCGACCTGCCCTTCACCTTCCCGTACTACGGCGAAGGCTACGACTCCGCGTTCGTCACGTCGAACGGCCACCTGAACTTCCTGGCGGCCAGCACGTCGTACGCGAACGGGGCCATCCCGAACAGCGCGGTGCCGAACGCGGCACTGTTCCCCTTCTGGGACGACCTGGTCCTCGACGGTGAGTCGGGCCTGTACACGGGTGAGACGACGGTCGACGGCGAGGACGCGTTCGTCGTCGAGTGGCGCAACGTCCGCAAGTACAGCCCGGCCACGGACCGGCTGAGCTTCTCGGTCACGCTCGTCGCCGACGGCACCGTGCTCTTCGGGTACGGCGACGTCACCGACACCAGCTCGGCCAAGGGCGACTCGGCCTCGGTCGGCATCGAGAACGCGACCGGCACCGTCGGCCTGCAGTACTCGAACGGCACGCCGTCGATCTCGTCCGGTCTCTCGATCACCTACACGGCCCCCGTGCTCTCCTTCCTGGAGGGGACGATCACCGACCAGAACACCGGTGACCCCGTCAAGGGCGCCACGGTCACGGCCACGTCCGACGCGGCGACCCGCACCGCGACCACCGGGGAGGACGGCACCTACTCGGTCATCGCCCTCCCGGGCGACTACACCGTCGACGTCACGGCGCCGGACTACGAGTCCGCGTCGGGCACGCTGAGCCTCGCACCCGAGGCCACCGGCACGTTCGACGCGTCGCTCGCGGCCGGTCTGGTCACCGTCAGCACCGAGTCCCTCGCCGCCACGATTCCGATGGGTAGCACCACGACCAAGCGGTTCACCGTGAAGAACGAGGGTTCGGCCCCGGCCGACGTCGAGCTCGCCGGCTCCGGTGGCGGCTTCGACATCCTGGGCACGGACGGCCTCGCGGCCATCCAGCACCCGCAGGGCGAGGTCACCACGGTCAAGTCCACCAAGCCGTCGGTCAAGCTCGGTGGATCCGGCATCGGCGGGTCCAGGACGCAGCTCCAGGCCGCCGGCAAGGGCACCGCGAGCGAGGGCGTCACGCCCGAGTCCATCCCGGTCGCGCCGAACGCCACGACGATCACCCACTCGGCGTCGCAGGAGATCGTGGCCGTCAACTCCGCCTCGTGCGGTGGCCTGGCGGGCACCACGGAGAACCGCTTCCTGCGGACCTTCACGCTGAGCGACTTCGGCATCGAGGACGACTTCGAGGTCTCGGAGGTGTCCTTCGGTATCGAGGAGGCCACCGCCCAGACCCTGACCGTCAACCTCTACACGCTGGACGGCGCGTTCACCTACGCCAACCTGACCGAGATCGGGACGGCGGACCTGACCATCCCCGCGTCGACCTTGACGATGGTCTCGGTGCCCGTGACGGGCGAGGTGCCCGCGGGCGCCACGCTCGTGGTCGAGGTCGTCTCGCCCAACCAGCAGTCGAACGGCGGCGTGTTCTACATCGGGTCGAACGGTGCGGGCCAGTCCGCGCCGTCGTACCTGGCCGCCACGGACTGCGGGATCTCGGAGCCAGCGACCACCGACTCCATCGGCTGGCCCGACATGCACATCGTCATGAACGTCTCCGGTGACACCGCCGGCGGCGACCTGACCTGGCTCACGGTGGACCCCTCGGAGTTCACGCTGCAGCCGGGTCAGAGCAAGACGATCACGGCGTCGCTGAGCGGCGTCGTGGCGCAGCCGGGCACCTTCACAGGCTCGCTCCTGGCCAAGGCGGAGACGCCGTACGAGACGCCGTCGATCGACCTCTCGCTGACGGTCAACCCGCCCAAGAGCTGGGGCAAGCTCTCGGGCACCGTGGGTGGCTTCACGCCGGACGGCGCCGTGCCGCTCGACGACTCCGTGGTCCAGATCAACGGGAAGCTCTCGTCGGTCACCCTGGTCACCGGGGCCGACGGGGTCTACGAGTACTGGTTCGACAAGTCGGAGCGCACGGCACAGATCATCGCCACGGCCAGCGGGTACGTCCCGCAGGTCGGCTCCGCGAAGGTGACGGCGGGCACCAACGTCGTGACCGACTTCGAGCTGGACCCGATCAAGTAGCGGGTCCCGCCTGACAGGTCAGGCCCCCAGGTCACTGCGGTGACCTGGGGGCCTGGCACGTCAGGCAGAGGTGCCGGTCAGCGCTCGACCTCGCCGCGGATGAAGGCCTCCAGCTGGGCCCGCCCCGCGGTGTCCTCCATCTGCACCGGCGGCGACTTCATGAAGTACGTCGCGGCCGACAGGATGGGCCCGCCGACGCCGCGGTCCTTCGCGATCGCCGCCGCGCGCACGGCGTCGATGATGATGCCCGCCGAGTTGGGCGAGTCCCACACCTCGAGCTTGTACTCCAGGTTCAGCGGCACCTCGCCGAACGCGCGACCCTCCAGCCGCACGTACGCCCACTTGCGGTCGTCCAGCCAGGCCACGTAGTCCGACGGGCCGATGTGGACGTTGCGGTCCTCCTTCTTGCCGGCCAGGGGGCCGGTGAGGTTGGACGTCACCGCCTGCGTCTTGGAGAGCTTCTTGGACTCCAGGCGGTCGCGCTGCAGCATGTTCTTGAAGTCCATGTTGCCGCCCACGTTGAGCTGGTACGTCCGGTCGAGCACGACGCCGCGCTCCTCGAACAGCTTGGCCAGCACGCGGTGCGTGATGGTGGCACCGACCTGCGACTTGATGTCGTCACCGACGATCGGCACGCCGGCCTCCTCGAACTTCGCGGCCCACTCGGGGTCGGACGCGATGAACACGGGCAGTGCGTTGACGAAGGCGACGCCCGCGTCGATGGCGCACTGCGCGTAGAACTTGGCGGCCTCCTCGGAGCCCACCGGCAGGTAGCAGACGAGCACGTCGACCCGGGCCTCGCGCAGCGCGGCCACGACGTCGACGGCGTCCTTGGTGGACTCGTCGATCGTCGCGCGGTAGTAGTCGCCCAGGCCGTCGAGGGTCGGGCCGCGCTGGACCGTCACGCCGGTCGGCGGGACGTCCGCGATCTTGATGGTGTTGTTCTCGGACGCGTTGATGGCCTCGGCCAGATCGAACCCGACCTTCTTCGCGTCCACGTCGAACGCCGCGACGAACTCGAGGTCCGACACGTGGTAGTCGCCGAACTGCACGTGCATGAGGCCCGGCACGGTGCCCGCCGGGTCGGCGTCACGGTAGTAGTGCACGCCCTGGACCAGGGACGAGGCGCAGTTGCCTACGCCGACGATGCCCACGCGGATGGAGGTCATCCTCGCTCCTTCTTCGGTTGTTCCTGCTGGGGCGAGCGGTGCTGCGCCACGGCGCGGCCCCGCTCGGTGGAGATGAGGCCGTCGAGCCAGTGCACCTCGCGCTCGACCTTCTCGAGCCCGAAGCGCCGCAGCTCCAGCGCATATTCGTCGAGCCGCGAGCGCGGGTGCGCCGTGGACTCGCGGATGGCCTCCAGCCGCTCGGTCAGCCGGGTGCGCCGGCCTTCCAGGACGCGGAGGCGCGTCTCGGCGTCGGTCTGCCCGAAGAGCGCGAACCGCACGTCGAAGTTGTCGTCCTCCCAGGCGGCCGGGCCGGCGGTGGCCAGGACGGTCTGGAGGTGCTCCTTGCCCTCGGCGGTCAGCTCGTAGACGACGCGGCGCCGTCCGAGGGGCTTGGGCTTCGCGGTCCGGCCCGGTATCCCGGCCTTCGCCTTGCGGGCGGACGGCGGCGGCTCGCTCTCGGTCGTCGCGATCAGGCCGCGGGTGACGAGCCCCTTCAGGGCCGGGTAGAGCGTGCCGTAGGAGAAGGCGCGGAACGAGCCGAGCACCAGGTTGAGGCGCTTGCGGAGCTCGTACCCGTGCAAGGGGGACTCGTTGAGCAGACCGAGGACGGCGGTCTCCAGCACGTCGGACCGGCTGCGCACGGTGGCCTCCTCCCGGGCTCCGCCGCGGGGACGCGGACGGCTCGGTGTCGATCGATGTATCGAGTCGATACATCGAGAGCATAAACATGCCCGTTCCGGCGGCGCAACACCCCGGAGGTGACGTCGTCGTCGGCCCGGATGCGGCGGGTGAGCCGCCGTCGTGGCGGCGAGAACGTGGACAAAGTGTGAAGCAGGGGCAGACGGTCTGGGCTGACCCTGGGTGAAATGTCCTAGGGTGCGGTCCGTGCGCCGCTGGTGTGACAGAGCTATCAGCCCGATCCCCTATGGTTTCGGGTGGTTTGCCGTGGCTAGTGCGTCAACCGTGGCGGCAGGCCCAAGTCCGAACCGAGGAAGAGGCTGACGTGTCGAACTGGAGTCCCCCTCCGATCTGGCCGCACACGCCCCGACGCAGGCAGGGAATCTGGAACTATCCCCGTCCGTACCGCACCGGCATCCGCGCGTGGATCCCCTCGTGGCGGTTCGTGGTCGGGTCGATCCTGACGGGCACGTCGCTCGTGGCCGGTGTGGTCATCTCGGCCTGGTTCGACATGGACGTGCCGGACGAGCTGGGCAGCGTGCACTCCGAGACCACGACCGTCCTGTACGCCGACGGCAAGCCGCTGGGCAAGTTCGCGGCCGAGAACCGCACGATCGTGGCGCTGGCCGACGTGCCGGCCCACGTCCCGGCCGCGATCATCGCATCCGAGGACCAGTCGTTCATGACCCACATGGGCATCAACCCCCTGGGCATCGTCCGGGCGGCGCTGAACAACGTCACCGGCGGCGACCAGCAGGGCGCCTCCACGCTGACCCAGCAGTACGTCGAGAACTACTACATCGGCGTGGGCGAGGCGACCTACGCGGACAAGTTCCGCGAGGCGATCCTCGCGCTCAAGGTGACGCAGGAGCAGTCCAAGGAAGAGGTGCTGGAGGGCTACCTCAACACCATCTACCTCGGGCGTGGTGCGTACGGCATCGAGGCGGCCTCGCAGGCCTACTTCGGGCACTCCGCGAAGGAGATGACCATCTCCGAGTCGGCCTTCATCGCCGGGATCATCCCGAACCCCACGTACTGGGACCCGCGTCAGGGCGAGGACGCGCGTGCCCAGGCCGAGGCGCGATGGAACCGCACGCTCGACTTCATGGTGGAGCAGGGGGCGATCTCGGCGCAGGACCGGGCCGGCGTCCAGTTCCCGAAGCTGAAGAAGTACACCCAGGGCAGCGGCAACGCACAGAGCGCGTACCTGCTCCAGGAGGTGGCCAAGGAGCTCGCCCGGGAGGGGATCTCCGAGGACCAGCTCACCAAGGGCGGCTACACGATCAAGACCACCCTCGACTCGAAGATGCAGGCCGCGGCCGCGGAGTCGATGAAGCTCCCCGAGGACGCCGACCCCCGCATCCGCGCCTCGCTCACCTCGATCGACCCGGCCACGGGCGCGATCAAGGCGCTCTACGGCGGCCCCGACTACGCCAAGTACCAGACCAATGCCGCCACCCAGGACATCGCCCAGGCGGGTTCGACGTTCAAGCCGTTCACGCTGGTGGCCGCGCTGGAGCAGAACGTCTCGCTGTACAGCCGGTGGGACGGCACGTCGCCCCAGGAGATCGAGGGCTACACCAACTGGAACGACGAGACGCAGGAGGAGGAGCAGGCGACCCTGACCAACTTCGGCACCCCGCCGTACGGCGAGAGCTACCCGAACGTCACCCTGCTCGACGCCACCGCCAACTCCGTGAACACGGCCTACGTGCACCTCAACAAGGAGGTGGGTCCCGATGCCACGAAGGACGTCGCCACGCGCGCGGGCATCCCGGAGACCGACGCGAAGGGCAACGAGATCGTCGGGTCCAACCTGGCGAACGTGCTCGGCACGGCGAGCGTGCACAACATCGACATCGCGCACGCCTACTCGACGTTCGCGGCGCAGGGCATCCGCACGACCCCGCACCTGGTGCAGGAGGTCAGCGACGGCGACAAGCTGCTCTTCCAGGGCAGCACCGAGGCGACGAAGGCGTTCGAGCCCGAGGTCATGGCCGCCACGACGTACGCGCTGGAGGGCGTGGTCGAGGACGGCTCCGGTGAACCCGCCTCGCACCTGGTGGGCCCGGACGGCTACACGGAGCGCCCGGTGGCCGGGAAGACCGGTACGTCGAACAGCAACCGCTCGGCCTGGTTCGCGGGGTACGTACCGCAGCTCGCGACGGTCGTGGGCATGTACCAGTACGACCTCGAGTCAGGCCAGTACATGCAGATCACGCCGTTCGGGGAGTGGAAGGAGATGGGCCTGACCGGCATCACCGGCGGCAGCTGGCCCGTCACCGCCTGGGCGGACTACATGGCCAAGGCGACCGAGGGCATGGACGTCGAGGAGTTCCCCGAGTACGAGCCGCCCGCCCCGCCGTCGCCCACCCCCTCGCCCACGCCGTCGCCGTCGAGCAGCCCGTCCGAGTCGGCGGAGGTGTTCACCGTCCTGGTGCCCGAGGGGTTGATCGGCCAGCAGTACGTCGCCGCGGCGTCGGCCCTCGCCGGTGTCCAGCTGGTCCCGCAACAGATCAGTGTCGACAGCGAGGAGCCCGTGGGCACGGTGCTCTCGCTCGACCCGGGCGAGGGCACGGAGGTCGAGGTGAACTCGACGGTCCGGGTCGAGGTCTCGAACGGCTCCGCCGCCGAGGAGGAGGAAGAGGAGACGACGACGGTGCCCTGGGGCCTGACCAACCAGGACCAGGGCGACGCCGAGGCGGCGCTCCAGGACGCGGAGCTGACGCCGGTGGTCCAGGAGGCGCCGTCGGACACCGTGGCCGAGGGCCGGGTGATCTCCGTGGACCCGGGTGAGGGGACGGAGGTGCCGGTCGGCAGCGAGGTGACGCTCGTCGTGTCCACCGGCCCTGAGGAGGGTGGCGGCGGCGACCCGTCGCCCGACCCGTCCGACGACGGTGGCGGCATCTTCGGATAGGTCGCGCGGCTTCGACGGGTTCTGCCGGTAGCGGGTGAATGTCACCATCTGCGCTGGTAGAACCCGTCGTGGCCCCGGTCACGAACACGGGGCGTACACAGAGAAACCGCGTTTGTGCTACTTGCCGCGGACATCGATCCTCTATCGTTTCGACGGTTCAGTGCCCTCACTGAACGGATTTCGAGGAACGAGGAAGACGTGGCGAACAGGAGCCCTTCTCCGATCTGGCCGCACACGACCCGGCGTCGGAAGGCCGTGTGGAACTACCCCCGGCCGGACCGCACGGGGATCCGCGCGTGGATCCCGTCGTGGCGCGTCGTCGTCGGCACGCTGCTGACCGGGACGTCGCTCGCGGTCGGTGTCTTCACCGCCGGGTGGATCGGCTGGTCGGTCCCGGCGGAGCGTGGGGACATCGGGTCGGAGTCGACCACCGTCTACTACGCGAACGGCCAGGTCATGGGCAAGTTCGCGGCGGTCGACCGCACCATCCGGTCGCTCGACGAGCTGCCCGACTACGTCCCGGAGGCCGTGCTGGCGTCCGAGGACCAGAACTTCCGCAACCACATGGGTGTCGACCCCCTGGGCATCGTGCGCGCGTTCGTCAGCAACGTGACCGGTGGTACCCGGCAGGGCGCGTCCACCCTGACGCAGCAGTACGTGGAGAACACCTACTTCGAGCCGGGGCAGACGTCGTACGCGGACAAGTTCCGCGAGATCATCCTCGCGCTCAAGGTGGACCAGCAGAAGTCGAAGGACGAGATCCTCGAGGGCTACGTCAACAGCATCTACCTCGGCCGCGGTGCCTACGGCTTCGAGGCCGCGGCCAAGGCGTACTTCAACAAGCCCGCGGCCGAGCTGACCGTCTCCGAGACGGCGATGCTCGTGGGCATCATCCCGTCGCCCTCCTACTGGGACCCCCGCTTCGGTGAGGAGTCGCGCGCCGTCGCCGAGGAGAAGTGGGCGCGCGTGCTGCGCAACATGGCGGAGATGGGCACCATCACCGAGGAGGAGCGCGCGTCCGCGAAGTTCCCCGAGCCGATCGAGTACAAGCAGGCGTCGCGTGCGGGTCAGGCCGGGTACCTGCTGGAGGAGGTCCGCAAGGAGCTCGCCAAGGAGGGGATCGCGGAGGAGGACCTCATGACCAACGGTTACGAGATCCAGACGACGATCAACCCGAAGTGGCAGCAGGCGGCGGTCGAGACGGCGAACACCATCCCGTACAAGGGTGAGGGCGCGGCGTCCAAGCGGCTCGGCGTCTCCATCGTGTCCATCGACCCGAAGGACGGCGCGATCCGTGCGCTGTACGGCGGCAAGGACTACTCGAAGGTCCAGTTCAACTCCGCGACCGACGGCAAGGCGCAGGGTGGCTCGACGTTCAAGCCGTTCACGCTCATCGGGGCGCTCGAGGAGGGGCACGAGCTCAACGAGTACTACACCGGGAACAGTCCGATGCAGATCCCGGGCTGGAGCGTGCTCAACCAGGAGACGGGTGTCGAGGAGGAGGTGGAGCTCACCAACTTCGGTACCGAGGAGGGTGGTGAGTCGTTCGGTGACATCGACCTGGTCAAGGCCACGGCGCACTCCGTGAACACGGTCTACGCCCAGCTCAACGTGGAGATCGGCCCCGAGAAGGCTCAGGACGTCGCCATCCGGGCGGGCATCCCGAAGGAGTCGACCAACGCCGAGCTGTCCAACGTGCTCGGCACGTCGACCGTGCGCCCCGTCGACCTGGCCGGTGCCTACGCGACGTTCGCAGCCCAGGGCACGCGCACCATCCCGCACATGGTCACGTCGGTGAAGAACGGCGAGAAGCTCGTCTACGAGTGGGACAGGCTGCCGCAGAGCGGTGTCATCCCGCCCGACGTGATGACGAAGGCGACGTACGCGCTGCAGCACGTGGTCACCGAGGGATCGGGTGCGCCGGCGCAGGAGCTGCTCGCCCCGGACGGCACGCCGCGACCGGTCGCCGGCAAGACGGGGTCCACGAACGACAACAAGGCAGCCTGGTTCGCCGGGTACATCCCGCAGCTCACCACGGTGGTGGGCCTCTACCAGACCGCCGAGGGCGGTGGCGAGGAGACGATCACCCCCTTCGGCGAGTGGGCCAACTACAGCCTGACCGGTGGTACGTGGCCGGTCACGGCCTGGACCCACTACATGCAGAAGGTCACGGAGGGCATGCCGGTCGAGAAGTTCCCGGACTACGAGCCGCCGGCCCCGCCGGAGCCGTCCTTCTCGCCGTCGCCGTCGACCAGCCCGACGCCGTCGGAGACGCCGGACGACAAGGTGATGGTGCCGAGGGGCCTGGTGGGGCAGCAGATCGCCTACGCCCTGTCCCAGCTTGCCGGCGCCGGGCTGAGCCCGGTCATCGACGAGGTCGAGAACGAGGCGCCGCAGGGCACGGTGCTCTCCGTGCAGCACGAGGGCCAGGAGGTGCGCCGCGGTACGGAGATCAGGGTCGTGGTGTCGACCGGGCCGGGAGAGCAGACGGTGCAGGTGCCCGGTGGCCTCGTGGGCGGTGACGAGGGCAACGCCCGCGGCCAGCTCCAGAGCGCGGGACTCCAGCCGGTCGTGGAGTACCAGGAGTCCAGCGACTACGCCGAGGGCATCGTCATGCAGGTCGAACCCGGTGAGGGCAGCGAGGTGCCCGCCGGGAGCCAGGTCCGGGTCATCGTGTCGTCCGGGCCCGGGGAGATCACCTTCCCGAGCGGCGAACCGACGGGCGGCAACGGCGGAGGCGGAGGCGGAGGCGGCGGTGGTGGCGGCGGTGGCACCGGCGGCTAGCCCGCGCCGTCCGTGAGCACGTGACCGAGGGGTCGTCTCCACACCGGAGACGGCCCCTCGGCGCTGCTCCGAACGTTGTGAGGGGTCTCTCGCCCGCTCGATTCCGCCGATTCGCGCAGGGCAGGTAGGCTTGGCCCTTGCTGTGAACCCTCCTGTCACGGAACGACCGTGACCGCTGAGACCAGAGGAGGTGGGTATACACATGCGTCAGTACGAGCTGATGGTGATCCTGGACCCGGAGGTCGAGGAGCGCACCGTGGCCCCGTCGCTCGACAAGTACCTGTCGGTCATCACGACCGAGGGTGGCTCCGTCGACAAGGTGGACATCTGGGGGCGCCGCCGTCTCGCCTTCGACATCGCCAAGAAGTCCGAGGGCATCTACGCCGTGGTCGACTTCACCGCGACGTCGGACACCGCCAAGGAGCTGGACCGCCAGCTCGGCCTCAACGAGGTCGTGCTCCGGACCAAGATCCTGCGCACCGGCGACAAGTGAGTCGTCCGAACTGAGCTCTCTGCGCCCGCGCGAGTGTCAGTGTCTCGTGGTTGCATTCACCGCGAACCCGGATACCGCGTACGGAACGTCGACTGAATCGAGGAATTGGCATGGCTGGTGAAACTGTCATCACAGTGATCGGGAACCTCACCGGGGACCCGGAGCTGCGCTTCACCCCTTCAGGTGCTGCGGTCGCCAACTTCACGGTGGCATCGACCCCGCGGACCTTCGACCGCCAGAGCAACGAGTGGAAGGACGGGGAGACCCTGTTCATGCGCTGCTCGATCTGGCGCGAGGCCGCGGAGAACGTCGCGGAGTCGCTGACCAAGGGCACGCGCGTCATCGTGCAGGGCCGCCTGGTCCAGCGCTCCTACGAGACCCGTGAGGGCGAGAAGCGCACCGTCGTCGAGCTGCAGGTGGACGAGATCGGTCCGTCCCTGCGCTACGCCACGGCCAAGGTCACCCGGGCCCAGCGGTCCGGTGGTGGCGGCGGCTTCGGTGGCGGCGGCGGTGGTGGCTTCAGCGGCGGCGGCCAGCAGGGCGGCGGAGGCTTCAGTTCTTCCGGTGGCGGTCAGAGCAACGACGACCCGTGGGCCACGGCAGGCCCGGCGTCGTCCGGTGGTTCGTTCTCGGACGACCCGCCGTTCTGATCGGCACCCCCCAAGTTCACACTTTTGCTCGTGCGGCCCGCCAGGCCGACGGGCAGCACCTGACGAAGGAGCAACACCATGGCGAAGCCTGTGGTGCGCAAGCCCAAGAAGAAGATCAACCCGCTGAAGTCCGCGAAGATCGCCAACATCGACTACAAGGACACGGCGCTGCTGCGCAAGTTCATCTCCGACCGCGGAAAGATCCGTGCCCGTCGCGTCACCGGCGTCTCCGTGCAGGAGCAGCGTCAGATCGCGAAGGCCGTGAAGAACGCCCGCGAGATGGCCCTGCTGCCGTACACGTCGACGGCTCGCTGAGGAAGGGATCGAGAACCATGGCAAAGCTGATCCTGACCCACGAGGTGACCGGCCTGGGCGAGCCCGGCGACGTGGTCGAGGTGAAGGACGGGTACGCCCGTAACTTCCTCATCCCGCGTTCGCTGGCGACCCCGTGGACCAAGGGCGCCGAGTCCGACATCAACGCGATCCGCAAGGCTCGCAAGAGCCGCGAGATCGCCTCGCTCGACGAGGCGAAGGCCCTGGCCGACTCGCTGTCCGCGAAGCCCGTGACCGTCACGGCGAACGCCGGCCCCGGTGGCCGTCTGTTCGGTGCCGTGACGACGGCGGACATCGCCGGTGCGGTCGCCGAGGCCGGCGGCCCGTCGGTCGACAAGCGCAAGATCGAGATCGGTCAGTCCATCAAGACGACCGGTGACTACACCGTGGCGATCCGCCTGCACCCCGAGGTGTCGGCGAAGATCGGCGTGAAGGTCGTCGCCGGCTGAGCGACTGCTCGACGGTGAGCAGGCCCCGGTTCCCCGCGTGGGGACCGGGGCCTCGCTCTGTCCGACGGCGGTCGGCTGCCTCCGACGGCGGTCAGGCCGCTGTCAGACAGCGATCCGGCCGAAGGTTGCCTTCTACCCAGCGATTACGCCCACAATCGGCCTGGTTCATGGGCGTAATGACTGGGTAGAAGCATGTGGAAGCAGCACCGCCTCCGTCGAGAGGTGGGTGTCCAGCGTGAGGGCTGCGGTCCAGGAGAACTGGCGGGTGCCACGTCCGGCTCCCGTGTCCGGGTCCGTGTACTCGGGAAAGCCCTGTGGCGCGGTGCTGAAGTGCTCCCGCAGGCGCGCGTCCAGGTCGTCACGGCCCAGTGCCCGGACGGCGCGCAGCAGCAGCCAGGACATGTTGAACCACGACGGCCCGCGCCAGTACAGCGCCGGGTCGAACGCGGGGTCGGCCCGCGACGTGCTGGGCAGGAACGGACCGCCGCCCAGGAATCCCGGACCGGTCAGGGTCGTGAGCAGCCGGTCGGTCCTCCTCGCGTCGTACGCCGCGGACGTGTCCAGACCGGACAGGAGCAGCGGGACCAGACCGTTCACCGTCGCACGGCGGACGCGTTCCCCCGCCGTGAGGTCGAGCGCCACGTAGAGCCCGAGGTCCTCGTCCCACAGGTGCTCGTCCATCGCGGCGATCACCCGGTCGGCGGCCCTCCGGTGCTCGAGTTCTGCGGCCGACGGGGCGAGGACGTCGTCGAGCGGCCCCGGCTCGCCCGTGGGCGGGCTCGGTTCGTCCGTGGGCGCCGCCGGCCAGCCGTCGCGATCCCCGCCCGCACCGCTACGCAACCCGCCCGCACCGCCACGCAACCCGCCCGCACCGCCACGAGCCTGGCCTGCCCCGCCACGAGCCCCGCCCGCACCAGGCCCGTTCCCCTCGTCGGCCAGCGCCGCCACGATGCGCCCCAGAGCGATCTCCGAGACCGCCAGCAGCGTGCTGAACAGCGGGCACACCATGGCGAAGCCGATCGGCACGTCGTCGGCGCAGCCTGCGTCCCGGTAGTTCTCGGCGAGCCGGTAGTAGCGCCGGTAGTCGCGGCTGCCGGGGCGCTCACCCGCGCCGGCGTGCTGGAGGTCGGGGCGCCGGATGGGCGTCCGGGCCTCGGGCGGAACCCGTTCGAGGGCGGTGTCCCACAGCGGCGAGTTGTCCGTGCCGGTCTCCCACGGATGCTTCGCCACCGGTAGGCCGACCCGGCCCGAGCGCCGCCCGTGCAGGTACGCGTGCCAGCGGGTCAGCCGGGGGTACACCCGCGCGAGAAACCCTTCCTGCGCGGAGCCGACAGGGTCCGCGCAGTGCACCAGCCACGCGGCCCAGGCGTGCACGGGCGGCTGCATCAGCCCGGAGGTGGCCGGCCCCGCGTGCGGCCCCGACTGCCAGAACTCCGCACCCGGCGCGTAGTCGTCGTCGCGCCCCACGTCGTACACGATCTGCGGTACCCGCCCGTCGGTCCACTGGGCCTCCAGGAGCGCGACCAGCTCTCTCCGGGCACGGGAGGGCTCGCGGTGCCGGTTCCCGATCGCGACGAACGCCGAGTCCCAGCTCCACTGGTGCGGGTACAGGCCGGTCGCGGGCACCGTGTAGCTGCCGGTCCAGTTGGTGTCGAGCACACGGGCGGCGGCGTCGGCGGCGTCTTCCCGTAAGTCCTTGTGCATCTTTCGACAATAGGCTAGACATAAGTGCCCGATCCACTCACTCGACGACGAGGAGAAGCCATGAGGCTCCGGCACGGCTGGGCGCCCGCCGCCCGCCTGACGATCGCGGCGTCAGCGGTGACCGCCGCGGCCCTGACGCTCACCGCCTGCGGCAGCGGCGGACCCGAGTCCGACGGCACCATCACCGTCTGGACGGTCGAGACCCAGCCCGAGCGGCTGGCCATCCAGCAGGCGGCGATGGACGCGTGGGCCGAGGACTCGGGCCTCGAGACGGAGCTGGTCCCGGTCGAGGAGGACCAGGTCTCCCAGCTCCTGTCTGCCGCGGCGCTCTCGGGCGACGACATGCCGGACGTCGTGAACGCGATCAGCCCCGGCCTGGTGCGGTCCTTCGACCGGGACGGCTACCTCGACCGCGACGCCGCCACCGAGGTGGTCGAGGCGCTCGGCGAGGACACGTTCTCCCCGGTGGCGCTCGACCTGAGCAGTGACGGTGACGAGCTGCTCGCCGTGCCGTCGGACGCCTGGCCGATGATGGTCTACTACCGCACCGACCTCTTCGAGGAGGCGGGCCTGGCGCCCCCCGCCACGTACGACGACCTGCGCACCGCCGCCGAGGAGCTCACGGCCGACGGGCGCTACGGCATCACGCTGTCCACGGACGCGGCCGACCCGTTCACCCAGCAGACCCTGGAGTTCCTGGCCCAGGGCAACGGCTGCGAGCTGGTCGACGACGCGGGCGAGGCCACGCTGGACAGCCCCCAGTGCACGGAGACGATCGAGCTCTACGGCGACCTGGCCGCCGACTTCTCGCCCGACGGCACCGAGGGTGTCGAGTCGACGCGTGCCTCCTACTTCGCGGGGCAGGCGGCGATGACCGTGTGGTCCTCGTTCCTGCTCGACGAGCTGGCCGGGCTCCGGGAGGAGTTCACGCCGTCGTGCGACGAGTGCGCCGACGACCCGGCCTGGCTCGCCGAGAACACCGGCGTGGTGCCCGTGGTCGAGGGGCCGTCCGCGGGCGGGGACGCCGCCGGGTACGTCGAGCTCGTGTCCTGGGGCATCACCGACGGCGCGGACCCCGAGGTGACCGACTTCGTCGAGTACATGATGTCCGACGCGTACGTGGACTGGCTGTCGATGGCGCCCGAGGGCAAGGTGCCGGTCCGCACGGGGACGGCTGAGGCGCCCACCGAGTACACCGACGCCTGGACGGACCTGCAGATCGGCATCGACGAGAAGGCGACGTTCTCCGACGTCTGGCCCGCCGAGGTGACCGACACGCTCGCGGCGGCACCCGAGTCCGCGAACCGGTGGGCGCTCCCGCAGGGGCAGGGCGCCATCCTCGGCCCGCTCACGAGCGAGCTGCCGCTCGCCAAGGCCGCCGCCGACCTGGGTTCCGGCAGCACCGACGCCGCCGGGGCGCAGGCGACGATGCAGGACGCGGTGTCGGAGATCGCCGGGCGCGAGTAGCCGTTCGTCCCGTGCGCGGCCGTGCCGGTCGCGCCCGGGAACCGGGAGGGAGGTGTGGTGTGGGGTCCAGGCTCCGGGGATACGAGAACCGCGACGGGATAGCGCTGGTCGTGCCCGTGACGCTCGTCGTGGCCGCGATCATCGTGGTGCCGATCGTGTGGACGGTGGTGCTGTCGTTCCAGGACGCGCGGTACGTCGACGTGGCACGCAACGGCCTGTTCAACGAGCTCACGCTCGACAACTACGCCGCCGTGCTCACCGCGCCCGCGTTCTGGCGGTCGCTGCTCACCACCGTCGAGTACTCGGTGGCGACCACCGTCGGCTCGATCGCGGTGGGCCTGGTGGCGGCCCTCGCGCTGCGGGACCGGTTCCGGTTCCGTGCGCCCGTGCGTGCCGTCATGCTGCTGCCGTACGTGGCGCCCGTCGTGGCCACCACGTTCGTGTGGCAGGTGGCGCTGAACCCGCAGTACGGCGTGGTCAACGCGTTCGGCACCCAGGTGCTCGGGTGGGAGCACCCCGTCAACTTCCTCTCGTCCGCACCCACGGCGCTCCTGACCGTGATCGTCTACGACATCTGGCGGTACTTCCCGTTCGCGTTCATGTTCCTCGGCGCGGCCCTGACGGGCCTCCGCCGTGAGATCGAGGAGGCCGCGGTGGTCGACGGCGCCACCCCGCTGCAGAAGTTCTGGTTCGTGGTGCTGCCCCAGCTCCTGCCGACGGTGGGCCTGCTCGTGCTGTTCCGCATGGTCATGGCGTTCAACGAGTTCGACGACGTCTATCTGCTCACCGGCGGCGCCGCGGGCACGCAGGTGGCGTCGGTGCGGGTGTTCGAGCAGCTCACCGGGTCCAGCGACATCGGCGGCGCGAGCGCGACGGCCGCGGTGATGGCCGTGTTCCTGGGCGTCGCCCTGGCGGTCTACCTGCGGCTGACGGCCCGGCGGAGGGAGTCGTGATGACCACGGAGACGACCGGCCGCCGTGCGACGACCCGGCGCGGGCCGAGCGCCGTCGTCGTGCAGACCCGGGTGCTGCGGGTGCTGCGCGTGGTGGTGATCGTGGCGCTCGTGCTGGCCACGGTGCTGCCGTTCCTCTACATGCTCAGCCTCAGCTTCGTGCGGATCGACGACCTGCTGCGCGATCCCTTGCGCGTGCTGCCCGCGCTCGACCGCATCACCACCGAGACGTACCGGGAGGTCCTGGCCCCGGAGCAGGAGGGCGGCTACGGGTTCGCGCGGTTCATGCGCAACTCGGCGGTCGTCGCGGTCGCGGCGTCGGCGCTGACTGTGGTCCTGGTGGTGCCGGCGTCGTACGCGCTGACGCGCCTGCGGTTCGCGGGGCGCAGGCAGGTGTCGTGGCTGTTCCTGGCCGTGTACCTGTTCCCGACGATCATCATCGCGGTGCCGGTGTTCGTCGGGTTCCAGGTGCTGGGGCTCGGGTCGTCGCTCGTGGGCCTGGTGATCGCGTACGTCGCGCTCACGGTGCCCGTCTCGGTGCACATGCTGCGCAACTACCTGTCCGGCATCCCGGAGTCCATCGACGAGGCGGCGGTGATCGACGGCGCCTCCCGGCTCCAGATCCTGACCCGCATCACGGTGCCGCTCGCGATGCCCACCATCATGTCGACGGCGCTCTACTCGTTCATGATCGCGTGGAACGAGTTCCTGTTCGCGCTCCTGTTCCTCTCGGCGAAGCAGGACCTGTGGACGGTGTCGCTCGGGCTGACCCGGCTCGCCGACGGGCAGGAGGTGTCCAAGACCGTCCTCATGGCGGGCAGCGTGCTCCTCACGGTGCCGATCGTGATTCTGTACGGGATAGCCGAGCGCGCCCTCACCGAGGGGCTGACCGCCGGGGCCGACAAGGGCTGACCGCCGACCGACCGGTGCCGACGCAGGCAGAGAAGAAAGAACCGAGGAAGAACGTGGCAGCAGGCGCGGGCGAGATCCTGCAGCTCATCCGGACCGGGCGTGCGACCACGCGGACGCAGGTGCTCGACGTGACCGGGCTGTCCCGTGTCACCGTGGCACAGCGGATGGACGCGCTCCTCGCGGCGGGCATCATCCGCACGGCGGGCGACGCCGGGGCCACCGGCGGGCGGCGGGCCGAGCGGTTCGTGTTCGACCCGGAGGACTCGCTGGTGCTCGTGGCGGCGCTGGAGCTGGCCGAGCCCGTCCCGGCGCCCGGCGGCTCGCGTGCCACCGACACGGCGGCGCTCGCCGTCGTCGACCCGCACGGGGCACTGGTGGCGCGCGCGTCCCTGGACGTGCGTCTCGCGGACGGTCCGGAGACCGTGCTGCCACGGCTGCTCGACGCGTTCGACGCCCTCCTGGCTGACGCGGGGATCAAGCCGGCCGCCGTCGGCGGGGTGGCGCTGTCGGTGCCGGGCCCGGTCGACCCGCACGACCACCGGCTCTCCGACCCGCCCGTCATGCCCGGCTGGGGGGCGTGGCCGGTGGTGGAGACGGTGCGTGCCCGGTTCGACGTGCCCGTGCACCTGGAGAACGACGCCGACGCGACGGCCTACGGCGAGTACACCGAGCTGGCCGCCCGGCACGAGGGCCCTCCGCAGCCGTTCGTGCTGGTCAAGGCATCGGGATTTCTCGGGGCAGGGCTTGTCGTCGACGGCCGCATCTACCGGGGGACCGACGGCGGGGCGGGCGACATCGGCCACGTCGACGTGGGCGGTGACGCCGTCTGCCGGTGCGGCCGCCGCGGGTGCCTCGCGGCGGAGGCGGGCGGCGCGGCGCTGCTGCGGCGGCTCGCGGAGGCGGGGGCCGACGTCGGCTCGCTCGCCGGGCTGCGCGCGCTCGCCGAGCGAGGGGACCCGCTGGTGACGGCGGAGCTGGACCGGGCTGCGGCCCTGATCGGCCGGGTGCTGGCCGTGCTGGTGGGGGTGCTCAACCCGGCCGACCTGGTGGTGACCGGTGAGCTCGCGGTGCCGGCGGTGATGGCGGGGATCCGCGCCGGCGTCTACGCGGGTGCCCAGCCCCGGGCCACGGCGCGGCTGCGCATCCGGCCGGCGGTGCTGGGGCCGGACGCCGTGCTCGTCGGGCTGGCGCGGGTCGCCGTCGACGAGCGGTTCTCGGCCGAGGCGGTGGACGCCCGGCTGGGCTGACCGCGTCCCGTCGGGCGGGCGGGTGATCTTCGTGCACTTTACTGAGTTGTAATCAGTAGAAGCGTTTCGCGTGGTCCCGCCGCGGGTACCTTCGGCCCAGACGCCCGCGATGTCGGGCTTCGTGCCCGCCAACGGCGGCGGGCCCGGCGGACGCCGGTCGGACAACTTTCGCGGGTGACGACGCCCGCGGAGCGAGAGGTGAACCGATGACGCAGTTGCACGCATCACCGAGACCACGATCAGGACCTGGACCCACCATCCTCACGGCGGTCGGCGTCGCCATGCTGCTCGTCGGAGCGATCGTGGCCACCGCCTTCCTGCTCCTGTTCCAGAGCAGCGTGGCCGACGGCGCCGTCCGGCTCTCCGACGGTGCCGGCCGGCTGAACGACGGCGTCCAGGCCGACCTGGTCTCCGGCGTCGGCGACCTCAGCGCCGGGGCGACAGAGCTCAACGACGGCGTGCAGAACGAGGTGGTGCCCGGCGTCGAGGCGCTCGCGGACGGGGCGGGGCAGCTCGACTCCGGGGCGGCACGGCTGCGCGAGGGCGTGATCAAGCTGCACGACGGGTCCAAGAAGATCGCGGACGGGACGGCGGAGACGGCGTCGGACGTGGCTGATCTGGCGGACGCGTCGCTGCTGCTGACGGCGGGGTCGACGAAGCTGGAGGACGGGCTGGGGAGGCTGGACTCGGGGCTCGGCACGCTGAGCACGGCGGCGCCCGACCTGGCGGACGGTGCCGCGCGGCTGGCGGACGGTGCACACCAGTTGCAGGGCGGCGTGTCGCTGCTCAGTGAGCGCGCAACCCCGCTGGACGACGGCGCGAAGCGGCTTGCCGACGGTTCCGCAAAGGTCCACGCCGGGACCCAGGAGCTCAACGGCGGACTGTCGCGGCTCGCTGCTAACAACGGTCTCATCCTGGGTGGTACCAGCGACGTCCGGTCCGGTGCCGCGAGGCTGGCCGCGGGTGCCGTCTCGCTGGACGACGGCGCCGACCAGCTCGAGGCCGGGGTGCAGCAGCTCGACGCGCAGGCTCCGGTGCTCGCCGCCGGAGCCCAGAAGGTGGCTGCGGGTGCGAAGAGCGTCGCTGACGGCGCCGCTCCGGTGGCAGCCGGCGCGGGCGCGGCTCAGGCCGGCGCCGCGGAGCTGGCGACCAAGCTCGGTGGCCTCGTCGACGGTGCCAGGCAGGTACAGGGCGGAAACGCTGCGCTGAAGCAGCAGCTCGCTGCTTTGGCCGAGGCCACCGAGGACCCGGCGCTCAAGGAGAAGCTCCAGGCCCTGGCGGGCGTCGCGGGAGGTCTCGAGACAGGCGCGGGACAGGTCGTGGGCGGAGCCACTCAGGCGCAGGGGGGTGCGGCTCAGCTCAGCGAGAGGCTGGAGCAGCTCTCGGTGGGCGCCGCGCGGGTCGCCGCCGGTTCGGCCGAGGTGGCGGCAGGCGCCACGGACGTCTCGGGTGGCGCACAGGCGCTGACCGGCGGCATCGACACCCTGGCGGCCAAGGTGCCCGGCCTCACCGCGGGAACCGAGCAGCTCAGGTCCGGAAGTGCCGACCTGCAGGCCGGGCTCGGCCATCTGGCACCCGGCATCGAGCGGTACGTGGCCGGCGTCGGCAGCGCGTACCAGGGCAGCACCAAGCTCGTTGCAGGCTCGGCGCGGACCGCATCGGGCAGTGCGGAGCTGGCGGCCGGGACCGGTCTCCTGAAGGGCCGCCTGCCTGCGCTGCTCGCCGGCGCCACGAAGGTCGCCGACGGCAACACCAGCCTCGCCGGCAAGACGCCTGGTCTCGTGTCCGGTGTGCAGCAGCTCCACGCCGGATCAGGGCAGCTTGTCGACGGCTCCGGCCGTCTCGTCGACGGCATCATCGAGGTCCGCGACCGCGTCGTCCCCAAGGTCGAGAAGTCCCAGCGCCTGGCCGACGGTTCGGTGACCCTGCGCGACGGGCTGGGGGACGCCCGCAAGGGCACCCGCACGCTGGTCGACGGAGCCAGCGCGCTCGACGAGGGCACCCAGACGCTGGCCACGGGCGCCACGGACCTGGCCGACGGCACCCAGCGGCTCGCGGACGGCTCCGCGCAGCTCGCCTCCGGCACCACCACGGTGGCTGACGGGACGATGCAGCTCTCGGCCGGCACCGGGAAGCTCCGCACCGACGTGGACGCCGCCCCGGCGGGGGCCATCGGCATCGGCGTGATCCTCGCGGCGGCGCTCGGTGTGCTGGCGGCCGTCGCGGGCCTGATCCTGCTGGGCCGCCGTCGGGCCTGACCGGGCGCCGACGGCGGGCCGTCTCGGGGGCTGATCCGACCGGGTGCCTGCCCGGACGCGCGCAGGGCACCGAGTCAGCCGGTTGGTTCTACTAACCGGCTGACTCGGCTTCGCCGCTCAGCCTCGTCGGGTGCCGCCTCACAGCTCGGCGAGCATCTGGTCCAGCCGGTCGATCTCCGCCATCTGGTCGGCGGCGATGTTGTTGGCCAGCTCCAGCACCCGCTCCTCGCTGCCCGAGGCCGCGACCTCCTTGCACATGGCGAGGGCGCCCTCGTGGTGCTTGATCATGCCTTCGAGGTACAGGCGGTCGAACTCCTCGCCCGACGCCCCCTCAAGAGCTGCCATCTCGGCCTCGGTCAGCATCCCGGGCATGGCGGCGTCGTGCCCGTGCTCCGGGGCGCGCGGGCCGGAGCCGTCCCCAGGCTCGGCGGTCACGGGCACGGGATAGTCGTTCTCCTCCAGCCAGCCGGCCATGAGGTCGATCTCGCTGCCCTGCACCACGTCGATGCGGCTCGCGAAGGTCTTCAGCTGCTCCGACTCGGCGCGCTCCGGCGCCAGCACGGACATGTCGATCGCCTGGCCGTGGTGCCAGATCATGTCGGTCAGGAACTGGGCGTCGGCCTTCGAGAAGGGTGCCTGGGCGGGTGCCCCCTCGTAGTCCTCGGGCGCGACGGTCTTCGCGGGCTCTCCCGGCTTGCCCGGCTGCACCACCACGGAGCTCGGGGTCGAGACCGCCTCCGGTTCCTCGTCCGGGCCGCAGGCGGACAGCACGAGGGCGGGCGCGAGCACCGCCAGGCCGATCGCGACCGAGCGGGCGCGCGATCGTCGTCCGGCACCTGTCAGCATCTCCACGGTGGTCCTCTCGTGCGGCAAGCCTGTGTCATCGGCCGGTCATCGACACCCCTGCGCGGGGTCTCGGACCATGCTTGCGCCGGAATCTACCAAGCCGCCATGACCCCGGATACCACTCGGCTCGTGCCCCTTCCGCACCACTCGGTGACGGTTTGTCACCACCATGTTAAAGATCACGAAACTCCTGGTCCTGGGAGGTCCCTGTGAGGAACACTGCCCTCAACCGACCTAGGAGGTGTGACGCCCGTGCGTCGTCCAACCTTTACCCGACCTCGTGCGCGGGGCGCCGCAGGTGTCGCCCTGACCGCGATCTTCGCCGCCGCGGCGGTGGCGCTCGCGGGGCCCGTCGCCTCGGCCTCCGTCGCGGAGCCGGACGTCCCGCCGGGCGAGACCGCGTCCTACAACATGACCCACCTCAGCAACCAGCCCAAGAACGGCGCGCTGCAGGGGACCGGTTCGGACATCGCCTTCCAGGGCAAGTACGCGTACGCCGGCAACTACGACGGCTTCACGGTCTACGACCTGACGGACAAGGAGAACCCGGAGCAGGTCGTCCAGGTCTACTGCCCGGGCTCGCAGAACGACGTCTCGGTCTACAAGAACATCCTGGTGCTCTCCACCGACTCGTCGCGCAGCGACGACTCGTGCGGCTCGACGTCGCTCCCCGCGACCGAGAAGAGCGCGTGGGAGGGCATCAAGATCTGGGACATCTCCAACCCGCTGTCCCCGCGCTACGTGAAGTCGATCGAGACCGAGTGCGGCTCGCACACCCACTCGCTGGCCCCCTCCAAGGACGGCCGCAACCTGTACGCCTACGTCTCGTCGTACTCGCCGAACGCGACGTTCCCGGACTGCCAGCCGCCGCACGACTTCGTCTCGATCGTGAAGATCCCGGTGCAGAAGCCGACGGCGGCCAAGCTGGTCTCCACGCCGGTCCTCTTCCCGGACGGTGGCTACGAGGGTGACCCGAGCCGCAGCGCCTCCACGACCAGCGGCTGCCACGACATCACCACCTACGCCAAGTACGACCTGGCCGCAGGTGCGTGCATGGGTGACGGCATCCTCATGGACATCTCGAACCGTGAGCGTCCGCGCGTGATCAGCCAGGTGCGCGACACGGAGAACTTCGCGTTCTGGCACTCGGCCACGTTCAACAACGACGCCACCAAGGTGGTCTTCACCGACGAGCTCGGCGGCGGCGGTCTCGCGACCTGCACCGGTGAGTTCGCGCCGGAGCTGGGCGCCAACGGCATCTACGACATCGAGCGTGGGCGTCACGGCAAGAAGACACTCGAGTTCGCCTCGTACTACAAGATCCCGCGCATCAACACGGCCGACGAGAACTGCGTGGCGCACAACGGCTCGCTGATCCCGGTCAAGGGCAAGGACCTCATGGTCCAGTCCTGGTACCAGGGCGGCGTCTCGGTGTTCGACTTCACGGACTCCTCCAACCCGCGTGAGGTCGCCTGGTTCGACCGCGGCGAGGGCGTGAGCAGCGGCGGTACCTGGTCGACGTACTACTACAACGGGTACGCCTACTCGAACGACCTCGGCATCGGGTTCGACACGTTCGACATCGACGACTCGATCGACGGTCCGGCCGAGCGGGTGCGGCTGAACAGCCTCAACCCGCAGATGCAGGAGTCGTTCGGCCGCTGACGCCCCGCGCGTCGTCGAACGACGAAGGACCGAGGCCCACCGGCGATCCGCCGGTGGGCCTCGGCGTCTGGGCCGAGCCGCACGGGTGAGGGATTTCCGTGATAGCGCTGCCAGGCCTTTCTGTGGGAACCTCCCGGACATGACACGCCAGGACTCGACGACCGAGGACACCACCCCGCCGTCGGGCACCGGAGCCGACGAGGGCGGGACGGCGTCGTCCCGCTACGACCTGGGGCGACGCCTCCGGATCATGGGGGCCGTGCTCGCGGGCGGCCTGGCCGTGGTGCTGGCGCTGCTCCTGTGGCTCGGCGTGCTGGTGCCGGCGAAGCAGGAGGCCGCCGGGTACTCGGAGGCCGACTCCCGGTACGCCGCACTCTCGATCGAGCACAACGCGCAGGCCGTCCAGCTCGCGGCGCTCGCGCCGGGGCGGTCGGACGACGAGGAGGTGCTCGCCCTGGCCGTCGAGGTCGGCGAGGCGTCGGCGGGGCGGGTGCGCGAGCTCGCCGACTGGTTGGAGGCGCGCGACATCCCCGTGCCCGCCGCGGGACGCGAGGCGCTCGCGCTGGCGGACGCCGGCCTGACCACCGAGCTGCCCGACGACGGCAGCGGCCCCCGGGCGGGCAGCACCGCGCACTCGCACGAGGGCGGCAACCACGGCATGCTCACGGACGCGCAGGTCAACGGCATCGCCGCGCTGCAGTCGACCGACTTCGACATCGCCCTGCTCGCCGCGCTGGTCGAGCACCACTACGGCGGGCTCCAGCCGGCCGACGAGGAGATCGAGGGCGGCGAGGACGCCGAGGCCAAGGCCCTGGCGCAGGCCGAGGCCGACGCGATCCGCGTCGAGGTGGAGGACGTGCGCGACCTGCTGGCCGACGTCGGCGGGCCGGGGTCGACGAACGACCAGACGAGCTGACGGGCGGTGCCTCAGGGCGCCGTCACGAAGATGTCGAACAGCTCCGGGTGGTGCCCGTGCACCAGCACGCCGAACACCACGGCGTCGAACAGCAGGTGCACCGTCACCACGTAGGTCAGCGACTTGAACTTCGCGAAGATCCAGCCCTGGACCAGTGCGAACGGGATCGTCAGCAGCGGCCCCCACTCGCGATAGCCGAGCTCCCACAGGAACGACACGAAGATCATCGACTGCAGCACGTTGGCCTGCCACGTCGGGAAGTGCTTGCAGTACAGGGCGAACACCACGCAGATGAAGAACAGCTCGTCCCAGATGCCCACGGCGTTGACACCCACGAACAGCCGCCAGATGTCCTGCGTCCCGTCCAGGTCGGGCCAGTTGAGGTACGCGCCCGAGCCCAGGAAGTAGAAGGGCAGCACCAGGTAGCCCACCGCCACCACGACCACGAGGTAGGTCCACTGGCCGCGGCCCCAGCGGCGCCCGGTCGCGACCGGGAACTGGATCGTGTCCTGCCGGAGCACGAACCGCGACAGCGCCCACGGCACCAGCACCGCTCCACCGAGCGCCAGCGTGAACCGCAGCATGCCGGCGTCGGACAGGTCGGCCTCCAACGAGATCAGCGAGATGATCCCCATGCCGACGCCGATCAGCGCGAGGTCGCGGCCGAGCGCCCGGTCGGCCCAGAGGCCGAGCGCGATGCCCAGCACCAGCGGCAGGTACGCCACGGGGCGGATGTGGACGGCGAACAACAGGATGGCCGACGCCGACACCAGGAAGGCGGCGGTGAGCCGCGCCGGGCCGGTCAGCGAGGCGGGCAGGGTGAGGGTCACGGGGACGAGGCTCCCACACCCCGCGGGCCGGACGTACAGGTCACACCAGGGTTCTGTGCATCCGACACCCGGTTTCAGGGACGTCGGGGCTGGTCCTTGGTGTTCTTCGCCGTCTAGGGTCGGTGCACGGTAACGATTCATCAAGGATCCGGCCCCCTGACGGGCCGGCCACCCCGGCAAGGAGGCCGTCGTGCGCTCACCCGAGCACGTTGAGCTGGTCCGGAACGATCCGGACCTCCCCCCGGTCGCGGTCATCGACCGCAGACCCATGACCACCGGCAAGAAGCTGGTCTTCGCCGCGATCGGGCTGCTCGCGGCGATCGCGTGGGCGCTCGTCGCGTTCGCGCGCGGCGAGTCGGTCAACGGCGCGTACTTCGTGGTCGCCGCCGTCGGCACCTACGTCATCGCCTACCGTTTCTACGCCCGGCTCATCGAGTACAAGGTGGTGCGGCCGCGCGACGACCGGGCCACCCCCGCCGAGGAGCACGAGAATGGCCGCGACTTCGCGCCCACCGACCGGCGCGTGCTGTTCGGCCACCACTTCGCGGCCATCGCGGGCGCGGGCCCGCTGGTCGGCCCGGTGCTGGCGGCCCAGATGGGCTACCTGCCCGGCACCCTGTGGATCATCATCGGCGCCGTGCTGGCCGGCTGCGTCCAGGACTATCTCGTGCTGTGGCTGTCCACGCGCCGCCGCGGCCGCTCGCTCGGTCAGATGATCCGCGACGAGATGGGCTCGGTCGGCGGTGCCGCCGGCCTGATCGGCGTCTTCGTCATCATGATCATCATCCTGGCGGTCCTCGCCCTCGTGGTGGTGAACGCCCTGGCCGAGTCGCCGTGGGGCGTGTTCTCCGTGGGCATGACCATCCCGATCGCCCTGTTCATGGGTGTGTACCTGCGGTACATCCGGCCCGGCCGGGTGTCCGAGGTCTCCGTCATCGGCGTGGTGCTGCTGGTGCTCGCCATCGTCGCGGGCGGCTGGGTGGCCGACACCCCCTGGGGCGCCGAGACGTTCACGCTGGAGCCGGTCACGGTCGCCTGGCTGATCGTGGGCTACGGGTTCCTCGCGTCCGTGCTGCCCGTGTGGCTGCTGCTCGCCCCGCGCGACTACCTGTCCACGTTCATGAAGGTAGGCACCATCGTCCTGCTCGCCGTGGGCGTGATCGTGGCGCAGCCCGCCGTGCAGGCGCCCGCGATCTCCAGCTTCGCGATCGAGGGCAACGGACCTGCGTTCGCCGGGTCGCTCTTCCCGTTCCTGTTCATCACCATCGCCTGCGGTGCGCTGTCCGGCTTCCACGCGCTCATCTCGTCCGGCACCAGCCCCAAGCTGGTGCAGAAGGAGAGCCAGCTCCGGCTCATCGGCTACGGCGGCATGCTCACCGAGTCGTTCGTGGCGATCATGGCGCTGGTCACGGCCATCTCCATCGACCAGCACCTGTACTTCACGATGAACGCCCCCGCCACGCTCACCGGCGGTGAGCCGGGTACCGCCGCCGACTACGTCAACGGCCTCGGCCTGGCCGGCCCGCCGGTCACGGGCGAGGAGATCCAGGCCGCCGCCGACGGCGTGGGCGAGGAGTCGATCATCTCCCGCACCGGCGGTGCCCCCACGCTCGCGTTCGGCATGTCCCAGATCCTGGGCTCGTTCCTCGGCGGCTCCGCGATGACGGCGTTCTGGTACCACTTCGCGATCATGTTCGAGGCGCTGTTCATCCTCACCACGGTGGACGCCGGTACCCGCGTGGCCCGCTTCATGCTCTCCGACACGCTGGGCAACCTCGGCGGCCCGCTCACGAAGTTCCGCGACCCGTCCTGGCGGGTGGGCGCGTGGATCTGCTCGATCGTGGTCTGCGGCCTGTGGGGCGCGATCCTGCTCATGGGCGTGACCGACCCGCTGGGCGGCATCAACACGCTGTTCCCGCTGTTCGGCATCGCCAACCAGCTCCTCGCCGCCATGGCGCTCGCCCTGGTCACCGTGGTGGTGGTCAAGAAGGGCTACCTCAAGTGGGCGTGGATCCCGGCGGTGCCGCTGGTGTGGGACCTCGCGGTGACCATGACGGCGTCGTTCCAGAAGATCTTCTCGCCCGAGCCGAGCCTGGGGTACTGGGCCCAGCACAACGCGTTCCGCGAGGCGCGGGCCGCGGGCGAGACGTCGTTCGGCACCGCCGCCGACACGACGGCGATGGACGCCGTCATCCGCAACACGTTCCTGCAGGGCACCCTGTCGATCGTGTTCGCGCTGCTCGTGCTGATCGTGGCCGTGGTCGCGCTGTGGGTGTGCGTCACAGCGATCCGGGCGGGCGGCCTGCCGACCACCGAGGAGCCGGACACGCCCTCGTCGACGTTCGCGCCGTCGGGCCTCGTGTCCACCGACGCAGAACGGGAGGTGGCCGCGCAGTGGGCCACCTACTACGACGAGAACCCGGACAAGCTCCGGACCGGGACGCACGCGTGAGTACGCACCCGGCCACCGGCCCGACGGCGGACGGCGGCGTGCTCGCCGTCGTCCGCCGGGGCTGGCGCGCGCTGGCCTGGTACGTCACCGGCGTGCTGGGCGAGAGCGACTACCAGCGGTACGTGACGCACCTGCGCCGTGTGCACCCGGACGCCGCGGTGCCGACGGTCCGGGAGTACTGGCGGGAGCGCTACGCGGCCCAGGACGCGAACCCGGGCGCCCGCTGCTGCTGAGCCGGGCCGACAGCCCGGCGGTCCCGCCGGGGGCGCGTGATCGGTAGAAGGTCAGGTGATCGGCAGCCCGGGCTACCGATCACCTGACCTTCTACCGATCACCCGGACCGGCACCGCCGGCACCCGAGCGCCCGTCACGTCAGGTGGTCGTACGTCCCGCTCGTCCACGCCGCATGCCGGTCCGCCGAGCGCAGCACCACCTCGCGGGCGTCGACCGGGATCACGCCCCGGAAGTTGTTGTAGAGCCGGTCGAACGCGAACCGGCTGACGTGGTGCGCCACCCGCTGCACCACCGGCCCCGACAGCGGGATCCGGTTGGGATAGCTACGCATGAACGACACCGACGTGCGGTCCGGGTTGGCGAAGATCGTGTCCCCGCTCAGCAGCACACCCCGGCCCCCGGCACCGGGAGCCCAGTGCGCCACGGCGGACCCCGGGAAGTGCCCACCCGGCTGACTCAGCGTGACCCCGGGCAGGATCTCCCGGTCCCCCTTCCACAGCTCCACGGCCTCGTCGGTGCGGGCGAGCCAGCTCGCGTCCGCCTCGCTGACCAGCACAGGGACACCGCCCAGGCGCCGGCTCCACTCGACCTGCACCCCGTACATGTGCGGGTGGCTGGCCACGATGTACGCCAGCCCGCCCAGGTCCCGCACCGCGGCCACGGCCTCGTCGTCCAGGTAGCCGGGCACGTCGAACATCAGGTTCCCGCCCGCGGTGCGCACGACCTTCGCCGTCGGGCCGATGCCCACGTCCGGCACCGTCGTCAGACCGAACAGATCCGGCTCCAGCTCCTCCACGGCGATGCTCTGCCCCTGGGCCGCGAGCTCCTCCAGGGTGGTCCAGTGCTGGCCGTCGGCGGGCACCCACTGACGCTCGTCGGCGCAGACGGCGCACACCTCGGGACGGGACTCGTGCTCCACGCCGCAGGTGCGGCAGATCCAGAACGTCATCGGACGGCTCCCCTTCGTCGGGCTGATGGTCGCCACGATGCGGCACCCGGGCGGTGGTGTCCAGCATGTTCGGCGTCGGCCCGTGGCCACTTCTCCGCCTCCAGGCGGAAGCGCCGGCGCTCGCGGGTTCCTAGGCTGGGGCCATGTCCGACGCACCACCGCAGCCCGAGGACGGGCGGTCCGCCGCGCCGCCCGTCGCACCGCGCCCCGACGACGGCGTGGCCGCCCGCGTGCTCGACTGGTTCGGCGTCGACTCCGACTGGGAGCGGCTGCCCGCGGGCCGCGACGCCTACCGGCGGGACCTGCTGCTGGGCGCAGGCTTCGCCGTGCTGGCGGCCGTCTCGGTCGAGCTGGGCCGCAGCATGGGCCTCTTCGACGAGGTGCGGGAGCCGCTGTGGCTGATCTTCCTGCTGGGCGTGGTCAGCATGGTGCCGCTGGCGTGGCGCCGGCGCTATCCGCTGGTGTCGCTCGTGGTCGTGTACGCCTTGTGGTTGGGCATCGGGCTGACGATTCCCCAGATCACGGTGCTCATGCCCATGCAGATCATGTACTTCGTGGCCCTGTTCACCGCGCTCGCGTGGGCGCGCGACCGCCGGGCGATGCTCGTGGTGGTCAGCGCCTGCGTGCTCGCGATGTTCACGTGGCTCATCTGGATGTTCGCCGTGCAGCAGGGCGTCGAGACCATCGTGCAGGACTATCCGACGCGCGCCGACTGGCCGGGCGCGATCGAGCCGTACCTCGCCAACGCTGTCTACCAGATCGTCGTGAACATCGCGTTCTTCGGCGGTGCGGTGGTGGCCGGGCAGATGCAGTGGAACGCGGCCCGGCGGCGCGAGCAGCTCGCCGACCAGGCGGTCACCATCGAGAAGCAGGCGGACGCCCTCACGGACCAGGCCGTCGTGGCCGAGCGGGTGCGCATCGCGCGCGAGCTGCACGACGTCGTGGCGCACCACGTGTCCGTGATCGGGATCCAGGCGGCGGCCGCGCGCCGCGTCCTGGGCCGCGACCCCGAGCTGGCCGCCGAGGCCCTCGTCACCATCGAGCGGGAGTCGCGCGAGGGCGTCGCACAGATGCGCACCCTGGTGGGCACGCTGCGCGCGGTGCCCGACGGCGACACGCACGGCGCCTCGCGGGCCCCCGAACCGGGCCTTGCCGACCTCCCGGCCCTGACGGCAGCAGACCACGACGGCCTCGACACCACGTTCCGCCAGGTCGAGGAGCCGCCGGGTGTCACGGCCGCGGTGCCCGACCCGATGGGGCTGAGCCTGTACCGCACCGCGCAGGAGGCGATGGCGAACGTGCGCAAGCACTCGACGGCGCGGTCCGCGACGGTGACGCTCCGGGTGGTCCGCGACGGCGCCGACGCGTCCGACCAGCGGTTCGCGCACGGTTTCGCCGAGGTGGAGGTGCTCGACGACGGCCGGCCCCGCCGCGGGACGTCGGGGTCGGGGCTCGGGCTGCTCGGGATCCGGGAGCGGGCGGCGACCCACCAGGGCGTGGTGGAGATCGGGCCGCGCGCGACCGGAGGGTTCCGGGTGCGGATGCGGCTGCCGCTGCCGGCGCCCGACACAGCGGGCATGACGGGTGAGGCGGGTGCGGCCGATCAGGAGGGCGCGGTCGGGGGGCCCGGTCTCGCCGGGACCAGGTCGGAGGTGGCGCGATGACGCGCGTGCTGCTGGTCGACGACCAGGCGCTGGTGCGCTCGGGCTTCTCCCTCATCCTCTCGGTGGAGGACGACGTCGAGGTGGTCGGCCAGGCCGGTGACGGCGCCGCCGCGATCGAGCTGGCCCGGGAGCTGCGGCCCGACGTCGTGCTCATGGACGTGCAGATGCCCGTCATGGACGGCATCGAGGCCACCCGCCGGATCGTCGCGGAGGACCTGGCGAAGGTGCTGGTGCTCACGACGTTCGACCACGACGAGTACGTGTTCGACGGGCTCGCCGCAGGGGCCTCGGGGTTCCTGCTGAAGAACTCGGACGCGGAGCACCTCGTGGACGCCGTGCGGACGGTGGCCGCCGGGCACGCGCTCCTCGCCCCGCAGATCACACGGCGCGTGATCGAGCAGATGGTGGCCGGGGAACGTCAGCCGGCGGACGGTTCGGCGGTGCCGGGCGGGAGCCCAGGCGGAGGCCCGGTCGGGACGGCCTACGCCGGAGGACCGGCCCGGCCTGCGGGGAACCGGGGCGCGAGCCCGGCCGCGGTCCCCGCGGGCCTCGCGCTCCTCACCCCGCGCGAGCGGGAGGTGCTGGAGCTCGTGGGCACCGGCCTGTCGAACGGCGAGATCGCGTCGACCCTGTACCTCGGTGAGGCGACGGTGAAGACGCACGTCTCGAACGTGCTGGCCAAGCTGCACCTGCGCGACCGGGTCCAGGCGGTGGTGCTGGCGCACCGGGCGGGCCTGGTGTGAGCGGTCAGCGGATCGCGTAGAACGGATGCCGCCGACCGCCGACATCGGTGCGGATGTCAGCGGTCGACGACACGTGTCCCCGATGCCTGTGCCGATGTGGTCGACGACGGAGCGGCGATCGGTGGCGCGGAAGGTCACGGCGGTATTTCCCGGCCCGGTGAACAGATCACGTCGATCTGACCGATTTGCCTATCTACGCGTGAGCCCTCGACAAAGGGAGGAATGCGCGCTGAAGCGAGAGGCGAGAAACGCCCCTCGCTTCAATTCCGGAGAACCGGACTATTTAGCGCATTACGCCGAAGGGCTCGCCGAGGGTTCCGGCGTGGTGCCCGGCGTGCTCCCGTCCGTGGGCGGGTCCGACGGCTCCGGCGACGGCTCGGTCGACGGCTCCGGGGTGGGCTCCTCGGACGGCTGGGTCGGCTCCGGCGTCGGCTCCTCGGACGGCGGCGTCGTCGGCTCCTCCGACGGCGGGTCCGTGGGCTCCGGCTCTGGCGTCGGGGTCGGCGTCGGCTCCGGAGTGGGCGTCGGGGTCGGCTCCGGCGTCGGCTCGGGAGTCGGCGTCGGGCTCGGCGTGGGCGACGTCGACGGCGGAGGCGTCTGCGTGGGCGGCGGCGTCGTCGGGTGGACGGGCCGCGGCGTGACGGTGGTCGGCGGCGTCGGCCCGGCGGGGGTCGGCGCGGAGCCGTTGCCGAAGTCGATGCCCGGCAGCGGGGCGTGGGTGAACGAGCTGCCCGGGGTGGCGGGCCGGTCGGCCATGTGCCGCGGCACGTACTCCTGGGCGGGCGGGGTGTAGGTGAAGGGGCTCGGCTGCGCGTCCGGCCTGGAGCGCACGTCGACCGTGCCCTTCTCCCCGGGCTGGGCGGCAGGGTCGCGCTTCACCATCATCGGCGGCATGCCCTGCAGCACGTCGGGCAGCGCGGCCGGCGCGGCCGTCGTGTCCCGGTCCTGCGACTGCCCGGACGGCTGCACGGCCACGGCACCAACGATCCCCGCCGTCAGCACCATGGCCGCGGCTGTTCCTGTGACGATCAGACGGTTGCGCACGCTTAGCTCCCCCTGCGGGTTCAATGACTGCGAGACGTCCTCCGGAGAGCGGTGCTCATTCGTCCGTGGACGGGATGTCGAACCATTCAGCGCCGCGCACACTTCTCGCGACGTTCCGCTGGGGACAATACGTGGCAGAACGGCATCGGCAACCGGGGCCTGTAATACCAGGTCAATGCAGGTGCAAGAACTCCGCGCGGCAGAATCGGCGCTGCGAAATGTCGTTCTTCAGGCTTTTCTCCAGCGACTTCGGCCACGCCGCCGGCGGCGGCCCGCCCCGAGGCGGAGACGGGTCCGCCTCGCGGCGGATCCCCTGCCCGCACCAGGCCACCTAGCGTGGCCGCCATGAGCGATCTGGAGGTGCGGGACCTGACCCGCGTGTTCGCCTCGGGCGGCACACCCCGGCGCGCCGTGGACGGCGTCAGCTTCACGGCGGCGTCGGGCCTGCTCACGGGCTTCGTCGGGGGCAACGGCGCGGGCAAGACGACGACCATGCGGATGATCATGGGAGTCCTGGCGATCACCTCGGGCGAGGTGTTGTTCGACGGCGACCCGGTCACCCGGGCGGACCGCCGCCGGTTCGGTTACATGCCCGAGGAGCGGGGCCTCTACCCGAAGCAGCCCGTGCTGGACCAGCTCGTCTACCTCGCACGGCTGCGCGGCATCGCACCCGGGGCCGCCCGGCGGGAGGTGCTGGAGCACCTCGACCGGCTGGGGCTCGCGGACCGCGCCAAGGAGCACGTCGAGAAGCTCTCCCTCGGCAACCAGCAGCGCGTCCAGATCGTCGCGGCGATCATGGGCGAGCCGCAGGCGCTGGTCCTGGACGAGCCGTTCAGCGGTCTCGACCCCGCAGCCGTCGACGCGATGGCCGACCTCTTGCGCGAGCACACCCGCCGCGGTGTGCCCGTCCTGTTCAGCTCGCACCAGCTCGACCTCGTGGAGCGCCTGTGCGAGCGCCTGGTCATCCTCGGCGGGGGCCGGGTGCTCGCGAACGGCACCCCTGACGCGCTGCGCTCCCAGGGCGTGACGCGGCACCGTCTGGTGCTGTCCGGCGACGCGGGCTTCGTCCGGGAGGTGCCGGGAGTGCGCGCCGTCGACGTGGACGGCTCGACCGCGCTCCTCGAGGTGGACGACGACGCCGCCGCGACCCGGCTCCTGGCCGCCGCCCTGGACCGCGGTGCCGTCCAGGAGTTCTCCCCCGTCCGGCCGACGCTGGCCCAGATCTACCGTGAGGTGACCGCATGAGCCGGAGGGACGACGGCGTGCGCAACGCCTGGATGGTCGTGGCCACGCGCGAGATCGTCGTGCGAGCGCTCAACAAGGGCTTCCTGATCGGTCTCCTCGTGACGATCGCGCTGATCGGCGGGCTCATCGGCTTCTCCGCCTACATGGAGAACCGCGCCGAGTCGTTCGACGTCGCGGTCGTGGCCGGGGACGATGACGCCGCCGCTGCCCTCCAGGCCGCGGCCGAGGGGCGTGGCACGACGGACGAGCCGGACCAGGAACCGGACGACACGGTCGGGCTGACCGTGGTGCGCGTGGCCGACGCGGACGCGGCCGAGGCAGCCCTGCAGGACGAGACCGCGGACGCGTGGCTCAGTTCCGGCACGCCCGGCAGCCCCGGCTGGACCCTGTCCGGCTGGCGCGAGCCCGACGGCACCCTCGCCCGGCTCATCGGGACCGCGGTACGCGACCAGGTGCTGACCGACCGGGCCGCCGACGCCGGGACCACCGTGGACGCGCTGACGGCGGGCAGCGAGGTCGAGACCGAGCGCCTCGACGGCAACCCCGTGGACCCCCAGGTCGCCCTCGTGGCCGGGTTCCTGCTCGCGTTCCTGTTCTTCATGGGCGCCGTGGGCTCCGGCTCGATGATCGCGGGCAGCGTGATCGAGGAGAAGCAGTCCCGGCTGGTCGAGATCATCGCGACCGCCGTGCCGCTGCGGCAGCTCCTGGCGGGCAAGATCGTCGGCAGCTCGGTGATCGCGCTCGGGCAGAACCTGGTGCTCGCCGCCGTCGGGCTCGTCGGGGCCTCGTTCACGGACCTGTCGGCGATCCTCCCGTCGATGACCGCCACCATGCTGTGGTTCGTCGTGTTCTTCACCGTCGGGTTCGTCGCGGTGGCGGCCCTCTACGCGGTCGCCGGCTCGCTCGCGTCGCGCACCGAGGACCTCCAGTACACGACCAGCCCCCTGATGATGCTGCTCATGGGCGTGTACGTGGTCACGTTCTCGGCCGACGGCGTGCTGGAGCGCGTGCTGTCCTACATACCGCCCGCGTCGATCGTGTCGATGCCGGTGCGCGTCCTCGACGGCGACGCGCTCTGGTGGGAGCCGCTGGTCTCCCTCGCCATCCTCGTCGTGGCCACGCTCGGCGCGGTGCTGCTCAGCGAGCGTGCCTACCGCGGGGCGCTGATGCAGACCGGCGGCCGGGTCTCCTGGAGGTCGGCCATCGCCGCGGAGCGGGGCACTACCCTCGGGACGTGACCGAACGCACCCAGCACGACGACGCCGCGCCCGGGAGCCCCGACCCGAAGAAGGTGCACACCTTCGACCTGATCGACGAGGTGCCCGGGGTGTCCGCGGGCGCGGCCGGCCCGGACGACGCCGGCGACGAGCCCGTCGCCGAGCCGGACCCGGAGGAGGCCGCGCCGCGCGAGCCGGGCCGGGTGGCCCGGGCGGTCACGGCCGCCCGTGGTGCGGTGGGCCGGACGGCGCGGCGTGGTGCCGCTGCGGTCCGGCGGCGCGTGCCCGCGACCCGGCGCGGCCGCGTGCTGCTGGTGGGCGGCGTGGCGGCCGCCGTCGTGCTGGCGGTCGTGGCGGGGGCGCTGCTGGACGCGCAGCTGCGCCACCGCGACCTGATCGCCGCGCCGGGTGGCGTGCGGAGCCTGGCGGAGCGGCCGGCCGAGCAGTGGTCGATCGACCTCGACAACCCGATCGCCTCGACGCTGGTCGAGATGCCGGGTGTGCTCGCGGTGATCGCCGACGGGACGGTCCAGGGGGTCGACCCGGAGTCCGGTGCGGTGCGGTGGACGGTCGACGTCGGCGAGGGGGCTCGGTGCGGTCCGACGCCGTGGCTCGGCATCGGCGGCCCGGCGACGACGATGCCGGCCGACCCGCTGGTCTGCGTCACGACGTCGGAGGGCGGGCAGGCCGAGCAGGGCGTCACCGTCGTCGACGCGGACGGCGCCGTCACCACGCGGGAGCTGGACCCGGGCACCATCGTGCTGCCCGGTTCCGACGGTGCGCTGATCCGCCTGCAGCTCGCGGGTGACGGGCACGGTCCGGAGCCCGTGGTGGTCGACAAGGTGGGCACACCGCACCTCCCGAAGGGTTTCACCGCGCCGGACCTGACGGTCCGGGTCGAGGACGCCGTCACGGGGACGGAGCGCTGGAGCGCGACCGTCGCGTCCGGCAGGCCCGACCCCAACTACTGCCTCACCTACCACCAGGAGGTCGACGACGACTCCCCGACCCCCGTGCTCGACGTCGAGGGCGTGCTGAACGCGAACCTGCAGCAGGGCATCCTGGAGATCGAGGGCTGCGGTGTCTCGGCGGCCTTCCTGCTCGACGGCACGCGTCTCGACGACCCGGACGACGCCACCGACCTGACCGACGCGACCGCGGCCGGGCAGTTCACGGCCCTGCCCGGCGGCGGCTGGGTGGGGCCCGACCCGGCCGCCGGTCGGGTGGACGAGACCGGCCGGCCGAGCCAGGTGGTGCACCTGCCGGACGGTCGCACCGTCCCGCTCGACGGCCGGGTGCTCGTCCCGTGGTCCACCGACGGCCGCGACCCGGGGCTGCTGCTCGTCCGCGCCGGCGTGCACACCGAGGCGGTGTCCACCGACGAGCGCGACGCCGGGAGCAGGCTCTGGACGTCGTCGCCCCGGCTCCGGGCCACGGACCTGCTCGCGAGCGTCGGGGGTACCGCCGTGGTCGTGGACGAGCTCGGGCCGGTGCGCGCCGTCGACCTGGGCACGGGAGCGGTGCGCTGGACGCTCGACCCGGAGGTGCTGGGTTTCGAGGAGGGCGTGTGGGACGCGGCGTCGACCATCTTCGGGGCCTACACCGACGGTGACGTGCTGCTGCTGCCCGTGACCGCCGACCCGCAGGGCGGCGCGTCGGGGCTGCGCCTGGTCGCCGTCGACCTGCGCGACGGTTCGGTGCGCTGGGAGATCGAGCAGGAGACGCCCTACACCCAGATCGTCAGCGTGGACGGCTACCTGGCGCAGATCACGCAGCACGGCGTGGTGGGCCTCGGCTGACCGGGGGTGCGGCCCGGGTAGGCTCCCGGCATGTCGCGGCCGGACGAGCGGGAGCCTGTTGTCTTCGACCTGGTCGGGGGTGGTCCGGACGACGACGGTCCGGAGGGCTCGGGTGCACCGGCGGATGACGGTTCTGCCGTCGGCCGTCCGGCCGGCGGTGAGGGCGCGGACGCCGTCGGCGGATCCCCGGCCCGCCGCCGCCTCCCGCACCTGTCCCGGCGGACGTGGCTCCTCGCGGTGGCGGCGGCGGCCGTGGTGGCCGTCGCGCTGACCGCGGTCGACCTCGTGCGCGACCACCGGCGCGAGGACCTGATGCGGACGTCCGCGGTCGGTGTGGCATCCCTGGCAGACCCGCCGGAGGAGACCTGGACGGTCCCGTACGACGTGCCTTTCGGCAGCGCGGCCTTCGTGCACCAGCCGGTGGTTGTCATGGACGGCTTGCTGGTGCTGCTGCCGAGCGCCCTGCGGGACGTGTACCTCCAGGACCCCGCGACGGGTGAGACAGGCCCCGCCCCCGCAGGGTTCAGCGACGTGACCGCCGTGGACCCCGCCTCGGGAGCCGTGGCGTGGCGCGTGCCCCTGGGCGAGGACGCGGTGTGCGGGCCCACGGGGTACGACGCATCGGTCACGACGGACCGGCTGACCTGCCTCCAGGGTCCGGAAGACGCCCGGGAGGTGCTGACCGTGGAGCGCGACGGCGGCACGGGGGTGCGGTCCGCGGAGCTGGCCGGTGACGAGCGGGTGTTCCCGGGGCCGGAGGGCATGGTCGTCCGGGTGCGGCCGATCGAGGAGCCTGCCGGGTCCGAGGAGTGCGACGACCCGGCGGGCTGCGGGAACGGGACGCCCACCGCACGCCACGAGGTCCGGGTGGTCGCGGAGGACGCCGTGACCGGTGCCGAGCGCTGGACCGAGGACGTCGACCTGACCGCCCCGGACGGGGTGATCTGCAGGGACGCGAGCGATCCCGGGTCGGCACCCGTCGGGGACACCGAGGCGCTGCACGTCGCCGCGGGCACCGAGAGCGTCGTCGTGCAGGGGTGCGGCACCGACGCGACGCTGTCGACGGACGGGACCCGCCTGGACCTGGTGGCCGCGGAGGGCTCGGGGTCGCCGGCCTGGGTCACGGAGCTGGGTTCGGGGCGCTTCGCCGTGCAGACCGGTCCCGCGGGGATGACCGTCGTGGACGGCGCCGGACACGTGCTCGGCACCCTGGAGGGGCTGGTGCAGCCTGTCGCCGTCGCCCCGGACGCCCCCGACGACCTGTGGTTCGCCGGGCGCACGGGTGGCACCGGGTTCGACGCGGTCCGCGAGGACGGCTCGACGGCCTGGACCGAGCGCTCCGGGACGCGCGTACTGCTCGCGGCGCGGGACGTGGTGGTCATGGAGCGCGGGAGCCGGCTGATCGGTCTGGACCGCGACACCGGTGCGGAGCTCTGGGAGCGGGCCGGCGACGACACGTCGGGCCTGGCGAACTTCCGCACCGTGACGGACGGCGAGACGGTGGCCGGGGTGTACCTGCCCCCGGAGGGCGGCGGTGCGGGGGTGCTCGTCGCGGTCGGGCTCGCCACCGGCGCCGAGCGGTGGACCGTGCCGGTCACGGGCATGGTCGTCGCCGTCGGCGGCCACCTCGTCGAGGTCACCGCGGACGGGCTGCGCGGGCTGGGGTGACCTTCCGCGGAGGGGCTGTCCCGTGCGGCGGCCCGCACTACGCTCGGCCGCATGGCGCGCGACCCGGCGGAGGACGACGCGTTCGTCTTCGACCTGGTCGGGGACGACGCGCCAGCTGACGACGCGTCTGCCACGCCGGCCACCGGGGCACCCGGCACCGTCCACCCGGGATCCGGCACCGAGGACCCCGCAGCGCCGTCGGCGCCGGACGAGGCGGCCACCGACGCCGGCGTGCCCCCACCGTCGGACGGCCGCGGGCGCCGCCGTCGCCTGGCGGCCCAGCTCGCCGCGGCGCTGGCGATCGTGCTCGGCACGGGGCTCGCCGTCGACGGAGTGCGGGACCACGCGCGGATGGAGCGGATGCGGGACGTGCCGGGCGGGGTCGCGGACCTGTCGCAGCCGCTGACGCAGGCCTGGGCGTGGAGCGGGACGGTCGGGCCGGGCGAGAGCAGCGCCGACGTGGCGGTGCTCGGCGACGTGCTGGTCGTCGAGTCCGACGACGGCCTGGTCGCCCTGGACCCGGCGACGGGCGCGGTGGCCTGGACCGTCCCGCTCCGGGCCGACGCCGACTGCGGCCCGGTGGTGCCGCCGACCTCGACGGACCCGTCCACGCCGGCGCTGGTGTGCCTCCAGGGCACGGGCGCCGACCGGGAGGTGGTCGCCGTGGGGCCCGGCGGTGCGACGTCCGCCTCCCGGCCCCTGCCTGCCGCGGACGCCCGGCGCCACGGACTGCCCCACACCGGCCCCGACGGGACGCTGCTGCGCGCGCTCCGCGTGGGTCCGCCGTCGGCGGTGGACCCGGGCGACGCCCGGTGCACCGCGGCGGGCGAGTGCGCCGGGACCGTGGAGGCAGGGCGCGACCTGGTGCTCCGGGCGGAGGACGCGGCGACCGGAGCGGAGCGCTGGCGCGTGACTGTTCCGTTCCGGCCGGTGGACGCCACGCAGTGCACGCGCACCTTCGCCGCGTCCTGGGGCAGCTCGGAGACCCGGCTGGTCATCAGCGGTCAGCTCGCGCCCGACGCGTTCGGCGCGGGCGTCACGGCGGATCTCGTGGCAGTGCAGGGCTGCGGCATCCAGGCCGCCGTCACGCCGCACGGCACCGTGCTGGGGCCGTGGATCGAGCCGGGCCGGGGCGGTGTGACGGCCCTCGGCACCGGCTACGCCGTGACGAGGTTCGACGGCCTGCCCCGCTCCGTGCTGCTCACCGCGGACGGCGACGTGGCCGGCGAGATCACCGGGTACCCCCTGGCTCCCCGGGTGGCCGACGGGTCGCGACCCGCGACTGTGCTGGGGGTGGACGAGCCCGGCCGGCGCCTGCGCGCGTACGACGGCGACGGCACGCCGCGCTGGGACATCGCGCTGCAGTCGGGCGGACAGCAGTTCCTGGCGCAGGTCGGCGACACGGCGGTGGTCTCGACCGGGGCCGGCACGGTGCGCGGCCTGGACCTCGTCACCGGTGCGGAGCGCTGGTCGTGGGACGGCGCGGCGGAGCCGTCGGCCGCCGACGGCGGGTACTTCGGTACGGCCCACGTGTTCCAGGCCCTCACCGACGGCGAGACGGTGCTCCTGCTCACCGAGGGCGACTCGGGCGGCACGCACGGCCTCGTGGCCCTCGACGCGGGCACCGGTGCCGTGGTCTGGCAGCGCGTGGGCGGGGCGGCGGTCACCACGTTCGACCCGGCCGTCGGCGGCTCCGGCGAGCGGGGTGTGGTCGGCGGGCTGGTGGCGGTGGACGGCGTCCTGCTGGAGGTGACGCCGCGTGGCGTGCGGGGTTTCCAGTGAAACCGTGACCAGCCCGACATACCCTCGGTCGCATGGCACGTGATCCGGACCAGGGCGGCGCGTTCGTCTTCGACCTGGTGGACGACGGCGCGGACGACCCCCAGGTCTCGTTCGCCGGATCCGGCGCGGGCGGCGGACCGGGCGCGGAGCCCGAGCCGGACGGTTGCCCGGCAGGCGATGCGCCGCTCCGGGACCGGGAGCGGTACCTGCGGGTGCTCGGTCCGGTGGCAGCGGTGCTGGCCGTGGTGCTGGGTACCGGGCTCGCGGTCGAGGGCGTCCGCGACGGCGCCCGGATGGAGCGGATGCGCGACGTGCCCGGCGGTGTGGCGGACGTGTCCCGCCCGCTCGACGAGGCGTGGACGTGGGACGGCCCGGTCGGCTGGGCCGGCGCCACCGGGGACGACGTGTGGGGGACCGAGGCGGTGGTGCTCGGCGACCGGCTCGTGGTCCCGTCCGGGAACGACCTGGTGGCGCTGGACCCGGCGTCGGGCGACGTGGCCTGGACGGCGCGGCTCGGTGCGGACCCGGAGTGCGGGCCGCTGGGCTCGGCGGGCTGGGGTGCGGCGGTGGCCCGGCGGCTCGTGTGCCTGACGGGCGACGCGGCGGACCGGGTCGCCGTCGTCGTGGGCCCGGACGGGACGGTGTCGGCGGAGCGTGTGCTGGACCCCGCGGACACGGAACGGTACGGCCGTCCTCGGCCCGGTCCCGACGGGACGGTCCTGCGCGCCCAGCGGGTGGGGCCCGCGCCCGGTCCGCTGCCGGACGGCGCCGGGTGCGACGACATGGGGGAGTGCACCGGCACCGTCGAGGAGGGGCGCGACGTCGTGCTCCGCGCCGAGGACGCCGTCACCGGTGACGAGCGCTGGAACGTCACGATCCCCTTCCGGGCCACGCGCGCCGACCAGTGCGCGAACTGGGGCGGCGACTCCTGGGACGGGACGGTCAGCACCGGCCAGCTGAACGTCGAGGACTTCGGTGCCCAGGTCCAGGACCAGCTCGTCCAGGTGTACGGCTGCGGCGTCCAGTCCGCCGTGACGCCGGACGGGCTGGTGCTCGGCACCCGGATGGATCCGGGCTCGGGCGGCGTCGAGCGGCTGCGCAGCGGCGGGTACGCCGAGTACACGTTCGAGGGGGACCTGCGGACCGTGCTCCTCGACGCGGACGGCGAGCGGGTCGGCGAGGTCGAGGGATACGTGCTCGAGCCCCTCACCGTGACCGGGCCGGAGGCCCCGACGCTGATGTCCGCGGGCGGGCTGGGCACCCGGCTGGCGTCGTACGCGCTGGACGGCACCCCGCGCTGGGACGTGCCCGCGAGGGAGGGCGTGCAGCAGTTCCTGGCGCAGGTGGAGGGTACGGCGGTCATGCTGGCCGTGCCGGGCTCCGTGCTCGGGGTGGACCTCGCGACGGGGGCGGAGCGATGGACGTGGGACGGCGGCGATCCCGAGGGCTCGTCCACCGGCACCCTGTTCGTCTCGCGGGCCTTCACCGACGGGCGCTCGGTACTGCTGGTCGTCGAGGACGGCTCGGGGGCAGCGGGCCTGACGGCGCTCGACGCGGAGACCGGCGAGGTGGTGTGGGAGCGGCCCCCGGCGGCGGAGGACCTGACGGGCGACGTCTGGTCGGGCCCGGTCAGCGGGCTGCTGGCCGTGGACGGCAGCCTGGTCGAGGTCGTCTCGAGCGGCGCCCGTGGCCTGGGCTGACGCCGTCGCCCGCCGTCGTGTGGGTGAGCCGTTCTAGGGTGGGGGCCATGGTGAAGATCGGCGCGCACGTGGACCTGACCGACGCGATCGGGGCGGCGAAGGCGCTCGGCGCGGACACGGTGCAGGTGTTCCTGAGCGACCCGCAGGCATGGAAGGTCCCCGACCTGCCCTACGAGGGTGGCGCGGAGGCGCTCAAGGCCGACGCCGCCGCCGCGGGACTCGACCTGTACGTGCACGCGCCGTACGTGATCAACGTGGCCTCGACCAACAACCGGATCCGTATCCCGAGCCGCAAGCTGCTGCAGCAGATCATGGACGGTGCCGCCGCGGTGGGCGCCCGGGGCGTCGTGGTGCACGGAGGGCACGTCACCGCGAACGACGAGCCGGCCAAGGGCTTCGACAACTGGCGCAAGGCGATCGACGCGCTGGAGACCGACGTGCCGGTGCTCATCGAGAACACGGCGGGCGGCGACTACTCGATGGCGCGCCGCCTGGAGCGCATCGAGCAGCTCTGGGCTGCCGTGACCGCGGCGAACGGCGGGGACGACGTCGGGTTCACGCTCGACACCTGTCACGCGTGGGCCGGCGGCATCGACCTCGCGACGGCGGCCGACCAGATCCGTGCGATCACGGGCCGGATCGACCTGGTGCACGCCAACGACTCGCGCGACGTGGCGGGGTCCGGGGCCGACCGGCACATCAACTTCGGCCAGGGCCTCATCCCGGAGGACCTGCTGGTGGGCGTGATCGCGGCGGCGGGCGCACCCGTCATCTGCGAGACCAAGGGCGACATGGCCCCGGACATCGCCTGGCTCCGGGAACGCCTGGCTTGACCCGGCCCCGGCCCCCGGGCGTTGGTCGAGCCACGGAAGCCTGGCAGGATCGGACGCATGGCGACGGCGCAGCGGGTAGTGGTCACGGGCGCGAGCGGGAAGCTCGGCCGGTTCGTGGTGGAGCACCTGGCGGAGGCGGGGTACGCGGTGGCCGCGACCGACCGTGTGGCGCCCCCGCCGGGCAGCCCCGGCGACTTCACGGTGGCCGACCTGACGGACCTCGGCCAGGTCGTGGAGCTGCTGTCGGGCGTGGACGAACGGCGCCCGGCCGACGCCGTCGTGCACCTGTCGGCGATCCCCGCGCCCGGGCTGGCGACCAACGCCGCGACGTTCGGCAACAACGTGCCCAGCACCTACAACGTGCTGCGCGCCGCGCAGGTGGTGGGGATCCGGAACATCGTGACGGCCTCCTCCGAGACCGTGCTCGGCCTGCCGTTCGACGTACCGCCGCCGTACCTGCCGGTCGACGAGGAGTACGACGTGCTGCCGCAGTCCACCTACTCCCTCGGCAAGTCCCTGGAGGAGGAGATGGCCAGGCACTTCGCCCGCTGGGACCCGGAGCTCAAGGTCGCCGCGCTCCGGTTCTCCAACGTGATGACCCCGCAGGACTACGCCCGCTTCCCGTCCTGGCAGGACGACGCCCAGGCCCGGCGCTGGAACCTGTGGGGCTACATCGACGGCCGGGACGGTGCCCAGGCGGTGCGCCGTGCGCTGGAGGCGGAGTTCACGGGGTTCGAGGCGTTCGTGATCGCGAACGCCGACACGGTGATGGAGCGGGACTCGGCCGACCTCGCGGCCGAGGTCTTCCCGGACGTGCCGCACCGGCGCCCGATCGAGGGCCGGGAGACGCTCCTGGGCATCGACAAGGCCCGCCGCGTGCTCGGCTACGCGCCGGAGCACTCCTGGCGCTCGGAGCTCTGACCCGGCCCTAGCCGGCCGCGCGCTCCGCCGAGCCGATGACGGCCTGGCAGCTCCGCAGGAACGAGTCGGCGACCCGGCTGGGGTCGCCGAGGTAGCCGGCGACCATGATGCCGTCGCGCAGCAGCATGAGGTCCTCCGCGACGGCGGGCGGGTCGGCGAGCCCGAGCGGGGCGACGAGCCGTTCGAACGCGCCCGCCCACCAGGCCCGGTGGTCGTCCACGACCTTGCGCACCGGGGTGCCGGGGTCCGGGTACTCGGCGGCGGCGTTGATGAACGGGCACCCGCGGAAGCCGGGTTCGCACGCCATCGCGCCCGTGTGGCCGGCCATGAGGCGCAGCGTCGCGTCGACGTCGCCCGCCCCGTGCGTGATGGCCGCGTCGACGCCTGCGCGCTCCTGTGCCGCGCGGTGCTCCAGGTAGGCGACCACGAGGTCGTCCTTGGTCCGGAAGTGCCGGTAGAAGGTCACCTTCGTGGTGCCGGCGCGCTCGATGACCTTGTCGACGCTCACCGCGCGCAGCCCGTGCGCGTAGAACAGCTCGTTCGCCGCCTCGATCAGGCGGTCCCGGATGGACCCGTGCACGGTCGCGATCATACGTGGCTCCTCTCGTGGCCCCTTGCGCAGCGGGGGCGGGATGTGTACCGTCGGTCTCGGTAGAGTAACTAGTAAGTCTACCTAGACAGGCCGACAGCGGCCACCATCGAAGGGAAAGCCATGACGACCACCGCGGAATCCTCCGCAGCCACCGCGACCGCACTGCGGAACCTGTACTTCGTACGGTTCGGGTTCGCCATCGTCTGGGCGGTGCTGCTGTTCCTCACCGGGGCCTCGCTCGGACCGGTCAGCATCGCGCTGCTCGTGCTGTACCCGCTGTTCGACGTCGGCGCCGCCGTCGTCGACTTCCGCTCCTCGAAGGCCGCGCGGCCCACCGTCGGCCTGTACTTCAACATGGCGCTCAGCCTGCTCACGGCGATCGGCCTGGTCGTCGCGGTGACCTCGGGCATCCCCGCCGTGCTGCGCGTCTGGGGCGTCTGGGCGATCACCGCCGGCCTGGTGCAGCTCATCGTCGCGATCGCCCGGTACCGGCTCGGCGGTCAGTGGGCCATGATCCTCAGCGGCGGCATCTCCGTGTTCGCGGGCGCCGGCTTCTTCATGATGGCCGGCGGGCCGAACGCGATGCTGACGTCGCTGGCCGGGTACGCCACGCTCGGCGGCATCTTCTTCCTCGTCTCCGCGCTGCGCCTGAACCGCGTCGCCACGAAGGAGAGCTGAGATGACCGAGAACACCTTCGACGTCGTCGTCATCGGTGCCGGTCCCGTGGGCGAGAACGTGGCCGACCGGATCGTGCAGGGCGGCCTCACCGCCGCGATCGTGGAGAGCGAGCTCGTGGGTGGGGAGTGCTCGTACTGGGCCTGCATGCCCACCAAGGCCCTCCTGCGGGACGCCGCCGCGCTGCGCGCGGTCCGGGCACTGCCCGGCGCACGCGCCGCGGTGACCGGCGGGCTGGACGCGTCCGCCGTCCTGGCCCGCCGCGACGCGTTCGCCGCGCACTGGCACGACGACGGTCAGGTCGGCTGGCTCGAGGGCGCCGGGATCTCGCTGTTCCGGGGCGTGGGACGGATCAGCGCCGCGCGCACCGTCGAGGTGACCGGCGCCGACGGGGCCACGACGGTGCTCCGCGCGCGGCACGCCGTCGTCGTCGCGACCGGGACCAGTGCCCGCCTGCCCGAGATCCCCGGCCTGGCCGACGCCGCACCGTGGACCAGCCGTGAGGCCGCGTCCGCCCACGCTGTCCCCGGGCGCCTGGCCGTCATCGGCGGTGGTGTCGTGGGGGCCGAGATGGCCACCGCGTACGCGGCGCTGGGCGCGCAGGTCACGGTGATCGCCCGCGACGGCCTGCTGCCCGCCGCCGAGCCGTTCGCCCGTGACCTGGTGGCCGAGGAGCTCAAGGCGCAGGGTGTCGCCCTGCACCTGTTCGTCGGGCCGCAGCGGGTCGACCGGGACGACGCCGGGACGGTCCGCGTCACGCTGGCCGACGGCACCGTGCTGGAGGCCGACGAGGTGCTGGTCGCGACCGGTCGCACGCCGAACACGGCCACGGTCGGCCTGGACCACGTCGGGCTGACCCCGGGCGACTGGCTGCGCGTGGACGACTCGCTCCGGGTGCTCGACGGCGAGGGCGAGCCGGTCGGCGACGGCTGGCTCTACGCCGCGGGCGACGTGAACCGGCGGGTGCTGCTGACGCACCAGGGCAAGTACCAGGCCCGCGCGGTGGGCGACACGATCGTGGCCCGTGCCACGGGGAACCCCGTCGACCTCGCTCCGTGGGGCCGGCACGCGGCCACCGCCGACGAGCGCGCCGTACCGCAGGTGATCTTCACCGACCCGGAGATCGCGAGCGTGGGTCACACCGCTGCGTCCGCCAAGGCCGCCGGGCTGCGCATCCGCGCGGTCGAGTACGACCTCGGCGCCGTGGCCGGCGCCTCCCTGCACGCCGACGGGTACACGGGCCGGGCCGGCATGATCGTCGACGAGGACCGGAAGGTGCTGGTCGGCTTCACCGCCGTGGGCCCCGACGTGGCCGAGCTGCTCCACGCCGCCACGATCGCCGTCGCCGCGGAGGTGCCGATCGACCGCCTGTGGCACGCCGTCCCGGCGTACCCGACGGTGAGCGAGATCTGGCTCCGCCTGCTGGAGGCGTACGGCCGCTCGTGAGGCGCTCGTGCGTGGCCCGGGTCAGGGCAGGACGATCTGGTCCCGGGTCCGGATCTCCGACCACGCCCGGGCCCGGGGGAGCCGGTGGATCGTGATGTCGGTGGGCCGGGCGCCGGCCGGCGTCGGCGGCGGGACGGCGAGCACGTCGGCCCCGGGCAGCGGTCCCAGGTCGAGCCCGGTCAGGGCCGCGACGTCCCGCACCGGGACCTGGTAGGTCCGGAACGGGCCCAGCGGCGGGATGTCGTCCCGGGCCAGGGCCTGTGCCGTGATCTCGGAGAGGCGGGCGTCGTCGAGCTGGGGCGTCTGGTCCAGCACGAACGCGGTGGACAGCAGGGTGCGGCGCCCGGCGTCGTCCGGGCTGCCCGCCGCGTCGTGGGCGGGCCGGGGAGCCGGGCCGGCCCAGGCGACGACCTTCCAGAAGAGCCGCGGGATACGGACGCCGCGGTAGGGCGGGTCGTCGGCCGCGAACACCGGACCCGTCTGCACGGCGAGGCGGTGGTCGTGGGCGGCCGCGTAGGCCAGCACGTGGTCCTCCAGGCCGTTCCACAGCTCCTTGGACTGGTTGAACCTGTTCACCTGCGGCGCCGCGTTCGGGTAGGTGAAGGTGTCGTGGTTGGCGCGCGCGGCCGTCTCGGCGTCACCCCAGACGGGGTCGAGGCGGCGCACCAGGTGCCCGCGGTCCAGGGGGTTGCCCGCGTACAGCTCGCTGCCGGCCTGCTCGCCGGTCGGCACACGCCGGTCCAGGCGCCACCGGCCGGTGCGGCGCAGGGCCAGGAGGGCCGCGCCGTCGACCACGCAGGCGGTGGCCGCCGCGAGGCGGCGTGCCGGGTCCAGGAGCACGGAGAAGTGGGTGTAGTGCAGGACACGCAGGTCGGCGGGCGAGACGGGGAGCGGCACACGGAACCCGAGAAAATCTGCGTCGTAGCCGGTCACAGGCAGACAGCCAACCAGAGTCCGGTAGGTCATGACCAGACCAACAATCGGACACGATGAACGGGCATTGGCAATCTCGGCCTAGGCTCTGGCCCGTGAGTGAATCAACTCAGACCGTCCGTGGCAACGCCCGGCACGAGGTACCCGACCCGCTGCGCGAGGACGTGCGTCTGCTCGGCGGGCTGCTCGGCAGGATCCTCCGCGAGGACGGGGGCCAGGATCTCCTGGACGACGTCGAGCGGCTCCGCGAGCTGACCATCCGCGCCTACGGCGATCCGTCGCCGCACGCCCTCGACGAGGCCGCCGCCGTCGTGGCGTCCTTCTCCGTGGAGCGCGCCGAACAGGTCGCCCGCGCGTTCACCTGCTACTTCCACCTCGCGAACCTCGCCGAGGAGTACCACCGCGTCCGCGTGCTGCGCTCCCGCGAGGCCGAGACACGCACCGGCCCGGCGGTCCTGGAGGACACCATCCCCGCGGCGTTCGCGCGGCTCACCGAGGAGGTGGGCCGGGACGAGGCGCTGCGGCGGCTCGACGAGCTGGAGTTCCGGCCGGTCCTGACGGCGCACCCGACCGAGGCACGGCGCCGGGCGATCAGCGGGACCATCCGCCGGCTCTCGGACTTGCTCGCCGAGCGGGACACCCGCCGGCTGGGCGGGGTGACCCTCGCCGAGAACGAGCGGCGCATCCTCGCCGAGATCGACACCATGTGGCGCACCGCGCCCGTGCGGACCAGCAAGCCGTCGGTGATCGACGAGGTCAAGACCGTGATGGGCGTGTTCGACGCCGTCCTCGCGGACGTCTTCGGCGACGTCTACCGGCGGCTCGACGACTGGCTGCTGGCCGACGAGGCCGGCCGTGCGACGCCTGTCGCGAAGCCGTTCGTCAAGCTCGGCACCTGGATCGGCGGCGACCGCGACGGCAACCCGAACGTCACCGCCGAGATCACGCGCCAGGCGGCCACCCTCGCCTCGGACCACGCGCTCGCGGCGCTGGAGCGGCTCGCCGTCGAGACCGGCCGCAAGCTCACGCTCGACGCCGAGGGCACCACGCCGTCGTCGGGCCTGAACGCCCTGTGGCAGCGGATCCGCCAGATGTCGGAAGACGTCGCGCGGCGGGCCCAGGAGGCCTCGCCCAACGAGCCGCACCGGGCCGTCATGCTCGCGCTCGCCGAGCGTCTCGCCGCCACCCGGACGCGCAACGCCGACCTCGCCTACGCGAACGCCGAGCAGTTCGAGGCGGACCTGCTCGTGGTGCAGGCCTCCCTCGTGGCGGCGGGCGCGGCCCGTGCGGCCTACGGGGACCTGCAGCGGCTCGTCTGGCAGGTGCAGACCTTCGGGTTCCACCTCGCGGAGCTCGAGGTGCGGCAGCACTCGCAGGTGCACGCCGCAGCGCTCGACGAGATCCGCGAGCTCGGCGTCGACGGCGCGCTGAGCGACCGCACCCGCGAGGTGCTGGACACCTACCGCGCGCTCGGGGCCATCCAGCGCCGATTCGGGGAGCGGGCCGCGCGGCGCTACATCGTGTCGTTCACGCAGGCGCCCGAGCACCTCGCCGCCGTCTACGAGCTGGCCGCCCACGCCTTCGCGGACGACCCCGGCAGCGCACCCGTGATCGACGCGATCCCGCTGTTCGAGACCTTCGCGGACCTGCAGAACTCGGTGTCGATCCTGGACTCGATGCTCACGCTCCCCGCCGTGCAGAAGCGCCTGGCGGAGAACGGCCGGCGCGTCGAGGTCATGCTCGGCTACTCCGACTCGTCCAAGGACGTCGGACCGGTCGCGGCGACGCTCGCGCTGCACGACGCCCAGTCGCGCATCGCCGAGTGGGCGCGGTCCAACAACCTCACGCTCACGCTGTTCCACGGCCGCGGCGGCGCCCTCGGGCGCGGCGGCGGCCCGGCCAACCGCGCGGTGCTGGCCCAGCCGCCGCACTCCGTGGACGGCCGGTTCAAGCTGACCGAGCAGGGCGAGGTCATCCTGGCCCGGTACGGCGACCCGGTCATCGCGTCCCGGCACATCGAGCAGGTGGCCGCCGCGACGCTGCTCGCGTCCGCGCCGTCGGTCGAGGCCGTCAACGAGAGCGCGACGGCGAAGTACGCCGACCTGGCGGCGTCGCTCGACGCGGCCTCCCGGACCCGTTTCCACGAGCTCGTGAAGGCCGACAGGTTCCCGCAGTGGTTCGCGCAGGTCACGCCCCTGGAGGAGGTCGGCCTGCTGCCCATCGGGTCCCGTCCCGCCAAGCGCGGCCTCTCGGTGAACTCCCTCGACGACCTCCGCGCCATCCCGTGGGTGTTCTCCTGGTCGCAGGCCCGCATCAACCTCGCCGGCTGGTACGGCCTGGGCACGGCGCTCGCCGCGTGCGGTGACGTCGAGCTCCTGCAGTCGGCACGCACCGAGTGGCCGCTGTTCGCGACGCTCCTCGACAACGTGGAGATGTCGCTCGCCAAGACCGACGAGCGCATCGCCGCGCAGTACCTGGCGCTGGGCTCGCGCGACGACCTGGCCGAGATGGTGCTCGACGAGCTGCGCCTCACGCGCGAGTGGGTGCTGAAGATCAGCGGCAACGCCTTCCCCCTGGAGAGCAAGCGCGTGCTGGGGCGGGCCGTGCAGCTCCGCTCGCCGTACGTCGACGCCCTCTCGCTGCTCCAGGTCCGCGCCCTGCGCGGCCTGCGCACCGGGTCGGACGGCGGCTCCGCGGTGGACGGCGACTACGCCGGACGGCTGCAGCACCTGCTGCTGCTCACCGTGAACGGGGTCTCGGCGGGGTTGCAGAACACGGGGTGACGCCCTGGCCGGGTGGGGCTGGGCTGGACCGGGTGGGGCTGGACCGGGTGGGGCTGGACCGGGTGGGGCTGGGCTGGGTGGGGCTGGGCTGGGCTGGGTGGGGCTGGGCTGGGCTGGACCGGGCTGGGCTGGGCTGGGCTGGGCTGGACCGGGCTGGGCTGGACCGGGCTGGGCTGGACCGGGCTGGGCTGGACCGGGCTGGGCTGAACTGGGCCGGTCTGAACTGGGCCGGTCTGAACTGGGCCGGTCTGAGCTGGGCGGGTCTGAGCCGAACCCGAGATCGGCCCCTTGCCCGGCCCCGCTCACCATGTTCGGTGGGGGGGGCCCCGCGGGGGGGGGGGGGGCCCCCCGCGGGGGGGGCCCCCCCCCCCCAACGTCGCCGAGGGGGGGGGCGCCGCGCGGCCCCGGGCGGCCCGGCCCCCCCCCCCCCGGGGTTTCCCGGGGGGGGGGGGGGGGGGGGGGGGGGGGGGGGGGCGCGGGGGGGGGCCCCCCCCACGCCACCCGCGGTCGGTGCTCCGGCGGGTGTCGTGGCGCCGCCCGCCGCGATCCGCCCCGCGGCCGAGAAGCTGAGCGGTGCCACCAGCGCCACGGCGGCACCGAGCACGGTGAAGCCCGCGACGGCCACCTGCCACGTGGGCGCGAGCACCACGAGCGCGAGCGCGGCGAACGCGACCACGGCCCCGACCCGGAGCAGCACGGTGACCCCGAACCGGGTGACCAGCGCCCCGCCGGTCAGCCGGACCACGATGGACGTGACCAGGTACGGGAACGTGGCGAGCGCGACGAGGTTGCCCGGCGCGTCGAACGCCCGCGCCAGGTAGACGGGTCCCCAGGCCGATGCGGCGGTGTCGACCATGTAGAACACGACCAGCCCCGCGCCCACCAGCCAGATGGGACGCCAGGGCACGGGCTCGGCCGGGGTGGTGGTCCCGGCGGGGGCGGACGTCGTGCCGGTCCGCCTGGAGCCTGCCGGCCCGGTCAGTCCCGGCACCGGCCCGGCGGCCTCCGCGCCCCAGGAGGGCCCGGCGCGGCGCCCGGCGTCGTCGTCGGCCCGCTGGTGCGGTAGATACGGTGCGAACGCCGCCACGAGCGGGACCACCACGACGAACACCCCGGCCGCGGGGGAGAGGTGCCCGGTGGCGAGCGACACGGCGGCGGCGAGGATGCCGCCGGTGGTCCACCAGCCGTGCGACGACGGCAGGATGGGCCGGTCGTACCGGTGCTCCAGGTCCACGGCCTGCATGTTCGAGGCGGCGTCGACGAGACCGAGCGCGATGCCGTAGGCGGCCACGCCGCCCACGAAGAAGGCCATGGCGGGTGCCAGCACCAGGGTCGGGACGGCCACCACCATGAGCACGAACGCGATCCGCAGCAGCGCCGCGCTGCCCACGCGCCGCGCGGTGTGCTCGGCCACCAGGGAGCCGGCGCCGGCGAGCAGCACCATCATCAGCAGGAGCAGGGAGAGGGCCACCTCGTCCAGCCCCCAGCGCTCCAGGAACCGCGGCAGCCGGGTGGTGAGGCTGATGAAGACGAATCCCTGCGCGAAGAACGCCGCGGCCACGGCGACGCGGACGCCCGTCAGGCTGTAGGTCATGACGGCACATCCAACCGGTCGCGGCCTGCGGGCGCCAGGGGTGCGGCGCGGTCGTTACCGGAGCGTCGCCGGGCGGGGTGCGGGGGCGGCCGGGCCGCTCAGGCGAGGACGAGCTCCAGGGTGCGCGGGCCGCGCGTTCTGCCGTCGAGCAGGTTGGCCTCGATCAGGGTCTGGTCCTTGCCGGAACCGATCTCGGTGAGCACCACCGAGCCGACCAGCTCCTGCGCCGCCTTGAGCACGTCCTCGCTGGTGCGTGCCTCGTGCTCGCGGCGCAGCAGGTGCCCGGCCAGCACGCCGCGCGTGTGCTTCGCGTTGTGCGAGACGACGGTCCGCTTCCCGCCGGTCTCGCGCAGCACGCGCACCTCGACCCACTCGGCGGCGTCCGCGCCCGTGGTCCGCGGCTTCCAGGCCGCCACGTACGTGGCCGACCGGCAGTCCACGACGACGTCGCCCGCGGCCCGCGCGTCGAGCACCTCGGCCAGGGCGGGCTTCCAGTACGCGGCGAGCCGGCCGACGTCGGGCAGGCTCACGCCCATGCCCAGCCGGTAGGCGGGGATGCGGTCTCCGGGCGCGACCACGCCCCACAGCCCGGAGAAGGTGAGCACGCTCGCGTGGGCGCGCCGGGCGGCGGCGTCGGGCAGACCGGCCAGGCCGGCGGCCGCGTACAGGACCCCCGTGTAGACCTCGGCGGCGCGGGCCGTAGGTGCCTCGCGCAGTGTCGTGTTGCGCGCCACCTCGTCCGCGAGCCCGTCGCCGACGCCGAGCACGGCCGTCGCATCGGGCCGCGCGCTGGTCCGCGCCAGGTGGGTCAGCATCTCCTCGCGGCGCTCGGTGAGCTCCGGGTGGGCCAGGGTGGACAGGTCGAGGGGCGCGGCGCCGTCGGGCGCGGGCGTCTTGCCCTCGGAGGGCGGCAGGAGCAGGAGCACCCGCCTAGCGTAAGTTGCCGCGCATGGCGCAGCTCAAGGTGTACGGCAGGCGGTCGGTGTGGGGCGAGCGACGCACGGAGATCTCCGACGCCCTGCACGACGTGCTGGTGCGCACGTGGCAGCTCCCGCCCGACAAGCGCTTCCACCGCTTCCTCCTCCTGGACGACGGCGACCTGGTCGCCCCGCGCTCGGACGCCTACCTGGTCGTGGAGATCGTCTGCTTCACGGGCCGCAGCCGAGAGGCCAAGCGCGCGCTGATCGGGGCCGTGTACGACACGGTGGCACCTCGTCTGGGCCTGTCGGCCGACGACCTGGAGCTGGTGATCCTGGAGAGCCCCCGGGAGAACTGGGGCATCCGCGGCGTCTCGGGCGACGAGCTGGCCCTGGGCTACCGCGTGGAGGTGTGACGCTGCGCCTGCCCCCGGGTGAGTGCGGGAGTAGTGGCGTTCTGGCCGGTCAGAACGCAACTACTCCCGCACTCACCCGGCGACGTGCTCAGGTACGATTCATCCGCGGACGAGTCGGTCGGGCGGTCGCGTCGGGTGCCTTCGGGCGCCCGCCGAGGAACGTCCGGGCTCCACAGGGCAAGGTGGTGGCCAACAGCCACCCGGGGTGACCCGCGGGACAGTGCCACAGAAAACAGACCGCCCTCGGCCTCGGCCGGGGGTAAGGGTGAAACGGTGGTGTAAGAGACCACCAGCGCTGCCGGTGACGGCAGCGGCTCGGTAAACCCCACCTGGAGCAAGGTCAGACAGACTGTGTTTGAGGGCTGCTCGCCCGATTCTCTTGCGAGAAGCACAGTCGGGTAGACCGCTCGAGCCCTGCGGCAACGCAGGGCCTAGATGGATGACCGTCGCCCGCGCCGGGGTAACCGGGCGCGGGAACAGAACCCGGCGTACAGGCCGGCTCGTCCGCTCTTAAGGCCCTGACCTGCATCGGAGCATCCGTCCGAGGCTCCTTCCCGGGGCCAGCATGGTCGCTGGCCCCGCCGGCCTTTCGTCGACGAGGAGTCGCTACCTCGCGTTGCCAAGGGCGATCCGGCGCCGCAGGGCCTGGGCCAGTGGTGCCTCCCACGCGTCGGTGCCCTCCGTCGGATCGGGACCGTCGTGCGGAAGCCGGGCCATCGTCTGCTTGGTGACGCGGATGGCTTCCCGGTCGCGCCGGGCGATGCGCCGGGCCAGGCGCTTGGCCTCGGCCCACACGTTCTCGGTCGGGACGACGGATTGCACGAGCCCGCACTCCAGCGCCTCCTGGGCGTTGACGGCATCGCCGAGCAGCAGCATCGCGCGGGTCCAGCCGGAACCGATCTCGGCGACCAGGCGGTCCAGCACCTCGCTCGGACCCACCGGGATGCTGACGACCGTCTCGGGCGCGCGGAACCGTGCGTCCTCGGCGGCCACGCGCAGGTCGCTCGCGACCGCCAGCCCGAGCCCTGTTCCGGCGACGTTGCCGTGCAGCGCCGCGACTGTCACCGCCGGGCAGGTGCGCCAGGCGCGCAGCACCTCGTCGCCGAGCTCGACGAGGTTCCGGTAGCCGTCGGGGTCGTTGGTGGCGAGCTGGCCGAGCTCGTCCAGGTCGCCGCCTATGCAGAAGTGGTGCCCTTCGGCGCGCAGCACGACGGCGGCGATGTCGTCGGGCAGCGTCGTGAGCACGTCGCCCAGGGCGGTCAGGGTCGCTCGGTCGAGCCGGTTGTGGCCGTCGGGCCGCGTGAGGGTCACCACCAGCACGGCGTCCTCGCGGTCGACCACGACGGGTCCGGCGGCGGACGCGCTCTCACCAGCACCCACCGCCGCACCAGCACCCACCGCCGCACCAGCACTCGCGGTCGCGGCTCGACGGGGTCGCCGCCGTACCGGCACCGAACGTGTTCCGCGGAAGGCGAGGGTCTCGTCGTAGCCCACTGGCCCGGCGAACTCGAGATCGAACCGCTGCAGCACCTCGGGGAACAGGGTCGTCGCTTCCAGACGGGCCAGCGGCGCGCCCAGGCAGTAGTGCATGCCGACGCCGAAGGCGAGGTTGCGGCGAGGCGGGCGCGAGAGGTTCAGGTCGTGCGGCGAGTCGTAGGCGTCGGGGTCGTGGTTGGCCGCGGCGACCACGGCGTGCACGATCTGCCCGGCCGGCACCGGGATGCCGCCCGGCAGCTCCGTGTCCTGCGCCGCGTACCGGGTCATGAGCTGTACGGGCGATACGAAGCGGACCAGCTCCTCGACGGCGCCGTGCACGGCTTCCGGGTGCTCGAGCATCCACGTGGCCTGGTCGGGCCGGCGCAGGAGCTGCACCACGCCGTCGGACAGCAGGGACGTCGTCGTCTCGAGGCCCGCCTCGATCATGACGTTGAGCTGGGAGCCGGCCACCGCGCGCACCGCGGGGTCGGTCTCTGTGTCGAGCCACTCTCCCAGCGGGGAGTCCTCCGGGAGCCGGGGTCTGGGCTGGGCTACGAGCTGTTCCCAGTACGCGTTCCACAGCTTGCCCGCGCGGTCGGCCTGCGCCATCCGCGCCTTGCTCGGCGCGAGGTCGTGCACGTTCGAGAGCATACGGCTCATCTCGCACAGCAGCGGGATGTCCTCACGCGGCAGCCCGAGAACGATGCAGAGCACCGCCATGGGCAGCCGGTCGCCGACCAGGGCCCCGAAGTCCGCCTCGCCGTCGGCGCGCAGCGCCGCATCGAACCGGTCGAGGTACTCGTGGACGGTCTGGACGATCTGCGGTGTGAGGTCAGCGACCGACCGCGGCGAGACGAACGAGCCAAGGCTGCGGCGCAGCCCGGCGTGCCCGGGCGGGTTGGTGCCGAGCGCGGAGTCGTGCAGGAACTTCAGGCCCGGGTGCCGCACCCACGTCGGCTGGCGCGCGGTGCGCCAGGCTGCGTCCACGGTGCGCCAGCCGGATCCGCTGAGCACCTCGTGGCTCGCGCCGTGCGAGGTGACCATCCAGGCTCCCCACGGCATGCGTACCGCCGGGCCCATGGCCCGCAGCTCGTCGTAGACGGCGTGGGGGTCGGCGCGCCCTTCGGGCGTGCTCAGGTGCCGGATCAGCTTGGTCACGCGGCGGCGGGACTCGCGGTCCGAGCCGGCTGCGGCGGCGTCTGCCGTCTTCCGGGATCTGCCGGTGTGGTCAGGCACTGGGGGCTCCTTCTTCAGCCAAGACACCATCTCGTCTGCCGATGGACAACGTTAAACATAACGTGCATACCGGGCAGAACATATGGCCCTTGCGAGTCGCCGTGTGACTATTGCGTAAACAAGTGACTATGAGGAAGTCATGTGACGGTGCGGTTGGTCTTGTGCGTCGTTGGCGCAACCTGGCAGCCTCGGCAACCGCCTGCCACGCCGCCCCCGGCGTCGAGGACCCCCTGTCGGTTCGTCACGAACGACACCGTCATGGCCGGGTTGGTCGGCGGAGAGGTGCGACGCCTCGGGGAGGCTGCGGTGGACGAGGTCGAGTCCTGGGTGCGCACCGGGACGTTCCGTACGCCGGTGCAGCCGGGGACCCTCACCAGCACGGCCTGAGTCCCCCAGTCGCTGGTGCTCGTCCCGGGCATCGGTAGATCAAGTCGCCAACATCCTCGACGAGGCACGCTGGAACCTCGAGCTCATGCTCACGATGCAGGTCCCCGACGGCGAACCCCGCGCGGGCACGGCGCGCGAAGACCTGCGTGAACGGCAAGGCGCACGTCGATGCCGTCTGACGCTCCAGGGGCAGGTCAGATGCGGGCAGGCGTGCGGGCGGCCTGGCGCTCGGGAGTGAACGTCACCGGCAGCGTGGACGGGTAGCGCGACCACGGCGATGGCGCCCACTTCACCACCGGGTCGGTGAGCCTCAGGTCGAGCCGCTCCATGAGGCTCTCCACCGCGATCTTGACCACGAGCCGCCCGGGGCGCTTGGCGGGGCACGCGTGCGGCCCGACGCCGAACGACAGGTGCGACCGGTTGCCCGCCTCGAACAGGTCGTCGCTGGTGCGCACCCGCGGGTCGTTGTTCGCGGCAGCCACGCCCATCACTATCGCGTCACCGGCGCGGATCCGGGCGGTGCCGAGGGTGCAGTCGGTCACGGCGTACCGGGCGGGCAGGTTCGCCACGGGCGGCTCGCTCCACAGCGTCTCGTCCATCGCGTCGTCCAGGCCGCGGCGCACGCCGGTGAGGCGGCCGGTGTACCGGGGGTCGGTGAGCATGCGGCGAAGCGTGGCCGCGATCCAGGTCACGAGCATCTCGTTGGCCGCGCAGATCGCGACCACCATCGTGTGCACGATCTCGGTGTCGTCCTCGAAGCTCGGGTGCTCGATGAAGCTGGTGGTCAGGTTCGGGCCTGGCTCCGCCCGGGTCGCGATGACGTGGTCCATCACGATCTGGTCCATCCGGACCAGGGCTGACACGGGATCGCCGCCGTGCCCGAAGATCTCGCTCGCGCAGCGCAGCAGGTCGACCCCCTGCCGCTCGTCGAACCCGAACATGGCCGACACTGCCAGGAACGACACCGCCGCCGCATACTCGCCCATCAGGTCCGCACTGCCCTTGGCGGCGAACGAGTCGATGAGCCGGGCGCAGACGACGCGCACGAGCGCTGCCGTCCGGACCTCGTCCATGTCGGCGAACGCCTCGTCCACCGGGAGCCGCAGCCGCCGGTGCTCTGCGCCGTCCGCGAAGTACAGGTTCCGCCGTCCGGTCGGGGACAGGATGGCGTGCAGGTTCGACTGCGGTGGTAGCTGCTCTCTCCAGTGCCGTGGGTTCCGGGCGAAGACGCTCTCCGTGCGCATCACCTCCATCACCTCGGCGTGCCCCAGCACGAGCCAGCCCGGTACGCCTGGCTCCAGGTCCACGGGGGCCACCGGCCCCCACTGGTCCTGCAGCTCGCGCAGTGCCGCAGTCATGTCCTCTGCGCCGGTCAGGTCCACCAGCGCGACCCGGCCCTCGCTCGGCTGCGGTTCCAGGTCAGGCATGCCACTCCACCCGTCGACATCCATCTGAATTATCCACCGAAATCTGGGGCGACCTGCGTAGACGCCCGATCAGGCGTTTCTATCACGGGCAGCAGAGAACACGAAACACGCGGCGTTCTTCCCCACGGCGGCCAGGTCCGGCTCATCGTCGTCGCGAACGCCAGCGCCTGGAACGCCTCTCGCGAGACCCACGCTCCGCTCATGACCGCTCAGGGCCAGCTCGACCCCATCCTGTGATGACCTGCTGTCTGTTCCGGTAGAACGATCGCCATGAGCTGGGTGGCGAACGTCATGATCTCGGACGACATGGACGACGTGGAGAACGCGGAGGCGCTGAGCGAGTGGCTGCGGACGGAGGCTCCCCTCCGGTCGAGTCCTGAGCGTGGCGGAGCACCCGCCGCCGGCACCCCTTGCCGCGTCCGTGCCTGGTCGTCATCGCCAGGCCCGCGATGAGCGAAGCGCCCTCAGCTCGTCGAGGGCGCGATGCCCACGCTCGACCACCCCCGGAACGCCGTCGCGGCGTCCTTCACGGACGGGAACCTCGAGCATGTGGAGCACGTGAGCCGCTGTGAGCACGGCCGCTCCTTCCCCGCCGACCAGATCGAGCACCTTCGTCCACAGTCGCCTTCGGACGTCGTCCAGCAGCGGGTCCTGGAACGAGTACCACACGAGCGTGGTGAGATCGATGGCCCGCGTGCCGCTACCCGCGTTCCCGATATCGACGACCGCCACCACCGCCCCGTCGCGGACCAGAACGTTGCCGGGTGTCGAGAGGTCGGCGTGCACCATGTCCGGTGCCTCTCGTGGTGCCGGGACGTCGGCGCACGCGAGCCGCAAGCGCTCGACCAGGGTCGATACGGCGTCGGAGTATCCCGAGAGCCTGGCGATGGACCGGCGGAGGCGCGCCTGCTCCGGCGTCTCGCTGAACTCCGGCCCGGCGACAGCCGGTTCCACGCCGGTGGCGGCCCGCCAGGCGTACGACCAGTGGTCGTAGGGCTCGGAGCCTTGGCCGGCCTGGAGCTCGACGATCTCCATCAGCTGCTCGACGAGGGACGGCGTGAGCTCGGCCGCGGGTGCCGCGTCGACGAAGTCCGTCAGATGCCACACATGAGTGGCCGTGGCCCCAGCCCCGAGCCACGCCGGGGTCGGATAGCCGCGGCCACGCATGTGCTCGACCACCCTCTGGGCGCGCAACGTCTCGTCCAGGTGCCCGGGGTGAGCGCGGGGAACTGCTTTGAGAACCGCGTCGGTACTGCCGGCAAGCTGCACGCGCACGGCACCACCGTTGGCGCCCCCGGGCAGGCGGCCGAGAAGAGTGACCTCTGCCCCGACCGCACCGGCCACATCATCCAGCAGTTCGGTCGATGGCTCTTCGGGAGGGCTGCTCTGGTTCATCGGCTCGTGGTCGCAACGGCGGGAGCACAGCACATGCGCACCACCCTACGGTCGGACCCGGCCCCGGCGGCCGGTCGCCGTCCGCTCGCGAGGCTCTGGCGGCTGACGCGAGCCGGTCTTGCTCGCGACGCCGACGCTGGCCGCGTGTCCGAGCGCGATGAATAACGGATGGAGCACCATTCTTTACGCATCGTCCAGCAGCTCGCTCCGTGACGCAGCCGTCCCGTGGGTGTCGAGCTCGGCGGCCAGCTCCATGCAGCGCAGACGAGCCGGGGAGACGTCGTAGGGGATCTTCCCGAAGGCTTCGAAGGCGCTCATGGCCTTCTGCCCACCGCCGGCAGCCTCGTCCAGAGCGGGATCCCAGGACTCGAACAACGCCTCGTCACCCTGAGCCAGACCGGACTCCTCGATCACGGCGTGCAGTCTCGCTTCGAAGGAGTGCCGTTCGGCAGCAACCCTGGCCACACGGGGGTCGTCGACGGCGACCGTGTCGTCGAGCGCCTCCTCGGCGGCATCCACCCGGTCGGACTCCTCGCGCAGGTCCCGGTGAGTGGCCAGGGCGATGAACCGGGAGGCCCGGACAGCCGCGCCGAGCGGGCCGAGGACCCGCTCGGTGACCAGCAGGTCGTCCAGGTCCGCCTGCCGCAGCGAGCCCTCGGGCAGGTCCTTGAGGCGGCTGGTGACGACGTCGGAGAGCAGGCCTATCCTGCTGCCTTCGGTGCGCATGCGCTGCACGGCAGCCCGCTGGCGCCGCAGCTCTGCCTCCCGGGCGTCGATGGTCCGCTCCAGCCGGTCCAGGATCTCCACCACGCCGTCGTCTGCCGAGGGCCCGGCAGGATCAGTGTCGGCGAAGGCGTCGCGGATGTCGTCCAGAGCGATCCCGGCGTCGGCCATCGTGCGGATCCACAAGAGTCGGATCATGTCGTCGTAGCCGTAACGACGGCGGTCGTCGCCGCCGCGCTCGGGCTCCGGGAGCAGGCCGATCTCGTGGTAGTGCCGGATCGCTCGCGGCGTGGTGCCGACGAAGGCCGCCGCGTCACCGATCTTGACCTGGCGCGGCGGGATGAAGGACGGATGCATGAGCGGGCCTTCCTGGGAGGGACGTGAGACCAGCGGAACACATGCCGCTACGTGAGGTGCAACTCCAGACGGCCCAGCACCCGGTCGCCGGGTCCACCAGTAGATCGGCCGGCGGCTAGCCTGCATGCGTCGCAGAAGCCTGACAACCAAGGAGGCACCCGCATGGCCGACGACGTCACCGACCCCGCCGCGGCGGGCGTCGCGAACTTCGCGCACGAGATGGGCGTGCTCAAGCGGCTGCGCCGGTCCGGGTGGTGGCAGGTGGGCGTACGCGACCCCGAGTCCGTGGCCGAGCACAGCCTGCGCGTCGCCCAGATCGCCGCGCTGATCGCTGCCGAGGAGGGCGCCGACCCGGCCCGGGCGGCGTACCTGGGCCTGTGGCACGACTCCCAGGAGACCCGGATCACGGACCTTCCCCACTCGTCCCGCGCCTACCTGGCACGGACCGGCGACAACGAGACCATCACCCGGGACCAGGCGTCCCACCTGCCTGACGCGGCGGCGAAGACCGTGACCGACGCCGTGATCGAGTACGAGGCCCAGGCGACCCCGGAATCTCGCTGTGCCAAGGACGCCGACAAGCTGGAGTGCCTGCTCCAGGCCCTGGAGTACCGGGCGGCCGGCCACCAGCACGTCCAGAAGTGGATCGACAGCTCCCGCGCCGGGATCAGGACGGCGTTCGCCGCCCGCGTGGCCGACGCGGCACTGGCGGGAAGCACCATGGCGTGGCACGACCAGGCCGGGTCCTGAGTCCGGGCAGCACCGAGCATCCTGGTCCATACACTGCCCGCATGCCCCACCCTTCCCAGGTCCAGGTACGAGAGCACGCCGCCCTGGTCGACGACCTCCGCACCCTCACCCCGGCCCAGTGGCGCTCGCGGTCGCTCTGTGGCGACTGGACCGTCGAGGATGTCGTCGCGCACCTGGGCGCCGCCTCCACGTCGACCTTCTGGGGTTGGCTGCGCAGCATGGCCGGCGCTCGTTTCGACGCGGACCTGCACAACCAGCGTCGCCTCGAGGAGTTCCGTGCGGACTCGGCGGAGCAGACGCTGGAGCGGTACGCCGCCGTCGGCCCGATCGCGCTGCCGCGCACGGAGAGCGTGGCCGGGCTGGGCGAGCTGCTCGTGCACGCCGAGGACATCCGTCGGCCGCTGGGCCTGGCGCACCGGCCGGACGCCGAGGGGCTGCTCATGGTCGCCCGGTTCTTCGCGACCAGGGACTTTGCCGTGAACAGCAGGTCACTGGTCAAGGGGCTCCGCCTGATCGCCACCGACGCGGACTTCCGGACGGGTGACGGCCCCACGGCGAGCGGTCCGCTGCTCTCCCTGGTGATGGCGATGGCAGGACGGCGCGAGGTGCTGGCCGACCTGGCCGGCGACGGGGTCCCCGTGCTGGACGCACGACTGACTGCGTGACCCTAGCCGACCATGTCGCCGCAGCTCAGCGCCCCCTCCGGCGCGACCGCGCCGTCGGTGCGCCGCAGGTGGGCCTCGCCCCAGACCCGCACGCCCTCGACCACGGGCAGCACCGTGGTCCCGTACGGCGTGAGCCGGTAGATCACGGGCGCCGGGACGGGGCCCGTCACCACACGTTCGACGAGCCCGTCGGCCTCGAGCTCACGGAGCTGCTCGGCGAGCACCTTGGCCGTGATGGGTGCGCCGCGGCGGCGGAGGCCGGCGAAGTGGGACTCGCCGTGGGCGAGCCAGTAGATCAGGGTCAGCTTCCACTTGCCGCCGATCGCGGTGAACGCGGCGGCCATCGGGCAGCCCGGGAGCGGGTTGGGACGAGAGGGGTTACCCGCAGGTGCCTTCTTGTTCATGACCATGCTCCGCTCAATAGTCGAACCATGACGATTCCATACCGACGAATCCTGACTGTAGGCCTGTCCGCCGCCCTGTTGTTCGTGACGGCGGTATCGGGCGACGCCGCGCCGGCCTCCGTGTCATCGACGACCACCGACCCGCAGCGCGACTTCGACTGGGAGATCGGCACCTGGCGCTCGTCCGTGCGGGTGCTCGCCGACCCGCTCTCGGAGTCCCCGGACGAGTGGCTCCGGTTCTCCGGCACCAGCACCGTGCGCCCGCTCTCCGAGGGGCGGGCCAACGTGGTCGAGCTCGCGGTCTCGGGACCGGCCGGCAGCATCGACGCACTCAACCTGAGGCTGTACGAACCGCAGGCGCAGCGGTGGAGCCTCACCTTCGTGAACATGCGCGACGGCCTGCTGACCCCGGCCGTGTACGGCGGCTTCCACGACGGCGTCGGCGAGTTCTACGGCGACGACCGCCTCGGTGACCGACCCATCAAGGTGCGCTTCCTCATCACCCGCGTGAGCCAGGACGAGGCGCGGTTCGAGCAGGCGTTCTCGGCCGACGGCGGCGCGACGTGGGAGACGAACTGGGTCGTGGTGGACCGCCGGGTCCGGCACTGAGGTTGCACCCGCTGCGCCCGTCTCGGCCGTGGAGAGCGACCGAGACGGGCGACGGCCTAGCTGAAGGCGCCGACGTGACGCGCGACCCAGTCGTCGAACGTCCGCGGGCTACGGCCCAGTGCCAGCGCCGTGTCGGGTGACGGCGTCCGCTCGTCCTCGGTCGGGGTACCGAGCGCGTCCAAGGTCCTGTCGACGACCGCCGGGGGCCAGAACTGGGAGAGCTCGGCGAAGGCTTCCTCGCGGGTCTGCTCCACGAACCGGACGTCCTCGCCGAGTGCCGCCGCGATGGCGGCCGTCTGGGCGCGTGGGGTGAGGGCCTCGGGACCGTTGAGCGTGTAGTGCCGGCCCAGGTGAGCGTCCTCCAGCAGAGCCGCCGCGGCGGCCGCGGCGATGTCGGCGGGGTCGATCGGCGGGAGCGGGACGTCGCCGAACGGGGCGCGGACCGTCCGCGCCGAACGGACCGACTCCGCCCACAACAGGGCGTTGGACGCGAAGCCGCCCGGACGCAGGACGGTCCACTCGGGTGCCTCGGTGGTCACGGTCCGTTCCAGGCCGGCCAGGAACGGGTCGTCGCCCCGCGACGTGGCGCGCTGGGAGGAGAGCAGCACGATCCGTTCGACCCCGGCGGATCGAGCGGTCCGGACGAGCTCGGCCACCGGCAGGGTCGGGTCGGGAGCCATCAGGAACATCCGGTCGGCGCCCTCGAGGGCGGGCGCGAGGCCGGCCGGGTCGGCGAGGTCGCCGGATGCGTGCCGGGCGCCGTCCGGCAGGGTCGTCGGACGGCGTGACACGGCGGTCACCTCCTGTCCTGCGGCGACGAGTGACTCGATGAGCGGGCGACCGATGTTGCCCGTCCCGGTGACGACGATCATGACTGTCCTTTCGACGTGGGTACCGGGCGACGCTAAGCAGCAGGCTTACCGAAAGAAAGGGCATACCTCGGGGTAAGGTCCACACGTGGAGAACGGAAAGACGGAGGCGTCCGCAGAGCCTGACGGCCTGCATGACGTGTTTCACACGGACTGCGCGGCCCGGCAGGTGCTCGATCACGTCACCAGCCGCTGGGGCGTGTGGGTGCTGATCAGGCTGGGGGAGCGGCCGCTACGGTTCTACGAGCTGCGCGACCGCATCGAGGGCATCAGCGAGAAGATGCTGTCGCAGACCCTGCGGAACCTCGTACAGGACGACCTGGTCTGGCGCACGGTCGAGCCGACCGCCCCGCCGACCGTCACCTACGGGCTGACGCCATCCGGCACCGGTCTCGGCGAGCGCCTCGCCGCGCTGCTCGACTGGATCGAGTCCACGTTCGACGAGTCCGGTGAGGCCGCCGAACCGTCGTCGGTGGCGGACGCCGTGTCCGCCGTCGGCGCCTGACCGTACCGTCTCGTCACGCGCCTCCGGCGCCGTCGTGCCGGAGAGCCCGGAGATAGCGGCGTCGATAGACCTGCTGCGCGACCAGGATCAACGGGAAGAGCGCACGCCACCGGCCGCGTCCGGCACGCGTCAGGGAGCGGAGCGTGAGGGACACGGTCCCGGCGTCGTCCCGGTGCACGACGAACGCCTCCTCGCCGGAGACCGGATGGCCCTGCAAGGTGCCGTAGGCGAGCGCGGCGCGATGATCGGTCGCCACCGTGGCGACCACCTCGACCGGCTCGCGCACGCGGAGGGGCCCGATCCGCGCCACGAGCCAGTAGCGCCCACCCTGCCGGACGTCGCGCCCCGCCCCGGGCGACGGCTCGACGGCGAACCCGCTGCGGGTCTTGACGCCCCAGGCGAGGACCGCCGCCGAGACCTCCTCCCAGAGATCCGCGCCGGAGCCGAGGGTGACGGTGCGCTCGTAGGCCCGCCATCCGTCGGGCGGCGACCACGCCTCCGACGCCGGGGTCGTCCGGCTCACGACGTCGTAGCTGAGGGCGCGCCTGTCGAGCCGGTTCCCGCCGGCAGCCGCCGGTGCGGCGTCCTTCGCTGTGCTGCCCACGCCGCACATCCTGCCGCACGCGTGCCCGCGGGAGTCTCGCCGCGGGTCCCGGACTGTCGTCGTGACGCGGCACGATGACAGTCCGGGACCCGTCCCCGGCGGCCCCTCACCCGGATCGGCTACGACGACGCACTGCCGTGGTCACGATGCGTGCGTTCCTCGGAGATCCGGCACGGTTCGTGCACCGTCTCCGGAGCAACTGACCCACGGGCCGGTCGCTCGTCCCACAATGGACCGATGATCTCCACCGACCTTGCCGTCCGGCTCCGCGATGCAGGCCTGGTCTGGACCCCGGCCGACGGTGACCAGTTCCAGGTCCGGGCGCCCGACCTCGCCGGAGACGTCTTCACCGTCAGCACCATGACCATCGAGGCGCACGAGTACCCCACGGGCACCATCCTCGGCTTCAACGGCACCACCGAGTGGGCGCTGGACGCCGTGGCGATCGAGGACGCGCTGTGGCTGCCCCGCGAGGACCAGCTCCGTGGCCTCCTGCGCTCGACGTTCCGGGCGCTGCGGCGTCAGGGCGACGGTTACGAGGTGGAGGTCGAGCTGCTCGGGCAGACCCGCGTGTTCGCGGACTCAGATCCCGCGCAGGCGTACGGTGAGGCGCTGCTGGCGCTGATGGACCTCAGCCGCTGAGCCGGACCACCAGGTCAGGACTGATGTCAGTGGCGCCGTGTTCAATGGCCGTATGACATCTCCGGGGAGTGCGACACGCTGGGCGATCGACGCCGTCACCGCACTGCGGATCGTCCGGGACGACGTCGGTGTCGGCACCCGCCGGACGCTCGTCGGCCCCGCCGTGCTGCGCAGCCACGTGCTGTCCATGCTCTACCGGCAGGTGCGGGCCGGTCTGCTGGACGACGAGACGGCGCGGGCGGAGCTCAACGGCCTCGCGACCCTCAAGATCCGGTTGCTGGGCGACCGGGTCTCCCGTGCGACCGCGTGGACGATCGCTCGCCGGCTGGACTGGGACGACACCATGCCGGCCGAGTACCTCGCCGTCGCCACGCTGCAGGCCGACGTGCTCGTGGCCGGCGACGAGCGCATCGCCACCGCGGCAGGGGACCTGATCCCCGTGGCGGACTACGACGACCTGATCGGCGCACCGGCCACGCTGCCCGCACCCGGCGGCGGCACGCCATGACCCTCCCCGCCGACAGCCACGTGCACAGCGAGTGGTCCTGGGACACCGGCGGCCCACGTTCCCACGCCGTCGGGCGCATGCGCGCCACGTGCGCCCGCGCGGTGCGGATCGGGCTGCCGGCCCTGTTCTTCACCGAGCACCTGGACATCCCGCGGAGCTGGCGTGCCGAGCCCGACGACCTGATGCCGCACCAGCGTCACCTCGTCGACGACGCCGGCCTGGTCGACATCGAGCCGCTCGACACGGCCGGCTACCTCGACGCCGTCGACCGGATGCGGCACGAGTTCCCCGGGCTGCGCATCGGGACGGGCGTCGAGTTCGGGCAGCCGCACCTGAACGACGCCCGGGCGGCCCGGGTCATCGACCTGGACCTGGTCGACCGGGTGCTCGGGTCGCTGCACACCGTCGATCTCGGCGGCGGCCACGCCGAACCGAGCCGGCTCTTCCAGGAACACGACCCGGCCGTGGTCATGCACCGGTACCTGGAGGAGGTGCCTGTCATGGTGCGCGGCGCGGACACCTTCGAGGTTTTCACCCACATCGACTACGCGGTCCGGTCCTGGCCCGCCGAGGCGCACGGGCCGTTCGACCCGCTGGCCTTCGAGGAGCCCTTCCGGGTGGCGATGCGGTCGATCGCCGCCGGCGGCCGCGCCCTGGAGATGAACACCCGGCGGCTCTGGCCGTGGATCCCGCAGTGGTGGGCCGAGGAGGGCGGCCGGACCGTCAGCATCGGGAGCGACGCGCACACCCCCGATGCGCTCGCGGCGAACTTCCCCGAGGCCGCCGCGATGCTGGAGTACCTCGGATTCCGGCCGGGCCGCGCTCCCGAGGACCTGTGGGTGCGGGCCTGACACGCCTGCGTGCCTGGGTGCGGCACTCCCAGGAGAGCCGCTGCCTCGTGCGGAGGCGTCTGACACGGCAGTGTGGACGACATGCCCGCACCCGCAGAGCCTCAACCACGCATCGTCGTCACGGGCGCCCTCGTCCACCGCACGCCCACCCGGACCGTCCAGGAGAACCTGGCCACCGACGGCCCGCTGATCGGCGCGTCCACGGACGGGGCCGCCGAACCCCTGGTGATCGACGGCCGCGGAGCCTCCGTCGTGCCGCTCCTCGTCGAGAGCGTCTTCGCCGCGCCCAGCCCGCCCGCCCCCGACGCCTTCGACCTCGGCCCGGGACGGCCGGCCACGTTCGCGGTGGTCGACGGCACGGTCGCCCCGCACCGGATCACCCGCATGCTCGTCGTCGACCCCCGCGCCCTGCGCGCCGTCGTCGTCGACGGACGGGTCGTGGTGCGTGACGGCGTGGCCACCCGACGCCGCGGCACCGGCCACGCGCCGGACGACGCGCGGCTCGGCGCGTGGACCGACCCGCGGCGCGACATGACCCAGTACCTGACGGCCGACGGCCGGTACAGCGAGACGCGGGGCACGACCCGTGACGCCTACACCGGGAGCTTCTGGCTCGACGGCGACCGGATCACCTACCTCGACGACACCGGCTTCTGGGCCTTCGGCCAGTACCACGACGGCGTCCTGCACCACGCCGGATTCGTCCTGCACAGGGCCTGAGGGCGGCGCGGCCCGGCCGACCGCCGGCACGGCTCAGCGTGTCAGCCGTGCAGCGTGGGCCGGTAGACCAGCTCCTGGATGTGACCGTCGAGCGTCCGCTGCTCGAGCAGCTCCAGGTCGAAGTCCGCGGCACCCCGGAAGATCGGGTCGTCCCCGGTCCGCCCGGTGACCACGGGAAAAAGGGTCACCTGGAGCCGGTCCACGAGGCCCGCCGCCATCAGTGCCCGGTTCAGCGAGAGGCTGCCGTGCGAACGCAGTGGCACGTCGGACTCCTCCTTGAGCCGGGCCACGACGTCGACGGCGTCGCCGCGGGCCACCGTCGCGCGCCGGTCGAGCGGGTCCTCCAGCGTGCTCGACACGACCGTGGCCGGCAGGTCGAGCATCCGGGTGACCCAGGGGTCGCCGACCTCGGGCTGGTCGGCGATGGCGGCCACCATCTCCCCGAACATCCGGTAGGTGGTGGCCCCGAACACCATGCGCTGCTCCGGCTCGTACAGCGCGAGGCGGTGGCCGAGCAGCTCGGGCCCCTGCTTGCCTCAGTACCCGGTCCAGTCACCCCCGGCGCTGCCGAAACCGTCCAGGCTGGAAAACACGTCGAACGTGTAGGTGGCGGTCATGATTCCCTCCGAGCACGATGAAGTGCGGTCGAAGGGGGAGACCGGTCGGGCGGCCGGAACTGATCGGCGAACGGCGCCCGTCGGCTCAGGCGACGCGGATGAACGTGGGGCCGGACTGCCAGATGCTCGTGTAGCGCACGCTCTTGCCCGGCACCGGCGCCTCGATCTGCATGCCGTCGCCCGCGTAGATCGCGATGTGGCCCGGGGTCCAGATGAGGTCGCCCGGCAGCGCGTCGGCCCAGGACACCACGGTCCCGGCGTACCGCTGCGACGAGGACGTCCGGGGCAGGTCGATGCCGACCTGCGCGAAGACGTAGGAGGTGAACCCGGAGCAGTCGAACCCGGCGGGCGTCGTCCCGCCCCACACGTACGGCACACCGAGGTACCGCATGGCGATCGAGACCACCGAGGCGCGACGCTGCGCGGCCTCCTCCTCGGCGCGCTGTGCGGCGATCTCCGCCTGGTACTCCGCGTTCTCGCTCGCGGAGACCACCGAGACAGCCGTCTTCTCGACCTTCAGCTCCGCGGTGGGCGCGACGGCGACGACGTTCGCCGCGGCGACCGCCTCCCGGGCCTGCGTCGTCAGGGCGTTGAGGTCGGACGAGTTGAGGGTGCCCTGCATGGGGCTGCCGGTCAGCGTGGCCCCGAGCTCCGTGGCCGGTGCGGCCTGCGCGGGCGGTGCGATCAGCGACAGCAGCACCCCGGAACCTGCGGCGGCGATCACGGCACCGCGTCCGGCGACGGCGGCGGTCTGCCCGGTGGCGGCGCGGGTGAGGGTGGGCAGTGCCGGGCGACGTGCTGCCCGGTGGCGACCGCGGGCACGCAGGGCCGTCGTGGAGGACTGGGGATCCATGAAGGCGGGGACCTTTCAGATCGACGGGGGGACTACACCAGCGCGGCGAGGTGTCTGTCGGGTCCACGTCCCGCGCATAGCGCCCAAGAGTAACGGAACGGACACGATGCGGGAACCACCGTCCGGAAAATCGTCGTACCCCCTCGGGCTCCCCGGCGGCGCGGGTCGTCGGGGAGAATGCACCCCATGCGACTCCTGCTGCTGCGCCACGGACAGACACCCTCGAACGTGGACGGGCTCCTCGACACCGCGAGCCCGGGCCCGGGTCTGACACCGCTCGGTGAGCGGCAGGCCGCGGCCGTCCCGCACGCGTTCCGCGACCGGCAGGTCGACGCGATCGCCGTCTCGTCGCTGGTCCGCACGTCGCTGACGGCCGAGCCCCTGGCCCGGGAGCGGGGCATCGAGCCGGTGTCGCTGGCGGGGCTGCGCGAGATCGAGGCGGGCGGCCTGGAGATGGCGAGCACCCACGAGGCCCACATGCGCTACCTCGACACCGTCTTCGGGTGGGCGCGGGGCGACGTCGACCGGGCCATGCCCGGTGGTCCCGACGGGCGGGCGTTCCTCGCCCGCTACGACGAGGCGGTGGCCAAGATCGCGGCGGGCGGCTGGGACAGCGTGGTCGTGGTCTCGCACGGCGCCGCGATCCGCGCGTGGGTCGCCGCGCGCGTGGCGGGCGTCGACATCGACCACGCGGAGCGGACGGCGCTGGCCAACACCGGCCTGGTGGAGATCGAGGGCGACCTCGACGGCGGGTGGCGGCTGACGGCCTGGTCCGCGGAGCCGGTCGGCGGTCCGGGCGTCGACGCGCTGTTGGCCGACGACCCGACCGGTGAGCCCCTCGACGACTGACGCCCCGGGGTTCAGCCGTTCGCCGTGCTGCCCGCGACGAACACCCCGACGAACAGGTTCGTGGCGATGAGCGCCGCCATGGTGCGGCGCACGGACTCGCCCACGGCCTCCGCGCCCCAGTCCCCGCGCTGGAGCTCCCGGCCGCGGGTGTAGACCGCGCCCGACCACGGGATGTCCTTGTACAGCGCGGGCAGCCCGCCGCTCGCCGCCAGGAGCGCCGCCAGGGCGCCGACGCGTGGTTCGGGGTCCACGCCGTCCACGAGGGCCGCCCGGATGGGGGCCAGCAGCTCCGCGCGGCGGCCCGTGCCGCCGTCGACCAGGGCCGTGGTGGTGATCAGGCCCAGGGCCTTGCGCTTCTCGCGGCCGAGGTGCCCGCGCTCGACGACGCGGTCGATCACCTCCTGGCGCAGGCGCGGGCCGATCTCCAGGATCAGCGAGTGGACGTCCGTGGGCTTGCGGGCGATCCGGTCCCACGTGCCGCGCAGCAGCGGGTCGGACGGCGCCGCGCCGTCGAGCACGCGGACCTCGCGACCGCGCAGCGTGGTGCGCGCGTCGATGTCGACGTACCCGCCCGACGCGAGCTCGACGAGCACCGCACCGGCCAGGGTGTGGAACAGGTTGTTGCCCTCGCCCGCGATCGTGCCCGACCGGGGGTCGAAGAGCAGGAGCAGCACGTCCTCCGCGAGCAGCGGCTCCCGGGACATCTCCTCGTTCGTCGGCGTGGCCTCGTGCTCGGTCATCGGTCCGTCTCCTCGTCGGCGGCTTCCAGCCGGTCGTCGGTCATGCCCTTGATGATCAGGTCAGCCCGGTACAGCACATCGAGCTGGGCGAGGTTGTAGACCTCCCGCAGTGCCGCCACCATCGTCTGCTCGAGCGTCGCGGCCCCCTTCGTCGACCTCGGACCGGGGTCGGTGAGCCAGGGGTACTTGTCGAGGTGCTGCCGGATCTGCGGTGCGAAGTACTCGGCCAGCCGCTGCTTCGTGGCGGCGTCGGCGTCCGCGGGAAGGTTGTCGAACTCGTCGTCCGCCTCCGTGCGCGGGTTCTCGTCGAGCATCTCGCGCAGGTCGCTGAGCGCGCTCTCGTCGTAGAGCTGCGAGTAGATGGTCACGAGGGACCGGTCCTGCTCCGACAGGTGGCGGGACACGGAGCCGAACGTCGCGGGAAGGTCGATGGGCGCCCGGTCCCGCAGGATCAGGGCCAGCTCCGACCGGGCGCGCTGCAGCCGTTCGATGGTGGCCTCGAGCTCGGCGTCGAGCACCCGGAGCGCCTCCGCCGGGTCCTTGTCGGCGCGGCCCATCGCCTCGATCTCGGCGAGCGGCACGCCCAGCTCGCGCAGGCGGCGGATCTGCAGCAGCCGCACCAGGTGCGGCACCCCGTACTGCTTGTACCCGTTGGACCGGCGCTCGGGCTCCTCCAGCAGGCCGGCCTCGTGGTAGTGGCGCACGGCATTGACGGTCGTCCCCGCGAGGTCGGCGATCTGCCGGGTGCTCCACGCCACGGTTCGCTCCTGGTTCCGGTCGGTCAGGTCGGCCGCGGTGCGCGGCGACAGGTCCAGTGGAAACTATGTTCCGGGAACAGGGTCAAGCGCAGCCCGAAACGCGCGGGTCAGAGCCCGAGCTCCGGCGGCAGGTCCCCGTCGTGCCGCACGACGAGGGACGTGACGGCGCGCGTGAGGCAGACGTAGAGCCGGCGCAGTCCCGTCGCCCGGTCCGGCTCGGCGGCCACGACGGCGGCCGGGTCGTGCAGCACGACGTGGTCGAACTCGAGGCCCTTGGCGAGCGAGGCGGGCACCAGCTCCAGGTGCGCGTCGAACTCGGAGGATCCGGAGTCGTCGGCCGTGCCGTCGTCCGGGGCGTCGTCCTGCTCGCCGACGACGGCGAACGTCAGCCCCGCGGCCGTCAGCACCGTCCGGGCGTGCGGCATGCCGGCGTCGGGCACGATCAGGCCGACCGAGCCCTCGCGGGCCACGACGTCGGCCAGCACCTCGCCGAGCGGCGTCGTCGTCACGGCGAGCCGTCCGCGGGTGCGGCGGACGGCGGTCGGCGGCTCCAGGCCGGGCGCGATGCGCGGCAGGAGCCGGGCGGCGAGCTCGATCACGTCGGCCGGCACACGGAACCCGGCGGTGAGCTGCTCCACGTGGCCGTCCGGCTTGTCGAGATGGCGCAGCACGTCCGCCCAGTCGGCCGACGCCCACGGGGTGGTCGCCTGGGCGAGGTCGCCGAGCACGGTCAGCGAGCCGTTCGCGGCACGCCGCCCGAGCGCACGCAGCATCATCGCGGACAGGTCCTGCGCCTCGTCGACGACGATGTGCGCCACGGACTCGGTCCGGTCCAGCAGGTCGGCGACCTCGTCGAGCAGCACGAGGTCCGCCGTGGTCCAGCGCGCGGCGCCGGGGGAGCGGGGCGGCCGGTCCCAGGCCAGGAGCCGCTGCTCGGCGTCGGACAGGACGTCCTGTGCGCACGCCGCGAGGAACTCCGGGTCGGACAGCAGGCGGAACAGCAGCTTGCGCGGCTCGACCGCGGGCCACACGGCCGCCGCGTAGTCCCGGACCGGCTTGGTGCGGGCCAGGACGTCCCACGCCTTGTCGTCGAGGGCGTCGCCGGACTCCTCGATCTGCACCAGCACCCGGTGCGCGAGCGCGTGCCGGAGCTGGGCGGCGCCGAGCGAGTAGCGCACGTCCCGTGCCCTGACCTGTTCGACCGCCTCCCGCGCCGCGTACGCCGGCACGCGCCAGCGAAAGGATCCGCGCGGCAGCACCAGCGTCTCCTGCGGCGTCCCGACGTGCGACCAGACGGCGGCGCGCAGCACCCGGGCCATCCGGCCGTCGCCCTTGAGGGTCGCGACGTCGGCAGCTTCGGTGGCCCGCACCGGGGCGTGCGTGCCGACCACCTCCTCGATGGTGGCCTGCGTCGCGTGGATCTCGCCCAGGGCGGGCAGCACGTCGCGGATGTACCGCAGGAAGCTCTTGTTCGGCCCGACGACGAGCACGCCGCGCCGGGTGAGCTGCTCGCGGTGGGCGTAGAGAAGGTAGGCCGCGCGGTGCAGGCCGACCGCCGTCTTGCCGGTGCCGGGTGCGCCCTGCACCACGAGCGTGCGGTCCAGCGGCATGCGGACGATGACGTCCTGCTCGGGCTGGATGGTGGCCACGATGTCGCGCATCGGCCCGGTGCGGGGGCGCTCGATCTCGGCCTCGAGGATCTCCGAGCGGGTGCCGGCGCCGCCGTCGGGCCCGGCCTCGTCGGGGTGTGTCAGGGTCTCGTCCTCGAAACCGGTCAGGTGGCCGCGGGCGAAGCCGTAGCGGCGCCGGGCCGTGATGCCCATCGGCTCCTTCGGCGTGGCCCGGTAGAAGGGGGTGCTGACGGGGGCGCGCCAGTCGACGACCATGGGCTCACCGTCGGGGTCCGAGACGTGGCGCCGGCCGATGTGGAAGATCTCGCCGCCGTGCCCGGTGGTGACGTCCGCGCCCACGGTGATGCGACCGAAGAAGAGCGGGATCTCCGGGTCGTCGCTGAGCTGCTCCATCCGGCGGGCGAGGGCGGCCTCCAGCGCGTCGGCGCTCACCGGGTCGCCGGCGTAGCGCCCGTCGAGCGCGGCGACGCGTTCGCGCATCCGGCCGAGCTGGGTACGGGCCTCGGCGAGGAACTCGCGCTCCTGGGCGAGCTCGGGCACGTCGGCAGGCACGGGAGGACCTCCAAGGGGGGAAGGGGAACGCGCGATTCTAGTGCCCGGGGCGACCGTGAGGCGCCCTGTTTTCCGCTGGCGGTGCGACACGCCGGACACATATGTCCTCGGAGTCCGTTTCCACTGTCGTCGCCTCCGGCCCCACGGTACGGTCGGGGAACCGCCCGGCCAATCGAGGAGCCCCAGTGTCGTCCGACGAGCTGCCCCAGGAGTTCCAGATCGACGTCCCCGACGAGATGGAGACCGGTGTCCCCGCCGACTTCGCGTCCGTCTGGCACACGCCGACCTCGTTCATCCTGGACTTCATCGCCGTGAAGCAGCCGCCGAGCCCCGTCTCGGACCCCGACTCGGGTGAGGTCACGTCGATTACCGTGCCGGGCCGGGTCGTGTCCCGGGTGCGCATTCCTCCGCAGCAGGTGTTCGAGCTCGCCAAGGCGCTCACTATGCAGCTCGATGCATGGGAGAAGGAAAGCGCGCCGACGATGCGCAATCCGCGCGCCGCGGAGGGTCCGGACGGCCCAAATCGGTCGTCAGACAATTGAATCTGGTGAATCTTTTTCTTGAACGATTGTCCAACTGGGCGGGTATATGTCCGGTCTGCCCGGTGGAAATGTTCCGGTTTGGATGGAGAAGCTCCAACTTATACCAGTCCTGAGGGGGAAATGTAACCCAGCGTGACTGTTCCACTTGCGATCTTCACGGATGTAGGCTTCCCGTGATCGCGACGAAGGCGTTGCAATCTCCCAGAGTTGCCCGGGGGGTCGGGCGACCCGTTCCGGCGGCCATGTCGGGGAGCAATGAACAGGGGCGATGCAAGTGAGCAACACGGAATTCGATAACAGGGGGCGCACGGGCGGGATCATGTTCGAAGAACAGTCCCGCGCGAGTGTCGTGAGCATGTGGGGGGAGATCGACGTCTCCCTGCGTGGCGAGTCGAGTGCCGCGATAGCCAACGCCATCGAGCGGGCGAAGGCCGTCGTGATCGACACGTCGCGCGTCACGTTCATGGACTCGACCGGCGTGGCGTTCCTCATGCAGATGTACACCTACGGCACGCGAGAGGGCCTGACGGTCAGTCTCCCGGAGCCGCCGCCGGTGGTCCGGAGCGTCATCGAGATGCTCGGCGTCGACGTGCTCTTCGCGCAGCAGGCGCACCCGGCCGTGCGGGAGGCCTGAGCGGCACCGCCCGCGACGGACCGACCGTCGGTGACGGCCGGGACGTCAGCGACCCGCGGCCAGGGCCGCGGCCCCGACGATGCCCGCCGCGTTCCGGAGCTGGGCCGGCACGATCGGCGCACGCAGGTGCAGGTGCGGCAGGTACTTCTCGTGATGCTTGCTCACTCCGCCGCCCACGACGATGAGGTCGGGCGACAGGAGATCCTCGACCACGCCGAAGTAGCGCTGCAGGCGCTCGGCCCACTGCTCCCACGACAGGTCCTCGCGCTCGCGTGCGGAGTCCGCCGCGCGGGACTCGGCGTCGTGCCCGTCGATCTCCAGGTGGCCCAGCTCGGTGTTCGGCACGAGGACGCCGTCGACCACCAGCGCCGAGCCGATCCCCGTGCCCAGGGTCGCCACCAGCACCACGCCGTCGGCGTCGCGGGCCGCGCCGTAGCGCACCTCCCCGATGCCGGCCGCGTCGGCGTCGTTCACGGCCACGACCTCCCGGCCGGTCGCCCGGTGCACCAGCGCCGGCAGGTCCACGCCCGTCCACGACTGGTCCAGGTTGGCCATGGAGCGCACCACGCCGTGCTGCATCGGGGCGGGGAACGCCACGCCGATCGGCACGTCCTGGGGCAGGTGGTAGGCGTCGACGAGCTCCGCGAGCACGCTGGCGACCGCCTGCGGGGTGGACGGCCGCGGGGTCGGGATCCGGGTCCGCTTGTCGGCGTACTCGCCGGCCGCCAGGTCGACGGGTGCCCCCTTGATCCCCGAACCGCCGATGTCGATGCCGAACGCCAGGTCGCTCATGTCAGGATCGTCTCATGAGCAACCACGAGCAGTACTGGTACAACACGGAGACGGGTGAGGTCGAGGAGGGTCGGCGCTCCTCCTGGACCCACCTCATGGGCCCGTACGCCACCCGGGCCGAGGCCGAGCGGGCGCTGGAGAGCGCACGCTCGCGCAACGAGTCGTGGGAGCAGGACGACGAGAACTGGGGCAAGAAGTAGCTACTTGTCGAACGAGTGCTCCGCGTCCGGGAAGGACGCGTCCTTGACCTCCGCGACGTAGTCCTCCGCGGCCCGCTGCAGCACCGCGCCCAGCTCGGCGTACCGCCGGGCGAAGCGGGGCGACCAGGCCGTCATGCCCGCCATGTCGGTCCACACCAGCACCTGCCCGTCGCAGTGCGGCCCGGCGCCGATGCCGATGGTCGGGATGCGCACGATCTCGGTGATCCGCGCGGCCACGTCGGTGGGCACCATCTCCAGGACGACGGCGACGGCGCCGGCGTCCTCGACGGCCTGCGCGTCGGTGGCCAGCCGCTCGACGGCCTCCTCGCCGCGGCCCTGCACGCGCGGCCCGCCCAGCAGGTTCTCCGACTGCGGCGTGTACCCGAGATGCGCGACGACGGGGATGCCGGCGTCGGTCAGCGCGCGGATCTGCGCCGCCGAGCGCACGCCGCCCTCCAGCTTGACCGCGTCCGCGCCGGTCTCCTTGAACACGCGCACCGCGGTCTCCAGCGCCTGCTGCGGACCGGCCTCGTACGAGCCGAACGGCAGGTCGACCACCACGAACGCGCGCTTGGCGGCGCGGGCCACGGCACGCGCGGCCGGGATCATGTCGTCGACCGTCACCGGGATGGTGGACGTGTGGCCGTGCATGACGTTCCCGATCGAGTCGCCCACCAGCAGCATGTCCGTGCCGGCGGCGTCGAGGATCGTGGCGGTCACGGCGTCGTACGCGGTGAGCATCGCGATCTTCTCGCCGCGGGCCTTGGCCTCCGCCAGGTGGTGCACCCGGACCCTCTTGGGGCCCGGAGTGGGTGAGGTGTGGGCGGACATGGTCCTCCTGTGGTTCGGGCGGCATCTGTGCCGAGCGAAAGCCTACGACCGGTCGTCCATGCCCGGTACACGCGCCTGTAACAGGTTTAGTGCAAGATGGGCCCATGGACAGGCAGCAGGAGTTCGTGCTCCGCACGGTCGAGGAGCGCGACATCCGCTTCATCCGGCTCTGGTTCACCGACGTGCTGGGTGTGCTGAAGTCGGTAGCCGTGGCCCCCGCCGAGCTGGAGTCGGCGTTCAGCGAGGGCATCGGGTTCGACGGCAGCGCCATCGAGGGGCTCACCCGGGTCTTCGAGGCCGACATGGTCGCCAAGCCCGACCCCACCACGTTCCAGGTGCTCCCGTGGCGCGGCGAACGGCACGGCACAGGGCGCATGTTCTGCGACATCCTGACGCCGGACGGCGAGCCGTCGCTCGCCGACTCCCGGAACGTGCTCAAGCGCACCCTCGCCAAGGCGAGCGACCGCGGGTTCACCTTCTACACGCACCCCGAGGTCGAGTTCTACCTGTTCAACCAGCTCACCAAGGCCGACCCGAAGCTGGAGCCGGTGGACCAGGGCGGGTACTTCGACCACCTGGCCCGCGGATCGACACACGACTTCCGCCGTGCCGCGATCACCATGCTGGAGTCCATGGGCATCTCGGTCGAGTTCTCCCACCACGAGGCCGGCCCCGGCCAGAACGAGATCGACCTGCGGTACGCCGACGCGCTGACCACCGCGGACAACCTCATGACGTTCCGCACCGTGGTCAAGGAGGTGGCGCTCGAGCAGGGCGTGTTCGCCTCCTTCATGCCCAAGCCGCTGGCCGACCAGCCCGGCTCCGGCATGCACACCCACGTGTCGCTCTTCGAGGACGACCGCAACGCGTTCTACGAGCCCGGCGCCCAGTTCGAGCTGTCCAAGACGGCGCGCCAGTTCATCGCGGGCCTCATGGTGCACGCCGGCGAGATCACCGCCGTCACCAACCAGTACGTCAACAGCTACAAGCGGCTCTGGGGCGGGCAGGAGGCCCCGAGCTACGTGAGCTGGGGCCACAACAACCGCTCCGCGCTGGTCCGCGTGCCCATGTACAAGCCGGGCAAGGGCAACTCCGCGCGCATCGAGTACCGCGCGCTCGACTCGGCGGCCAACCCGTACCTGGCGTTCGCCGTGATCCTGGCGGCCGGCCTCAAGGGCATCGAGGAGGGCTACGACCTCCTGGACCACACCGAGGACGACGTCTGGGAGCTCACCCCGGCCGAGCGCCGCGCCCTGGGCATCGCCCCGCTGCCGCGCGACCTCGACGAGGCCATCCAGTTCATGGAGAAGTCCGAGCTCGTGGCCGAGACGCTCGGCGAGCACGTCTTCGACTACTTCCTGCGCAACAAGCGCGAGGAGTGGGAGACGTACAGCGCCCAGGTCACGCCCTTCGAGCTCAAGCGCTTCCTGCAGCTCTGACAGGGGTGCTGCACCCCCCGCTCGCGTCGTAGGGTCGGGGGGTGCAGAGCCGCCGACCCGAGACCCTCACGACCCACCTGATCCGGGCCGGGTTCGCCGACCTCACCCGGTCCGCCGCGCTGTGGCGCGACCCGGACCTGGTCACCGTCCTGGACAGCCGGCCCCGGGCAGCCGCCGACCGCGCCGCCGGCCCCGACCGCGGCGCCGTCGAGCTCGACCCGGCCGACGCCGTCCTGCTGCGCTCGCTCGCCGCCGTCGCCGACCCCGACCTCGCGCTCCTCCAGCTCGTCCGCCTCGCGGCCGCCGCACCCGACCGGCTGCGACGGCTGCTGGACCAGCCCGGCGACCCGGCCGACGACGACGCCCCGCCCCGGCCGGCCCCCCGCGACCGGCTGGTGCGCGTGCTCGGCGCGTCCTCGGCGCTCGGTGACGAGCTGGTCCGGCACCCGGCCCTGCTCGACCTCCTCGCCGACCCGGCACCCGGCACCGGGGTACCAGCCCGGGAGGTGCGCGCCGAGCTGCTCCGCGCCGTCGACGCGGACCCCGACAGCCCGGATCCCGTCGCGGGCACCCACCCGGAGGCGACGGCGACGACAGGCACCGACACGCCGCCGTCGTACACGGACCGCCTGCGGCGCGCCTACCGGGCGTGGTTGCTGCGCATCGCCGCCACCGATGTGACCGCGCCCGAGCCGACGGCCGTCATGCCCGCCGTGGCCGCGGCGCTCGCGGATCTCGCGGCCGCGGCCCTGGAGGGCGCGCTGGCCGTGGCCCGCTCCGAGGAGGAGGACCACGCCGCCGGAGTCCGCCTGGTCGTGCTCGGCATGGGCAAGACCGGCGGCCGGGAGCTGAACTACATCTCCGACGTGGACGTCGTGTACGTGGCCGAGCCGGGCACGCTGCCCGACGGCACGCCCGCGTGCGACGAGGACCACGCCCTGCGCGTCGCGACCCGGCTGGCCACGCGGCTGGCCCAGGTCTGCTCCGGGGCGTCGGCGGAGCCGGCCCTGTGGCAGGTCGACGCCGCGCTGCGCCCCGAGGGCAAGCAGGGCCCGCTCGTGCGGACGCTGGCCAGCCACGTCGCGTACTACGAGCGGTGGGCCGTGACGTGGGAGTTCCAGGCGCTGCTCAAGGCGCGCCCCGTGGCGGGTGACCTGGCGCTCGGGGAGGCGTACACGGCCGCCGTCGGGCCGCTGGTGTGGCAGGCCGTGGAGCGCCCGAACTTCGTCGAGGACGCCCGCGCCATGCGCAAGCGCGTCGAGGACAACGTGCCCGTGGCCGAGGCGGACCGGCAGATCAAGCTCGGCAAGGGCGGCCTGCGCGACGTCGAGTTCACGGTGCAGCTCCTGCAGCTCGTGCACGGGCGCGCGGACGAGGACATCCGGTCGCGCACCACGCTCGACGCGCTCGAGGCGTTGTCGAAGGGCGGTTACGTGGGGCGCGAGCACGCGCGCCGGATGGGGGAGTGCTACCGGTTCCTGCGGGCGCTGGAGCACCGGGTCCAGCTCTTCCGGCTGCGCCGGACGCACCTCATGCCGACGGCGGAGGCGGACCTGCGCCGGCTTGCCCGGGGGCTCGGCGTCGGCGGTGCGGACGACCTGGTCAAGACGTGGCGGGCCGTGCGGCGCGAGGTGCGCGACCTGCACGAGGCCGTCTACTACCGCCCGCTCCTGCCGGCCACCGCGCTGCTGTCCACGGGCGAGGCGTCGCTCGCGCCGAAGGCCGCCATGGCCCGGTTCGCGGCGATCGGCTACCGCGACCCGGCCGGGGCCATGCGGCACGTCCAGGCCCTGACCGACGGCGTCTCACGGCGCGCGTCGATCCAGCGCCAGCTCCTGCCCGTGCTGCTGGGCTGGTTCGCCGAGGGCGCCGACCCGGACGAGGGGCTGCTCGCGTTCCGCAAGCTGTCGGACACGCTGGGTTCCACGCACTGGTACCTGCGGCTGCTGCGCGACTCGGCGGAGGCGGCGTCCCGGCTGGCCCAGGTGCTGTCCTCGTCGCGGTACCTCGCGGACGCGATCGGGCGCTCCCCGGAGTCGGTGCGGTGGCTCGCCGAGACGGAGTCGCTGGCGCCGCGCGGGGTGCGGCGGCTCGCGTCCGAGGCGGACGCGCTGCTCGGGCGCGCCCAGGAGGTGGAGGCGGCCACGGTCGCGCTGCGCGCGCTGCGGCGGCGCGAGCTGGCCCGCACCGGCGTGGCCGAGGTGCTCGGGGCGCTCGGCCCGGTCGGCGCGGCGAAGGCCATCTCGGACGCCGCCGACGTGGTGCTCGCAGGCGGGCTGCGCATCGCCGAGCACGAGGCGCGCGGAGCCCGGCACATCGCGCGCGGGGACGAGCCCGCCCGTCTGCTGATCGTGGCGATGGGCCGGCTCGGCGGGCAGGAGCTCGGGTACGGGTCGGACGCCGACGTCATGTTCGTCTACGAGGCCGTGGGCGGCGCACCGGACAAGGAGGCGAACGACTACGCCCTCACCGTGGCGAAGAACCTGCGCCGCATCCTGTCCGCCGTGGGGCCCGAACCGGGCCTGCCCGTGGACGCCGACCTGCGCCCCGAGGGGCGCAACGGCCCCCTGGTGCGGTCCTTCGACTCCTACGTGGAGTACTACGGACGCTGGTCCTCCCCGTGGGAGGCGCAGGCGCTCCTGCGGGCGCGGGCACTGTCGGGCACGCTGAGCGTGGTCGCGGCGGGCGGCCCCGAGGAGGGCGCCGTGGCGGCGGCGCTGGACCTGGGGCCGGGCGCCGAGGGCGGGCGCTCGCTCGGGGAACGGTTCACGGCGCTGATCGATCCGCTGCGCTACCCGGACGGCGGACCCGGTGAGGCCGTCCTGCGCGAGGTGCGCCGCATCAAGGCCCGGGTCGAGTCGGAGCGCCTGCCGCGTGGCGCCGACCCCGCCCGGCACCTCAAGCTGGGTCGCGGCGGGGTGTCCGACGTCGAGTGGACCGTCCAGCTCCTGCAGCTCCAGCACGCGTTCGAGGTGCCCGGGCTGCGCACCACGGGCACCGTGGCCGCCCTGGAGGCCGCCCGCGACGCGGACCTCCTGACCGACGACGACGCCGAGGTGCTCCTGGAGGCCTGGCGGCTCGCGTCGCGGCTGCGGTCGGCGATCGTGCTGTGGTCGGGGCGCACCACGGGCGCCGGCGTGGACATGCTGCCGCACGACAGCCACGCCCTGACGGGGATCGCCCGCCTGCTGGGCGACGTCGGGACGGGGCCGGAGCTGGAGGAGCTGTACCTCCGCGTCGCCCGGCGCGCGCGTGCGGTGATGGAGCGGGTCTTCTACGGCGCGGACTAGCCCGTCCCGGGCCGGGGGCTGACGACCATGCATCTGCTGCCAGGCGGCGGGGATTCCTGGCAGCAGGTGCATGGTCAGCTTGGCTGTGGTCGTCCCGGCGGTCTCGCTATGGTCACTGGGACGACGACGAGGCTCAGCACGAGGCGTTGTACCCGCGAGGCGGTGACCTTGGGCCCTGCCGACGCCGGACGGCACGGGCGAGGCTCGGCACATGAGCAGCTGCACGAGCCGGCCGGTCCGGCAGCAGCGGCGCGGGCGGCGTGTGGTGGCGTCTGCCGTGGCCGCCGGTGTGGTCGCGTACGCGTGGTGGGTCGAGCGGGGGCACGACCGCTGGGGTGCGACCGACGCGGAGGTCGCGGCGGTGCTGCCGGGGGACGACCTCGTCCCGGGACCGGCGATGCAGGTCACCCGGGCGATCACGATCGACGCCCCGCCGGGGGACGTGTGGCCGTGGGTGGTGCAGATCGGTGCGGACCGGGGCGGCTTCTACAGCTACGCGTGGCTCGAGAACCTGTTCGGCCTGGGGATCCGTAACGCCCAGGAGGTGGTCGAGGAGTGGCAGGACCTGCGGGTCGGTGACGTCGTCCGGGCCACCAGGGCGCGCGGCGGGGGCTGGTACGTGGTCGGTCTCGTGCCCGGCGTGGCGCTCGTGCTGCAGATCGCCGACCTGGACGCGGGCCGGCCCGTGCGGCGCACCGACCCGGCCGGGTGGGAGTTCCTCTGGACGTTCGCGCTGCGGGAGACGAAGGACGGCCGCACGCGGCTGCTCCTGCGCGAACGTGTCGCCTTCGGCAGGCCGCTCGTGCGGTGGCTGACGGCGCCGCTGGGCGAGGTCAGCTACCTGATGTCGCGGCGCACGCTGCACGGCATCAAGGAGCGGGTCGAGGGCCACGCCCGTCGGCCGGAGAGCTAGGGTGCTGTGCGGCAGGGAACGTCCTGCCCTGAACGGCGGGGAGTCGCATCGGTGGAGCTGTCGCTGGTACTCGGCCCCATGAAGTCCGGCAAGTCGCTGGATCTCATCGCGCAGATGGCGCCGCTGGCGTACTCGCGGCTGAGCTGCGCCGTCGTGCAGTCGGCCCGGCACGTCCGGGACGCGCGCATCGTCTCCCGGACGGGGGCCTCCGTCCCGACGGTCAAGCTCGACACCCTCGAACCGCTGCTGCACACCACGGAGGACGTCGTCGCGATCGACGAGGTGCACATGTTCACCGCCGCCGACGTCCGGGTGGTCGAGGAGCTGGTGCTGCGCGGTACGCGGGTGCTGGCCTGCGGCATCGATCTCGACCACCGTGGCGAGCTGTTCGCCACCGTGCGCGCGCTGCTGGAGCTGGGGCCGACCGACGTGCGCTACCGGCGGGCCGTGTGCGACCGCTGCCAGGACCTGCATGCCGCGTTCACCCAGGTGCTGCGCGACGGCGTGCCGTTCCTGGAGCCCCTGGGCGCCTCGGAGCCGCTGCCCGACGACGGCACGTTCACGTACGAGGCGCTGTGCCGGCGCTGCTTCGTCCTGCCCGGCACGGCGATCGTGACCGGCAAGTCCACGGTGCCGCGGCCGCACGCCACGTGACGGATGCGCTCCGCGGGTAGCCCAGATGACCATGCACCTGCTGCCAGTTGACTGAGGTTCTTGGCAGCAGGTGCATGGTCATCCTGCGAGCAGACGCCCCGCGATCTCCTTGGCGACTTCCGGCGGGCGCAGCGCGGTCGTGTCGATGACCTCCGTGCGGGTGCGTAGCCAGGGCAGGGCGGCGCGGTAGTCGGGGGCGCGGTGGCGTCGCCAGCCGACGCCGCCGTCCTGGATCTTGATGTCCTGGAGCGTCGCCACATTCACGTGGTCGTTCGCGATGCGGCGCTCGTGCTCGTCCGGGGTGCAGTCCAGGGTGAACGCGCGCACCTCCACGCCCGCGGCCGCCAGGCCGGCGGTGATCTCGTCCCAGTACTGCTCCACGACCACGGTCTGCGGGGCCACGACGGTGCGGCCGGCGTAGCGGTCAATCGACGCCAGCGCGGCCACGACGAGCTCGCGCCACGGCCGCCAGTCCTGGAAGTCGCGCACCGTCTCGACGGCGGACAGCGCGGGCACGATCGCCTCGCCGATCTTCTCCGGGTCGAGCACGACGACCTCCGGCAGGAGGGCGTCGAGCTCGGCCGCCGTGGTGGTCTTGCCGCCGCCGAAGGGTCCGTTGAGCCAGATGATCATGTCCGGGAGGCTAGCGGCCGGGTGGGCGGGTGATGTGGGGCCGTGGTCAGCGTGTCGTGTGCGACACCGCCGTCGTGCGTGGCCGTGCGCCGGGGCCGCCCGAAAAAGCGTTGATCCTCCGCGGGCTCCGGGCGCATGGTGGGCGCGACCGAGAGACCCGTAGGAGAGGAACCCCGATGACGGCTGTCACGCCCCGTGCCCTGACCCACCTGACCACGGACGTGACTGCCTTTGTCGTACCTCAACCTCGGGATCGTCGCTCATGTCGACGCCGGTAAGACCAGCCTGACCGAACGCCTGCTGCACCACGCGGGCGTCATCGACCGCCTCGGCTCCGTCGACGGCGGCGACACCCTCACCGACTCGCTCGCGCTGGAGCGCGAGCGGGGGATCACCATCCGCGCGTCCGTGGCATCCTTCCCTGCCGCCGACGTGACCGTGAACGTGCTGGACACCCCCGGCCACCCCGACTTCATCGCGGAGGTGGACCGAAGCCTCGCGGTGCTTGACGGCGCGGTGCTCGTCCTGTCCGCCGTCGAGGGCGTGCAGGCGCAGACGCTGGTGCTGATGCGCGCGCTGCAACGGCTGCGGCTGCCCGTGATCGTGTTCGTGAACAAGATCGACCGGCGTGGCGCCCGCCCGGACGAGGTGGTGGACGCCGTCGTGCGTCGCCTCAGCCCGGACGTGCTACCCGTGCAGCGGGTGCTGGGCGCGGGAACCTCGTCCGCGCGCGTGGAGGCGCTGCCCGGCGACGGACTGCGCGAGTGGCTCGCGGACGAGTCGCGGCGGGGGCGGGCACACCCGGTGCTGTTCGGGTCGGCCGTGACCGGCGTGGGGGTGCCGGAGCTGGTCGCCGCCCTGGGGGAGTTCCTGCCGGTGGCCGACGTCGCGGCGGCGCCCGACGCGGGGGCGGCGAACGCGGCGGCGCCCGACGCGGGGGCGGCGAACGCGGCGGCGCCCGACGCGGGGGCGGCGAACGCGGCGGCGCCCGACGCGGGGGCGGCGAACGCGTCGGCGTCCGACGCGGGCCCGTCCGGCGTGGTCTTCGCGATCGACCGCGAGGGCGGCCGCAAGCGCGCGTTCGTCCGGATGCGGTCGGGAGTCCTGCACCTGCGCGACCGGATCGACCTGGGCCACGGGCGCGCCGAACGGATCACCGGGCTGCGCGTTGCGCACCGCGGGTCGCTGGCGGCGCGGCCGACGGCGGGGGCAGGCCAGATCGCCGTCGTGCAGGGGCTGGCGACGGCGCGGGTCGGCGACGTGGTCGGGCCGAGGCTGCCCGGGGACGAGCGGGCGAGCCAGTTCCCGCCGCCGTCGTACGAGACGGTCGTGGACGCGGCGCCGGAGGCGCGCGGACGGCTGTACTCCGCGCTGTCGGAGCTGGCCGAGCAGGACCCGCTCATCCGGGTGCGGCGCCGCGACGAGGAGATCACGGTCTCGCTCTACGGCGAGGTGCAGCGCGAGGTGCTGGCCGCGATCCTCCAGCGGGAGCACGGCGTCGAGGCCCGGTTCGGCGAGGTGCGGACGGCGCGCACCGAGCGGCTGACCGGCGTCGGGCACGCGCTGGAGGTGAAGAAGCAGGACGGGAACGAGTTCCTGGCCACGATCGGGCTGCGGGTGGAGCCCGCGCCGGTCGGCTCGGGGGTGACGTTCGAGCTGGAGTGCGAGCGCGGGTCGATGCCGCCGGCGTTCTTCGACGCGACGGAGGACACGGTGCGCCGTTCGCTCGCGGGCGGGCCGCTGCGTTACCCGGTGCCCGACGCGCGGGTGGTCATGACCCACTCGGGGTACGCGCCACGGCAGAGCCACATGCACCAGAAGTTCAACAAGGCGATGTCCAGCACGGGGGCCGACTTCCGCGGGCTGGCGCCGCGCGTGCTCGCGGCCGCCGTACGGCGCGCCGGGACGGTGGTGTGCGAGCCGGTGCACCGGTTCGTGATCGAGCTGCCGGACGACGCCGTCGGCGCCGTGACCTCGCTAGTGGGGCGGCTGGGCGGGGTCCCGTCGGAGTCGGGGGTCGCCGGCGCAGGCGTCGCCGTCCTGCGGGGCGAGATCCCTGCCGGGGCGGTCGCCACGCTGCAGCGGGACCTGCCCGGGCTGACCCACGGGGAGGGCGTGTGCCAGACGGAGCACGACCGGTTCGAGCCGGTGCGGGAGGTGGTTCGGCAGTGACCCGCCTGATCGACGCGATCGGCCCTGCGGTTCACCACGCGTCTGCTGCCAGGATGGCCCCGTTCCTGGCAGCAGACGCGTGGTGAACGGCGGGTGGGCTTCGAGGGACAGGGACCCCACGGGCGTTTCCCCGCCCCTCTGGAGTTCGGTTGGTGCCCGCCGGAGGCACTGGCGCCGGCATTGCTGAGAGCCGGAGAAGATGGCCTTTGTCAGAGTGCTCTCAGTACATCGGCCGCCATCGAGCGGATCCGATCCCACTCCCGATCGTGCCTAAGCGAGTTCAGGCTCCAGAAGTCTTTGGTGTCGGCACGGCTCTTGACCGCAAGGAACGAATCCAGCGCTGCGACCGCGCTCCCAACCTCCGGTTCTATCCAACCAGCGCGGACAAATTGTCCGGCGAGCAGCGCCCCGTCTTCGAGTTCCATGGCGAGTTCGTCCGCGAAGCCTGGTTCGCCCATCCCGAGAGACGACAGCCATGCAATCTGGCCATCTGCGGGTAGCGCCAGCACTGCTACGGCTCGCACGAGCTTGGCCAGTTCGGCCGGACTGATTTCAGTCATTGGATGTGGTGTCCCGCCGTTCCTTGTGGGGCTCGCGCCGGAGGTGGGGTGCGGTGGGGGTGGCGCAAAGGGCCGCCAGGCGCGCCGCGCGGGGGTCCCCATCGCGGGGCCCGCCGTAGGCGCGGGCCCGCGCGCCGCAGGCGCGCCTTGATCTTGTAGAAGCCGAGACACAGGCCCGCACGGACCACCTGGGAATTACACGAGAGTTACACGGGAGCACGAGAAACGGCGGCCAACGCTGCGCAGCGTCGCAAGACGTAAGTGCAGGTCAGCCGCCGTTTCGGCGCATCTCAGCAGGTCCCGGGGGACCGACCGTCAGATGTCGTAGTAGAGCTCGAACTCGTGCGGGTGCGGCCGCAGGCGGATCGGGTCGATCTCGTTCTCGCGCTTGTACGCGATCCAGGTCTCGATCAGGTCCTCCGTGAACACGTCACCGGCGGTGAGGTACTCGTGGTCGGCCTCGAGCGCGTCGAGCACGCCACCGAGCGACGTCGGGACCTGGGCGATCTGCGCGTGCTCCTCGGGCGGCAGCTCGTAGAGGTCCTTGTCGACCGGGGCCGGGGGCTCGATGCGGTTCTTGATGCCGTCCAGGCCGGCCATCAGCATCGCGGAGAACGCCAGGTACGGGTTCGACGACGGGTCCGGCGCGCGGAACTCGATGCGCTTCGCCTTCGGGGAGGTACCCGTGATCGGGATACGGATCGAGGCGGAACGGTTGCGGGCCGAGTAGACGAGGTTCACGGGAGCCTCGAAGCCGGGCACCAGGCGGTGGTAGGAGTTCACCGACGGGTTGGTGAACGCCAGCAGCGACGGGGCGTGCTTGAGCAGGCCACCGATGTACCAGCGAGCCAGGTCGGACAGGCCGCCGTAGCCCTTCTCGTCGTAGAACAGCGGCTCGCCGTTCTTCCAGAGCGACTGGTGCGAGTGCATGCCCGAGCCGTTGTCGCCGAAGATCGGCTTCGGCATGAAGGTGGCCGACTTGCCGGCCTCGAACGCGACGTTCTTGATGACGTACTTGAACTTCATCAGGTCGTCGGCGGCGTGCAGCAGGGTGTTGAACTTGTAGTTGATCTCCTGCTGGCCGGCGGTGCCCACCTCGTGGTGCGCGCGCTCGACGGAGAGGCCCACCTGACCGAGGATCTTGACCATGTCGTCGCGCAGGTCGGCGAAGCGGTCGCTCGGCGACGTGGGGAAGTAGCCACCCTTGTACCGGGTCTTGTACCCGAGGTTGCCACCCTCCTCCTCGCGGCCGGTGTTCCACGCGGCCTCGACGGAGTCGATGGAGTAGTAGCTCTCGTTCGACGCGGTCTTGAAGCGCACGTCGTCGAAGATGTAGAACTCGGCCTCGGGGCCGAAGAAGACGGTGTCGGCGATGCCGGTCGACTTCAGGTAGGCCTCGGCCTTGGCCGCGATGTTGCGGGGGTCGCGAGCGTAGGCGTCACCCGTGAACGGGTCCACGATCGAGAAGTTGACGATCAGCGTCTTGGCCTTGCGGAACGGGTCGATGAACGCCGTCGTGACGTCCGGCACGAGCTTCATGTCGGACTCGTGGATCGCCTGGAAACCGCGGATCGACGAGCCGTCGAACATGAGGCCCTCGCTGAAGGCGTCCTCGTCGAACTGCTCGACCGGGATGTTGAAGTGCTGCGTGACGCCCGGCAGGTCGATAAACCGGACGTCGACGAACTCCACCCCCTCGTTGCGGGTGAAGGCGATCGCCTCCTCGGCGTTCTTGAACATCTGCGCTCCTTGCTCGCTCGATAAGTTCAGGGGGAGTCCGTCGGACCGCGCGCCGGACGAGCCGGGAACGATCGCTCGCGGATCGCCATGAACCTATGGGCAGGTGGTTTCTCTCTGGTTACTGATTGTTGCGGGAATGTTTCTCGGGCCTCTCGGCCGTGTAACCCCGGGGAGACCTGCAGGTCGAGACACCGGCGGCGATCCCCAGAGTGCCAGAACTCACAGGGCCCGGCCTGGCGGCGTCCGTCCCTCGGACGGGTGATCTGCGGCGGCGGGAGCACGCGAGAGGGGCGCCCTCGATGACGAGGACGCCCCTCTCGTGAGGCGGTTCCGGTGCCGGCCGGGTCAGCGGCCGCGCATGCCCTTGCGGTCGGGGCGGGCGCGGGTGGGGTCGATGCCCTTGGGGATCGGCAGCTTCATGCCGCCGATGGCCTTGAGCCGCTTGCTGACCTCGCTGACCTCGGCGCGCGTGAGGGTCGACTTGAGCCGGGAGACGGAGCGCGCCACCTTGGTGAGCGGCACCTGGCCCTCGGCGTCGCCGCACTGGATCAGGGTGACCGGCACGTTGGACAGGATGCGGCTGACCTTCTTGCGCTCCTGCTCCAGGAGACGCCCCACGCGGTGCGGCGGCCCCTCCGAGACGAGGACGACGCCGGCCCGCCCGACGCCGCGGAACACGAAGTCCTGGTTGCGGGCGTCGACCGCGACGGGCTCGTCCTCGAAGGTCCAGCCGCCGCGCACCGTGCCGAGCGCCGCGCGGGCAGCCCCGGGCTGGCCGGCGATCTGCGTGTACGCGGCCTTCTCCGCACTGCGCGACAGGATGAACATCGCCGCGAGCACGGCGAAGGGAACACCGATGACCAGCGCGTAGATCCAGGGACCCGTCAGCACGCCGATGAGCAGCGCCACCGCCACCACGCCGACGAACGCGGCGAGCATCCACCAGGTGACCAGCGGGTTCTGCTTGCGGGTCATCTGGTAGACGTCCCACAGCTGGTGATACCAGCGGCGCTTCTTGGGCTTCTTCTGCTTGACGGCGGGCGCGTCGTTGCGCGCGTCGCCGCCGGACGAGGTTCTGGCCATGGTCATCGATTCTAGTGCTCTTCGCGTGTACTGAGAGCAGGAGGAGCGCCGGCTCAGCGGGCCAGCAGGCTCGCCGCCTCCTGACGGGAGGTCGTGGGCTGGGCCAGGTGCGACAGCGCCTCGGGGATCGCGCGGCCGTGCTTGGTCATCGCCTGTCCCCACAGACGGCCCGCACGGTACGACGAACGCACCAGCGGCCCCGCCATGACGCCGAGGAAGCCGATCTGCTCCGCCGCCTCGGACAGCTCCACGAACTCCTCCGGCCGCACCCAGCGGTCCACCGGGTGGTGGCGCAGCGACGGGCGCAGGTACTGGGTGATCGTGATGATGTCGCAACCGGCGTCGTGCAGGTCCTGCAGCGCCTGCTTGACCTCGTCGATGGTCTCGCCCATGCCGAGGATCAGGTTCGACTTGGTCACGAGGCCGGCGTCGCGGGCCCGGGTGATGACCGAGAGCGACCGCTCGTAGGTGAACGCCGGGCGGATCTGCTTGAAGATGCGCGGCACGGTCTCGACGTTGTGCGCGAGCACCTCGGGGCGCGACTCGTTGACGGCGTCCAGCAGCTCGGGGATGGCGTTGAAGTCCGGGATCAGCAGCTCGACGCCGGTGCCCGGGTTCAGCGCGTGGATCTGGCGCACGGTCTCGGCGTAGAGCCAGGCGCCGCCGTCGGCCAGGTCGTCACGGGCGACGCCGGTGACGGTCGAGTACTTCAGGCCCATGGTCCGCACGGACTCGGCGACGCGGCGCGGCTCGTCCTTGTCGAAGTCGGCGGGCTTGCCGGTGTCGATCTGGCAGAAGTCGCAGCGGCGCGTGCACTGGTCACCGCCGATGAGGAACGTGGCCTCGCGGTCCTCCCAGCACTCGAAGATGTTGGGACAGCCGGCCTCCTCGCACACCGTGTGCAGGCCCTCGCCCTTGACGAGCGATTTCATGTCGCGGTACTCGGGGCCCATCACCGCCCGGGTCTTGATCCACTCGGGCTTCTTCTCGATGGGCGTGGCCGCGTTGCGCGCTTCGATGCGCAACATGCGTCGGCCTTCAGGTGCGATGGTCACGCAGATCCCTCCCAGGTCAGCGGGTTCGCCCAGCCTATGCCTCGGCTGACCGACGGCGAGCGGTCGCCCGGGGGGCGGGCAGTGGCGTTCGTCACGCGGTGGCGGCGACGGCCACGGACGACGTCGCCACCACCGCGTCCTCCCGCGCGAGCAGCGGTGCGAGGCGTTCCACGAGGGCCGCCTCCAGCAGCGGGCGCACCTCGTCGACGGTCACCCGGCGGCCGAGCTCGGCGGTCAGCGAGGTGACGTCGGCGTCGTCGATCCCGCACGGCACGATGTGGTCGAACGCGGCCAGGTCGGCGTCGCAGTTCAGGGCCAGGCCGTGCATGGTGACGCCCTTGGCGACGCGCGCCCCGATGGCGCACACCTTGCGCTCCCGCCGTGCGTGCGGGACGTCGGGGGAGTCGGCGGCGACCCAGACACCGGACCGGCCCTCGACGCGGATGGTCTCCACGCCGAGCGTCGCACAGACGTCCATCACGGCCTGCTCCAGCGTGCGCACGTACTCGACGACGTCGAACGGCTTGGCGAGCTTGATGATCGGGTAGGCCACGATCTGCCCCGGCCCGTGCCAGGTGATCTTGCCGCCCCGGTCCACCTTGACCACCTCGGTGCCGTCGGTCGGGAACTCGTCGCGGTGCGTGCGGGCGCCGGCGGTGTAGACGGACGCGTGCTCCAGGAGGAAGAGCGTGTCGCCCTGCTCGTCGGTACGGACGGACTCGTGGGTGCGCCGCTGGAGCTCCCAGCCCTCGTGGTAGTCGACGTGACCGGACAGGTGCTCGATGCCGATGGGCGTGTCCATGGCCGCCAGCCTACGTCCACGGAGGGCGGACGGCTGCACCGTTCACCGACCTGGGTTCAGCGGGCGGCCGGCGGCCGGAACGGGCCCGGTTATGGTTCGCGGTGGCCTGCTGGACCAAGCTCGGCAGTGGTGTGCCGGGAGGCGGCAAGAGGTCGGTCAGGATGCCGGGAGCGGCTCCGCCGGGCAGCTCGTCAGGACGTCCGCCATGGCGTCGTGCTCCGCGGGCGTGACCCACAGGCCGTACTTGGCCTTGACGGCGATCTGCCGGGCCACGTACTCGCAGCGGTAGGCCTGGTTCTCGGGGAGCCACTCGGACGCGTCCCGGGCGCCCTTGCCCATGTTCGCCGGGCCGTCCGAGGCCACCAGGTTGAGCGGGTCGTTGGCGATCTGGACCCGCTTCTCCTTGTCCCAGTCCGCCGCGCCGGTGGTCCAGGCGTTCATCAGCGCCACCACGTGGTCGATCTGCACGTCGCCGGAGTTCTCGCCGCGCTCGAACGCGATGGTCTCGCCCGTGTACGGGTCGTCCAGCGTGCCGGACGCGACCTCGCACGTGTCGCCGGAGCTGAACTCGATGTCCTCCAGGTCACGCTGCAACATGTCGTTGCGCGTGTCGCACCCGTTGTCGTCCACGTCCTGCCATGCTGTCCCGAAGTCGGACTCGCGGTCGTAGCCGGCCTCGCTGGCGGCGTCCTGGACCGTGAGGTCCTCGAGCGTCGCGAGCGCCGAACCCTCGGCGCCCTCGGCGGGGGCGACGTCGTCGCCCAGGGACTTGACGACGAAGTTCCCGGCGAGCACGAGCGCGGCGACGGCGATGAGCACGAGCTGCAGGGTCTTGCGCTTCTGGCTGGACTTCTTCCTGGCGGTGGCGGACACGAGCCCCTCATTCTGTCGGCCGGTGAGTCTAGGGCGATGCCCTGACAAAGACTGAGAAAGTATGAAACGCACTGCTTGCTCAAGTCTGCCAGAGTTGTGTTACGCCTGTTTACGCGCTGACCAGTAATCTCGCGTCGCCGGGCGGCGCGGGGCACCATGGGGGCCATGGCACTTCGGATCGGGATCGTCGGCTACGGGGGTGCGGGCAGGCAGATCCACGCCCGCCTGGCACGAGCAGCGGGAATGTCGGTGACCGCGGTCGTCGCCCGGGACTCGGGCCGGAGGGTCCAGGCGGCCGGTGACTGGCCCGGCGCCCGCCTGTTCAACGACCTGCCCGCGATGCTCGCCGAATCCGGCCTGTACGACCTCGTGGTCGTCGCCAGCCCGTCGGGCCTGCACGCGGAGCACGCCGCCGCCGTCTCCCTGGCGGGCAAGCCCTTCGTGCTCGACAAGCCGATCGCGACGACGGCGGCCGAGGCACGGCGCGTGGTCGCGGCGGCATCGGCGGCGGGCACGCCGTTCACGGTGTTCCACAACCGGCGCTGGGACCCCGAGCAGCTCACCCTCGCCGCGCTGCTGCGCCGGGGCGACCTCGGCACGGTGCACACCTTCGAGCGGCACTGGGAACGCTGGCGGCCCAAGCCCCAGCAGCGCTGGAAGGAGAACGACGTCGTGGGCGGCGGGCTCCTGCTCGACCTGGGCCCGCACCTGGTGGACTCCGCGACCCAGCTCTTCGGCCCGGTCGTGGCCGTCTACGCCGAGACCCGCGCCCTGTCCACGCCCACCGAGGACGACGTCTTCCTCGTGCTGCATCACGCGGCCCCCGGCACCGAGCCCGGCAACCGGCTCGGCGCCGTGCCCGGGCGGGCCACCGGCGCCGACGTCCTGTTCGGGGCGGAGCCGCCGGCCAAGGGAGTGGTCTCCCGGCTGTGGGCCGGATCCCTGGTCGGGGCCCCGGGCCCGCGCACCCGGGTGCTCGGCGACGGCGGGGCCTACCTCGTGAACTCGTTCGAGGGCGACGCGTCCCCCTTCGACGTGCTCGACGCCGAGCAGCCCGACGGCACCCACGGCTGGCTCGTGCGGGGCCGGGAGCGCACACCGGTGCCCCGGCCGCGCGGCGGGCACGAGGACTTCTACACCGCGGTGGCGGACTGGCTGGCCGGCGAGGCCGAGGCGCCCGTCGACCCCGCGGACGCCGTCCGCACCGCCGAGGTCCTGGACGCCGCCCGCCTGTCCGCCCGGGAAGGCCGGCTCGTCGACGTCTGATACCGGCGTGAGCAGGCTCTTTGTCCGGTCGCATACCGCAGAGCCAACCCGTGGTCAAGGCATTCGGTCAGTTCACCCACAGGGTGACCGATTCGGCAAATCCTGTGGATAAAGGGCGCGTTCCGACCGCCGGAGTTCTCATGAACGAGTGCACTACATCGAATCTGCGGAACTGGTCCGCGTAGCCGTCCCCACGGACGCCGCGGCGCGCGCCCTGCTGGTGCGCCGACTGGACACACTCGCGACACTGGACCACCCCCATCTGGTGCCGCTCATCGCGATCTCCCCGAACGGGCCGGACAACCTCGACGTGCGGCTCTCGCGCACGGGAGCGGTCGACCTGCCCACCGCCGTCGGCTCGCGGGGTCCCCTGACACCCGCGGAGGGATCCGGTGTCACCGTCGCGATCGCCCAGGCCCTCGCGGCCCTGCACAGCGTGGGCCTCGTCCACGGCGGGGTCCGGCCCACCGACGTGCTGCTCCGCTCCGACGGCACCGCGGTCCTGCGCCCCCGCGTGACGCTCCCGGAGCACAGCGACGACCCGGTCGACGTCACGTCCCTGGCGACGCTCATCGAGTCGGTGCTCGGCTTCCCCGGTCCGAGCATGCACTCCGAGGCGGACGAGGCACTGCGCTCCGTGCTCGCCCGCGCCCGCGCCGAGGACCCCCGCGACCGCCCCGAGCCGGGCACCCTCGCCTCCCTGGTGCACGACGCCGTGCCGCCGGAGCCGGTGCGCCTCCCCGACGGCTCCGCGCTGGTGTCGGCCGCGCTCAGCGGTCCGGTGCCCCTCACGGGCCACGTGCCGCTCGGCGCGCACACCCCGTCGGCGTGGCGGTCCGCCGCGCGGACGCTGACCGGCTCGCTCGCCGCCGTGGACGGCCGGGCCTGGGCGGCCAAGGCGCGCCGCCGGGCGACGATGCCCCTGAGCGGCAGCGCGGGCGCGGCGGCGGTGAGCGGCACCACCCAGCCGCGGACGACGGCGGTCTCCCTGGTCGCCACGGGCATGATCGCGGCGGGTGTCATCGCGGGCGTCACCGCCGGCGTCATGGCGCTGCCCAACATGTTCGGCAGCGAGGAGCCCGCGGTCGCCGCGCCCACGCCGGAGGCGTCCGCGCCCCGCTGGGGCGGCATCAGCCCGGTCGCGAACGCCAAGGACCCGGCCGGCGCCGCGGTCGAGCTCACCGAGCGTCGCCTGGCGCTGCTGGCGGGGGCCGTGTCGGACATCAAGACCGTCAACGTGGAGGGCTCGCCCGCCTACCAGGCGGACGAGAAGATCATCGACGAGCTCCGGCAGTCCGGGGCGCAGGTGGTCGGGGCGTCGGCGGAGGTGGAGTCGACGGAGCTGGTGACCATGGGACCGGGCGCCGCGTCCGCCCTGGAGGACGTCGCCCCCGCGTCGCTGACGACGTCCGAGAGCTCCGACGCGCCCGCGGCGGAGCAGGGCTCGAAGGCCCCCATCGAGGCGGTCGTCCGGATCCAGTACACGATCAGCGCGCACCTGCAGGTGTCGACCGACGGCGAGACGGCGGTGCCGGCGTCCAAGGAGTCGGCCGACCTGATCCTCGTGTGGACGCCGGGCGGCTGGCGCGTCAGCGAGGTGCGCTGACCTCGTCCACCACCCAGCGGGCCGCCTCCTGAGGGCTGGTGTGCGCCCAGGCGAAGCCGGTCCGGGCGAGCACTCCGGGGACGACCCGCTGGGAGGAGACGAGGTCGCCCGCGAACTCGCCGACCGCGACCCGCAGCGCGAACCGTGGCACCGGCAGCACCGCCGGGCGGTGCAGCGCCTGCGCCAGGGCCTGGGTCACGGACCGGTTCGTGGTGGGCTCCGGGGCGACGGCGTTCACGGGCCCCCGGACGTCCTGCGCCCCGATGACGTGGCGGATCGCGGCCACCTCGTCGGCGAGGGTGATCCAGCTCCACCACTGGCGGCCGCTGCCGAGCGGCCCGCCGACGCCGAGACGCAGGAGCGGCAGCAGCCTGCCCAGTGCGCCGCCGCTCGGCGCCAGGACCAGGCCCGTGCGCAGCCAGACGACGCGCCCGCCCGCCTCCGCGGCGGGGGCGGTGGCGTTCTCCCACGCCTCGACCAGCCCGGCCAGGAAGTCCTCGCCCCGTCCCGAGGCTTCCGTGAGCACCTCGTCCCCGCGGTCGCCGTAGGCGCCGATCGCGGAGCCGTTGACCAGCACGGGCGGGGTGTCCAGGCGGGCTATGGTCCGGGCGAGCAGGCTCGTGGTCGTGGTCCGGGAGCCGACGAGCGTCTGCTTGTAGGCCGCGGTCCAGCGATGGTCGCCGATCCCGGCGCCGGCCAGGTTGACGACGGCGTCCGCCCCCTCCAGCGTGGCAGGGTCGAGCTCGCCCGTGCGCGGGTCCCACTCCAGGTCCCGGACGCCCGGCGCCGTGTCCGTGGTGTCCGCGGACGGGGCAGCGCCCCGGCGCACCAGCCGTCGCACACCGTCCCCGCGCGCCACGAGGTCCGCGACGAGCGCGGAGCCGATGAGTCCGTGCGATCCGGCGACCACCACATCCATCCCGCGAATGTAGCGCGGCGACCGCGGCCACGGAGCGACGACGACGGCCGGCCCCGGAGTCGGGACCGGCCGTCGTCGAGTGCTGGCCGTCAGGCGCGCGTCCAGGACGTGCGCGGGCGGCTGTGCGTCAGAGGCCGACCTCGGCCTCGAACGCGCCCTCCTCGATGCGGTTCTTGATCGCGGTGAGGAAGCGGGCGGCATCCGCGCCGTCGACCAGACGGTGGTCGTAGGACAGGAAGATGTACGCCATCGAGCGCACCGCGATGCTCTCGTTGCCCAGCGGGTCCGTCACGACGACCGGGCGCTTGGTGATGGTGCCCGTGCCCAGGATGGCGGCGTGGCCCAGCGGCACGATCGGGGTGTCGATGAGCGACCCGCCCGACCCGGTGTTGGTGATGTTGAACGTGCCGCCCGACAGCTCGTCCGGCGTCACCTTGTTCGCCCGGGTACGTGCGCCCAGGTCCTGGATCTGGCGCGCGATGCCCGCCAGGTTCAGGTCGCCGGCGTTCTTGATGACCGGGACCACCAGGCCGCGCTCGGTGTCGACCGCGATGCCCACGTTCTCCGACGGGTGGTAGGCGATCTCGCCCTTCTCGGTGTCGATCGTGGCGTTGATCTTCGGGTACGCCTTGAGCGCCTCGACGGCGGCCAGCGTGAAGAACGGCAGGAAGGTCAGCTTGGCGCCCTCGCGAGCGGCGAACGACTCCTTGGCCTTGGCCCGCAGCTGTGCGACGCGGGTGACGTCGACCTCCATGACGGTGGTGAGCTGGGCCTGGGTCTGCACCGCCTCGAGCATCCGCTCGGCGACGATCTTGCGCAGCCGCGACATCTTCTCGGTGGTACCGCGCAGCGGCGAGACCTCGAGCTTGGTCGGGGCCGACGGCGCGGCCGTGGCCGCGGGTGCGGCGGCAGGCGCGGCGGCGGGGGCGGCCTTGGCCTCGGCAGCCGCCAGCACGTCCTCCTTGCGGATGCGGCCACCGACACCGGTGCCCTTGACCTCGGCGACGTCGACACCCTTCTCCGCCGCGAGCTTGCGCACGAGCGGGGTCAGGTACGAGCCGATGGTGCGGCCCGTCGACGCCGCGGCGGGAGCGGCGGGTGCCGGGGCCGCGGGTGCGGCCGCCGGTGCGGGCGCGGGCGCGGGGGCGGCGGGCGCGGGCGTCGGGGCGGGAGCCGCGGGAGCGGGCGCGGCGGCGGGAGCCGGTGCGGGCGCAGGAGCCGGGGCGGCGGCCGCGGCCGGCTCGGGGGAGTCGGCGGCCGGGTCCGGGACGGCGGGGGCCGGCGAGGCGGCCGGGGCGGCCGCGCCGGAGCCGACCAGCGCCAGGACGGCGCCGACCTCGACGGTCTCGTCCTCCTGCACCAGGATCTTCTGGAGCGTGCCGGCGACCGGCGACGGGATCTCGGTGTCGACCTTGTCGGTGGAGACCTCGAGCAGCGGCTCGTCGACGGCGACGTCGTCACCGACCTCCTTGAGCCAGCGCGTCACGGTGCCCTCGGTGACCGACTCGCCCAGCGCGGGCAGCGGGACCTCGGTGGCGTCGCCGGACGGCGCGGCGGCCGGAGCCGGGGCCTCGGCGGGCGCGGGCGCCTCGGCGGCAGGCGCAGGCTCCGGTGCGGGGGCGGCGGGCTCCGGCGTCGGCTCGGGGGCGGGCGCCTCGGCGGCCGCGGGCTCGGCGGCCGGAGCCGCGGGAGCGGCACCCGAACCGGAACCGTCGCCGATGACGGCGAGGGTGGCGCCGACCTCGACGGTGTCGTCCTCCTGGACGAGGATCTGCTCGAGCACGCCGGCGATCGGCGACGGGATCTCGGTGTCGACCTTGTCGGTCGACACCTCGAGCAGCGGCTCGTCGACGGCGACCTCGTCGCCGACAGCCTTGAGCCAGCGGGTGACAGTGCCCTCGGTGACGGACTCGCCGAGGGCCGGCAGCTGCACGTTCTCAGACATGACCTGTGGGGTCTCCTTTGTCGTTATGGTCAGTTGTGGGCGTGCAGAGGCTTGCCGGCCAGTGCCATGTGTGCCTCTCCGAGTGCCTCGTTCTGGGTGGGATGTGCGTGGACGAGCGAGGCGACGTCCTCAGGGAACGCCTCCCAGCCCACGATGAGCTGGCCCTCGCCGATCAGCTCGCCCACACGCGAGCCGATCAGGTGCATACCGACCACGGGTCCGTCCTTGCGGCGCACCAGCTTGGCGAAGCCCTGGGTACCCAGGATCTTGCTCTTGCCGTTGCCCGCGAGGTTGTACTCGATGGTCTCCACCTGGTCCGGACCGTACAGCTCCGCGGCCTTCGCCTCGGTGACGCCGACCGACGCCACCTCCGGCTCGCAGTAGGTGACGCGCGGGATCGCCGCCTCGTCGATCGGCGCGGGCGACTGGCCCGCGATCTGCTCGGCCACGTGGATGCCCTGCGCGAACCCGCGGTGGGCGAGCTGCAGGCCCGGCACGATGTCGCCGACCGCCCAGACCTGCCCGCCGGCCGGCGTGGTGACGCCGGTGCGGAGCAGCTCGTCGGTCAGCACGAACCCGCGGTCGACACGGACGCCGGCCGCCTCGTAGCCGAGGTCGGCGGTCCGCGGACCGCGCCCGACGGCGACCAGCAGCAGGTCGGCGTCGAACGTCGTGCCCGACTCCAGCTCGACCTGCACGCCGTCGTCGGACTGCTTGACCTGGGCGAACCGGTCGCCCAGGGAGAACTTGATGCCGCGCTTGCGGAACGCGCGCTCCAGCGCCTTCGAGAGCGCGAGGTCCTCGTTCGGGACGAGGTGCGGCAGCGCCTCGACGATCTGCACGTCGGCGCCGAAGGACTTCCAGACGGAGGCGAACTCGACGCCGATCACACCGCCGCCGAGCACCACGACGGACTTCGGCACGGTGTCGAGCGTGAGGGCCTGGTCGGAGGTGATGACGCGGCCGCCGAGCTCCAGGCCGGGCAGGGTGCGGGCGTACGAGCCGGTCGCGAGCACCACGTGGGTGCCCGTGCAGCGCGACGTGGCGCCGTCCGCGGCGGTGACCTCGACGACGCCGGGGGCCGCGAGCGTGCCGTGCCCCTCGACGACGGTGATCTTCCGCGAGGCGATCAGGCCCTGCAGGCCCTTGTACAGGCCCGCGACCACGGAGTCCTTGTAGGCGAGCACGCCCGGCATGTCGATGCCGTCCAGCGAGGTGCGGACGCCGAACTGCGCGCCGTGGGTGGCCGCGTCGGCCACCTCGGCCGCGTGCAGGAGCGCCTTGGTGGGGACGCAGCCGACGTGCAGGCATGTGCCGCCGAGCTTGTCCTTCTCGACCAGGGCGACGTTCAGGCCCAGCTGCGCGGCCCGGAGCGCGGTGGCGTAGCCTCCGCTGCCCCCGCCGAGCACGACGACGTCGAACGTGTCCGGGTTGTCAGGCGATGGCACGTGCTGGCTCCTCGTCGAAGGCATGGGCTCGGGGGCGAACCGTGCACGCGTCCTGCCTGTGGGCGAACCGTGCGCGGATCATGAGCACCGCATGCCATCTTGACACTTCAGCGGGCGTGGCCCCAATCGTGAACCAGCCTCGACGGGTGTGACCGTGGCGACATTCTGTGACAAGAGTGTGGCTTTCCCTGGGACTGCGTCTGGATCTGCGTCGAGTTGCCTAGGCCGGTACGGGTCTCGCTAGTACCCTCGTTCCATGCCCCGCCAGTCCCGTAGCTCGCTCGCGCGATTCTTCCAGCGACGGTCGTCGTCCGGCAGCGGTCCGCGCCCCGGAGGTGGCGACGCGCGCCGTCAGACGATGGCCCACCTCGGTGAGTTCATCAGCACGCGGGTCGGCGTGGAGGCGTACGTGGAGCCCCCGACCACCGACATCCCCAGCACCGTCCTGCTCGTGGCGAGCACGGGGGAGTGGACGCGCCGCCGGGTGCCGGACGAGCGCACCGCGTTCGACATCGCCAACCAGCTGGGGGTGCCGGTGTACAACGTCCGGTTCACCGGCTACCCCCAGCGGATGCGCGACTGGAACAGCGCCCAGCGCCGCGCCAAGTAGCTACTTCGCCCGGCCCTCGAGGAACGTCAGGAGGGTGCGGACGCCCACGCCCGTGCCGCCGCCCGGCGTGTAGTCGTGCGCGCCGCCGTCGTTGAAGGCGGGGCCGGCGATGTCCAGGTGGGCCCACGGGTGGTCGCCCACGAAGGTCTGCAGGAACAGGCCGGCGTTCAGCATGCCGCCCCAGCGCGGGCCGGAGTTGGCGACGTCGGCCACCTTGGACTTGATGTTCGCCTTGAGCTCCTCCGGCAGCGGCATCGGCCAGAACAGCTCGCCCGCGGCGTCGGCAGCGGCCTTGACCTCGTCGCGGACCTCGTCGGTGCCCATGACGGCGGACGTGCGGTTGCCGAGCGCCACCATCTGCGCGCCCGTCAGCGTGGCGATGTCGAGCACCACGTCGTGGCCGTCCTCGACCGCGGAGACCAGGCCGTCGGCCATGACGATGCGGCCCTCGGCGTCGGTGTTGAGCACCTCGACGGTCTTGCCGCCGTAGATGGTGATGACGTCGGCCGGGCGCTGCGCGTTGCCGCCCGGCATGTTCTCGGCGAGGCACAGGTAGCCCGTGACGGCGACCGGCAGGTTCAGCTTCGCGGCGGCGACCACCGTGCTCAGGACGGCGGCGGCACCGGCCATGTCGGACTTCATGGCCTCCATGCCGGCGGCCGGCTTGATCGAGATGCCGCCGGAGTCGAACGTGATGCCCTTGCCCACCAGGGCGACCTTCGCGGTCGGCTTGGCCGGCGTGTAGGCGACCTTGACGAGACGCGGGCCGCGCGACGAGCCCTGGCCGACGGCGGTGAGGCCGCCGTAGCCGCCCGAGGCGAGCTGCTTGTCGTCCAGCACGGTCACCCGGACGTGCTTGACGTCCTTGGCGGCGGCCTTCGCGGCGTCGGCGAACGTGGCGGGGTAGAGCTCGTTGGGTGCGGTGTTGACCAGGTCGCGCGTGGCGTGCACGGCCGCGGCGAGGATCTCGGCGCGCTCGGCGGCGAGCTTGGCCTTCGCGTTCTTGTGCAGCGGGGTGAGGATCTCGATCGCGGCGACCGGGTCCTTGCCGTTCCTGCCGGCGCTCTTCGAGCCCTTGGCGGCGTCCTTCGCGGCGTCCTTGCCGGTCTCCTTGCCCGCGCTGCGGTACCGGTTGAAGGCGTAGGCGCCGAGCAGTGCGCCCTCCGTCACCGCGGTGATCTCGTCGTCGTCGGAAGCGGGCAGCGCGATCGCGGCGGAGGCGAGCCCGGCGAGCTCGCGCGTCGCCGCGCCGGCCGCGCGGCGCAGGGTCTCGGCGGAGAACGTGCCGTCCTCGGCGCGCTCGCCGAGGCCCGTCAGGACCAGCACCTCGGCGGCGAGCTGCGGGCCGGCCGGGATCTTGCGCACCTCGTCACGCGCACCCGTCACGCCGAGCTGCGGGGCGAGCGTCTCGAGCTGGGTCAGCAGGTCGGTGGGGAGCTGGTCGGACACGACGGCAACGCCGTCCGACGTCTGGGCGGTCGCCACCACGAGCGCTTCGGCCTTCACGGCGGTGGGATTCTTGCTGGAGAGGGTCACGTCGGTCACGAGGCCGATGGTAACCCGGGGCCCTGACACCCTCCCCGAGCCGCACGGCGCGCGGCCGGGCCGCTCGACAGAGGCGCAGGTCACGTCGGTTCCGATTGCCGCCCCGCAGGTGCGGCCCGGTAGTCTGCGGGCGTGATCCTCGCCCTCCTGCTCCTCGTGGTCGCGCTCTGCGTGGCCCTGGCCGGGTGGGCCGGCTGGTTCGTGGCCCGCGACCGTGCGGTGATCCTGAACCAGCTCTGGGGCGGGGCGGTGATCGAGGGCCTGGTGCTGGTCCAGGGCGTCGTGGCGATCGTCCAGGGCGCCACCGGCGCCGGCGCGGGCGACCCGCTGCTGTTCTGGGGCTACTACGCGACCACCCTGGTGATCCTGCCGATCGCCGCTGCGTGGGCGTTCGCCGAGCGGACCAGGTGGAGCTCGGTGGTGCTGCTGGTGGCGTCGCTGACGGTCGCCTTCCTGGAGTGGCGGCTGTGGCAGATCTGGACGGGAGCATGATGGAGCAGACCACCGGGCGGGGTGGCGCGGGACGACCGGCCGGCCGCCGGACCGGACGCGGCTTCGGTCGCGTCCTGGTGACCGTCTACGGCATCCTGGCGTTCGCGGCACTGGGCCGCTCGTCCTACGAGCTGGTCGTGAAGTTCGGCGAGGCGCCGGTGGCGTACTCGCTGTCGACGCTCGCCGCCGTCGTGTACGTCGTGGCGACGTTCGCCCTCGCGATCGGCACCCCCGCGTGGCGGCTGACGGCCTGGGTCACCGTCGGGATCGAGGCTGTCGGCGTGGTGACGGTCGGCGCGCTGTCGCTCGCCGACCCCGAGGCGTTCGGCGAGTCGACCGTGTGGTCCGGGTTCGGCCAGGGCTACGGTTACGTGCCGCTCGTCCTGCCCTTCGTGGGTCTGTGGTGGCTGTGGCGGACGTCGCGCAGCCCGTCCGAGGAGAGGACCGCATGAGCTGGCCGTACTCGTTGTTGTTCAACGGCGTCTTCCGCGGCATGGACCCGGAGCGGGCGCACGAGCTCGCGTTCTCGCTGATCGAGCGCGCCGGGAAGGTGCCGGTGCTGCGCGACGTGGTGCAGGGCGCCGTCGCCCCCTACCTCGGTCAGCGCGCCGGGGGGCCGGGCAGCGTCCGGCTCTTCGGCCGGGTGGTGCCCGCGCCGTTCGGCCTGGCGGGCGGCTTCGACAAGAACGCACGTGCGGTGCGCGGCCTGACGATGCTCGGGTTCGGGTTCGTCGAGATCGGCACCGTGACCGCCCACCCGCAGCCCGGCAACGAGAAGCCGCGCATGTGGCGCGAGCTCGACGTGCGCGGCGTGCGCAACCGGATGGGCTTCAACAACGAGGGTGCGGCGGCCGCCGCGCAGCGGCTGCGCGAGCTGCGGAGCACGGCCGCGGGCCGCGCGATCGTCGTGGGCGCCAACATCGGCAAGACCAAGGTCACGCCGCCGGAGGAGGCCCCCGCCGACTACGCCACGTCGGCCCGGCTGCTGGCACCCTGGGCGGACTACCTCGTGGTCAACGTCTCCTCCCCGAACACGCCCGGCTTGCGGGACCTGCAGGCGACCGAGTCGCTGCGGCCCATCCTCCAGGCCGTGCGGGCCGCCGCCGACGACGCCACCGGCGCGGGGTCGGCGGGCGACGGGCGCCGGGTCCCCCTCCTGGTGAAGATCGCTCCCGACCTGGCGGGCGAGGACATCGACGCCGTCGCCGACCTGGTGCTCGAGCTCGGCCTCGACGGCGTGGTCGCCGTCAACACGACGATCAGCCACGAGCGCGGTCCGGGCGGGCTGTCCGGTCCGCCGCTGCTGGGCCGGGGCCTGGAGGTCGTGGCCCGCCTGCGCGAGCGCCTCGGCACGGGACCGGTCATCATCGGCGTGGGCGGCATCACACGGGCCGACGACGTCCGCGCGTACCTGCGCGCGGGAGCCGACCTGACCCAGGGCTACACGTCGTTCGTCTACGAGGGCCCGCTCTGGGCGTCGGAGATCAACCGTGCGCTGACCCGATCGGCGGGTTCGACGGCAAGTGGGAGGTACGAGTGATCCGTCCGCAGTGGGAGTGGGCCCTGGACGACGCCGAGGGGCGCCGCCTGGACGAGCCCGTGACACCCGTCTTCACCGCGCAGTACGACGCCGAGCAGTGGCTCGGCGAGCACTGGCGCGAGCTGGCCGCCGTGGGCGCGGTGCGGGTGCGGCTGCTGCACGACGGCACCCAGGCCACGCCGGCCGTGGAGCTGCGCACCCCCTGACCGGTGCCGGCAGTCCGCGCCGGCCGTCCGCCCGCGATGCGCGGGCGGCATGATGGTCCGATGGACGCCGACACCACATCCCTGACGCCGGACCGGCGCACGCCCGACCAGCACACCCCCGACCAGGCCAGGGCGCGTTTCCGGGCCGGTCTGCGTGTGCCGACGTCGGGCTGGTCCGCGGGGTGGACCCAGGCCAACCTGATCGCGCTGCCACGGGCCGACGCGTACGACTTCCTGCTGTTCGCACAGCGCAACCCGCAGCCCTGCCCGGTGCTGGACGTCACCGAGCCGGGCGCGGTGTCGGCGTCGATCTTCCGCGGCGACCTCCGTACCGACCTGCCCGCCTACCGCGTGTACCGCGACGGCGAGCTGGTCGAGGAGCTCACCGACGTGACGCACCTGTGGCGGGACGACCTCGTCGCCTTCCTGGTGGGCTGCAGCTTCACCTTCGAGTCGGCGCTCCTCGACGCGGGCGTTCCCGTGCGCCACGTCGAGGCCGGGTCCAACGTGCCCATGTACCGCACCAACCGTGAGTGCCGGCCCGCGGGCGCCCTGAGCGGACCGCTCGTGGTGTCGATGCGCCCGGTGCCCGCGAGCCAGGTGGCCGACGCCGTCCGCATCACCTCGCGGTACCCCGCCGTGCACGGCGCGCCCGTGCACGTGGGCGACCCCGGGGCGCTGGGCATCGCCGACCTCGCCACCCCCGACTTCGGGGACCCGGTCGAGGTCCGTCCCGGCGAGATCCCCGTCTTCTGGGCCTGCGGCGTGACGCCCCAGGCGGCGGTCATGCGGTCCCGGCCGGCGTTCGCGATCGGTCACGCGCCCGGGCACATGGCGATCACGGACGCACGGGACTCGCGGTACGTGGTGCCGTGAGGTGATGGCGGGCGGCTCGCGTGGCCCGGACCGGCGGGCGGCGGCTACCTGCGCGGGCGGCCGTCGCGGGGTGACACCCGCTCCCAGGCACGGACCAGCCGGGGTACGGCGTCGGCCAGCTCCGCGGGTGACCGGGTGAAGGTGAGCCGCACGTGCGTGGCGGCGCCCGCGCCGTCCGGCGTGAACAGCGGCCCGGCCGCGACGCGCGCGCCCTCGGCCGCCGCGGCGGCGGCGAAGGCCTGGGCGACTGGACGACCCAGGTCCACCCAGCAGAACAGCCCGCCCGGCGGTACGGGCACGTCCCACGGCAGCGCGTCGCGCAGCCGGCCGACGAGCAGGTCGCGACGCTCGCGCAGCAGCTGCCGCCGGCCCGGCAGCACCTCGGCCCGGCGGCGCAGCAGGTCGGCCACGGCGAGCTGGTCCAGCACCGCCGTCGCGATGTCCGCCGACTGCCGGGCCCGGGCCAGATGGTCGATCACCCGCGGGTGCGCTCGGATCCAGCCCACGCGCAGACCGCCCCAGAACACCTTCGAGGCCGAGCCGACCGACACCACGTGCGGCGAGGTGCCGTCGCCGGCGAAGGGCGCCGGAGTGCCGTCGCCGGACAGGCCGAGCTCGACGAGCGTCTCGTCGCCCACGACGGTGACGCCGTGCCGGTCGGCGATCTCGCGCACCGCCGCCCGATCGTCGGCCGAGAGCACGGAGCCCGTGGGGTTCTGGTAGTCGGGGACCAGGTAGACCAGCCGCGGGTGCGCGCGCCGCACGGCCGAGTCGAGCTGGTCGACGTCGAGCGGGCCGGTGGGCACGCCCAGCAGGCGCCCGCCCGCCTCGCGCATCGCCTCCATCGCGTGGAAGTACGTGGGCGACTCCACCACCGCCCGGTCGCCCGGGTGCAGGTGGGTCCGGGCCAGCAGGGCGATCGCCTGCTGCGCCCCGGTGGTCACCAGGATCTCGTCGGCCGTGGTAGGCACGCCCCGCTCCCGGTACCGCGCGGCGACCGCCTCGCGCAGCGGCGTGAGCCCGTACGGCTCGTACCCGCCCGAGTCCAGGTAGGCGGGCAGGCCCTCCAGGGCCCGCGTGAACGCGTCGTGCAGCTCGGGCGGCGCCGGGGGAGTCGCCTGCCAGAGGTCCAGGTAGCCGGCGGCGGGATGGATGCCGGTGATCCCGTCGGCGGACAGCGCGTCGTCCGCGACCGGGGCGTCGCCGCCCGCGGCCCGGCCCGGCCCAGGGTCCACGGGGCGCTGCGGCAGGGTGGTGACGGTGCCGGAACCGACCCGGCTCACCGCGAAGCCGAGCTCCCGCAGCCGCGCGTACGCGCCCGACGTCGTGGTGCGGGAGACGCGCAGCGTCGCGGCCAGCTCACGCTCGCTCGGGAGCCGGGTGTGCGGGGCCAGCGTGCCGGACAGGACGGCGGCCCGCAGGGCGTCGGCCAGCGCCACGTAGGCCGGTCCGCCCGCGTGCCAGGTGCCGAGCAGCCGGGCGGTGGACGCGGGGGAGAGATGGCGCAGCACGGTCGGGGTCGCGGTGGACATGGGGCCACTCTTGCGCGATTGGCCCTGGAAGACAAGGCCAATGATGCGCACCCTGGATGTCATGACCACGACCACCGGCCCCACGGCCGAGCACGACCTGGACCCCGCCGCCGAGTCCGCCGGGCCGGCGCCCGTCCTGATGTCCCCCGCGCGCCGCACCGTCCAGCTCCTCCTGGGCCTGGTCGGCTTCGGCCTCGCCACGGCACTGATGCTCCACTCGGGGCAGGGCGCCATGCCGTGGGCCGTGCTGGACCAGGGCCTCGTGGACCGCACGGGCCTGGCCTACGGCTGGGTGGTGCTCGGCGTGGGGCTGCTGGTGATGCTCGCCTGGATCCCGCTGCGCCAGCGGCCCGGGATCGGCACGGTCGCGAACATCATCGTGATCAGCCTGGTCATCGACCCGGCGCTGTGGGTGCTGGAGCGGCTGCTGCCCGCCCCCGCGCTCGCGGCCGGTGTGGGGCTGGCCCTGGCCGGCATCGTCCTGCTCGGGGTGAGCACCGCCGCCTACGTGGGCGCCCGGCTCGGGCCGGGGCCGCGCGACGGGCTGATGACGGGCCTCGTGCAGGTCACGGGCTGGCCGGTGTGGCTGGTGAAGACCGCGATCGAGGTGTCGGTCGTGCTGCTCGGGGTGCTGCTCGGCGGCACGTTCGGCTGGGCGACGGTGGTGTTCGCCTTCGGCGTGGGCCCGGTGGTGCAGGTGGCCGCACGGTGGCTCGCGCCGTCGGGCCTGACGGGGCGTCACTGACGGCGAAGAGGCCCTCACGCAACCGTAGGGCGCCCTTTCCCCAACCGGGTCCATCACCGGGGTCGATTCGATTCGAAGGTTTGTCATAGGGTGCGGTCATGGTCAACTACCGGTACCTCGGCAACAGCGGTCTGAAGATCTCGGAGATCACCTACGGCAACTGGCTCACCCACGCCTCGCAGGTGGAGAACGACGTCGCCACGGCGTGCGTGCGCGCCGCGCTCGACGCCGGCATCAGCACCTTCGACACGGCGGACGCGTACGCGAACACCGCTGCCGAGCAGGTGCTCGGCGACGCGCTGAAGGGCGAGCGCCGCGAGTCGCTGGAGATCTTCACGAAGGTCTACTGGGCCACCGGCCCCAAGGGTCCCAACGACGCCGGCCTGTCGCGCAAGCACGTCATGGAGTCGATCAACGGCTCGCTGAAGCGCCTCGGCACCGACTACGTGGACCTCTACCAGGCGCACCGCTACGACGTGGAGACGCCCCTGGAGGAGACGATGCAGGCGTTCGCCGACATCGTCCGCCAGGGCAAGGCCCTCTACATCGGCGTCTCGGAGTGGACCGCCGACCAGATCCGCGCCGGTGCCGCGCTCGCCAAGGAGCTGGGCTTCCAGCTCATCTCCTCGCAGCCGCAGTACTCGATGCTCTGGCGCGTCATCGAGGACGAGGTCGTCCCCGCTTCGAAGGAGGTCGGTGTCTCGCAGATCGTGTGGTCGCCCATGGCGCAGGGCGTGCTCTCGGGCAAGTACCTGCCGGGCCGGCCGGCGCCCGCGGGCTCGCGTGCCACGGACGAGAAGGGCGGCGCGCAGACGATCAGCCGCTTCATGAACGACGAGACCCTGGCGGCCGTGCAGAACCTCAAGCCGGTCGCCGACGAGCTCGGCCTGTCGATGGCCCAGCTCGCCGTCGCGTGGGTGCTCCAGAACGACAACGTGGCCGCCGCGCTCGTGGGCGCCTCCCGCCCCGAGCAGGTCGCGGAGAACGTCAAGGCCTCGGGCGTGACCATCCCGGCCGAGCTCCTGCAGCAGATCGACGACGCGCTGGCCGGCGTGGTCGTGCGTGACCCGGCCAAGACCCTCGAGGGCATGCCGAAGAAGCGCCCGGCCTGACCTCCTGGCCGGAACGACAGCGAGGTAGAACCCGTCACCGGGTTCTACCTCGCTGTCGTTCTACCTCGGCAGGTGGAGGGTCACTCCGGGTAGTTGCCGCGCTTCTTGCTCATCGGCTTGGGCAGGCGCGACCGGCGCAGCTGGTAGGCCCGCGTGATCGTGTACATCAGCAGGCCGCGCGGCACCTCGCCGAACTTCGCCGTCAGCCGCTTCTTCAGCGACCGCCACAGGAGCCAGACGTCGATGATCGTCAGGAACAGGAACCCGTACAGGCCGAGCATCACGAAGATGCTGAGCTCCGGGTACTGCTGCGTGAAGAACGTCGCGAACAGGAACACGAACGCGACCGGGAGGAAGAACTCGCCGAGGTTCCAGCGCGCGTCCACGTAGTCGCGCACGTACCGGCGCACCGGGCCCTTGTCCTTGGCGGGCATGTACCGCTCGTCGCCGGTCTGCATCGCCTGGTAGGCGCGCTCCCGGTCGACACGCGACTTCTCGCGCTGGGCCTTGCGCGCGGCCTTGCGGTCGTCCGGGACCAGCGGGCGCTTGTTGGCCGCCTGCGCGACGTTGCGCTTGGGCGTGGGCCGTCCCTTGCCGGCGGTGCCCGACGTCGCGTCGGACGGCGGCGTCACCTCGTCAGGGGAGTCGCCCACCGGGGTCACGCCGTCGGGTGTCGAGGTCTTGCTGCGGGAAAACACCCTCCTAGCCTAGTCGCTCGCGGCGGTGCCCTGCTGCCAGCCGTTACCGTGGGCCGGTGACCACCGATACCACCGCGGCCCTCCGGGCCCGCGTCACCGAGCTGTTCCCCGCCCTGCAGGCCGACCTGGAGGCGCTCGTGCGCATCCCCAGCGTCTCCGCGGCGGCCTTCGACCAGGCGCACGTCGCCGCCAGCGCCACGGCCACGGCGCAGCTCCTGCGCGACGCGGGCCTGCCCGAGGTGCAGATCCTCTCCGCGCCCCGGCCGGACGGTACCCCGGGCGCTCCCGCGGTCGTCGCCCGCCGGCCCGCCCCCGCCGGCGCGCCCACGGTCCTGCTGTACGCCCACCACGACGTGCAGCCGCCGGGCGACCCCGCCACGTGGGACACCGACCCGTTCGAGCCCACGCAGGTGGGGGAGCGGCTCTTCGGCCGTGGCGCCGCGGACGACAAGGCGGGCATCGTGGCCCACCTCGGCGCGCTGCGGGCCCTCGGCCTGCCGGACGGTGCGGACCTGCCCGTGGGGGTCACCGTGTTCCTGGAGGGCGAGGAGGAGTCGGGCTCGCCGTCGTTCCGCGCGTTCCTGGAGACCCACCGCGACCTGCTCGCCGCGGACGTCATCGTCGTGGCGGACTCCACCAACTGGAAGGTGGGCGTCCCCGCCCTGACGACCTCGCTGCGCGGTCTGGTCGACGGCGAGATCGACCTGCGCGTGCTCGATCACGCGGTGCACTCCGGCATGTTCGGCGGGGCCGTCCTGGACGCCGTCACCCTCATGTCCCGCCTCGTGGCCACCTTCCACGACGAGGCCGGCGACGTCGCGGTCGAGGGCCTGGTCACCGCGCCGGAGCCCGAGGTCGACTACGCCGAGGCCGAGTTCCGCGCCGACTCCTCGCTGCTGGACGGGGTCCAGCTCGCCGGCACCGGCACGCTCTCCGGGCGGCTGTGGGCCAAGCCCGCGCTGTCGGTCATCGGGATGGACGTGACCTCGGTGGCGGCTGCCTCCAACACCATCGCGCCGCGCTGCACCGCGAAGATCTCGCTGCGGCTCGCGCCGGGTCAGGACCCGGCGGCGGCCGACGCGGCCCTGGCCGCGCACGTGGCGAAGCACGCGCCGTTCGGCGCTCAGGTCACGTGGCGCTCGGGCGAGCAGGGCAAGCCGTTCCTCGCGCCGGGCGACACGGCCGCCATGCGGGCGGCGCGCGCCGCCTTCACCGAGGCGTGGGGCACGGCGCCGGTCGACGTCGGCGTGGGCGGGTCCATCCCGTTCATCGCGGACCTGCTGGAGGTCTTCCCCTCCGCGGCGATCCTGGTGACCGGCGTCGAGGACCCGGACTCGCGCGCGCACGGCGCGAACGAGTCGGTCCACCTGGGCGAGCTGCAGAAGGTCGTCCTGGCGGAGGCGCTCCTCCTGACGAAGGTCGCCGAGGGGCTCTGACCCGGCCATCCGGGCGGCGCGCCCCCGGGCGGCGGGGCTCCGGCTCCCGCCGTCAGGGGCGCGCCGGCTCCCGGGGTGCCACGTCCAGCGCGCGCGCCCACGCCGCGACGTCGGCGGGCAGCTCCGGTGAGGGCAGGTCCTCGCCGGTGGCGTCACGGACCACCTCGAACGGTGAGATCCGGTTGCCCTTGCGGTCGAGGAACCGGCTGGCGACGATGCCGCGGGCGTACAGCTTGTCGCCGCGGGTGAACACCTGCTCCAGGTAGAAGACGCGCTCGTCCCAGCCGAGGATCCGGGTGGTGATCTCGAACCGGTCGAACGGCTGCAGGGACCGGCGGTACTTCATGGTCGAGGCCGCGACCACGGGGGCCCAGCCCTTCTGCCGGGCGACCGGGAACATGCCGAGGTCGGCGATCTGGTTGTTCCGTGCGACGTCCATCATCTGCAGGTACGTGCCGTTGTTGACGTGCAGGTACGAGTCGAGGTCGAGGGGGCCGACGCGCATCCGGGTGACCGACGGGTCGAGCAGCGTCTGCCCGGGGCGGGCCTTGCGGGGGAAGAGTCCGGACCACGTGAGCTGAAGCATGCGAGCCATGTGCCGAAGGTTATACCGGGAACCCGGAGTATCGGATACCTGTTCACGGAGCCGTCACGGGGTGTTCGGCCGCCGCTCAGCCCGCCTGGATCTCGAACCGCACGGCCCGCGCGACCCCCGGCGTCTCCAGCCGCTCGACCAGGTGCAGCGCCATGTCGATGCCCGCCGACACCCCCGCGGAGGTGACCACGTCGCCGTCGTCCACGTACCGGGCCTCGGTGTCCACGAGGATGCTCGGGTCGAGCGCGGCGAGCTCGTCGTAGTGGCCGTGGTGCGTGGTGGCGGGCCGCCCGGCCAGCAGGCCGGCGGCCGCCAGCGGCAGGGCGCCCGTGCAGACGCTCGCCAGGATCGGCGTCTGCTTGCGGATCTGCCGCAGCCACTCCAGGTGGCCGGGCTCGGCCAGCAGAGGTCGCGTGCCCAGCCCGCCCGGGTAGACCAGCACGTGCAGCGGGCCGACGTCGTCCGCCCCGTGCGCCGGCAGGATCCGCAGCCCCTTCGCGAGCCGCACCCCGGCGCCGTCCCACGAGAACGTGCTCACCGTGGGACGGAGCTGCGAGTGCGAGCCCCACTCGGCGAACACCTCGAACGGCCCGACGACGTCGAGCTCCTCCGCCCCGTCGAAGACGAAGATCCCGATGCGCAGCCCGCCGTTGCCGCTCACTGGTGGGTCCTCGGCCGGTCCGGTCAGATCCCCGGGAGGGCCAGCATCTGGTCGAGCGCCACACGGGCCCAGTGGGCGTCGTCGGCGTCCACGACGATCCGGTTCACCATGCGTCCCTCCGCGAGCGACTCCATGGCCCACACCAGGTGGGGCAGGTCGATCCGGTTCATGGTCGAGCAGAAGCACACCGTCGAGTCGAGGTAGTGCACCTGCTTGTCCGGGTGCGCCTTGGCGATGCGGCGGACCAGGTTGAGCTCGGTGCCGACGGCCCAGGCGGACCCGGGCTCCGCAGCCTCGAGCTGCTTGATGATGTACTCGGTCGAGCCGACGTGGTCCGCGGCCGTGACCACCTCGTGCTTGCACTCGGGGTGCACCATCACGTTGATGCCGGGGACGGCGGCGCGGATGTCGGTGACATTCTGCTCCGAGAAGCGGCCGTGCACCGAGCAGTGGCCGCGCCACAGGATCATCCGCGCGTCGCGCAGCTCCTGGTCGGTCAGGCCACCGTTCGGCTTGCGCGGGTCGAAGACCACGCACTCGTCCAGCGACATGCCGAGCTGCAGGACCGCGGTGTTGCGGCCCAGGTGCTGGTCGGGCAGGAAGAGCACCTTGCCGGTGCCGTCGACGCCCCCCACCTGGTCGAAGGCCCAGCGCAGCGCGACCTCGGCGTTCGAGGAGGTGCAGACCGTGCCGCCGTGCCGCCCGGTGAACGCCTTGATCGCTGCCGACGAGTTCATGTACGTGACGGGGAGGGTGGAGTCCGCGACGCCGGCGTCCTGCAGCACCGCCCAGGCCTCCTCGACCTGGTTGATCGCCGCCATGTCGGCCATCGAGCAGCCCGCCGCGAGGTCGGGCAGCACGACCTGCTGCCGGTCGGAGGTCAGGATGTCCGCGCTCTCGGCCATGAAGTGGACGCCGCAGAACAGGATGAACTCGGCCTCGGGCCGGGCGGCCGCCTCGCGCGCGAGCTTGAACGAGTCGCCCGTGACGTCGGCGAAGTCGATGACCTCGTCGCGCTGGTAGTGGTGCCCCAGGACGAACGCGCGATCGCCCAGCGCGGCACGCGCGGCGCGGGCCCGGTCGACGAGGTCGGGGTCGCTCGCGGCGGGAAGGTCGCCCGGACACTCCACGCCACGTTCGGACGCCAGGTCACGACCCTGGCCGAGCAGCAGCAGCGGAGAGGGGGCGGGCTCGGAGAAGCCGGTGGGATCAGCCAGCAGGGTGCTCACAGTGAACATCATGACACGCGGTGGTGACACGCAGTCAGGACGTGCCACGATGCCTGACGTGCACGTGCTGCTGCTTGCCGAGACCCTGCCCGACGCCGAGCGACTCGCCTCCGGCTGGCGCGCCGCCGCGCCGCACGCCGGCACCGAGACGCGGGCGGTCCGGGTACCGGGGGCGGACGCCGTCCCGTCGCCCGCCGCCGCACCGGGGCACGGCCCGGCGGGCGGGAGCGTGCTGCTCGCCGGGTCGGCGATCCCCGTGGGCCGGCCGGCCGCCGTCGGGCCGCAGGACGCCGGACCCGCGCACCCCGGCCCCAGCGCGCCCGGCCCGGCGCCGTCCGTGCTGGCTCCTGCCGAGGGAGCGGCGCTCGCCCGTGCGGCCGGGGACGCCGACGTGGTCGTGGCGTACGTCACGCGGCTGGACGGCGAGGCGCTCCGGCGCGGGGTGGTCGTGGAGGCGGCGGCAGCGGCCGCGCCGCACGCCGTGCCCGTCGTGGTCCTCACGGAGCGCAGCGAGGTGACCAGGCGGGAGTGGTCCACCGCGGGCCTGAGCGGCGTGCACGAGCTCGCCGGCGGCGACGTGGGCCGCGTCGCCCGGACCTGGACGCCCGCCTGGACCCGGTGAGCCCACGACACACCGTGCGGACACGCGCGACCACGGACGCATGGTGGCCCGGGCGGCCCGGAGGCGTACGATCCAAGGGAACAACCGGTAGCGGGAACAGACGGACGATCCGATGGGTTGGCACCGCTGAAAGATCGACTACGGGTATGTCGAACACGATCGGGAGATGACATGACCGACACCACCACGGACATCGCAACCCACGGCGTCAACGTCACCGACGTCGCCGCGGGCAAGGTCCGTAGCCTGCTCGAGCAGGAGGGCCGCGACGACCTGCGCCTTCGCGTCGCGGTGCAGCCGGGTGGCTGCTCCGGGCTGATCTACCAGCTCTACTTCGACGAGCGCCTGCTCGACGGGGACGCGCTGCGGGACTACGACGGCGTCGAGGTCGTCGTGGACAAGATGAGCGTGCCGTACCTCGAGGGCGCCACGATCGACTTCAAGGACACGATCGAGCAGCAGGGCTTCACGATCGACAACCCGAACGCGGGCAGCGCATGCGCCTGCGGCGGGTCGTTCTCCTGATCGAGGCTCCCTGCATCGCAGTTCTTCGTACGGCATCGGGCCGGTCACCGTCGCGGTGACCGGCCCGACGTCGTCAGGGGGTGCTGGCCGGGTGTCGGGTCGTCTGCCGGACTGAGGTCGGTCGCTTGACGGGGCCCGGACCGGGTCTTCGGTCGGTCGCCTCCGGATCGGTCCATCGACGGACCGATCCGGAGGCAACCGACCGAAGACGAGGCGTCAGCGCGTGCAGCTGACCGAACTCGGGATGGGCTCGGGATGGGTGGACCGGCAGGATGTTCCGGCGGGTCGGCGCACCGGGCCTGCGACAGGAGCGCCGGCCGGCTCAGCCGAGGCGGACCGTGACGGCCCAGCCCGTCCACGCCTCGTCGCCGGAGGCCGAGCCGTCACCCGCAACATCCCCGGAGCCGGGGATGTCGCGGTCGGTACCCTCGGCCCGGTGCTCCACCGTGGCGACGTGCTCGTGACCGCGCATGCGGCACCAGGCAGGGACGTCGAGCCTCGCGGCAGGATCGGTCGACAGCACCGTGAGCTCGGTGCCCGCGGGCAGCCCCCGCGCGGCCGCGGCGAGCCGGATCACGGGCAGCGGGCAGCGCAGCCCGCGAGCGTCCACCAGCGTGTCAGACACACCGGCCACTCTAATGACCCCCGGGTCCGGCACGGGTCTCACAGGCCGCCGACGCCGAGCATCTCCCGCACCCGCGCCACCGCACCCGGCAGCACGGCGCAGAACCGGTCCACGTCGTCCTCGGTCGTGGACCGGTCCAGGGCGATCCGGACGTTGCCGTGGGTGAGCACCCCCATGGCCGCCAGCACGTGCGACGGCTCCAGGGTGCTCGCGGTGCACGCCGAGCCCGAACCCACCGCGAAACCCTGCCGGTCCAGCTCCGTGACGAGCGCCTCGCCGTCCACGTAGAGGAACGAGAACGTGGCGACGTGGGGGAGCCGGTCCGCCGGGTCGCCCACCACCTCGACGTCGGGGATGCGGGCCACCTGCGCCCGCACGCGCTCCACCAGCGCCCGGCGGCGGGCCTCCTGCGCCACGCGGTCGGACTCGACCGCCTGGAGCGCCACGGCCGCGGCGAACGCGAGCGGGACGCTCACGCCACCGGGCGCCCACGGGTCCTCGTCCTCCGGGCCCACCGCCGCCGTCCGGACCCGCTGCCGCACCGCGAGCACGCCCACGCCGGCCGGACCACCCCAGTCGGCGGGGTCCGCGGCGAGCAGGTCCCAGGTGCCGGGCACCGCCACGTGGCCGACGCTCGCGCCGGCGTCGACCAGGAGGGGGACGCCGGCCGCGCGCGCGGCCTCGTGCACCGCCTCGACGGGCTGGAGCGTGCCCACCTCGCCGTTCGCGTGCTGCAGGGCGGCCAGTGCGACGCCGGGTCCGTGGACGGCCTCGGCCATCGCACCGGCGTCGACCCGCCCGAGCCGGTCGACCGGTACGACGAGGGGCCCGCCCGCGGGAGCCGAGGTCCGCGCGCCGCCCCCGGCGGTACCGCCGGCGTGCTCCGCCGCGTGCAGCACCGCGGCCCGCTCGACGGCGCTCGCGACGACCGTGCTCCCCACGCGGTGCCGTGCGGCGGCGGCCGCGGCGACGGCCGCGTGGAGCGAGGCCGTGTGGCTCGGGGTGAGGTGGACCTCCTGCGTGCGCGCGCCGAGCACCGCGGCGATCGCCTCGCGGGCGCCGTCCAGCAGCCGTGCGGCGCGCCGGCCCTCGGCGTGCAGACGGCGCGGGTCGGCCCACCCGTCGCCCAGGGCCTGCTCGAACGCCTGCCGCGCGAGCGGGTGCCACGGGGCGCGCCCGCCGTTGTCGAGGTGCACCCGGCCGGGGGTGCCCGGGGTGGCGTGGCTCACATGTCCTCCTGCTCCTGGTCCCGGGCCGCGCAGTGCCTGGCCCGCGGCCCGGTGACGCGTTCCGGCGCCCGGATGTCGTTGGGACGACGGCGGGACGTGGTCCGTCACCGCCACCGACACCTGATCCTCGCACCCGGCCCCGTCCGCCCGCCGCCGCCATCGTTCTGACACGACCTGGGTGCGTGTCCTGAACAGCGCCGATGGGCGCCCCGGGTGCGGAGTGCGTCACGTCCGGGAGGGGGCCTTCCGGGCATCATCAGGCCCCGGAGCGCGCTAGGCTGCATCTCATCGAGGACGAAGGTTCTGCGTGGAGCTCGGGAGGATACCGGTGCGACGCGCCGGACGAGACGTGAAAGGCCTCCCTTGCACTCGAAGCCACCTACCCGCACCCGGCGGGCCATCCTGCGCGCGTCGGCACTCGCCGTCGCCGTCGCAGTGCTGGCCACGGGCTGCGCCAGTGAATCCGTCCAGCGCGGATACCTGCCCGGCTACAGCGACGGGGAGGTGACTAACCAGACCGGACGCATCACCGACCTGTGGGTGGGCTCGTGGATCGCCGCCCTCGCGGTGGGCATCGTGACGTGGGGCCTGATGCTGTGGTGCATCGCGGCCTACCGCAAGCGCAAGGACGACCACCAGCTCCCGGTGCAGACGCGCTACCACCTGCCGCTCGAGCTCATGTACACGGCCGTGCCGCTGATCATGGTGCTGGTGCTGTTCTGGTACACCGACCGGGACATGACGGAGATCCAGACCGTCGACGGCACCGCGACCGAGCACATCCAGGTGGTCGGCAAGCAGTGGAGCTGGGACTTCAACTACCTCGACGCCGACGTCTACGACTACGGCGAGCACGAGGCGGATCCCGGCAGCCTCACCGCCGAGGACCAGGTCGACGGCGCGGTCGGGACCTCGACGTCCTTCCCGACGCTGTACCTGCCGGTGAACGAGACCGTGGAGTTCACGCTGGAGTCGCGTGACGTCATCCACTCGTTCTGGATCCCTGCCTTCCTGTACAAGCAGGACATGATCCCGAACCGGACCAACACCTTCCAGGTGACGCCGACCCGCGAGGGCACCTACGCCGGCAAGTGCGCCGAGCTCTGCGGTGAGTTCCACTCGGGCATGCTGTTCAACGTGAAGGTCGTGTCGGCCGAGGAGTACGACGCCCACATGGCCGAGCTCGCCGCCAAGGGACAGACCGGCTCGCTGGGCATAGACCTCGCCCGCACCGCCGGCCCGGTGGACACCCCGGCGGCAACCGAAGAAGAGGAGGCTGGGCACTGATGGCCGCAGCGACCACGACCGAGCTGGTCCCGGGCCTGGCGCCCGGGCGACAGTCGCTCGGCCGGACCATCGTCAAGTGGATCACCTCCACTGACCACAAGACGATCGGGTACCTCTACCTGATCACGTCGTTCATCTTCTTCTGCATCGGCGGCCTGATGGCGCTGCTGATCCGCGCCGAGCTCTTCGAGCCGGGCATCCAGCTCGTGCAGAGCAAGGAGCAGTACAACCAGCTCTTCACGATGCACGGCACCGTGATGCTGCTGCTGTTCGCCACCCCGCTGTTCGCGGGCTTCGCGAACGTGATCATGCCGCTCCAGATCGGCGCGCCCGACGTCGCCTTCCCGCGACTGAACATGTTCGCCTACTGGCTGTTCCTGTTCGGCGGCCTCATCACGACGGCCGGCTTCCTCACCCCGCAGGGTGCCGCCTCGTTCGGGTGGTTCGCCTACGCGCCGTTGTCGACCACCACCTACAGTCCAGGGTTGGGTGGAGACCTCTGGGTGTTCGGCCTGGCGCTGGCCGGTTTCGGCACGATCCTCGGTGGCGTCAACTTCATCACCACGATCATCACGATGCGCGCGCCGGGCATGACCATGTTCCGGATGCCGATCTTCACGTGGAACACGCTGATCACCAGCCTGCTGATCCTGATGGCGTTCCCGCCGCTGGCCGCGGCCCTGTTCGCACTCGGTGCGGACCGGCGCCTGGACGCGCAGATCTTCAACCCGGAGAACGGCGGCGCCATCCTCTGGCAGCACCTGTTCTGGTTCTTCGGGCACCCTGAGGTGTACATCATCGCGCTGCCGTTCTTCGGCATCGTCTCGGAGATCCTGCCGGTGTTCAGCCGCAAGCCGATCTTCGGCTACACGGGCCTCGTGTACGCGACCATCGCCATCGCCGCCCTGTCGGTGACGGTGTGGGCGCACCACATGTACGTGACCGGCGCCGTCATGCTGCCGTTCTTCGCGTTCATGACGATGCTCATCGCCGTGCCGACCGGCGTGAAGTTCTTCAACTGGATCGGCACGATGTGGCGAGGGAAGCTCACCTTCGAGACGCCGATGCTCTGGTCCATCGGCTTCCTGGTGACGTTCCTCTTCGGTGGCCTGACGGGCATCATCCTGTCGAGCCCGGCCCTGGACTTCCAGCTCTCCGACTCGTACTTCGTGGTGGCGCACTTCCACTACGTGGTCTTCGGCACCGTGGTGTTCGCGATGTTCGCCGGCTTCTACTTCTGGTGGCCCAAGTTCACCGGCAAGATGCTGAGCGAGCGGCTGGGCAAGCTGCACTTCTGGCTGCTCTTCGTGGGCTTCCACACGACCTTCCTGATCCAGCACTGGCTGGGTGTCGAGGGCATGCCGCGCCGTTACGCCGACTACATGCCCGAGGAGGGCTTCACCTGGGAGAACCAGGTGTCGACGATCGGTGCGTTCATCCTCGCCGCCTCGACGCTGCCGTTCCTCTGGAACGTCTACGTCACCGCGCGCAAGGCGCCGAAGGTCACCGTGGACGACCCGTGGGGCTACGGCCGCTCCCTGGAGTGGGCCACGTCCTGCCCGCCGCCGCGGCACAACTTCGCCTCGCTGCCCCGCATCCGCTCGGAGTCGCCGGCGTTCGACCTGCACCACCCCGAGGTGGTCGCCATGGAGCGCCCCGAGTACGACCGCGGTGTGCTCGACAACATCTACGGCGAGGCCGACCGGCGGGGCCAGGACACCCAGGCCCAGCAGCGCACCGCGGACGGCGGCGGCGAGTCGGGTCAGAGCAGCACGACGATCGTTGACACGCCGGACGAGGGGACCAGCAAGTGAAGATCGAGACCCGGCTGTTCCTCTGGGGGACACCCATCTTCGTCGGGGCCGGCATCGTCTACGGCTTCATGACGGACTGGACCGAGCCGGTCGGCTTCCTCGGCATGCCGCTCGTGGGCGGCCTGGTGGCGATGATCGGTGCGTACCTGGCCCTCACGGCCCGCCGTATCGACGCCCGCCCGGAGGACGACCCGAACGGCAACATCGAGGACGCCGCGGGCGACCAGGGCGTGTACGCGCCGTGGAGCTGGTGGCCGCTGGCCATCGCGGGATCGGCCGCGATCTGCTTTCTCGGCCTGGCCGTGGGCTGGTGGGTGCTCTACATCGGCTTCTGCGTGGCCGTGATCGCGCTGGTGGGCTGGGTGTTCGAGTTCTCGCGAGGCATCCACTCGCACTGATCGCACTCCCGCCGAGACGGAACGGGGGCCCGAGCGCTGGTCAGCGCTCGGGCCCCCGTTCCGTCTCGGCGCCGTTCTCCGTCGGCGGTCTCGGCTAGCGGCTCGCCGCCACCCACCGGTCCAGCGTGGCCTGTGCTGCACCCGAGTCCACGGCCTGCGCCGCGAGGTTGATGCCGGCCCGCAGACGCTCCACGAGCGACCCGGTGCCCGTGCCGGGCAGGGAGCCGTCGGCCACGAGGCCGGCGGCCGCGTTGAGCAGCACGGTCTCGCGGACCGGACCCGCCTCGCCGGCGAGGAGGGCACGGGCGACGCCCGCGTTGTAGGCCGCGTCCTGCCCGCGCAGGTCCTCGACCTTGATGCGCGTGAGACCGAGGTCGGACGCGGGGTCGATCCGGTGGGAGGTGACCGCGCCGTCCGACACCTCCCACACCGTGGCGCCTGCCGTGGCCGCGAGCTCGTCCAGGCCCTCGTCGCCGCGGAACACGAGCGCCGACTTGCCGCGCTCGGCGAACACGCCCGCCATCAGCGGCGCCATCCGCGCGTCGGCGCACCCCACGGCGGCCGCGCGCGGCTGGGCGGGGTTGGTCAGCGGGCCGAGGAAGTTGAAGGCCGTCGGCACACCCAGCTCCTTGCGGGCCACGCCCGCGTGCCGCATGGACGGGTGGAACACCATGGCGAAGCAGAAGGTGATGCCCGCCTCGCGCGCGATCTGCGCGACGCGCTCCGGCGTGTGGTCCAGCCGGATCCCGAGCTCTTCCAGCACGTCCGCGCTGCCCGACGACGACGACGCCGCGCGGTTGCCGTGCTTCACCACGCGCAGCCCGGCGCCCGCGATGACGATGGAGGCCATCGTGGAGATGTTCACGGTGTGGGCGCGGTCGCCGCCGGTGCCGACGATGTCCACGGACGGGCCGGGCACCTCGATGTGGGTGGCGTGCCGCACCATCGAGTCGGTCAGGCCCGCGAGCTCGTCGACGGTCTCGCCCTTGGCCCGCAGCGCCACGAGGAAGCCCGCGAGCTGGACGGGGGAGACCTCACCGGTCATCACCCGGTCCATCGCCCAGGTGGCCTCCGCCTGGCTCAGGTCGGTGCCGGTCATCAGCCCGGCGAGGAGACCGGACCAGGTGGGTGCCTCGAGATTCACGCGCCGGTCCCCGGGGCGAGCAGCTTCGCGACGGCCGCCTGGACCGTGATGGCGTCCAGCGGACGGGACACGACGCCGTCGGCCAGGGACCACGTGGCGAGCCACGCGTCCTGGGGGCGCCCGGTGAGGACGAGCACCGGCGGGCACTCGTAGATCTCGTTCTTGAGCTGGCGGCACAGGCCCATGCCGCCGGCCTGGTCGGCCTCGCCGTCGAGGACGAGCAGGTCCCACGTCTCGTGGTCGGCGCGGTCCACCACGGCGGCGGGGGTCGCGGCCTCGCTCCACTCGATGTCGGGCGCGCCTGCGCGCAGGCGCGGGCCGACGGCGAGGCGCACCTGCTCGCGCACCGTGCGGTCGTCGCTGTACAGGAGGATGCGCGGGCTCGACGCCGTCACGCCGTTCGCCGCTGCGCTGGTCACATCCGTCGTCATGCCGGTCATGCGTCGATCGTGGCACAGTCGCCGCCTCGGCGGCAGTTCTGTCCGAGGCCTTTTCATGGCACTCTGCTGGATCGCGTCAGCAAGAGACGCCGCAGGTAGGGCGTTGGAAGGACTTTGTGAGATTCGACGCGAGCGTCTGTGACGGTTCGGCGTTCGGGACACCCGAACGTCGGCCATAATGGCTGTCGTGTCGACCGCAACGGCTGCAGCCACCCCCACGCACCAGCACGTGACAGTCAATCGTCCGAACCCGGTCTCGGTCGGGACGATCGTCTGGCTCGCGAGTGAGCTCATGTTCTTCGCAGCGCTCTTCGCGATGTACTTCACCGTCCGGCAGACCATGCCGGCCGAGGAGTGGGCGGCGCAGGCGGACAAGCTGAACATCACCTTCTCGACGATCAACACGATCGTGCTGGTGCTGTCCTCGTTCACCTGCCAGTGGGCGGTCTTCAAGGCGGAGGAGTTCAAGCCGTCGCGCTCCGGCAACATCTTCCAGTTCTGGAAGTGGGGCATGCACGAGTGGCTGACGATGACCTACCTGATGGGCGCGTTCTTCATCGGGGGCCAGATCTTCGAGTACACGGAGCTGGTCCACGAGGGGCTGACCATCTCCTCCAGCGCGTACGGCTCGGTCTTCTACATGACCACCGGCTTCCACGGCCTGCACGTGACCGGCGGCCTGATCGCGTTCCTCTTCGTGCTCGGCCGCTCGTTCGCCGCCAAGCGCTTCGGTCACCACGAGGCCACCACCACGATCGTCACGTCCTACTACTGGCACTTCGTCGACGTGGTGTGGATCGCGCTGTTCGCGGTGATCTACCTGCTGCAGTGACCCGCGCTGCGGACGCCCTGCGGGGTGCCGCGTGCGCCAGGGCCCGTGCGGTGGCATAGGTTCAAGACAGAGAAGCTCAATCACTCAGCGAGACGAGGACATTTTCGTGAAGGCACTCGCCGCCCGCAGGCACCACCGGCTGGCGCCGGTCGTGCTCCTGCTGCTGGCGCTGCTGACCACGGGTGGCATCTACGCCGCCCTGGCTCCGAGCACGGCCAAGGCCGAGACCGTCAGCACCGCGGACATCGAGACCGGTAAGAAGCTGTTCCAGGCCAACTGCGCGACCTGCCACGGCGCGAACGCGGAGGGTACCGACGGCGTGCCCTCCCTGGTGGGCGTCGGCGCCGCCGCCGTCGACTTCCAGGTGTCGACCGGCCGCATGCCGATGCAGATGAACGGTCCCCAGGCGCGCGCCAAGCCGGCGCAGTTCGACGAGGAGCAGACCGCGGCCCTGGCGGCGTACGTCGCCTCGCTGGGCGCCGGGCCGGCGATCCCCACGGACGACCAGGTCGACGCCGCGCAGGGTGACCCCTCCAACGGCATGGCCCTGTTCCGCACGAACTGCGCCATGTGCCACAACGCGGTGGGCGCGGGTGGCGCGCTCTCGGAGGGCAAGTTCGCCCCCGCGCTGTGGGAGACCTCGGAGCGGAACATCTACCAGGCCATGCAGACCGGCCCGCAGTCGATGCCGGTGTTCAACGACGCGAACATCACGCCGGACGAGAAGCGCGACATCGTCGCCTTCCTCGTCGAGCAGCGCGAGGGTTCGGCGGGCGGTAACGCGCTCGGCGCCCTCGGCCCGGTGTCCGAGGGCCTCTGGGCCTTCGCGATCGGCCTCGGCCTGCTCATCGGCGCCGCAGTGTGGATCGGAGCGAAGTCCTCGTGAGCGAGAACCAGAACCCCCCGGCCGACGCCTCGCACGAGGTGACGGCCACCCCGCAGGCCGGCAACGCCGTGGTGCCCGCCGACCGGTTCGCCGACCCGGGCGTGCCGGAGCACAAGCACCGCCTCACCGACACCGACCCGCGGGCCGCCAAGCGTGCCGAGCGGACGGTCACCCTCCTGTTCACCCTCTCGGTGCTCGGCACGATCGGCTCGATCGTCGCCTACGTGATGGTGCCGCCGGACGGCACGACGGCGGGCGTCCGCCTGTCGACGCTGCTGATCGGCCTCGGCCTGGCGGTGTCCCTGCTCGGCATCGGCATCGCCGGCATCCACTGGGCCAAGACCCTCATGGGCGACCGTGAGCTGGTCCAGGAGCGCCACACGCTCGCCACGCAGGGCGAGGCCCGCGAGGCGGCCATCCGGGACATGAACGAGGGCCTCGAGGACTCGGGCGTCATCGGCCGCCGTGGTGTGCTCAAGGGTGCGTTCTTCGGTGCCCTGGCCCTGTTCCCGCTGGCGATCGCGGTGCCGCTGATCGGCTCCGTGGGTGGCGACTGGAACATCTCGAAGTTCAAGCACACGATGTGGACGCGCGGCACCCGCCTCGCGATCGACCCCTCGGGTCGGCCCATCAAGGCCGCCGACGTCACGGTCGGTTCCGTGTTCCACGTGATCCCGGAGACCACCGAGGAGTTCCGCGCGACGCACGAGTGGATCACCGAGAAGTCCAAGGCCGTCGTGCTGATGGTGCGCCTCAACCCGGAGGACCTCCGGACCGACCAGTCGCCCGAGGGCGAGACCTGGTCGCACGAGGGCATCGTCGCCTACTCGAAGATCTGCACGCACGTGGGCTGCCCGGTGGCGCTCTACGAGCAGCAGACCCACCACCTCCTGTGCCCGTGCCACCAGTCGACGTTCGACATCGCCGACAGCGCGAAGGTGGTCTTCGGCCCGGCCAACCGCCGGCTGCCGCAGCTGCCGATCACGGTCGACGACGAGGGCTACCTCGTGGCGCAGGACGACTTCGCCGAGCCCATCGGCCCGAGCTTCTGGGAGCGCCTGAAGTGAGCACCGCGACCCACGACACCCAGCGCGAGGCACCGGCCAAGCCGACGACGACCGTCGGCAAGGCGGCCGACTACCTGGACCAGCGCACCTCCATCGGCGTGGCCGTCAAGGAGTTCGCGCGGAAGGTCTTCCCGGACCACTGGTCCTTCATGCTGGGCGAGATCGCCCTGTTCTCGTTCGTCGTCCTGATCGCCTCCGGGTTCTTCCTGACGATGTTCTTCGAGCCGTCGATGGCGCTGACCACCTACGAGGGTGAGCACCCGGCGAACATGCACGGGCAGCTCATGTCCGTCGCGTTCGCGTCGACCCTCGACATGTCGTTCGAGGTGCGCGGCGGCCTGCTGATGCGGCAGATCCACCACTGGTCGGCCCTGATCTTCATGGCCTCGATCGTGGTGCACATGATGCGCGTGTTCTTCACGGGCGCGTTCCGCAAGCCGCGCGAGATCAACTGGATCGTCGGCCTGCTGCTGATGATCCTGGGCCTGGCCGCCGGATTCTCCGGCTACTCGCTGCCCGACGACGTGCTGTCCGGCAACGGCCTGCGCATCACCGACGGCGTGGTCAAGTCGATCCCGCTCATCGGCTCGTTCCTGTCGTACCTGATCTTCGGCGGCGAGTTCCCGGGCCACCACATCGTGCCGCGCCTGTTCACGCTGCACATCTTCGTGATCCCGGGCATCCTCCTGGCGCTGATCGCGCTGCACCTGTTCCTGATGGTGCTGCAGAAGCACACCCAGTTCCCGGGTGGCGGCCGCACGGACAAGAACGTCGTGGGCTACCCGGCGCTGCCGGTGTACGTCGGCAAGATGACCGGCAACTTCTTCATCGTGGCGGGCGTGCTCACCCTCATGGGCGCCACCATGGCGATCAACAACGTCTGGAACTACGGCCCGTACGACCCGTCACCGGTGTCCGCGGGTGCCCAGCCGGACTGGTACATGCTGTTCCTGGAGGGCTCGCTGCGCCTGATGCCGGGACAAGGCACGGAGTGGGTCATCGGCGGGTTCACGCTGCCGTTGAACGTCCTGGTCCCCGCAGTGGTCGTCCCGGGCATCCTGTTCACGTTCCTGTTCGTCTACCCGTTCGTCGAGGCGAAGGTGACGGGCGACGACCGTGAGCACCACGTGCTCGACCGCCCCCGCAACCGTCCGGCCCGCACCGGCCTGGGCGTCGCGTTCCTGACGGCGTTCATCATCCTGGCCCTGGCCGGGTCGAACGACCTCATCGCGACGCACTTCGGGATGTCGATCAACGCGATCACCTGGGCGTTCCGGATCCTGTTCTTCGTGGGGCCGGTGTTCGCGTACTACGTCACCCGGCGCATCTGCCTCGGCCTGCAGCGCAAGGACCGCGAGCTGGTGCTGCACGGCCACGAGTCGGGCCGCATCGTGCGGTTCGCCAACGGCGAGTACATCGAGGTGCACACCCCGCTCGACGAGCAGGAGCGCTGGCTGCGCGTCAACTACGACGCACCCGCGCCGCTGACCATCGAGCCGAAGACCGATGCCCGTGGCGTCAAGCGCAAGGGGTACGCGTCCGACAAGCGGTGGCAGGGTCTGTCCCGGTTCTTCTACGAGGACCGCGTCGAGCCCGTCACGCCCGCCGAGCTGGAGGCCGCGCACTCGCACGGTAAGCACGACGAGCTGGGCGAGTCCGAGCGCCCGTCCGTCGAGGCTGGCGCCGGCAGCTCCTCGCGGGAGCACTGAGCGACCTGCGACACCAAGCGATGGCCTGTGTCTCCCGGTCCGCGTCTGCGGCCGGGGACACGGGCCATTGCCGTCCCGCCGGGCACCACTGCGGCGCACGGCCAGGACGGCGGCATGACCCGCGCTCCGTCCGGTGCGCGGACCGATCCTGGAGGTACCTCAGCAATGGCTGTCTACACGCTCCCTGACCTGACCTACGACTACGCCGCGCTCGAGCCGCACATCTCGGGCAAGATCATGGAGCTGCACCACTCCAAGCACCACGCGACGTACGTCAAGGGCGCGAACACTGCCCTGGAGCAGCTCGAGGAGGCCCGCGAGTCGGGCAACCTGGCAAACGTCAACAAGATCGAGAAGGACCTCGCGTTCAACCTCGGTGGTCACATCAACCACTCGATCTTCTGGACGAACATGGCGCCCGAGGCCGGCGGCGAGCCGACCGGTGACATCGCCGCGGCGATCGACGAGCACTTCGGCTCGTTCGAGAAGTTCAAGGCGCACTTCACCGCCGTCGCCGCGGGTGTGCAGGGTTCCGGCTGGGCCGTCCTGGCCTGGGACTCGGTGGGTCAGAAGCTGGTCGTGGTGCAGCTCTTCGACCAGCAGGGGAACATCCCCTTCGCGCTCACCCCGGTGCTCATGCTGGACTGCTGGGAGCACGCGTACTACATCGACTACCTGAACGTGCGCCCGGACTACATCAAGGCCTGGTGGAACCTGGTGTCGTGGAGCAACGTCTCCGAGCGCCTGGCGCGGGCCAAGACGCAGACGGCGGGCCTGGTCGTCCCGTCCGCCTGACCTCCTGACCAGATCCGGCGCACCCGCGGGGACTCCCGACCGGGCGCGCCGGATCTGTCATGTCACGGACCGGCGGGTGGAATCGTCGTCCTGGGTGGAAAGCAGTGCCTGACGAGGTGTCTACTGGAGAGGCATGTACGGGCAGGCACGTGTCTCCTACCTCAGGGGTGATGACGTGGCACAGCAGCAGCGTCCGACGACGGGCGTCGGCAAGGCGGCCGACTACCTGGACCAGCGCACGAGCATCGGTGCACTGGTCAACCAGCTCGCGCGGAAGGTCTTCCCGGACCACTGGTCCTTCATGCTGGGCGAGATCGCCCTGTTCTCGTTCGTCGTCCTGATCGCCTCCGGGTTCTTCCTGACGATGTTCTTCGAGCCGTCCATGGCGCTGGTGCGCTACGAGGGCGAGCACCCGGCCACCCTGCACGGACAGCTCATGTCGGCGGCGTTCCGCTCCACGGTCGAGATGTCGTTCGAGGTGCGCGGCGGACTGCTGATGCGGCAGATCCACCACTGGGCCGCCCTGATCTTCGTGGGCTCGATCGTGCTGCACATGTTCCGGATCTTCTTCACCGGCGCGTTCCGCAAGCCGCGCGAGATCAACTGGATCATCGGCGCCACCATGCTGGTCCTCGCGCTGGCCGCCGGCTTCTCGGGTTACTCGCTCCCGGACGACGTGCTGTCCGGCAACGGCCTGCGCATCATCGACGGCGTGGTGAAGTCGATCCCGCTGATCGGCTCGTTCGTCTCGTTCCTGGTCTTCGGCGGCGAGTTCCCGGGGCAGCACATCATCCCGCGGCTGTTCACGCTGCACATCTTCGTGATCCCGGGACTGCTGATCGCGCTCATCGCGCTGCACCTGTTCATCATGGTGCTGCAGAAGCACACCCAGTACCCGGGTGGCGGGCGCACCGACCGGAACGTCGTGGGCTATCCCGCACTGCCGGTCTACGTGGCCAAGATGACCGGCAACTTCTTCATCATCGCCGGTGTGCTCACCCTCATGGGCGCCACCATGGCGATCAACAACGTCTGGAACTACGGCCCCTACGACCCGTCCCCGGTCTCGGCGGGCACGCAGCCGGACTGGTACATCCTGTTCGTCGACGGCGCGCTACGGCTGATGCCCGGTCCGGGCTGGGAGTGGGTCATCGGCGGGTACACGCTCAGCATGAACCTGCTGATCCCCGCCATCGTGGTGCCGGGCATCCTGTTCACGCTGCTGTTCGGGTGGCCGTTCCTCGAGGCCCGGGTCACGGGCGACCGGGGCGAGCACCACGTGCTGGACCGGCCGCGCAACCGGCCGGTGCGGACGGCCACGGGCGTGGCCCTGTTCGTCGCGTTCATGGTCTGTGCGCTGGCCGCGACGAACGACCTGATCGCGACCCACTTCTCGCTGTCCATCTTCGCGATCACCTGGGTGCTGCGCGTGCTGCTCTTCGTCGGGCCGGTGCTCGCGTTCTGGGTGACCAAACGGGTGTGCCTGGGCCTGCAGCGCAAGGACCGCGAGCTGGTGCTGCACGGCCACGAGTCGGGCCGCATCGTGCGGTTCGCGAACGGTGAGTACGTCGAGGTGCACGCCCCGCTCGACGAGCAGGAGCGGTGGCTGCGGGTCAACTACGACTCGCCCGCCCCGCTGGAGATCGCGCCCCTCACCGACTCGCGGGGCGTGCGGCGCAAGGGCTACCGGTCGGACCGGCGGTGGCAGCGGGTGTCCCGGTTCTTCTACGAGGACCGGGTGGAGCCCGTCACCCCGGCGGAAGTGGCCGCAGTGCACGGGCACGGGCACGGCAGGCACGCCGCGATCGAGCCCGCGGCACCGGCGGGGAGCGGGGCGCCTGCCGGCAAGGGGGAGTGAGGGGCGGCCGGGGTTCGCCGGTTCAGTCGTGGTTCAGTCGTCGAGGCCCAGGGCGAAGGCCTGCTCCAGGTCCGCCTTCGAGTACGCCCGGAACGCGATGAGCGTCTCGGTGTTCTGCACGCCGGGCACCTTGTTCACGCTGTCGGACACCACGCCGGCGAGCTGCTCGTGCTCGGGCACGCGCACGATCGCGACGAGGTCGGTCTTGCCGGTCACGGAGAAGACCTCGCTCACTCCGTCGATGTTCGCGACCTCCTGCGCGATCTCGGGGATGCGGGACGTCTCGGCGTCGATGAGGACGATCGCGGTCAGCATGCCGTCATCGTATCCACCTGGCGTCCGTTCCCGGGCGCCGGGCGCGCGCCGTCGTCGTCATGCTCGGTGGCCGGGTGCGTGGCGTCGATCTCCGTGCGGACCCGGTCGGACGCCCACGTCAGGTCGGCGTGCGCGCCCGCGGCGCGCACGGGGCAGGCCCAGGCGTCGCTGACGTGCACCAGGCGCACGCCGGGGGAGTCGAGCCACGCGAGCAGCAGGTCGGTCTCCTCGGGATGCGCGGCCGGTGCCGGTGCGACGGGCGGTTCCACGTGCTCGGCGGTCGTACGCAGCGCCGTCACCAGGGGCAACGGGTCGGCGCCCGGTGCGGAGACGTCGGTCGCCGCCAGCCGCCCGTGCTTGATCACGACGATCTCCCAGCCGCCCGGGCGCCCGGGGGCGTCGCCGATCCCCGACGGGCGGGCCGCCACGAGCTCGGCGCACCGGGCCAGCGGGTCCAGCCGCTGCGCGCGGTGCGCGCCCGACACGAAGGCGCGCAGCCGCCGCGTGACCTCACCGGCCTCCTCGTACCGTTCCTGGTGCGCGAGCGCGGCGATCCGGTCCGACAGCGCCCGCACCACGGGAGCCGGGTCGCCGGTGAGGGCCGCGCGTGCGGCGTCGGCGACGTCGGCGTAGGAGGCATCGGGCGCCTCGGTGGCGACGCACGGTGCGGAGCAGCGGCCCATGCCGGCCAGGGCGCACGGGCTGCCGGGCGTGCGGGAGACCAGCGGGATGCGGGCCGTGCACTGGCGCAGGTTCAGGGCGTCGTGCAGGGCGTGCACCGCCTCCTGGGCGGTGCGCCGGGACGCGAACGGGCCGATGTGCGCCGCCCCGGCCACCACACCGCCCACGACCGACAGGCGCGGGTAGGCCTCGTCGGTCAGCCGCACCCACGAGTGCCGTTCCGGGAACTTGGAGCGCCGGTTGTAGCGAGGGGCGTGCTCGGTGATCAGCCGCAGCTCGCGCACCTGGGCCTCCAGCGGGGTGGCGCACGCGACCGGCGTGACCCGCTCGGCGATGCGGACCATCTCGGTGATCCGCCGCCGCTTCTCGGCCGCGGTGAAGTACGAGCGCACCCGCTTGCGGATGTTCACCGACGTGCCCACGTACAGCACCTCGTCGCCCGGCCCGCGGAACAGGTAGACACCCGGCGCCTCGGGCAGGTCGTCGGCGAGGTGGCGCTTGCGGCGCACCTCCGGCGGCACCGGGTCCGCGGCGGTGGCGAGGTCCTCCAGGTGCGTGACGCCCATCGGCGCCAGCCGTTCGAAGAGGGCGTGCAGCACGTCGACGGTCGCGCGCGCGTCCGCCAGTGCGCGGTGGTCGGGCGAGACGGTGGCGTGGAAGAGGTTCGCCAGGGTGGAGAGCTTGTGGTTGGGCGCCTCGTCGCGCGTGACCAGGCGCCGGGCCAGGGGCACGGTGTCGACCACCGTGAACCCCGGCCACGGGTAGTCCAGCCGCGAGCACATCGCCTTGAGGAAGCCGATGTCGAACGGGGCGTTGTGGGCCACCAGCACGGTGTTGCGCGCGAACTCCAGGAAGCTCGGGAGCACCAGCGCGATGTCGGGTGCCGTGGCGACCATGGCGTTGGTGATGCCGGTCAGCCGCGCCACGAACGCCGGGACCGGCTGGCCCGGGTTCACCAGCGACTGGAACTCGCCCAGCACCTCGCCGCCGCGCACCTTGACCGCGCCGATCTCGGTGATGCCGCCTTCCTTGGCGTTGGTGCCGGTGGTCTCGAGGTCCACCACGACGAAGGTCACGTCCCGTAGCGGCGTGCCGAGATCCTCGAAGGATGCCTGGTACGGCGCCCGGGCACCGACGGACGCGGAGCTGTTCACGGCCTGCACGCTATCCGGAGTCACTGACACGCCTGCCCGGCCCGGCTCCCGGCTGGGCCCGAGGACCCATCGGTGGCTGGGACCTGAGCCTCTGGCCTCGGCACACACCGCTTCCTAGAGTCTTCGGGATGACGTGCCGGCCCAGGAGACCTGACCCCCGCACGACACGTGGCGCCCCGGGCCGCCGGTGGCCTCCTGCCTCCGACGAGCGTGGCCAGGCGCTCCTGGAGTACGTCGCCGTCGTCGGCTTGCTGCTCCTGGTGGTGGCCGTGGTCGTCGCAGCGGCGACGCCGGTGGGACGGAACCTGAGCGACCAGCTCCTGTGCGCGGTCCAGTCGATCGGGCAGCCCGGGCAGACCGAGGACTGCGTCCCGGGACCGGAGGACGGGCCGGGCGACGGCGAGCACCGGGAGGGCGAGCACCGGGAGGGCGAGCACCGGGACAGCGGGGACGGCGAGGACGACGACCGGCCGGGCGACGCCTCGTGCGAGGACGAGCTCACGCTGTCCCGGGTCGCCCAGGAGGATCACGACACCGCCATGGTCGTGATCCAGGTCGACTGCGTCTGGTACCCGATCCCGGCGACCTGCCTGTTCACCGTCTCGGAGACCGAGCTCGACGACGTCTGGAAGACGGTGGTCTCGGGCGGGCGGGACGAGAGCCTGGAGCGCGAGGGCAACGACAAGATCGTCGACTGCGTGACCGCCGGCTGGGGCGACGAGAGCGACGACCCGGACGACGAGGAGTGCAACCGCACGATGCCCACCAGCGAGGACGTCGGCCTCGACCCGCCGAAGGTCCGCATCGGCTGCAAGTGGCTCCCCGTTCCCGAGGACGTGTGCGACGCGGAGTGGGCGGCGTACAAGGACTCCAGGCCCGGCCGGGAGCGCGCCGCGACGTCAGGGTGGCTCTACGAGTGCGTCACGACGGCGTACTACAACATGGAGCCCGACTGCTACGTCCAGGTCAACACCCACATCGAGGACCACACGACGTCGTTCCTGTTCTTCCGGTTCAGCACGACGGAGGCCGTGATGATCGAGCGGCTCGGCGACGGCCGCGTCCGGGTGCACATGCTCACGGGCAGCGGGTTCGGCGGCGGGGTGTCCGGTGACGACATCTTCGGCTCGCCCATCTCCTTCGGCGTGTCCGCGATCGACGGGGTCACGAGCGACACGGCGTACGAGTTCACGAGCGTCGAGGACGCGCAGGAGTGGATCTCGTGGCAGTCGGCCACGGACCGGCTGAGGTCCGGCATGGAGAGCGCCTGCGGGGCCTTCGGCGGTCAGTTCCAGGCCGGCTGCGAGCCCGCGAAGACGCGCTACGACGAGCATCTCGAGGACGAGCCGGACCACCACGTCGTCAACGACGCGGACACCGAGACCAAGAAGGTCACGGTCAACGTCGGGATCGACGGGCAGAAGGGCGGCAAGAGCAAGGACAAGAAGGGCGTGGGTGCCGGTGGCAGTGCCGAGGGCAGCTACGAGGGCGAGGTCATGGTCGAGGACCGGCTCTGGGACAACGGCCTCTACGAGGTGAGCTACACGTCCACGGACATCGGCGGCTTCCTGGTCTCCGGCGCGCTCGGGCCGGGCGGGCCGTGGGGCAAGAGCGACAAGCTCGGCAAGCTGATGGGCAAGGGCGGGGTCGGCGCCACGTGGAAGGGCTCGACGAAGACCACCGTGTACTTCGACGAGAACGGCGACCTGGTGCAGATGTACCTCACCATCGACGACCAGGCGCTCGCGACGCTCTACGAGGCCGGGTTCGAGGTGGAGACGGACCTGCCGTACGGCTTCGAGGCGGGCGGCAGCTACAGCAGGAACGAGCAGGAGGGCACCTCGTCCGTCCAGGAGTTCATCCTCGACTTCAACCAGTACCCGGACCTGCGGGAGAAGTTCACCCCGATGGTCGACGAGCTGTTCCCGCGCGACGCCGAGGGCATGCTGATGAAGGGCGACATCGAGATCGACCGGGACGACCAGGAGGACGGCGGTGAGCTGCGTGCGGAGCTGGAGGAGCACGGCAACGTGCGCGAGCTGACGTACGACGACACCAAGACCGAGGAGAAGGTCGAGACCAGCGTGCGCTGGCAGGGGATCGACCTGCTCAAGGGCGAGTGGATCACCACGGACGAGGAACGGGTGCTCAAGGAGTCGTCGTTCGAGATCACCGACGTCGACGGCAACAAGGTCACGGTCGAGCCCGCCCCCCGGTGCAAGCACGAGAGGTTCGAGCCGGACGACGACTACTACACCAACGGCAAGGAGAAGCAGGGGCTGGGCGGCGACTGGCGCAACCCCCTGTACGACAAGGACGAGGGCACGTACCCGGGCACCGGCTTCGACGGCGAGGTGCCGGGCGGTCGGGGTGAGAAGAGCAGGTCGCTGGCCGACGAGTACGCGAAGGCGTTCCCGGACAAGAACATCATCGTCCGGCACCGGGACATCGACCTCGAGTTCGGGCCCGACGTCTCGGGGAAGGTGCATCTCGCCACGGTGGGGGAGTTCTACGTGGTCGGTCTCGACTCGGGGACGGTCACGCGCAAGGGCGACGGCGGGTACATCAACTGGGCCTTCACGGGCAGCTTCAACCGCCCCGGCGACAACAAGGTCGTCAAGTTCAAGCCTCGCGGGGAATGACGAGGGTGGGTGAGGCGGCTGCCTCACCCACCCCGTTCAGCCTGTGTCGCCTCAGCCCCAGGTCTCGCCGGTGAGCTGCTCGTAGATCTCCACGTATCGGGCGCGGGTCTCGGCCACGACGTCGTCCGGGATCTCCGGACCGGGATAGGTGCGGTCCCAGCCGGTCAGGGTGCTCGACCAGTCGCGGACGAACTGCTTGTCGTAGGACCACTGCCCGCGGCCGGGCTCGTACTCGCTCGCCTTCCAGAAGCGCGAGGAGTCGGGCGTGAGCACCTCGTCGGCGAGGGTCAGCACGCCGTCGGCGTCGAACCCGAACTCGAGCTTGGTGTCGGCGATGATGACGCCGCGCTCGCGCGCGATCTCGGCACCGCGCTCGTAGATGGCCAGGGTGAGCTCGCGGAGCCGGTCCGTGGTCTCGGCGCCCAGCTCCTTGGCGATCTCCTCGACGGAGATGTACTCGTCGTGTCCCTCGTCCGCCTTGGTCGACGGCGTGAACACGGGCTCGGGCAGCCGGTCGGCCTCGACCAGGCCCGGGGGGAACGTCACGCCGGACACGGTGCCGGTGGCGTTGTAGGAGTCCAGACCGCCGCCCGCGAGGTACCCGCGGGCGATGCACTCGACCGGCACGATCGACAGCTTCTTGCAGCGGATGGCGCGGCCGGCCCACTCCTCGGGCACGTCCTCGCTGATCACGTGGTTGGGCACCAGGTCGGCGAACTGCCGGAACCACCACAGCGAGAGCTGGGTCAGGATCGCGCCCTTGTCGGGTACGGCCGTGGGCAGCACGACGTCGTACACCGACACGCGGTCGGAGGCCACCAGGATCACATCGTCGCCGTCCGCGTAGACCTCGCGAACCTTGCCCTTCCGGATCAGTTCCACGGGGCCAAGGCTAACCCGGTACGCGCACCGGGCCGGTGCGCGTACCAGGTAGCGTCGGGCGCTACACGACCGCGAGGTCGAGGACGGCGTAGCCGTGGCCGTCGAGGTGCACGACCTCCGCTCCACCGTCGTCCGCCTCCGCCCGGAACCCCCGGGCGAGCACCTGCCGTCCGCCGGTGGCGCCGGCCAGCGGGAACCGCACCGCCGCACTCCCCGGGTTGAGCAGCACGGCGAGCGTGCCGCCGCGCACGTACGCCAAGGGGTACCCCGTGGCCAGCACCTCGACGGGCGCCGCCGCGTCCAGGCGCGGGTCGTCGTGCCGCAGCGCGACGAGGTCGCGGACCAGGCGCAGCAGCGAGCCGGCGTCGTCCATCTGGGCGGCGACCGTCGGACGCTCCGGGTCGGGATCCTGCGGCAGGTACGTCGAGTCCGCGGGCCTGCCCGGGCCGTAGGGGTCCGCGGGCAGGTCGCCCCACTGCATCGGGGTGCGCGAGCCGGCCCGGTCGTAGGACGGGCCCAGCCGCGACCCCTCCAGCGTGGGTGTGCCCGGCACGTACCGCATGCCGATCTCGTCGCCGTAGTAGACCGACGGCAGGGCGGGCCACGTCATCGTGAGCACGTGTGCCACGCGGGCCTGCTCGGCGTCGCGCGGGCCCGCCACCAGCCGCGTGAAGTCGTGGTTCGACGTCGGCAGGCCCACCACGCCGCCGCGGCCCGTCGCCGCGATGGCGTCCGTGGCGGCCTGCCAGGCCGTGACGAACGTGGCGGCGTCACCCGCCCCGTCCGCGCCGGCCCACGGCGCGAGCTCGGCCCAGGACTCGCTCACCGTGCCCGCGCCGTTGTTCCACAGCGAGCGCAGCGGCAGGCCGTCGTCGTCCCCGCCGAACTGGAGGAAGAAGTCGGCGTGGAAACCCGCGGGGACGGCGACCCGCGGGTCGCCCCACTCGCTGATGATCACGCGGCCGGGCCACTCGCGGTCCAGCCAGGTACGCATCTCGTGCCACAGCTTCCCGGTCTCGACGTGGCCGGGGTCGTCCTTGACGAGGGACGCCGCCATGTCCACGCGGAACCCCGCGACGCCGAGGCCGAACCAGTGCGCCATGATCTCGCGCAGCGCGGCCCGGTTGGCGAGCGGGCCCGGGGCGTCGACGGGCTGCCGCCACGGCTCGGCGGGGTCCGTGCGGGCGTACCCGAAGTTGAGCGCGGGCTGCACGGGGAAGAAGTTGGGCTTGTAGTACCCGCCCCGCTTCCCCGGACCGGGCTGGAAGCCCTCGGCGGGCACGTCGCTCCACACGAACCGGTGGTCGTCCGGGTCGTCGGCCGAGGCGCGGAACCACGGGTGCTGGTCCGAGGTGTGGCCGGCCACGAGGTCGAGCAGCACGGAGATGCCGCGCCGTCCGGCCTCCTCGGTCAGCCGGGCCAGGTCCTCGTTGGTGCCGTAGCGCGGTGCCACGGTCATGAAGTCGGCGACGTCGTACCCGGCGTCGGCGAACGGCGAGACGAAGCACGGGCTGAGCCAGATCGCGTCCACCCCGAGCCACGCGAGGTAGTCCAGACGCTCGGCGATGCCGACGAGGTCGCCGATCCCGTCGCCGTTGCCGTCCGCGAAGGACTGCGGGTAGATCTGGTACAGCACGGTGCGCCCCAGGCGGGACGCGAGGTCGACGGAGGACAAGGAACTACCCCTTCGTAGATGGTGCGGAGATCCAGCGTGCCAGACGCACAGGTCACCGGAGCGACCCGTGCGCCTGACACGGCGGGCGGGTTCAGTCGCGGCCGACGGCGAAGGTCTCCATGGCCATCAGCGGTCGCACCTCGCGCTCCAGGTCGCCACGGGAGACATAGCGCCGGACGGCGTCGTCGGCCAGCTCGTTGCCGAGCGCGGCCATGATCATGCCCTGGTCCAGCGAGAGGTAGCGCTGGGAGACCTGGCCGCTGCGCACGGCCACGGCGTCGTAGAAGCCGCCCGGGCCGTACGCGTCGAAGTCCGCGGCGATGTTGCGCAGGTTGGCCATCGCGTCACCGTGCGCGTAGCGCAGCGCGAGGAACGACGCGTGCGGCGTCACCACGCCGTCGCCGTACTCCGTCGGCGCCGGCGAGCCCTCGCGGCAGCCCTCGTACGGCTGGTCGAACGTCGTGCGCTCCTGGTCCGAGGTGTAGCCCGGCCCGTCCAGCCCGAGCTGGTCCACGCCGTACTCGCGGTACCCGCCGGCCGGGTCGTTGGACGGCGAGAAGCCCCAGTACCCGTAGTCGGCCTCCTGCATACCGTGCTCGATCTGCCCGCGCACGTACAGCGGGTGGTTGCGGCCCCACGACCGCGGTCCCCACGTCTCCTCGGGCACGAACAGCGGCACCATGAGCGCCTCGAACATGCTGCCGCCCCAGGTCGGCACCACCCGCATGCCCCGGTACGGCAGCGCGCCCTCGAACACGGGCACGCCCAGGTGCTCGGCCCACTGCCCGACCGGCCGCGTCTCGGTCCACGACCAGTCGCACGTGTCGGGGAACGTGCGGTACGTGCCGAAGTAGTGCTCCGCCGGGATCTGCCCCTCGGCGATGCCCAGGTACGACGCGATGCGCGGCTCCGTGTTGAACGCGCCGTAGTGGTGGCCCGTGTACCAGACGTCCGTGCCCATGCCGCAGTAGTCACCCGGCACGGGCGCGGTCTCCTGCGGGTCCGTGTCCCAGAACCCGCCCCGGATCTGGTTCTGTGCCGGGTCGTAGTAGCAGCCGAAGTCCATCTCCTCGCGGACGGCGTCCGCCGCACGGGCCAGGGACGGCTCGGCGCGCGCGGTCAGGAGCAGACCCGTCGCGAGCCAGCCGTTGTCCACGCTCGACAGGAACGGCTTGACCGGGTCGCCGCTCGTGGGGAACGTCAGGAGCTTGGCGCCCGTGGCCGGGTCGTACCAGTTGTAGAACATGCCGCTGGGCTCGTGCTTCTCCAGCCCCGCGACCGTGTCCAGCGTGGTGGCCAGACGGCGGTGCGCCTCACGGGACCCGATCAGCCCCAGGTCCCGGGCCACGACCGTGCTCCACAGGTACGCGCCGATGTTGGTCGGCGACGTGTACCCGCCCCGGGTGGCCGGGTCCAGGTCCCCGCCGATGTTGTCGTCGGGCAGGCCTGTCTCCTCGACCACCAGCGCGTCGAACGACCGCCAGGTGTCCGCCGCCCAGGTACGGAGCTCACGTCGCTCCGAGCCGGTGCCGTCCGTCCGGGGCGCGTCCTGCCCCAGGCCGACGGCGGCGCTCGCAGCCGGTGCCGTCCGGTCGACGGCGCTCGCGGGCACCGCCGTCAGCGCGAGCGCGGCGACGGCAGCCGCCGCGACCGCGGTCCGGTGTCTTCTCATGGTGTGTCTCCTCTACGTCGTCGTAGTCGTGACAGGTGGTGCGTCCAGGCGTCAGGCGGGCAGCTCGCCCGTCCGGGCGACCGTGCCGAGCCACGCAAGGCTGGGCTTGGGCGTGCGCTCGAACGTGGTCCGGTCCACGGCGATCAGCCCGAACGTCGGGGCGAAGCCGCTCATCCACTCGTAGTTGTCCAGCAGCGACCAGTGCAGGTAGCCCTCGACACGGCAGCCGGCGGCCATCGCGCGGGCCATGCCGCCCAGCGCGCCCCGGGTGTAGTCGATGCGGCGGGCGTCGTCGGCCGTGGCCATGCCGTTCTCGGTGACGATCATCGGTACGCCGCCCGTGATCTTGTGCGTGTACTCCAGCGCCTCGCCGAGCGCCTGCGGGTAGTACTCCCAGCCGGTCAGCGTCTTCTCGACGTCGTCGCCGAAGGGGATGGGCTCGCCGTCGGCCCCGATGATGGTGCGCAGGTAGCTCTGGACGCCCACGAAGTCGTCGTCGCGCGCGACCTCCAGGAAGAAGTCCTCGCGCGGGTACGCATAGGCGTCCCGGGCGGCCTCGGCGCCGGGCGCCGCCTGGAAGACCTGGTTCGCGACGGTCCACCCGGCCCGCACGTGCCCCAGCCCGTGCAGGATGTCGACGGCGCGCCGGTGGGCGGTCGCCTGGATCTCGGAGGCGGCCTCGTCGGGAGCTGCCAGGCCCGCGGCGTCCAGGTTGGTGCGCCGGCTCGCGCCGAGCATCATCGAGGTGATGTTGGGCTCGTTGATCGTGACCACGTGCCGCACGTCGGCCAGGATCGAGGTGACGGTCTCGACGTAGCGGGCGTACGCATCGACGGCGTCGGCCGCGAACCACCCGCCGCGCTCGGCGAACCAGCGGGGGAGCGTGAAGTGCAGCAGCGTGACCACCGGTGTGACGCCCGCCGCCAGGCACGCGTCGATCATGCGCCGGTAGTGCGCGAGCTGCGCCCGGGAGATCTCGCCCTCGGCGGGCTCGATGCGTGCCCACTCGACCGAGAACCGGTACGCGTTCAGCCCGGCGTCCGCCAGCAGGGCGATGTCCTCGGGGTAGCGGTGGTAGCTGTCGACGGCGTCGCCGGAGCTCTCCGCGCACAGCGTCCCGGCGACGTGCTCCTTGGCCCACCAGTCGCTGTTGACGTTGCCGCCCTCGATCTGGTGGGCGGCGGTGGACGCGCCCCACAGGAAGCCGGGGGCGGTGGGCAGCGTGATCTGTTCGGTCACGGGAGAACTCCTACTTCAGGCCGGTGGTGGAGATGCCCTGCACGATGTGCCGCTGCAGGACGAGGAAGACGACGAGGATGGGCAGCACGATGACGGTGGCGCCCGCCACCAGCAGGCCGTACTGCACGGTGTTCTGGCCGGTCGAGTACAGAGCCAGTGCCACGGGCAGCGTGTACCTGTCGGCGGACTGCACGGCCACGAGCGGCCACAGGAAGTTGTTCCAGGACCCGAGGAACGTGAGGATGCCGAGCGTCGCCAGCGCCGGCCGCGCCTGCGGCAGCACGATGCGGAAGAACGTGCGGAACTCGCCCGCACCGTCGACACGCGCGGCGTCGAGCAGCTCGTCCGGGACGTCGAGCATGAACTGCCGCATGAGGAACACCCCGAACGGCGCCGCCAGGAACGGCAGGATCAGGGCCGCGTACGTGTTGACGAGGTCCAGGTTGGCCACCAGCACGAACAGCGGCACGAACGTGACCATCCCCGGCACCATGAGCGTCCCCATGACCAGGGCGAACAGCGTCCGCTTGCCGGGGAAGTCGAGCTTGGCCAGCGCGTACCCGACCATGGCGCTGAACAGCACCGACCCGATCGTCACGACCAGGGCCACGACCACCGAGTTGACGAAGTAGCGCGGGAAGCTCAGCGAGGCGAACAGCTCGGTGTAGTTGGACCACGTCGGCTGCTCGGGGATGAGCGTGGGCGGGAACTGCCGGATCTCGCCCTCCGGCTTGACGGAGGACACGACCATCCACACCAGCGGCCCGATGGAGGCCGTGAGGCCCACCAGGAGCGCCACGTTGAGCAGGATCGCGCGCGGGGTCAGCCGGCGGGGCCGGGTCGAGGCGGCCATCACTTCTCCGTCCTGAGCAGGCGGAACTGGAGGTAGGACAGGATCACGATCGCGACGAAGAGCACGTAGCTCATGGCCGCGGACAGGCCGTAGTTGCCGAACCCGAACTGGTTGAAGATCTCGTACGCCACCGAGTTGGTGGCGCCCAGGGGTCCGCCCTGCGTCATCACGAACGGTTCCTCGAAGAACTGCAGGTACCCGATGCCGGTGATGACCGCGCAGAACAGCAGCGTGGGCCGCAGCAGCGGCACCGTGACGGACCAGAACTGGCGGACGGGCCCGGCGCCGTCGATCGCCGAGGCCTCGTACACGTCCCGGGGGATGCCCTGGAGGCCGGCGAGCAGGATCACCATCGAGTACCCGACGTTGCGCCAGGTGGCCATCACGATGAGCGACGGCATGGCCCAGGCCTCGTCGGTGAGCCACCGCGGGCCGTCGATCCCGACCACGCCGAGCGCGGAGTTCACGAGACCGAAGTCGGGCTGCAGCAGGAACCGCCACACGACCGCCACCGCGACGATCGACGTCACCACGGGGGCGTAGAAGCCCACGCGGAACACCGACCGGAACCACACCAGGCCCGAGTTCAGCAGCACCGCGAGCAGCAGCGCGATCGCGAGGGTGAGCGGCATGGCCACCCCGACGAAGTAGAGCGTGTTGCCGGCGGCCTGCTGGAACTTCGGGTCCGTGAGCGCCTCGACGAAGTTGTCGAACCCGACGAAGTTGACGGCCCACGGGCTGCGCAGGTCGGCCCCGCGCATGTCGGTGAACGCCATGTAGAGCGAGGACGCGACCGGGACCAGCAGGAACACCGCGAACAGCACGGTGAACGGGAGCGCGAAGCCCCAGGCGGCGAGGCCCGTGCGGCGGCGGCGTGCGGAGACGGCCACGGTCAGTCCAGACCCGTCCCGATGGCGGTCGCGGCGTCCTGCATCTGCGTGGCCGCGTCCTCGGGCGTGACGTCACCGGCGATGACCTGCTCGATGATGAGGTCGAGCTCATGCTCGATCTCGGCCCAGGTCGGGATCGCCGGGGTCGAGCGCGCGGTGGTCAGCACGTCCTCGTAGACGGCCACGGCGTCGTCGTCGGCCAGGGCCGGGTCCTCCCAGGCGGCCTGGACGGCGGGCAGGTCGCTGGAGATCTCGAACCAGTCCACCTGCACGGCCGGGTCGGTGGCGAACTGCACGAACTTCCACGCCGCGTCGGGGTTGGCGGCGTCCGCCAGGACGGCGAGGTTGGAGCCGCCGATGAAGGAGGCCGTCTCCTCGTCGGCCGGCAGCGGCACCACGCCGAACCTGTCGGCGAAGTCGTCGCCCGCCGTGGTCAGCAGGTTGGCGCGCTCCCAGGGGCCTGACACGAAGGACCCGAGCTTGCCGTCGATGAAGTTCTGCACCTTCTCGTCCTCGACGAGCACCGGCGGGGCGAGCCCGTCACGCATGAACGAGGAGTAGTACTCCAGCGCCTTGACCTGCGCGTCGTTGTCGAGCGTGAACTCGCCGGCGTCGTCCATGATCTCGCCGCCCGCCTGCCAGTAGAACGGCAGGTACATCAGGGCCGTGGAGTTGCCGCGGGTCTGCAGCGCGATGCCGTGGTCGGCCCCGGCGTCCTGCAGGCCGGCCGCGAAGTCGGTGAGGCCCGCCCAGTCCTCGGGCGCCGCGACGCCGGACTCCTCGGCGAGGTCGGTGCGGTAGTACAGCACGCGTGACTCGACGTACCAGGGCACGCCGTAGGAGGTGCCGTCGACCACCGTGGTGTCCCAGGCGCCCGGGAAGAACGCCTCGGAGTCGATCTCCTCGGGCGTGGGGGCGAGGCCGTCCAGCCCGACGAAACCGCTCACCAGGGTGGTGCCGACCTGCATGACGTCGGGCACCTCGCCGGTCGCGATGGCGGTGTTGATCTTCTCGGTCGACGACTCCCACGGCACCGGCGTCACGTTGACCGTCACGTCGGGGTTGTCGGCCTCGAACTGCTCGGCGAGCTCGGGCAGCAGCTCGCCCTCGGTGCCCATGGCCCAGACCTCGACGGTGCCCGTCGCGGGGCCGTCCGTGAGGGCCGTCGAGCCGTCCGTCGTGGTGCCGGCCTCGTCGCTGCGCCCGCACCCGGTCAGGGCGAGGGCCAGCGTGAGGGTCGACGCCGTCGCCGCTGCGGCGAGGCGAGGTGTCCTGTTCACGATCACTCCTTTGTTGATCCGCGACTGCCGTCTTCGAAATTTCGAAGATCTATCTCGGAAAGACGCCGGGAGAGTAGACGTGCCGTGCGGGCATGTCAACGGGGCGCCCGTTCCAGTCCTGGCCTGTTGCCTCGGTTCGTGGCCGGATGCTCCGGCGGATCCGCTACGATCCTGATTTCGGAAACGTGGCTCGCAGAATGTCGGAGGACCCATGGCAACGGAACAGCCCCGCACCCCGCTCGCCGTCGTGGCGGCCGAGGCGGGCGTCTCGGTCCCGACGGTCTCCAAGGTCCTCAACACCCGGCCCGACGTCGCCGGCTCGACCCGCGCGAAGGTGACCGCGGTGCTGGAACGGCACGGCTACGAGGTCCGCCCGCCGGCGGCCAAGCCCACCGGCATGATCGACGTGCGCATCGTCGACTTCGAGGGCACCTGGTCCGAGGCCGTGGTGCGAGGTGCTGTCGCGGGCGCCCGCCGGCTCGGGCTGGACGTCGTCCTGGCCGTCGAGCCGGATCCTGACGACTGCAGCTCGTGGGTGCGGCACGCGCTGGAGCGCGGCACTGACGGCCTGGTCAGCATCGTGGCCGTGCCCGACGCCGAGGCGCGGCGCGCGCTGGCCGACACCGGGACGCCGCTCGTCGTCGTCGACCCGCGGCAGCGGCCGCCCGAGGGCATGCTCAGCGTCGGCGCGACCAACTTCCAGGGCGGGCTGGAGGCGACGGGACACCTGCTGGCCCTCGGCCACACGCGGATCGCCACCATCACGGGTGCGCTGGAGCAGGACAACGCGATCGCGCGGCTCGCGGGCTACCGCGCCGCCATGATCCGGGCAGGCCTCGTCGTGGACGACGACCTGGTGCACGTGGGCGCCTACGGCGTCACCTCGGGCTACGAGGGCGCGCAGCGGCTCCTCCGGCTGGACGACCCGCCCACCGCGATCTTCGCCAGCAGCGACGACACCGCGCTCGGGGCGCTGCGGGCCCTGCGCGAGGCGGGTCTGGCCGTGCCCCGCGACGTCTCGCTGGTCGGTTTCGACGACCTGCCCGTCGCGCCCTGGATCGACCCGCCGCTGACCACCGTGCGCCAGCCGCTCTCCGAGATGGGCGCCACCGCCGTCGACCTCGTGCACCGGGCCCGCACCGCCAGCGGGCACACGCTGCGCACCGAGCTCGCGACCAGCCTGGTGCAGCGGGCCTCCACGGCACCGCCGGCCCGGCGGGTGTGACACCGCTCGTTCCCGGGAACCGCGCCGACGATCGTCAGGGAGCGGGTCGACCGCCGGGCGCGTCGCGCGGGACGGTGTGCCCCGCGGGGAGGGGTTGCACACGGTAGACCTTGTCTACCGTGTGCAACCGACCTGCGGGAGCACCTCTCGCTCCCGCAGGTGCTGGCCGGCGTGTCAGCCGCCCGGCGGAGTCAGCCGGTTCAGCGCCGCCCGGGCCGGCGCGGCTTCTCGACCTCCGGCAGGGGCAGCCCGCCGGGGCCCTCCTCGGAGCTGGGGGTCGGCGGCTCGCCTCGCGCCGCACGCTCCTTGGCGCTGGCGGCGTAGGCGTCGACGTACTCCTGGCCGGACAGGGCGAGGATCGCGTACTCGATCTCGTCGGCGACGGCACGCAGCACGAACTTGTCCGTCTCCATGCCCTTGTACCGGCTGAAGTCGAGGGGTTCGCCGATCACGGCGCCCAGCGGCATGAACGTCGGCAGCGTGCGGCCCACCGGCTGCGCCACGTCGGTGTCGACCATCGCCACGGGAATCACCGGTGCGCCGGACTCGAGCGCCATCCGGGCCACACCGGTCTTGGCCTTGTAGAGGCGACCGTCGGGGCTGCGGGTGCCCTCGGGGTAGATGCCGAACAGCTTGCCCTCGCGCAGCACCCGCAGGCCGGTGCGCAGCGCCGCCTCGCTGGCGGCCCCGCCCGAGCGGTCCACGGGGATGACGCCGATCCCGGTCATGAACCAGGCGACGATCCTGCCCTTGAGGCCCTTGCCCGTGAAGTAGTCGGACTTGCCGAGGAAGGTCACCCGGCGCGGGATCAGGAGCGGCAGGATGAACGAGTCGATCACCGCCAGGTGGTTGCTGGCCATGATCGCGGCGCCGGTGCGCGGCACGTTCCGCGCCCCGATGACCCACGGCTGGTAGGCGAGGCGCAGCAGCGGGCCCACCAACAGGTTCCGCATCACCCAGTAGAACAAGATTCCTCCTCACGACCCGACCCCGCGGGCCCCCTGACGACAATAGAGTGTGCGCATGGCCGCATCGAACACCGACGACCGCGACGACGACGTGCCCGGCGACACCCCCCGGGAGCTGGGCGACGACGACGTGGCCTCGCGCTGGGCAGACATCGTCGCCACGCTCGGCGACATCGACGTGTCCCGGTCCGACGGCGAGGCCGCCGGACCGGGGAAGACCGCCGAATCTTCTCAGACTTCGCGGCCGGGTGACGAGGGGGAGTCCGTCGGCGACGCTCGCGGCGACACCGGGGGCGACCCCGGGCGGTCGAGCGGCGGCCGGCCCGGCAGCGGGCGGCCGGGCGGTGCGGGCGACGTCGCCGGCTGGACCGACGGCGGCTGGGCGGCCGGCGACTGGACCGGTGGCGGGCGCTCGGGCGACCAGGGTCCGGCTGCACCGGGCGGTACGGGCGCGAACCCGCCCAGCGGTCCGCGCGACTGGCCGCTGTCGCCCGAGGCGGAGGCGCTCGAGGAGGAGGAGTCGCACTTCACGCCGCCGGAGCCGCCGCCGCTGCTGTCCCGGGACCCGCTGCTCACCATGGCGTGGAGCTTCGTCGTGGGTGTCCCGGTGCTGGCCGTGATCGGCATGATCCTGTCCGCGGCGGTGCCCGCGCTGGACATCCCGCCGCTGGTCGGGCAGATCGGCCTCGGCCTGTTCGTGGCCGGCCTGGGTGTGCTCGTCTGGCGCATGCCGCACCAGCGCGACCCGGACGACGACGGCCCGGGCGCAGTGGTCTGAGACGCGGGGGGGGGGGGGGGGGGCCGGGGGGGGGGGGGGGGGGCGCCGGGGGGGGGGGGGGGGGGGGGGGGGGGCGGGGCCCCCCCCCCCCCCCCCGGGGGCGCCCCCCCCCCCCCCCCCCCGTGCCGGGTGGGGCTCAGCGGCGGGCCAGGTCCGCCGCGCCCACGATGCCCGCCTCGTTGCCGTGCTCGGCGAGCTCGATCTGCGCGACGGGGCGGTGCCCCATCGCGGAGAGCTGCGCCTCGAAGCCCCGGCGCACGGGGCCGAGCAGCAGGTCGCCCGCCGCGCCGACGCCGCCGCCGATCACGATGAGCTCCGGGTCGAGCAGGGCCGCGACGGAGGCCGAGCCCTCACCGATCCAGCGGCCGAGCGTGGCGAGCAGCTCGACGGCGAGCGGGTCGCCCTCCTGGGCCGCCTCGGTCACCATCTTGCCGCGGATCTTCGCCGGGTCGCCGCCGGAGAGCTCGAGCAGGCGGGCCGCCTGGTCCACGCGCGCGACGGCGGCGTGCTGGGCGTCGCGCTCCAGCGCGCTGCCCGAGGCGTACTGCTCCCAGCAGCCCTCGTGCCCGCAGCCGCAGTAGTGCCCCTCGGGCACCACCCGCATGTGGCCCACCTCGGCGGCCATGCCCCACTTGCCGCGCACGAGCTCCCGCTCGGAGATGACGGCGCCGCCCAGGCCGGTGCCCACGGTCAGCATCAGCATGTCGGTGGCGTCGCGGCCGGCTCCGAACCGGAACTCGGCCCAGCCGGCGGCGTTCGCGTCGTTCTCGACCACGATCGGCACGTCGGCGTCCACGAGCGCACCGACCTTCGCGGCCAGCGGGTACTCGCGCCAGGCGATGTTCGGGGCGAAGTTCACCGACGTCCGGTCCGGGCTGACGAAGCCCGCCGCGGCGAGCCCGATCGCGCCCACCTCGTGCTCCTTGACGAGCTCGTTGCAGGCGTCGGCGATCGCCTCGTCGATGTTCGCGACGTCGTCGGCGTCGGTCTCCCGCCGTACCTGGGCGAGGATGTTGCCGTCCTCGTCGACGACTCCCACAGCGATCTTCGTGCCGCCGATGTCGACCCCGATGGCGTGCATGCGTCCTCACGTTCTCTCGTTGCACGACGGCCGCACGGACCGTCGGGAAGGGGGTTGCACCGCAAAGGTGCGCACACCCAGGGTAGCGACCGTCGCAGGTGCACCACGCAGCGTCCGTTTCCCGGTATCTTTGCAGGCACGGTCAGTACTGCCACTGGAGTCAGAATGGACGAGATCTTCAGCCCGATCCTCATCGAGCTGCCCCCCACCTCCAACCTCAACGACGTGCTCGCGGAGCGGGTCGGCAAGGGCGCCGACAAGCCGATGATGGAGGTCCCCGCAGGCAAGGGTGAGCCCTGGCGGGTCGTCACGGCCGGCGAGTTCGACGCACAGGTGGTCGCGGTGGCCAAGGGCCTGGTGGCCCGCGGCATCGAGCCGGGCGACCGGGTCGGCATCATGTCCCGCACGCGGTACGAGTGGGCCGTGCTGGACTTCGCGGTCTGGGCCGCCGGCGCCGTCCCCGTCCCCGTGTACGAGACGTCCTCGGCCGAGCAGGTCGAGTGGATCGCGTCCGACGCCGAGGTGAAGCTGCTCTTCGCCGAGAACGCCGCCAACGCCGCCACGGTCGGCGAGGTGCGCCCCGCCGTCCCGCTGCTGACCGACGTGCTCGTCATCGACGACGGCGCGCTGGACGCGGTGGCCGCCGACGGGGCGGGCGTGCCCGACGAGGAGATCGCCCGGCGCCGCGGTCTCGCGGACCTCGACAGCATCGCGACGATCATCTACACCTCGGGTACCACGGGCCGCCCCAAGGGTGCCGAGCTGACGCACCGCAACTTCGCGTCGCTCGCCGTGAACGCCGTCGAGGCCGTGCCGGAGGTGTTCGCCAAGGACGGCGGACGCACCCTGCTGTTCATCCCGATGGCCCACGTGTTCGCCCGCTACATCCACGTGCTCGCGGTGGCGGGTGGCGTGGTCACGGGGCACTGGGGCGACACCACCACGCTGGTGGACGCCCTGGGCGAGTTCAAGCCGACGTTCATCCTCGCGGTGCCGCGCGTGTTCGAGAAGGTCTACAACACGGCCGAGCAGACGGCCGCGGCCGGCGGCAAGGCGAAGATCTTCCACTGGGCCACGGCGACGGGCATCGCCTGGTCGCGCGCCCTGGACACGCCGTCGGGCCCGGGGCTGGGGCTGCGCCTGCAGCACGCGATCGCCAGCGCGCTGGTGTTCTCCAAGCTGCGCGCCCGGCTCGGCGGCCGCGCCGAGTTCGCGGTGTCGGGCGGCGGCCCCCTGGGCGAGCGCCTGGGCCACTTCTACCGCGGCCTCGGCCTCAAGGTGCTGGAGGGCTACGGCCTCACGGAGTCCACCGCCCCGACCTGCGTGAACCGCCCCACGGCGACGAAGATCGGCTCGGTCGGCCTGCAGCTGCCCGGCTGCGGCGTCCGGATCGCCGAGGACTCCGAGATCCTGCTCAAGGGCCACCACATCTTCACCGCGTACCACAAGAACGAGGCCGCCACGGCGGAGGCGTTCACCGAGGACGGCTGGTTCCGCACCGGCGACCTGGGCGTGCTCGACGACGACGGCTTCCTGACCATCACGGGCCGCAAGAAGGAGATCATCGTCACCGCGGGCGGCAAGAACGTGGCGCCGTCCAACCTCGAGGACCGGATCCGCGCGCACGCGCTGGTCAGCCAGTGCGTCGTGGTGGGCGACAACAAGCCGTTCATCGGGGCGCTCATCACGCTCGACGCCGAGGGCCTGCCCGGCTGGCTCAAGATGCACGGCAAGCCCGCCCTGTCGGTGGACGAGGCCCGCACGGACCCCGACGTGCTCGCCGCGCTCGACCAGGCCGTGCAGCGCGCCAACAAGGCCGTCTCCAAGGCCGAGTCGATCCGCAAGTACACGGTGCTGTCCGGCGACCTGACCATCGAGAACGGCTACCTCACGCCCAAGCAGAGCGTGAAGCGCGCGGTGTTCCTCAAGGACTTCGACGCCGACGTCGAGCGCCTGTACGCGGACAAGAACAAGGAGAGCCTGCACCTGATCGGCTGAGACATCCGGCGCCTGCTGTGTGGCGGGAGGCCGAGTTCGGTCGGTTGTCGCGAGATCGGTCCGTGGAGTGACCGATCTCGCGGCAACCCCCCCCAAACAATCCCGGGGGGGGGGGGGGGGGGGGGGGGGGGGTTGGGGGGGGGGGGGGGGGGGGGGGCCGGGCGGCGCCCCCCCCCCCCCCCCCCCCCCCACCGAACTCATGCCGGGGTGGGCGTGGCAGTGGTGAAGCAGATCCACGTGTCCGGGGGGAGGTCCGGGCGGCCCGGGACCGCGCGGTGCTCCTCGGTCCACGCCTGCCCGACGGCGTCCGTGGCCACCCCGCGCCAGAACCGCACCGCCGGGACGTTGGCGTCCTGGAAGGCGATCTCCCAGCGACCCGGGAAGCTCGCCAGCACGTGCGCCGCGAGACGCCGTCCGACGCCGTCGCGGCGCGCCCCGCGCACCACGAAGAACGAGCTGAGCACGCGGGCCGGACCGTCCAGCCCGCGCACCAGGGCGAAGCCGACGGGTGCCGGCGCGCCGCCGTCGGCCTCCAGGTGCGCGACGAGGCCGCGCCAGCCCGGGTCGGTGAACGCGGCGTCCAGGCGCTCGCGGCGGAACTGGCCGCTCGGGTCGGGCAGGGCCCCGGAGATCTCGGACATGTCGTGCCGGAACAGGAGCCAGAGCCGCTCCAGCAGCGGCTGGTCGGCAGGGGTCGTGGGCCGGATCATCAGTCGTGTCGTCATAACAGAAAGCCTCCCGGGCCCTTGAGGCAGCCGGGAGGCTCGCAGGCAGTATGGCACGCCCGCGCCGCCGCGGGACGCGGGTGCTCATTCACCGGACGTGCCGAGCGCCGTCCCCACCCGTCAGTAGGATGACGACGAAGGGTGCCGCGCGGGCGAACGCCGGCTGCGGCACCGCGAAACTCCCCTGATGAGAGGTGCTCCTCCGATGGCTGTTCGTCGTGTGGCCCTGCTGACCGCCGGCGGCTTCGCGCCCTGCCTGTCGTCGTCGGTCGGCGGCCTGATCGAGCGTTACACCGAGCTCGACCCCGAGATCGAGATCATTGCCTACCTGCACGGCTACCACGGCCTGCTGACCGGCAACAAGATCGAGATCGACGAGGAGGCCCGCAAGCAGGCGCACGTCCTGCACCGCTTCGGCGGCTCGCCGATCGGCAACTCGCGCGTCAAGCTCACCAACGTCAAGGACGCGGTCAAGCGCGGCCTGGTCCAGGAAGGCCAGGACCCGCTGCACGTGGCCGCGGAGCAGCTCAAGGCCGACGGCGTGGACGTGCTGCACACCATCGGTGGCGACGACACCAACACGACCGCCGCCGACCTGGCCGCGTACCTGCACGAGAACGGCTACGAGCTCACGGTCGTCGGCCTGCCCAAGACGATCGACAACGACGTGGTGCCGATCAAGCAGTCGCTCGGCGCGTGGACCGCCGCCGAGGAGGGCGCGAAGTTCGCCGCCAACATCATCGGCGAGAACCGTGTGGGCCCGCGCATGCTCATCGTGCACGAGGTCATGGGCCGCCACTGCGGCTGGCTGACCGCGGCCACGGCGAAGGCCTACCGCGAGTGGCTGGACGAGCAGGAGTGGGCGCCGGCGCTGGGCCTGTCGCGCGAGCGCTGGGACGTGCACGCCGTGTTCCTGCCCGAGCTCGAGATCGACATCGAGGGCGAGGCCAAGCGCCTGCGCGAGGTCATGGACACCCAGGGCAACGTCAACATCTTCCTGTCGGAGGGTGCGGGCATGCACGAGATCGTGGCGCAGCTCGAGGCCGCGGGCGAGACCGTGGAGCGGGACCCGTTCGGGCACGTCAAGCTCGACACGATCAACCCCGGCCAGTGGTTCGCCAAGCAGTTCGCGGAGAAGCTCGGCGCCGAGAAGACGATGGTCCAGAAGTCGGGCTACTTCTCCCGCGCCGCCGCCGCGAACGGCGACGACCTGCGCCTGATCAAGTCGATGACCGACTACGCGGTCGAGTGCGCGCTGCGCGGCGAGTCCGGCGTCATCGGCCACGACGAGGAGGACGGCGACCGCCTCAAGGCGATCGCGTTCCCGCGGATCGCCGGCGGCAAGGCCTTCGACGTCTCGCAGGAGTGGTTCGGCCAGATCCTGTCGGACATCGGCCAGCCGCTCGTGCCGGCCGCCCCGGCGGAGCACTGAGCACCGTGCGGGCACCACTGGCACCACCGGCTCTGGCACCACGGGCTCTGGTACGGCGGGCGGCGCGTCGATGAGCACCGTCACCGATCCGGCCGGGCGGGCCACGGGCCCCACGGGTCTGGACCACTTCCGCACGCTGGAGGCACGCCAGCAGCCCACGTGGCCGGACGCCGCAGCACTCGCGGCGGCGACCGGCCGCCTGGCCCAGGCCGCGCCCATCGTGGTGCCCGCACAGGCCGACACCCTGACCGAGCGGCTCGCCGCCGCCGGCCGGGGCGAGGCGTTCCTGCTCCAGGGCGGGGACTGCGCGGAGACGTTCGCCGAGGCGAACGCCGACCGCATCCGCAACAAGATCCGCACGATCCTGCAGATGGCGGTGGTGCTCACGCACGGCGCGAGCACGCCCGTGGTGAAGATGGGCCGCATGGCCGGCCAGTACGCCAAGCCACGCTCCAGCGACACCGAGACACGCGACGGCGTCACGCTGCCCGCCTACCGCGGCGACATGATCAACGGATTCCCGTTCACGGACGCCGACCGCACGCCCGACCCGGAGCGGCTGGAGCAGGCCTACCGGATCTCGTCCGCGACGGCGAACGTGGTGCGTGCCTTCACCCAGGGTGGTTTCGCCGACCTGCGCCAGGTGCACGAGTGGAACCGCGGCTTCATGCGCAACCCCGCCTACGCGCGGTACGAGAAGACGGCGGACGAGATCGACCGCGCCATCCGGTTCATGCACGCGTGCGGCGCCGACTTCGACGCGCTGCGCTCGGTGGAGTTCTACCTGAGCCACGAGGCCCTCGTGCTCGACTACGAGCGGGCGCTGACCCGCACGGACCAGAGCACGGGCAAGGCCTACGACACGAGCGCGCACTTCCTGTGGATCGGCGAGCGCACCCGCCAGCTCGACGGCGCCCACGTCGACTTCATGGCCCGCATCGCCAACCCGATCGGTGTCAAGCTCGGCCCCACGACGACGCCGCACGACGCGCTGGCCCTGACCGAACGCCTCAACCCGGAGAACCTGCCGGGCCGGCTGACCTTCATCACGCGCATGGGCGCCGGCCGGGTCCGGGACGTGCTGCCGTCGATCGTCGAGGCGGTGACCTGGTCCGGCGCGAACGTCACGTGGGTGACGGACCCGATGCACGGCAACACGATCACGTCCGACAGCGGGTACAAGACCCGCCGGCTCACGGACGTGCTCGACGAGGTGGCCGGGTTCTTCGAGGTGCACCGGGCGCTCGGCACCGTGCCGGGCGGCCTGCACATGGAGCTCACCGGCGACGACGTCACCGAGGTGCTCGGCGGCAGCGAGGAGATCTCGGACGCAGGCCTCGCGCTGCGCTACGAGACCCTGGTGGACCCGCGCCTGAACCACCAGCAGTCGCTGGAGCTGGCGTTCCAGGTGGCCGAGATGCTGCGGGCCTGACGGTCCTCCGGTCCGTCAGAGCAGCGTCTGCGCCACCCGGCGCACCGCCGCGCGCTTGCCGTTGATCAGGGCGTCCACCGGCTGCTCCCCGAGCTCCTCGTTCGGCGTGAACAGCCACTCGATGATCTCCTCGTCGGAGAAGCCGGCGTCCGACAGGAGGATGACCGTGCCCCGCAAGGTCGGGATGGGGCCGGGGCGCCCGTCGACCTCGGGCAGCACGAACCGGGCGGGCACCTGGAAGGTCTTGTTGTCGCCCCGCTTGATGCCCACGACGTACCGGTCACGGACGAGGCCGCGGCACTTGCCGACCTCGACGTCGAGGGTCTCGGCGAGGTCGGGGAGGGTCAGCCATTCGCCCACGAGGGCGTCGAGATCTGTCACAGGAGAAGCCTAGGCGACGGGGCCCGCCCCCGTGATCCGCAACGATCCCGCAACGTCCCCTGTCCGGTGTGCGCGTTTCATCCGGCGTGTGGGCGGTCCCCCGTACACTCCCACCCGTGGCTCAGGTGACGGCAGACTCGCTCATCGGCCGCCTGGTCGACGGGCGGTACCGGATTGTGGCGCGCGTGGCGCGCGGCGGGATGGCCACGGTCTACCGCGCGCACGACACGCGCCTGAACCGGGAGATCGCCCTCAAGGTGATGCACCCGCACCTGGCGGAGGGCGACCAGGCGGCGAGCTTCCTGCAGCGCTTCGAGCGCGAGGCGCGCTCGGCCGCCGGGCTGCAGCACCACGGTGTCGTCGCGGTCTACGACCAGGGCATCGACGGCGACATGCGCTACCTCACCATGGAGTACGTGCCGGGCACCAACCTGCGGCACCTGATCCGCGAGGGTGAGCTCACGCTGCGCCGCACGTTCGCGATCCTCGACGTGGTCCTGTCCGCGCTCGCGGCCGCGCACGCCAAGGGCATCGTGCACCGCGACATCAAGCCGGAGAACGTGCTGCTGGAGGAGGGCACGGGGCGGGCCAAGGTGGCCGACTTCGGGCTGGCGCGCGCGATCTCGGAGGTGTCCAACACGACCACGGGCACCGTGCTGGGCACGGTGGCCTATCTGGCGCCGGAGACGATCTCGACCGGTCACGTCGACGCGCGCGCCGACGTCTACGCGGTCGGCATCCTCGCGTTCGAGATGTTCACGGGCCGGCTGCCGCACGAGGGGGAGGGGCCCATCCAGGTCGCGTTCGCGCACGTGAACAGCGACGTGCCGCCCGTGAGCGCGTTCGCCGGCCACCTGGGCCGCCCGCTGGACCAGCTCGTCCGCGCGCTCACGGCGCGGGACCCGGCCCAGCGCCCGCCCGACGCCGTCGTGGCGCTCGACGCGCTGCGCAGCACGTTCCGGCAGATCCCGAACGAGGTGCTGGACATCCCCGCGAAGGCGGCGCCCCCGCCGTCGTCCGCCGCGGTGAAGGCGGCGCGGACCGCCGTGGTCGAGCGGCCGCAGGTGGGCCGGTGGGCGGCCCAGCAGGTGCAGCCCGTGCAGGCGGGTGCGCCCGTGCCGCCGGTCCCGCCGCCGCCCCGCCGGCGGCGGCGCGGTCGTGCCGCCCTGCTGGCGGTCGCGCTGGTAGCGGTCCTGTTCAGCGCCTGGTGGTACGTCGAGCGTGGTCCGGGGGCCTACGCGGTGGTGCCCGACGGCGTCGTCGGGGCGACCGAGGAACGCGCGCAGGAGGCGCTGACCGAGGCCGGTCTCACGCCGTCGAGCACGCAGGAGTACGACTCGGACGTGCCCGAGGGGCAGGTCATCTCGGTACGGCCGGACGAGGGCAGCCGCACCCAGCGGGACGAGCCGGTCCGGCTCGTGGTCTCGCTCGGTCAGGAGCTGGCCGAGGTCCCGTCCGGCCTGGTCGGCATGCCGCAGGCCGACGCCGTCGCCGCGCTGGAGGGTGCCGGCCTCGCGGACGTCGAGGTGTCCCGCGAGTACACGAACGACGGCGCCGAGGGCGAGGTCATCTGGGCGTCGGTGCGCGACGGCGACATGATCCCGGTCGACGAGCACGTGCGGCTCACGGTGTCGGACGGGCCACCGCCGGTCACGGTGCCGGACGTCGCGGGGACGGCGGCGCCGGAGGCCCGTGACACGCTGCGGGCCGAGGGCTTCACGGTGAAGCGGGAGACCGTCTTCGACGAGCAGACACCGCCCGGTACCGTGCTCCGGACCGAGCCCGCCGGCGGCAAGGGCGCCGACCAGGGCAGCAGCGTGACGATGGTCGTCAGCGGCGGCCCCCGGGGCACCGTGCCCGACGTCGTGGGCCTGTCCGTCGAGGAGGCCACCACGACGCTCGAGGACGCCGGGTACAGGGTGACGGTGCGCGGCTTCGGCGAGCTGTTCGGCGAGGGGGTCGTGGAGACCGAACCGTCCGCGGGCGAACGGCTCAAGCAGGGCGCCGAGGTGACGATCTGGACGTTCTGAGCTGGACGTTCTGAGCTGGGAGGTTCTGAGCCGGGAGGTTCTGAGCCGGGAGGTTCTGAGCCGGGGGTGCTGACGCTGGTGCCTGCCGGCGCGTGGTCGCTCCGTCCCGGCGCGGCCGGCCTGCTCGCTCAGGCGGTCCGGTCGACGGCGGCGTGCGCCAGGTCGCTCAGCACGCCCCGTCCGGGCTCGCTCAGGTCGGCCAGGCCGAGCAGCGCGTGGGCGCGGACGGCCAGGTCGTCGATCAGGTGCTCCACGGCGTCGAGCGCGCCCGAGCCGACGATGACCCCGCGCACGCGCTCGACGTCCTCGTCCGTCAGCCCCGGATCGCCGAGCGCGGCGGTCAGGACCGCGGCCTGCTCCCCGTGCGGGTCGGGCAGCAGCGCCAGCGTGCGGGCCACGACCACCGTGCGCTTGCCCTCGCGCAGGTCGTCCCCGGCGGGCTTGCCGGTCACCGCGGGGTCGCCGAACACGCCCAGCACGTCGTCCCGGAGCTGGAACGCCTCGCCCAGCGGCAGGCCGGCCGCCTCGATCCCGGATGCGGCGTCCGCACCGCTCCCGGCCAGCAGCGCGCCCATCGCCAGCGGCGCGGCCACCGAGTAGCTGGCGGTCTTGGCCCGCAGCACCCGGCGGGCGCGCTCCTCGTCGGAGGCGGGGTCGTCGCCCCAGGGCTCGGCCTGGACCAGCACGTCGAGGTACTGGCCCACGACCACCTCGCTCTGCATGGCGTCGAACCGGGCCCGCACGGGTCCGGCCACCTCGGGCGGCAGCGGCGCGAGCGCAGCGGTCAGCTCGCGCTGCGCGGCCAGCAGCACCAGGTCGCCGAGCAGGATGGCCGCGGCGTCGCCGAAGCCCTCCGGCTCGCCCGCCCAGCCGGCTGCGGCGTGCCGGGCGGCGAACGCCCGGTGCGCGGTGGGCCGTCCGCGCCGGGTGTCGGAGTTGTCCATGACGTCGTCGTGCAGCAGTGCCGCCGCCTGGAACAGCTCGAGCGCGGCACCCACGCGGACGGCCGCGGTACGCGCGGGGTCCGCCGGGTCCGCGGAACCGCCGTGCGCGCGGAACGACCAGTAGCAGAACGCCGCTCGCAGCCGCTTGCCGCCCAGGAGCAGGCCGGCCGCCTCGTCCACCATCGCCTGGGCGCTCGGGCTGATCGCGCTGACCTCCGCACCCAGCAGGTCGAGGTGGGCGGACACCGCGGCATCGACGTCGGTGCGGAGGTTCTCGGCGTCGAGGAGAGCGGCGGGGGTCAGGGCACCGGCACGGGTGGGTGAGGCGGACACCCGCCCAGCCTATGGGGTCCTACGGGGTGCGGACGGTGCCGCTGATCGAGGCGAGGCGCCGGTCGCCGTCGTCGAGCACCCCCACGACGAGCGACTCCTGGACCTCGCCCGACTTCGCACGCGTGATCCGCAGGAACGCGGTCTGGGCGGTCAGCCCGCTCGACTCGGGCGCCGAGATCTGCCTGAAGCCCTGGTCCAGCAGGATCTTCCGGGCCTGCTCCACGACCTTCTTCGCGGGGAGCTGCGACGACAGGTTCAGCGTCACCTGCGTCATCGGCGGGCCCGCGGCCCGGGCACCTGCCGTCACGGGCCGCGCCGACGACGCCAGCAGCGTGGCGCCCTCCGGCATCGGGAAGAGATCGGCAGGGAACCCGTCGGCGTACGTCGCCACGGCCGACGACGGGTCGAAGGTCGGCAGCTCGGTGGGCCCGCCCGACGCGACGGCACCGGCCTCCGGCGCGCGTTCGCCGGCCGAGGCGGACGCCGGCTGCTCGGTCCCGGAACCGCACCCGGCGGTCGCCAGCGCCAGGCCGACGGCGGCGGCGAGCGCGGCCGTGCGGCGGACGGTGACGAGGTGAGGCACGTCGCACACGGTAGCCGGAGAGACCCTCGTTCGGACAGCGTGCCGCACGGACCTCCTCCACAGGCAGCATGTTGTCCACACGGGCGCTCCTGACGGTGCCGGGGCGTCGCCGGGCGGCTGTGATCGTGGGCATGAACTCCGATGCGCGCCGTGACGCGAACCTCGACCTGACCCTCGACGCGAGTCCTGACGTGGATCTCGACGTGAACGCTGACCTGAATGCCGACCTGAACGCCGACCTGAACCGCGGCCCGGACGCAGTACGCGTTCCCGGCCCGGCTCCCGAACCGCTTCCCGCCACGGTTCCTGATCCGCTCCCGGCTTCGGATACGGGCCGGAGCACCGGCCGAGGCCGGCCGGCCCCGGCGGTGCCGCCCGCGCCGCCGGCCCCGCCCGCCGCCACGGTCGTCCGCGTGGCCGGGCCGGAGGACCTCCTGGCCTACATCCCCTACCGGCTCGGCTTCCGGCCTGCGGAGTCCGTCGTCGCGGTGAGCCTGACGGGACCGCGTCAGCGGGTCGGGCTCGTGGCCCGGGTCGACATCGACGACCTCCGCCTCCGGGAGCCCGGCGACCCGGGCGGGCCCGACGGCGCCGCCACCGCACGCTGGCTCACCGACCACGTGGTGGCCGACGGCGCCGACCGCGCCGTCGTCGTGCTCTACACCGAGACCGACGTGGTCAGGCCGGTGGCGGCAGCGCGGCGCGCCGTCGAGGTGCTCCGCGCCCGGCTCGAACGGCGGCTGCCCGGCGTGGAGGTGTGGCTCGTGACACCCACGGGATTCCGGGCGCTCGACTGCACCGACCCGCTCTGCTGCCCGCCGCAGGGCAGGCCCCTCACCGTGCTCCAGGGCAGCCGGGTCGCGGCCCACATGGTCCTGGAGGGGCGCACGGTGGCCGGCACCCGCGAGGAGCGGTACGCCCTGCGACCTGCGCCGGAGACGGCCCGCACCCAGGCGCGGCGCGCCGCCGCCCGCTGGAGCGAGACCCTCCGGCGGCTCCTCGCCGGATCCCGGTACCCGACGGCGAGCGACGAGACCGCACTGGCCGAGTGGGGCGCGGAGAGCCTCCGTCTGTGGCGGTCCGCGGTCCGCCAGACGGCCGCCACCCGCCCGGGACAGGACGACCCGCTGTCACCCGTGACCCTCGGCAAGATCGGGGCCGCCCTGGCCGACACGCCGGTCCGCGACGCGGTGCTGCTCAGCCTGGCGCCCGGCACCGAGGAGATCGCCCGTCGCACGGCCCGCCGTGAGGCGGACGGGGACACGGACGCGGCCATCAGCGGGGTGATGGCGCGGATCATCGACCCTGTGCAGGGAGTCCCGCCCGAGACCGGCGTCACCGGTCCCGCACGCCGGGTCCTGGAGGCGGTGGTCACGCACGTGCCCCGGCGTCGCCGGGCACCTGCCTACCTGCTGCTCGCGCTGATCGCGTGGTGGCACGGCGACGGAGGGCTCGCCGTCGAGCGCGTGACCGAGGCGCTCGGTGTCGACCCGGAGTACCGCCTCGCCCTGCTGCTGCGCAGCGCGATCGTCGGGGGAGTCCCGCCCGGGTGGGTGCGACGGGACCGGGACTCCTCGCGGCACGAACCCGGCGCCGCCGCCCGCGGCGACTCCCGGTCGCGCGCCTGGCCCGATCGTCCGACCGATCGTCCGGCCAACCTGCAGGCCCGTGACGGAGCCGGTGACGGCGACGGGACCGATCCTGACCAGGTGGCGGTCGTGTGAGGCACGATCAGGGGCTTCCGGTGGGGTAGCGTCGGTGGACATGACGATCGTCGTCGGTCACCTCGCCACGCCCGAGGGCCAGGAGGCTCTGCGCACCGCTGTCACCGAGGCGCGGGAGCGCCAGGTCCCGCTGGTCGTCGTCACGAGCGGGAAGCAGCCCCTGGACGAGTGCCAGGCCCAGACCGAGGAGCTGGTGGGCCGGCTCGCGGCGGGCGCCGACGTGCGGGTGGAGCAGGGCACGGGTGACCTCGCCGAGGACCTGATCCGCACCGCCACGAGCACCGGTGCGGCACTGATCGTGATCGGCCTGCGCAAGCGCAGCCCGGTCGGCAAGCTCATCCTCGGGGCCGGCGCCCAGCGCATCCTTGTCGAGGCACCGTGCCCGGTGCTCGCCGTCAAGGTCTGAGGCCGGTACAGCAGTCCGAGTGCGGTCAGGAGCCCGAGGCCGGTCAAGGCCTGAGGCTGGCCGTGGGGTGGACCCGGGGGCACCCCACGGCTCCGTACGAGGGCTCCGTACGAGGTGGTCCGGGCGGGGCGCTCGGGGAGCTGGCCGGCAACGGATCGGCCACGCCGGGAATGGTCGGGCGGTCCGGTTCGTTGACCCTTGGCACGCAAATGAAGGCATGCAGAATCCCACACCCACTCGGGGCGGCCCGCCCGAGGTGACTTCGCACCGACTTTGCCGCGATCGCCGCGTTCGTCGCGGCGTACACGGATGCCGACGGTACAATATATATGTTCGCCGGCGGAAGAAGAAGGTCCAGTGAAGGCCACGTCGGCAGTACACCGCCCCCTCGAATGCCGAAAGGTCGGTTTGTGGCGCCCACTCCGCTGAAAGCCCCCCAGGACATCACTCCTGCCCCCGCACGCGACAACCTGCCCCGCGAGTTCGAGCATCCTGCCCTGCAGGAGCTCCTTGCCCGTGGCACCGCCGAGGGCTCGGTCGACGCCGAGAACTTCCGGCGTGCATGCGAGACCGCGGAGGTCGGTGACGCCAAGCGGCTCAAGGCGGTGCTGCGAGCGCTGGCCAACGCCGGTGTGCAGGTCGGTCTGCCCACCGTGACCAAGGTGGCCGCTGCCGCGGCCACGCGCTCCACCGTCGCGGCGAAGGCCCCGGCCGACGGCGACGCCGAGGCGAAGCCCGCCCGGCGCACCCGGACCGCGGCCGCGAAGACGACGACCGCCAGGAAGACGACGGCCGCCAAGAAGGCTCCGGCGCGCTCCACCGCGAAGCCGGAGGAGATCGACGAGATCGAGGAGGTGGACGACATCGACCTGAGCGAGGTCGACGACCTCGACGAGGAGACCACGGAGACGCGCAAGAAGCCGGGCGCGAAGGGCGCCGCCGGCAAGAAGGCAGCCGCCCGTGGCAAGTCGAAGTACGACAACATCGAGCCCGACGGCGTCGCCGTCGAGGACCCCGAGGACGAGGCCGAGGCCGGTCCGGAGACCGCCACCAAGGCGACCCGAGGCCGCGCCGGCAAGGCCACGAAGGAGGGCGACGAGAACTCCGGGTTCGTCGTCTCCGACACGGACGACGACGACCAGCCTGCGCAGCAGGTCGTCACCGCCGGTGCCACGGCGGACCCGGTCAAGGACTACCTGAAGCAGATCGGCAAGGTCGCGCTGCTGAACGCGGAGCAGGAGGTCGAGCTCGCCAAGCGCATCGAGGCCGGCCTGTTCGCGGAGGAGCGGCTCGCGACCACCGAGTTCGACCGGAACGACAAGGACCAGCGCCGCTTCGAGCGCGACCTCAAGTGGATCGCGCACGACGGCAAGCGGGCCAAGAACCACCTGCTGGAGGCCAACCTCCGCCTCGTGGTCTCGCTCGCCAAGCGCTACACGGGCCGCGGCATGCTGTTCCTGGACCTGATCCAGGAGGGCAACCTCGGTCTGATCCGTGCGGTCGAGAAGTTCGACTACACCAAGGGCTACAAGTTCTCGACGTACGCCACCTGGTGGATCCGGCAGGCGATCACGCGTGCCATGGCCGACCAGGCCCGCACCATCCGCATCCCGGTGCACATGGTCGAGGTCATCAACAAGCTGGCCCGCGTCCAGCGCCAGATGCTCCAGGACCTGGGTCGCGAGCCCACGCCGGAGGAGCTGGCCAAGGAGCTGGACATGACCCCCGAGAAGGTGGTCGAGGTCCAGAAGTACGGCCGCGAGCCCATCTCGCTGAGCACCCCGCTCGGCGAGGACGGCGACAGCGAGTTCGGTGACCTCATCGAGGACTCCGAGGCCGTCGTCCCTGCGGACGCCGTGTCCTTCACGCTGCTGCAGGAGCAGCTGCACCAGGTCCTCGACACGCTCTCCGAGCGCGAGGCCGGCGTGGTCTCCATGCGGTTCGGCCTGCAGGACGGCCAGCCCAAGACGCTCGACGAGATCGGCAAGGTCTACGGCGTGACGCGTGAGCGCATCCGCCAGATCGAGTCCAAGACGATGTCGAAGCTGCGCCACCCCTCGCGGTCGCAGGTGCTGCGCGACTACCTCGACTGACATCGGCCGGCCCCGGGCCTGACCGGGCACCGGCGGCCGCCGGCACACCGACGCCGGGCGGGTGAACTTCCTCGGAAGTCACCCGCCCGGCGTCGTTCGTATGGGAATCTGCCCGATGTGTCCACATTGATCAGCGCCGCTCCTGCCGCGCGGCTCGCCCGTGCGGCCGCCTTCCTCGTCACCCTGCTCCTCGCGGTCGGACTGTCCGCGGCGCCGGCCGAGGCGGCGGGCTACACGCTGACCGCCTCCGGCACGTCGACGACCACGGCGGCGACGCCGCGGACGCTCTCGGTCGTGTACCGGTACAACGGTGTCGTCCGGAAGAACGCCAGGGTGGCGCTGCAGCGGTACAGCGGCGGCTCCTGGGTCCGGGTGAAGTTCGTGACCACGGGCTCCACGGGCAAGGCGACGGCGTCGGTCAACCCGTCCGTCACGACGAAGTACCGGTTCCGCACCAGCACGGCGACGAGCGCGACCATGACCGTGACGGTCGTGCCCGGCTCGTGGGCCGTGGCCGGCTCGGGCAGCGGGCACGGCGTCGGCATGTCGCAGTGGGGTGCCTACCAGATGGCCCGGTCGGGCCGGTCTGCCGTCGACATCCTGCGGTACTACTACACCGGTGCGACCGTCGGCACCGCGAACAACCCGCGGACGTCGATCGACGTGCAGGTGCTCGGCCGTGCCTCCGACCCGGCCACCACCACGCTGAGCCTGTCCGCCGGGTCGTGGCGGCTCCTGGACGGCGCCTCGACGCAGCTCGCCACGGGCACGTCGGCCCGGCGGATCACCATCGCACGCACCACGTCGGGAGTGACCGCCACGGTGACCGAGAACGGGACCGTGCGGCAGACGATCGGCGCGCGCCCGACCCTCTACCTGGAGTGGACGGGCACCGACTACTGGCCCGGCACCTCCGGCACCGTGACGGTCACCGGCGCCCAGGGCACCTACCGGCACGGCCGGCTCCGGATCAGCAGCCCGGGGACGCGACCCAACGTGGTCAACCAGGTGGCCCTCAACGACGAGTACCTGTACGGGATCGACGAGATGCCGTCGCTGTGGGGGACGAGCGGTTACGGCGGGGCCGCGGCGCTCCAGGCGCAGGCGATCGTCGCCCGCAATTACGCCGTCCTCGACAAGACCGAGGGCCTGAAGGCCTCCTGCGACTGCCACCTCTACGACGACACCGCCAGCCAGAACTACACGGGCTGGAAGAAGGAGGGCGGCGAGTCGGGTTCGGTCTGGCGGGCGGCCGTGGACGCGACCCGGCAGGACGACGTGTCGACGGTGACGGTGGTGCGCAACGCGTCCGGCGGCATCGCCGAGACGCCGTACTTCGCGGCGTCGGGCCGGGGCGGCAGCTTCTCGGGCACCGCGAGCAACCGGGACGCGTTCGGCACGGCCGCGCAGTCGCACCTGGCGCACGTGTCGGACCCCTACTCGGCCCAGGCGCCCGGCAACCCGTACGTGTCGTGGACGGGCACGCTCACGCAGGCGAAGGCGCGGACCATCTTCGGCTTCGGCTGGGTCAGATCGGTCAAGGTCACCGCGCGGTACTCCAGCGGGCAGATCAAGACGATGCAGGCCGTCTCCGACAAAGGAGTGAGCCGCACCCTGACCAAGACCGCCGAGGGCTGGCGCACCACCCTCGGGTTCCGCGGGTCGTGGGCGCACACCGTGACGGCTCGCCCGTAGCACGGTTCCAGGGACGACGACGGCGGGGGGGGGGCCGGCCGGGGGGGCCCCCCCCCGCGGGGGGGGGGGGGGGGGGGGGGGGGGGGGGGGGGGGGGGGGGGGGGGTGGGGGTGGG